>NZ_JAAVVZ010000014.1 GCF_023910635.1 Sphingorhabdus sp. | reverse complement strand
CGAATCCATCGCTACAGACTTGGTCTTTCCGAAATAGGAACCTATATCGCTCTCGACCCGCCGGTCGGAGCGCTGGCGGCTATCCTCGGGATCGAACAGGAAGAAACGATATGGCAAAGAATAGCCCCGGTGAATTCATCCGTCAGGTACGGACCGAAATCGGCAAGGTGGTATGGCCCTCGCGCCAGGAAACCGTGCAGACCGCGATCATGGTGTTGATCATGACGATCATCCTTGCCATCTTCTTTTTAGGCGTCGACGCGGTGTTTGCCGCAATCGTAAAGGGGCTGCTCGCGCTGGCCGAAGGCTAAGCGCAGACCCTTCAGAGAGTTTTGGGGAAAAGAAATATATTATGGCACGCTGGTACATCATTCACGCTTATTCGGGCTTTGAAAACAAGGTCCGCGACCAGATTCTGGCCGAGGCAGAGCGCATTGGCCTCACGCAATTGGTCGAAGCCATAGAGGTTCCAACCGAACAGGTTACCGAAGTGCGTCGCGGCAAGAAGATCAAGGCCGAACGCAAATTCTTCCCCGGCTATGTTCTGGCAAAGCTGAACATGAATGACGACGTCTATCACTTGGTCAAGAATACGCCAAAGGTCACCGGATTTTTGGGCGCGGGTAACAAGCCGCAGCCGATCACCGAGGCCGAAGCCGCCCGCATCCTCAACACCAAGCAAGAACTCGAAGCTGCGCCCAAGAAGCGCGTTTCGGTCGACTATGAAATTGGCGATCAGGTCAAGGTGCTTGGCGGACCATTTGCAAGCTTCAACGGCTTGGTCGAAGAACTCGACTTCGACAAAAACCGCGTGAAGGTATCGGTCAGCATCTTCGGCCGCGCAACCCCAGTCGAGCTGGATTTCGAAGAAGTCGAATTGATGAAGTGACGGTCCCCCCGACCGTCACCGCCCAGACCGTCACCGCCCCGGACCGTCACCCTGAACTTGTTTCAGGGTCCATTTATCAACCTAAAACTTCGGTCTGCGTGGCACGATGGATGCTGAAACAAGTTCAGCATGACGTTTTGGGGAATGCCGCTCTGCGCCCTCCGCGCCTCTGCGTGAACTCCTTGATTTGTCATTCCCGCGAAAGCGGGAACCCATGGACTGAGCTATCGGTAAAATGGTTCGCACAAAGACGTGAAGGCACAAAGAAGTTGCTCCGGGTCTTCGTGTCTTCGTGCGAACTAAAATTGTATCGCGCGCGGAAATATCGGGCCACGGGTTCCCGCTTTCGCGGGAATGACAATTTTGGGGTATTGGGGTCTGTGGATGACAATTCCCGTCACCCCAGGGTGACGAGCGTGTTGATTTACGTGTCGACTTAGACTAATTGCCCCCTCTCCTGATGAGAATCAGAAGAACCCGTGCGGGAGGAAGTCGCCAATTCACTTTGGGGACGACTGTTTGACCGCTTAATTTGACCCGCCGTCGCAAAAGCTTTGGCGGGGAAAGAATGAAAGGACGCCATATATGGCAAAGAAAATTGACGGCTATATCGGCCTGCAAGTCGCTGCAGGTTCGGCCACACCATCCCCGCCAATCGGCCCTGCTTTGGGTCAGCGCGGCGTGAACATCATGGAATTCTGCAAGCAGTTCAATGCGGCGACCGCCGACATCGAAAAAGGCACGCCGATTCCAACCAAAATCACCGTTTTTGCCGACAAGAGCTTTACCTTCATCATGAAGGCACCGCCTGCAACCTTTTTGATTAAAAAGGTTTTGGGTTTGAAGGCCGGTTCGAAAGAGCCAGGCAAGCTGTCGGCTGGTAAAATTACCCGCAAGCAACTGGAAGAAGTCGCGACCCTGAAAATGGCCGACCTCAACGCGAACGACATGGACGCGGCCGTAAAAATCATCGCAGGCTCGGCTATCGCCATGGGTCTCGAAGTCGTGGAGGGTTAAGAACATGGCCAAGCTAACCAAAAAAGCAAAGTCGCTCGCGCATCTCGATGCGGACAAATTATACGGCGTGGATGAAGCGCTGAAGACCATCAAGGAACTGGCGACTGCCAAGTTTGACGAAACGATTGAAGTCGCGTTGAACTTGGGCGTTGACCCGCGTCATGCCGACCAAATGGTCCGCGGCATGGTTTCGCTGCCTGCGGGCACCGGTAAGGACATGAAGGTTGCCGTGTTCGCACGTGGCGACAAGGCGACAGCGGCGACTGCTGCTGGTGCGGACAAGGTCGGCGCTGAAGACCTGATGGAAGATATGCTGGCTGGCAATCTCGATTATGACCGCGTTATCGCAACGCCGGACATGATGGGCATCGTTGGCCGCTTGGGTAAGACCTTGGGTCCAAAGGGCCTGATGCCAAACCCAAAGCTGGGCACGGTTACGATGGACGTTGCCGAAGCCGTGAAGGCGGCAAAGGCCGGTCAGGTTGAATTCCGCGTTGAAAAGCAAGGCATCATCCACAGCGGCATCGGCAAGAAAAGCTTCTCCGATTCCGACCTGCGCAAGAATTTCGACGCTTTGGTCGACGCAATCGTGAAAAGCAAGCCAAGCGGATCAAAGGGCAAATATGTCCGCCGCGTGGCGATCAGCTCGTCGATGGGCCCAGGCCTCAAGATCGATCTGTCAGACGTCGCCGGCGCGTAACGCGTTTCGCAATATGCACAAAAAAGGGGCTGGAGGGAAACCTCCGGCCCTTTTTGTTTGGGCAGAACGCACGCCACCCACTGCACCAGATATCGCCGCGACGTAGATGCCCCCCCCTTGCGTTGGAGCGATGTAGGCTGGGGCCCATTCCTCCAGCCCTTTTTCCTTGATGTTCTTTTTTTGTTCCTATATCATAAAATTGTTGCTTCGGCTAAAAGGTTGCGAACCAAAATCATAGGATTGCCCTAGCGGCCATTTAGCTTTATTCGAATTTCGATAAGGGGTGGAAAACTGTGCGAAAAATCGGCTTTATTTCACTGTTTTCAGGCGCGGGTGGCCTTGACATCGGCTTGGAATCCGCAGGATTATCCTGTCGTTACGCCGCAGATATCGACCAAGCAGCATATCAAACGTTATTGTTGAATAAACAGCGGCAGACGGGACATCTTGCTAACGCGGTGATTGAGAATGCAGATGTTTCCGAAACGACCGGAGAGCACATTCTTGATGTAATCGGCGTGAAACGAGGTCAAATCCCACTGCTGGTTGGCGGCCCACCTTGCCAATCTTGGAGCAGCGCCGGTCACCAAAAGGGCTGGCTTGATCCTCGTGGCCGCTTGTTTGATGATTTTGTGAGGCTCGCTGGGGAATTAGATGTCCGCTGGCTGATGTTCGAAAACGTCCGAGGCCTTTTAACCGCACGGGGCCCTGATGGCGTGCCGGGATCGGCCCTCGCACTCATTCGCAACAAACTATTGAACGCCGGCTTTCAAACGCAGGTTGCATTATTGAACTCAGCCGATTTCGGAATTCCCCAGCGCAGAGTTAGGCTTGTCGTTTTTGGATATAGGCTTGGTGATCATTTGGCATTCCCTCACCCTAGTCATAACAAGCAAGGTTGCCTAACACCTTGGGTACCGATGGCAGAAGCATTGGCCTCGGTTGGGAAGCTCTCGCCCGATGAGATAATCCGTCCAAATGACAATCTGTTCGAACAGCTAAGCCAGTTACATCCGGGGACAGGTGTCAAAAGTCCCGGTAAGGCCGAGGCGACACGTCCGGGCGGGCATTGGGGCTATAAGCAAGGTGCGTTCATTGCAGACACTGCTCTTCCAGCACGAACGGTTACCGCCAATCAGCAGCAGGATTGGGTTATTGATCCGGTCAACGGAATTAGACGTCTGTGTCCACGCGAATGTTCAGCTTTACAGACATTTCCGTCAGATTGGGTGTTGGCGGGCAAACGTGCGGACCAGTATCGGTTGATCGGAAACGCTGTTCCGCCGTTATTGGCGCAGAAAATTGGCACGGCATTGCATAGTCACATCCTAAATTCTTGGGACCAAGGCCGTGCTTCGTTAGATGTGCTTGTGCCGCTAGCGCCGAAACTTCAAGCCGCCATTCAATATACCGCGAAAGAGGAAAGGCGGAACGGCCCTTCAAGACGGGCAGCGCCAAATAGGCGTCTGTTGCCAATATCGGAAAATTTGCTTGCCAACGCTTAGCCCAACCCAATTGCTAGAATTGCACGACAAACTAAGAATAGAGGCACGCCGGCTCTACGAAGATGGTCTAAACCCCGTTGATCAAAGTGCCGATTGGCGTCAGGCGCTCACAGAGGCACGGATGATGATATCAGAAGCGCTTCGGGCGTCTGATTTTCTTTTTGATGTATCCGGTGCGCTACAACAATCCGGTCGGCATATGCTGGTGTTCCGGTTCCTTATGGCTCCGCCCGTTAGTCAGGACCAGTTTAAGCTAATCTGCAGTGACTGGCCAAAGAGCACCGAAAAAACCGGCGCTGCAGTCAAGGCTGAAAAGGCGGATATTGTCACTTCGACATTTCAAAGCTGGCTGGCGCTGCGGCTCGCACCATGGCTTCGAACCAAGCGGCGACCAGCGATGCGGGAACTAAATTCACTGTTGAAGGCTGTCGCTCCGCTGATCGCGTCCCAAAGGGTGGCAACCGCGCGTCGCAACCGACTTGCACTTATTCAAGAGGTCTCACTTATCGAAAAATTGGAGTCAAATGGGTGGCAGCTTTTGCCGACACGGACAATCGATCAGCAAGGAGCTCTATTGCCGCACCAATTCATGCACAAAGCTCGGTTTGCCAGCGGACTAACAGGCCGTGCCGAAGTCGATATCGCGTTGGGTTTGAAGGAGGGTGTTGTTCTCGCCATGGAATGCAAGGTAACGAACGACGAAACGAACTCGGTAAAACGCATCAATGATGTGCTTAAAAAAGCCGAGGCATGGAGAAGCCATTGGGGCAATTTTGTCCAACCTGCCGCATTGCTGGAAGGGGTAATAAAATTAGGCGACGTAAAACGGCTGCTCGATGGAAATGTAGCAGTGTTTTGGTCGCACCGGTTAGATCTGTTTGAAGATTGGCTAACCGAACGGATGTCATGACAACCAACTATTGCCTCCCAAGCATACAAATTTCGAGAGTTTCGTGATAATTCCGAATCCGGCTTTCTTAATATCGCGCTAGGTTCACGCCGGGCTTTTTCGAAGCATGCGCCGCCCAATCGCCACCCCCACATACCCCACCCACCCCCCACCCCAAAAAATACTTTCCTACAACCTATATGGTGATTTATAATTCATATTTTATCCAATAAAGGAAAGATCATGAACAACGAATGGCTGCAAATACAGGCGAACAATGGCGTGTGCGAGATTGGTACTGAACTGGAACATGACCCCGACATGACCGAAATCCGCAATGATTATCGCTGGACCCCGCAGTGCCAGCGCGCTTTTTTGGAGGCGCTGGCCTTTGGCGGTAGCGTCCTGCGCGCGGCGAAGCATGTGGGTAAGTCGCCGCGTTCGGCCTATGGTTTGCGCTTTCGGCGGGACGGCGCGGCTTTCGCTTTGGGCTGGGACGCGGCGATTCTGGTGTCGCGTTATGCCTTGCAGGACATGCTCATGGACCGTGCGGTGAACGGCTATGAGGAAATTTCGACCAAGCAAGACGATGGCACAACATTGCGCGGCCGGTTTGACAACCGGTTGAGCAAGGGCCTGCTTGACCGGCTGGATCGTTTGGCCGACGCGCAGGCGGTGCGGGGCAGCCGGAACGCGCATATACAATGTATCGTGCAGGATTTTGAAAGCTTCCTCGACCTGATCGAAAATGGCGGCACGGGGGCGCAGGCCGCATTGTTTTGCGCCGCGCGCGACGATGGTCCCGCCGCAGACGTCACGGACGCGCACAAACCTGCAATTGGGTGTGAACTTGTCAGGATTTCCGCCAGTGACAAAGCGGCGCCAGACATTTTGGACGAAGAACCTGCGGTCGCCGCCTACCGGCTGGGCGTGTGGTTTGACGAGGATGCATGTGCATGGCGAACCAATTATCCCAGGCCCGATGGACGAGACGCCCATTTGGTTACCGAAATCGGCTTTTTTGGTGATGTCGATTATGAACGCACGCTCACCTTGACCGAAGAGGCCGCGCATTTGGCGGCGTTGCAGCGCAAGCGGCAGCCATGGATCGACGCGGCAATCACGGCGCGCGATGCTTGGTTCGGCGAAAAGATGGCGGCTTGAGGGTGCCCTTCCCGCATCCTCCCCATCGTCCTTCGACAGGCTCAGGATCGATGGGGAGGATAAAGCGGCACGAACCCTTGACTCTGCGCCCAACCCTGCTAGTTGCACCCCTGTTCGGTGGAGCGACGGCTTCACCGGCAACCGTCCGAGACAGTTGGTGAACGGAATTTGCCGTTCTTAATGTCCAGCCTAGACGGGGATAGAGATTTCAGGATTGGCTTTGCCGTCCTTCGCCACTGCTCCGACACTCTGTCGTGTGCGTTCGGCATGAAACTTCCCCACGGACCAAGTCAGCGTAAGTGCCCATCCGGGTGCTTCGCTTTTCGTGTTGGGCTTACCCGGTTCGCCGGGACGGCCCGAATAAGGAGTAATGCATGAACCGTTCTGAAAAGACCGAAACAGTTGCATCGCTGAACGCCACTTTTAATGCAGCGGCGGTTGTTGTTGTTACCCGTAACCTCGGGTTGACAGTTGCACAATCGACCGACCTTCGTTTGAAGATGCGCGATGCGGGCGCAAGCTATAAGGTTGCCAAGAACCGTCTTGCCAAAATCGCCCTTGAGGGAACGTCTTATGGTGCGTTAGCAGAATTGCTAACCGGACCTACGGCGCTCGCCACATCGTCGGACCCGGTCGCCGCTGCAAAGATTGCGGTCGAGTTCGCCAAGACCAATGACAAATTAGAAATTGTCGGCGGTGCGATGGGTGACACTTTCCTCGATGTAAACGGTGTAAAGGCGCTGGCTTCATTGCCATCGCTCGATCAACTGCGCGCGACGATTATCGGGCTTGTACAAGCACCGGCAACGAAGATTGCGCAATTGACGACCGCACCGGCTGCGAAATTGGCACGCGTTTTTGGTGCCTATGCTGACCAAAAGGCAGCGTAACTTTTTACATGAAACCGGCTGCGTCCATTTGGGCGAGCCCTACAGATATGACAGAAAATCGGAGTGTTATTTAAATGGCTGATATTGAAAAGCTCGTAGAGCAACTCTCAACCTTGACCGTTCTTGAAGCGGCTGACCTTGCAAAGGCTTTGGAAGAAAAATGGGGCGTTAGCGCCGCTGCTGCCGTTGCTGTTGCTGCGCCTGCCGCCGCTGCTGCTGCTGTTGAAGAGCAGACTGAATTCGACGTTATCCTGACCGGCGACGGCGGAAACAAGATTGCAGTCATCAAGGAAGTCCGCGCAATCACTGCACTTGGTCTGACCGAAGCAAAGGCTCTTGTTGAGTCCGCGCCAAAGGCGATCAAGGAAGGCGTGAACAAGGCAGAAGCCGAAGACATCAAGGCGAAGATCCTTGCAGCCGGCGGAACCGTCGAACTGAAGTAACGCCAACGGCGGCATTCTGAACTTGGTTCAGGATCCATGCCATGGACAAAATGGGCGGCCTAGAAATGGGCCGCCCTTTTTTGTTGCCAAAGGCGCACATCATCACTTCACCGGATTTCCTTGAAAACATGGCCCACAACAGGCAGTCATGCGAGATGAATGATAACGCAGACCTCGCGGCACTGATCCGCAACATCCCGGATTATCCCAAGCCCGGCATCATGTTCCGCGACGTGTCGAGCTTGCTGCTTGATGCTGGCGGATATCGCATGACGATGGACCGGCTCGCGGCCTTGGTTGACCCCGATACAGAGCTGGTTGCCGGGATTGAGGCGCGCGGCTTCATTGTCGCGTCGGCCTTGGCCTATATCCTTGGCTTAGGGCAATTGATGCTGCGCAAGCCGGGTAAGTTGCCCGGTGACAAAATCGGCACCGATTATACGTTGGAATATGGCACCGACCGCATCGAAATGCATGTCGGCCATGTCCAGCCGGACCAAAAAGTGCTGTTGGTCGATGATCTGATTGCCACAGGCGGCACCGCCTTGGCCGGCCTTGACCTTATCAGGCAAGGCGGAGGCAAGGTCGAACAAGCCTTGTTCATCGTCGATTTGCCAGACCTTGGCGGCGCACAGAAATTGCGGGCGCAAAATATCCGCGTTGACGCACTCATTGGCTTTGACGGCGATTAGGCCGTGGACTTATGATTGCGGATAGCGGCTGGCGCAGGTCCGTATGGCCGATGGTTCGGGCCGCGCGCCGCTGACTTCAAACCGGGCGATATAGCCGCCAAGCTTCAATTGCTCGGTAAAGCCCGTCAGGCGGTACCCCACCGCGTCAAATTCACAGAATAACAGCTTTGGCGGTATGCCGTGCCGGTCCGTAGCCCGGTCACGGTCGACGACAATCACTTGCCCGCCCTTTGCCAGCGCCGGCCGCATCCGCCACAAAAACGCATAAGGCTCTTCAATCTCATGATACATATGCACCATGAAAATCCGGTCAAAGCTGTTCTGTGGCAGGCGGGGATCGTCGACCGCACCTTCCTTAATCGCCACATTGTCGAGTTGCTCGCGGGTCACGCGTTCGCCTAAACGATCCAGCGCGCCGCGGTTAATATCCTGCGCCAAGACGCGGCCCTTGGGGCCAACGCGCTCGGCAAGGCGGATGGTGTAATAGCCCTCGCCTGCGCCAATGTCGGCGACGGTGGTCCCCAATTGAATGCCTGCCCAATCCATGACATAACTGGCTTCGCCCGCTTCGTCCCGCGCTGCTTCGGTCGAAAATTCGGTGTCGCCAATGGCAGATACCGTGCGGTCAGGGCGGGGGAATTCCAAAGAAGTTGCGCTTTGTCCGCCACCTGCGCTTTCGGTGCAGCCGCCCAACAGCGACAGCCCAAGCATTAGGGCTGCTAACTTATGGGTCATGACGTTCGGTCGCATCGCTGCCGCGCCTCAGGCTTCGGCCAACGCAGACGGCGCTAGAGCCGCTTGGCTATCAAAGATGGTGAAAACGTCCTTCACCCAATCGGGCAGAGGGATGGGACGATGCACATCAAGGTCCACATGCACGCTGACCAAGTCAACGGTGGCGCGCAAATCATCGGCACCATCTTCGGTGAGGCCGTGAATTTCGACCATCTGCGTCATGCTTGTGCGCCCCGTGGCGATGGTGCGCGCCATGACTTCAATCATCTCATCGGGCTTGATGGGGGCAAACCATGTGACGGTGGCTTTCTTCACATGAAATTCCATCGGCGCATTATCGGCATATTCCCGAAACTTCACCGCGCGCCAATATTCGGTGATCGCGACATCGGCATAATCGAGATAGCGGGCGTTGAAGACAACGCCTTGCGCGTCGGTTTCCGACCAGCGCACGCGCAAGCTATGATGAAAAGCAAAGTCGCCACGTGCCATGTCAAATCGCCTTGGACTGCGCAGGGGTGTTCACACCCATGGATTGCAAATAGCGTTTCACATTGCGCGCAGCCTGTCGCAACCGGTGCTCATTCTCGACCATCGCAATGCGGACATAACCTTCGCCATCTTCACCATAGCCAACGCCGGGCGCGACCGCGACCTTCGCCTCGGTCAGCAACTGCTTGGAAAATTCAAGGCTGCCCAAATGCGCGAGCGCGGGCGGCAAGGGTGCCCAGGCAAACATCGACGCCTTAGGCGGCGGAATATCCCAACCGGCGCGCCCGAACGCCTCGACAAGGATATCGCGGCGCTTGTGGTACAACTGGCGGTTCTGCGCGACAATGTCCTGCGGACCATTGAGCGCGGCGCAGGCTGCTGCCTGAATCGGTGTGAAGGCACCATAATCAAGATAGCTTTTCACGCGGGTCATCGCCGCAATCAAATCGCGATTGCCCACGGCAAAACCAACGCGCCATCCAGCCATGGAATAAGTTTTGGACAAGGACGTAAATTCAACGGCAACATCCTTACCACCCTTGACCTGCAAAATCGACGGTGTCGGGTTGCCGTCAAAATACAGTTCGGAATATGCAAGGTCGGACAATATCCAGACCTTATTCTCCTTCGCCCATGCGACCAGCCGTTCGTAAAACGCCAGATCAACGGTCTCAGCGGTCGGATTTGACGGATAGTTTACCACCAATATCGACGGACGCGGCACGGTGAAGGCCATGGCACGCTCAAGCGAGCGGAAGTAATTTTCGTCGGGCGTGGTGGGCACAGAACGGATCGTCGCGCCTGCAATGATGAACCCAAAAGTGTGTATGGGGTAGCTTGGGTTCGGTGCCAGAACAACGTCGCCCGGCGCAGTGATGGCGGTGGCAAGGCTTGCCAGACCTTCTTTAGAACCCATCGTCACGACAACTTCATGTTCGGGATCAACATCAACACCGAAACGCCGCCCATAATAATTCGCCTGTGCTTTGCGAAGCCCTGGAATACCCTTGGACGCGGAATAGCCGTGCGCATCGGGCTTTTGCGCCACTTCGCACAGTTTTTCGATCACATGCTGCGGTGGCGGCAAGTCGGGATTACCCATGCCGAGATCGATTATGTCCTCACCCGCGCCACGCGCCGCCGCACGCATCGCATTGACTTCAGCGATGACATAAGGCGGCAGGCGCTTCATGCGGTAGAATTCTTCGGACATTGGCTCCCGTTTCCGGTTAGTTAATTACAGAACCGCCCTCATGCGCGAACTTTTCGTGCATTTCCAGAAAAAGCTATTGGCGCGCACATTAACGCGGCCGATTGCCCTTTGCCTTGTGCTTTACACCATGCTTCGATGGAGGTGGACCATCCTTACGGAACGGACGTGCGCCATCGCGGCTTTGTCCGCCACCACGTGGTCCGTCACTACGGAAGTTACCGCCGCGTGGTGGACCGTCGCCGCGTGGGCTGACGCCCAGTTGTGCACGCTGTGGACGGTCGCCATCGCGGCCCATTCGCTTGTTTTCGCGCGCCGCTTCCCGCGGCGGGCCATTGGCTTGCACGATTTCGACGTCATTGTCTTCGTCGTGCCCCGGTTGCGCAATGGCTTTGGTGAACTTGGCCACAGCAGCCGCCGCAATACCGACATGGGTTTCATTCGCGGCAATACGAATGGCACCAATGTCGTTCTTGGTCACGCCGCCACGGCGGCACAATAATGGCAAAATCCATTTGGGGTCAGCATTGTTACGACGACCAACATTCAGCTTGAACCAGACCGAATCGTCGAACCCTGCACGATGGTCGTCGCGTGGCCGTTCACGGCTGCCGTCATCCAGCAGGTCTTCGGCTTGCGGCATCTTGGCACGATGCACGCGCACCAAAGCGGCCGCGATGTCTTCTGCAGACATCGTCTCAAGTAATTTTGCACCCAGAGCGCGATCTTCGTCCTCAACCTCAACTGGGGTCAAAAGCGTTTCAAGCAGACGATCATGGTCCTTGGCGCGGATGTCTGCTGCGGTTGGCACCTTTATCCAATCCGCCTCAATCTTTGCACCGCGCAGCATGGATTCAACGCGCTTGCGGCGCTGATACGGCACGATCAAAACGGCGGTACCCTTGCGACCAGCACGACCAGTCCGTCCCGACCTATGCTGAAGCCCTTCTGCATCGCGTGGCAGTTCCACGTGCACAACCAACGATAGGTTCGGCAAATCGATCCCGCGTGCGGCAACATCGGTTGCGACGCAAACCCGCGCCCGCTGGTCACGCAAAGCCTGAAGCGCCTGGTTCCGCTCGGATTGCGAATGCTCGCCCGACAAGGCAACGACGTTAAAGCCGCGTTCGGTCAGACTGGCGTGCAAGCGGCGAACATTTTCGCGCGTCGCGCAGAACAGGATAGCCGTTTCCGCCTCATGCAAACGCAGCAAATTGACCACTGCGTTTTCAATGTCCGGTGGAGCGACCGTGACCACTTGATAGCTGATGTCACCATGGCCGCGATCTTCGCCAACGGTCGAGATCCGCAAAGCATCGCGCTGATAACGTTTTGCCAGCGAAACAATCGGTTTCGGCATAGTGGCAGAGAACAGCAATGTCCGCCGGCCTTCCGGCGTAGCGTTCAATATTTCCTCAAGCTCTTCGCGAAAGCCCATGTCGAGCATTTCGTCCGCTTCATCAAGGATGGCGACTTTCAAAGCCGACAGGTCAAGCGCGCCACGTTCCAAATGGTCGCGCAGCCGTCCGGGGGTGCCGACAACAATCTGCGCGCCTTGGTTCAAAGTGCGCCGTTCTTTCGAGGCATCCATGCCGCCAACGCAGGTCGCAATGCGCACGCCTGCTTTACCATAAAGCCACATCAATTCGCGACTCACCTGCAAAGCAAGCTCGCGGGTCGGGGCGATGATGAGCGCAGCAGGCTCGCGTGCGAGGCTAACTAGCCCGCCATCAAGGATTTGGGGTGCCATAGCAAGGCCAAAGGCCACGGTCTTGCCCGAGCCGGTTTGTGCCGACACGACCAAATCGCGTCCTACGGCTTCCTCTGCAATAACAGCGTCCTGAACAGGGGTGAGCGTAGTATATCCACGCGCGGTGAGCGCTTCATCGAGAAGCGGGGGAATATTTTCAAATGTCATTATAGCGCGCCTTTGCGCTCTTTTTTACGTAATGTCCATGCTGCGCCGCACAACAAAACAATCTTCGACAATTTCATTTGCTTTGATATGCCTGTCAATATGGCCGACTCATCCGAAATCCCGCCCTTTATGGACCCCACACAGTTCATGAAGTTGTTTGAGCAAAACGCCAAAGCCACGACCGACCCGTTAAAGGCCTATCGCGCGGCGTTGGATGCCTGGGGAACGGTATTGGAACCGCTGGCCAAAGCTGGCCGGGACAAGGTCGATACGACCGACCGCCGTTTTGCCGCGCCGCAATGGGAACATCCGGTATTCGACTTGGTCCGGCAAAGCTATCAGGTCATGTCCGAACATATGTTGGCCGCAGCCGACCAATTGGATGGCTTGCCCGAACATGATAAAGCAAAAATGGGCTTTGCCCTGCGCAGCATCATTGAGGCCATGAGCCCGGCAAATTCGCCCTTTACCAATCCGGTTGCATTGGAACGCGCCTTGGAGTCCAAGGGCGCGAGCCTGATGTCCGGTATGCAGCACCTGATGCAGGACATGCAGCGCGGGCAGTTGACCCATACCGATTCAAGCGCGTTTACCCTTGGCGAAAACATCGCGGCAACGCCTGGCAAGGTTGTGCACCAAACGCCTTTGTACCAGCTCATCCAATATGACCCGACAACCGAAAATGTGCTGGAAACGCCGCTCATCATTTTTCCGCCGTGGATCAACCGCTTTTATATTCTCGATCTGACGACGGAAAAAAGCTTCATCAAATACTGCGTGGACCAAGGCATCACGGTTTTTGTCGTATCTTGGAAATCGGCAGACGCTTCGATGAAGGACGTCATCTGGGACGATTATATCGCGGCGCAGATCGACGCGATTGATACCGTGCGCAGCGCCCTTGATGTGCCAGATGTCCATACGATTGGCTATTGCGTAGCAGGCACGACCTTGGCGGCAACGCTTGCGATCCTCGCGGCAACCGACGCCGCCGACAAGGTGCGCAGCGCGACATTTTTCACCGCGCAGGTAGATTTCAGCACAGGTGGCGAACTGCTGCATTTTATTGACGATCAACAGATTGCGATGATGGAGGCGCTAAGTGCACCGCAGGGTTATTTGGATGGCCGTTTCCTTGCGCTGACCTTCAACATGCTGCGCGGCAAGGATTTGATATGGTCCACCGTCGTCAAAAATTATCTGCTGGGTGAAGACTATCCTGCGTTCGATTTGCTGCATTGGAATGGTGACGTCACCAACCTGCCGGCCAAGTGGCACCGCAACTATCTCGTCGACCTCTATCGCGATAACCGGCTCGTGAAGCCAAATGATTTGTCAGCACTCGGCACCCCAATTGACCTGCGCCGTGTGAAAACGCCGACATATATCCAGGCCGGCCGCGAGGATCATATTGCGCCAGCCCAGAGCGTCTGGAAACTGCAGGACCATTTCACTGGCCCAACCAAATTCGTGTTGGCGGGCAGCGGCCATATTGCGGGTGTGGTTAATCCGCCTGCGCAAATAAAATACCAATATTGGACCAATGAGGCCGCGCCGACCTCGCTTGAGGCATTCATTGAAGGTGCCACGGAGACCAAGGGAAGCTGGTGGCCCGATTGGCTCGTCTGGCTAACAGACAAGGGCGACGCACGCGTTCCGGCAACCGGGCCACGCCAACCCGGCCAAGGCGCTCTGAAGGCGCTTGAATCGGCTCCGGGCAGCTATGTGAAGGCGCGATGAGATTCAATTGACGTTTACGTAAACGTCGACTAGTTCAGATTTAGCTTTTTAGGAGAATCGTGATGCAACTCGAATTCAGCCCCGCAGAAATCGCCTTTCAGAAGGAAGTGCGTAGTTTCATCGCCGAAAATTACCCCGAGAATCTCCGTTCGGTGCAGGACGAAGGGCATGATCTTTCGAAGGAAGATTTCCTGTCATGGCATCGCATTCTCGCCAAAAAGGGCTGGATCGCGCCGGCTTGGCCCGTCGAATATGGCGGCACTGGTTGGACCGCGACCGAGCGTTTCATCTGGTCCGAGGAACTCGCTGCAGCAGACTGCGTTGGCACAATGCCCTTCGGCCTGTCGATGGTCGGCCCAGTCATCTACACATTTGGCACGCCTGAGCAGAAAGCCAAGTTCCTCCCCGGTATTTTGTCGGGCGATGATTGGTGGTGTCAGGGATATTCCGAACCCGGCGCTGGTTCCGACCTTGCATCTTTGCGGACAAAGGCCGTGCGTGACGGCGACGATTATGTCGTGAATGGCCAGAAAACTTGGACCACAATGGCGCAACATGCCGACTGGGGCTTCTTCCTTGTCCGCACCGATTCCGATGCCAAGGCACAAGAAGGCATCAGCTTTTTGTTAATTGACATGAAGTCTCCCGGCGTCACCGTCCGTCCAATCATCACCCTGGGCGGCGAGCATGAAGTCAACGAAGTCTGGTTGGAAGAAGTGCGCGTACCCGTTGCAAACCGCGTTTATGAAGAAAATAAAGGCTGGACCTGTGCCAAGTTCCTATTGGCGCACGAACGCACCGGCATTGCTGCCGTTGCCCGTTCAAAGCGCGGCGTTGAAAAGATCAAGGCGATAGCCCGCACTGAACAAGACGGCGACCGCCCGTTGATTGCCAATCCATTCTTCAAGCGCAAGATTTCGGAACTTGAAATTGACCTCACTGCGCTTGAATTCACCGAATTGCGCAGCCTTGCCGGCGAAGCATCCGGCAAGGGTCCCGGCCCTGAGTCGAGCTTGTTGAAAATCAAGGGTTCGGAAATCCAGCAACGCATTACCGAACTCGCTCTCGAAGCGGTCGGCCATTATGGCGCGCCATATTTCCGTGGCTTTGGCGAAGGCGACAATGAACACCCGATCGGTCCAGATTATGCACACCGCGCTGCACCGACCTATTTCAACACCCGCAAGACGACGATTTACGGTGGATCGAATGAGATTCAGCGCAACATCATCGCCAAGATGGTGTTGGGGATTTAATCCCGCTTGGAAACAAAAACTGTGTCACCCCCGACCCGCTCGGGGGTCCATGGTCTGAGCCTTTGTCCAAACATGATGGTCAGGCCATGGATTCCCGCTTTCGCGGGAATGACGAAAAAATTGAGAGAGGCCTATAATGGATTTCAGCTACACCGAAACGCAGGACATGATCCGCGAAACCCTGAGCCGTTTTTTGGCGGACACGTATGATTTCGATAGCCGTAGCAAGATGATTGCCAGCAGCTCGGGGCGTGACCCCGGCATCTGGAAAGCTTTGGCGCAAGACCTCGGCATGCTGGGCGCCTCGTTCAGCGAAGACCAGGGCGGCCTGGGTGGTGGTCATCTCGAAAACGCTTTGATCATGGAAGAGCTTGGCAAGGTCATCGCGATCGAGCCTTATCTCCAGACCGTCGTTCTAGGCGGCGGCGCGTTGAAGGCAGTCGGCGGCGCAGTTGCGGATGCCGTCATCCCAGAAATTATCAATGGCAATGTCATCATCGCCTTTGCATATGCTGAACCACAGGGCCGCTACAACCTCGCCAATATCCGCACGACCGCAAAGAAGGACGGCGCGGGCTATGTGCTGAACGGCCACAAAAGCGTCGTATACGCCGCGCCATGGGCAACGCATTTGCTCGTCACCGCGCGCACGGGCGGCGCGACCAGCGATGTCAACGGCGTGTCCTTGTTCCTGATTGACGCCAACGCAAAGGGCATTGTGCGCCGCGATTACCCGACGGTTGACGGGTTCCAAGCATCCGAAATCTATTTCGAGAACGCGGCAATCCCTGCGGACGCGTTATTGGGTGACGAAGGTGCCGGCCTTCCGCTTATTGAACGCATCGTTGATGAAGCAACCGTTGCAGTTTGCGCAGAATCCTGCGGTGTGACGGCCAAGCTGCATCAGGGCACGTTGGAATATGCGCGTCAGCGTAACCAGTTTGGCCAACCGATCTCGCGCTTCCAAGTGCTTCAGCATCGCATGGTCGACATGTTCATGGAGGTTGAGCAATCAAAGTCCATGACCACGATGGCGACGCTAAAGCTCGATCTGCCAGCCGCGGAACGTATGGCGGCAGTATCGGCATGCAAGGCGAAGGTGTCGCGTTCCGCAAAGTTTGTCGGGCAGAACGCCATTCAAACGCATGGCGGTATTGGCATCACGCAAGAACTGGCGATTGGCCATTTCTTTAAGCGGGCAACGATGATCGAAAACCAATTTGGTTCCGCCGATCACCATTATGATCGCTTTGAACGGCTGACACTGGCGGATTAAGCCGCCCGAAGATAGTTATTGTGCACTGCACCATTTTTTGTTGACATAGTTTGCATTTGCTTTATTGTGCAGTGCAACACAACAGAAATGGTGCTTACACATGACGAGTAAAACAGAAACTAATGTCCCGGTGAAGGCTGCAAAAGTTGCAGCGCCAAAGGATGTGGCTGTGAAAACTGCTCAGAGCACCGTTGCGAAGACAAAGGTTGAAACACCTGTGGCTTCGTCGGCTCCCCATGCCGTGTCTGTTGAAACAACACCCTTTGCTCAAGGAGTATCCAACATGACTGACACTGTTAAAGCCACCGCAGAAAAAACCGCTGAAAAGGCGACTGAGTTTTTCGCTGACATCCGTGAAAAGGCAACCGAGGCCGCTGAAAAGGGCAAAAAGTTTGCAGCTGAAGCCGTTGAGTTCAACAAGGCAAATGTTGAAGCCGTCGTTGAAGCTGGCAAGATTGTTGCCAAGGGCGCGCAGGAAATCGGCAAGACCAACATGGAATTCGCCAAGAAGAATTTCGAAGAAGTCCAGGTTGCTGTGAAGGAACTGACTTCGGTCAAGTCCCCAACGGATTTCGTCAAGCTTCAGGGTGAACTGGCCCGTAAGGGTTTCGACACTGCCGTTGCACAAGGTTCGAAGAACACTGAAGCGATGGTCAAGCTGGTCAGCGAAATGTTTCAGCCAATCTCGAACCGCATCGCGGCGACGACTGAACTCTTCAAGAAAGCTGCATAAGCTTTCGAACGATATTGCACCGGTGGGTCATGCACCTGCCACTTTCTCTCTCCTCCTTTTGGTGGCAGGACGACGCGATCAACCGGTGCAATTCCACAAAGGAGCCGTCCTTTCCGTTAAGGAAAGGGCGGTTTCTTTTTGGTGCAAGAGAATAGATGACGAACGGGGCTTGCAGAGTCCCCCTCCTCTACCCTATTTTAGGCGCATGCAGATTTTCATGGCGCAAGATGATGACGATAAAAATGGCGGCAGACCCGGGGTCGGCCTCGCCACGCGCACGCGCCCGAAAACCCAAAAGCCAAGCCTGTATAAGGTGCTACTGCTGAACGACGATTACACGCCGATGGAATTTGTCGTGCATGTCCTCAAGGCGTTTTTTCAAATGGATACGGATCAGGCTACGCGGGTTATGATTCATGTTCATCAAAAAGGCGTCGGCGTTTGTGGCATTTTCACCTATGAAGTGGCCGAAACCAAGGTCACGCAAGTCATGGACTTCGCGCAGAAGAATCAGCATCCGCTGCAATGCACGCTTGAGAAAGATTGAGTAAGGCAGCCCTGATCGTGGGCGCAGGTGACGCCACAGGCGGCGCCGTCGCCAAGGCCTTTGCGCGTGAAGGTTATGTGGCCTGCGTCAATCGCCGCCCGCGCCATGCGGATCAGTTGGAGGCGCTCGTGCAATCGATTCGCGCTGAGGGAAATGAAGCCCGCGCTTACCCTGCGGACGCCCGTATCGAAGACGAAGTCGTGGCGATAGTCGATGCGATTGAGCGCGACGTCGGGCCAATAGAGGTCGCAGTTTTTAACATCGGCGCGAACGTCAATTTTTCCATACTCGATATGACCGCGCAAGTGTACCGCAAGGTATGGGAAATGGCGGCATTCGCTGGCTTCCTTATGGGGCGTGAGGCCGCGCGCCGAATGGTCGCGCGCCAATCGGGTACCATCATCTTCACAGGCGCAACGGCAAGTATGCGCGGCGGCAAAGGCTTCTCCGCCTTTGCCAGTGCAAAGGGCGCGTTGCGGATGCTGGCGCAGTCTATGGCGCGCGAGCTGGGGCCGCAAAACATTCATGTCGCGCACGTCATCATCGACGGCGGCATCGATACGGCCTTCATCCGCGGTATCCGCCCGGATTTCGAGGCGGCAAAGGCAGCAGATGGCATATTGTCGCCCGACGCAATTGCGCTGCAATATGTTGCCTTGCACAAGCAACACCGAAGCGCGTGGACGCATGAAATGGATTTGCGCCCCTGGACGGAGCATTTTTAGATGGCCAAAATTTTCGAATTTCTCTTCGATTTTGGCGGACCGAATAGCTATTTGGCGCACAAAATGTTGCCGGACCTGTGTGCCCGAACTGGCGCGGAAGTTGTGTATGTACCGATCCTGCTCGGTGGCCTGTTCAAGCTGACAAACAACCAAGCGCCAATGATGCGCTATGCCGAAACGCCCGCTAAACAGAAATACGAAATGCTCGAATTTGACCGCTTCGTAAAAGCGCACGCGATACCGTTTAAGATGAACCCACGTTTTCCCCTCAACACACTTCACGTGATGCGCGGCGCAATTGCGGCCCAGCGCCTTGCTTGCCTCGCGTCTTATGCCGACGCGGTCATGGCGGCGATGTGGCATGACGGGGCGGACATAAGCGATCCGGATGTTGTGCGCGATGTCTTGGACAAGGCGAGCCTCGACAGCGCTGCTTTGCTTGCATTGGCCGATGATCCACAGGTGAAGGCAGAGTTGATAGCCAATACCGAAGCCGCCGCAAAACGGGGCGCATTTGGCGTACCGACCTTCTTTGTGGGTGAAGAGATGTTCTGGGGAAAGGAACGGCTTGGGCAGGTTGAGGCGGCGCTCACCAAATCCTAAGTTGCGCCGCATCCAATTCCCGCTAAATACGCTGCGATGGATAAGATAATCGTACGTGGCGGCAACGCACTCAAAGGCAAAATTCCGATTTCAGGTGCGAAGAACAGCGCATTGACGCTGATCCCCTGCGCGCTGTTGACGGATGAACCGCTGACGTTGCGTAATTTACCCCGCTTGGCCGACATTGACGGGTTTCAGCATTTGATGAACCAGTTCGGCATTTCGACAACGGTTGCAGGGTCGCGCCCCGAAGATTTCGGCCGCGTTATGACCTTGGAAGCTACGCGGATTACCAGCAACGTCGCGCCTTATGACCTTGTGCGTAAAATGCGCGCCTCCATCCTGGTACTTGGCCCAATGCTGGCACGCGCTGGTGAAGCGACCGTTTCGCTGCCCGGCGGATGCGCGATCGGCAACCGGCCGATTGACCTTCACCTAAAGGCGCTGGAGGCCTTTGGCGTCGAGATCGAGGTCGCTGCGGGCTATGTCAAAGCCATTGCCAAAAAGGGCATTCCGGGCGGCACATATACCTTCCCCGTCGTTTCCGTCGGTGCGACCGAAAACGCCCTGATGGCGGCCAGTCTGGCCAAAGGCACGTGCGTATTGCACAATGCCGCGCGGGAGCCGGAAATTGTTGATCTGTGTAATATGCTCGTGGCCATGGGCGCTCAGATCGAAGGCATCGGCACATCCGATCTCATCATTCAGGGTAAGGACCGCTTGCATGGCGCGACTTACCGCGTGATGAGCGACCGAATCGAGGCAGGTAGCTACGCCTGTGCCGCCGCTATCACTGGCGGTGATGTCGAGCTTGTAGGCGCAAAGGCCAGCGAGATGGACGCGACGCTTGATGCATTGCGTCAGGCGGGCGTGAAGGTCGAAGATACCGGAACCGGTATTCGCGTAGCTTCAGACGGCAAGCTTAAGCCGCTTACCATTTCCACCGCGCCTTATCCCGGCTTTGCCACCGATATGCAGGCGCAGTTCATGGCAATGCTCTGCATGGCAGATGGCGCTAGCGTGCTTACCGAGACCATATTTGAAAACCGCTATATGCATGTGCCCGAACTCAATCGGATGGGCGCGCATATCGAGACGAAGGGCCGCACGGCAATTGTCCATGGCGTCAAAAAACTTACTGGCGCGCCTGTCATGGCAACCGACCTGCGCGCGTCGATGAGCCTTGTGATCGCTGGATTGGTCGCAGAGGGCGAGACGCATGTCAGCCGACTCTATCACCTTGACCGTGGCTATGAACGGCTGGAGGAGAAGCTTCAGTTGGTCGGCGCGGACGTCGAACGCGTCGGAACCGAATGAGATATAATCGGCATATATTGGCGCATGTAACGCCGGAACAGTTGCCAACTGTCGATTTGTGCGACATCTTAAAGCCCAGTGAAATCTGAACTTTTCTCGAAGGCACATAAAGCCAGCAACCATCCGGTTTTGGATTCGATTCGTTTTAGCCCGATTGCAACAGTCGTCAGCGATCCCACTCGAACCGACAATCCCCTGATTGCTGTTAACGCTGCGTTCTGCGCACTTACGGGATATACTGAGTCAGAAGTGATTGGGCGAAACTGCCGGTTTTTGCGTGGTCCTGACACGGAAAATGGTCAGACCGAGAAATTGCGCTCGGCGGTCTATGAACAACGCCCTGCTTTGGCTGAGCTTATCAACTATCGCAAAGACGGGTCACCCTTTCGCAACGCGGTAATTATTGCGCCATTATTTGATGAAGACGGAAAGCTGGAGCTTTTCGTCGGATCGCAAATTGAGGTTCTGCCGGAAGAAGAAAGCATTGGCCTCGTGCGGCAGCAGAAAGCGGCACAAATTGTCGATCGCCTTTCACCACGCCAGCGCGAAATATTGCAGCAAATGGCGCGTGGTTTCCGCACAAAGGAAATAGCCTACCGTCTTTCACTCAGTGAAAAAACGGTTCAAATGCACCGCATGTTGATGTTTAAGAAGCTTGCAACTTCAAACGCCGCAGACGCGGTGAGAATTGCTGTCGAAGCAGGTCTTTGAACTGACCTTATTGGTCCAAACTACCAGCCATATTTGCGCTAACAACGCAGGCCCTAAGACGCAGTCTGTTTCAACCCGTCACATCACGCATGTGGCGGTTCTTTATGCCCGCGCCATAAGCCAGAGGCGGATGGCGCTTGCAAGACCACAGGGCGTTCGCGATTCAAGCCGCGCGACATCAATCCGCGCGACCAAAGCATTGACCGGCAGGCCATCGGCCTCCGCAACCGTCCGAAGCCGGTCCCAAAATAAGGGCTCAAGACTGATTGACGTCTGATGCCCGGCTACGGTCATGCTGCGTTTGACAGGTGGGTGATACAACTCGCTCAAGCTCAAATGGCCATCAATACATGTGCTGGCCACCATTGATCGACAAGGTCGATCCGGTGATAAACCCTGCATTGTCGCTGGTGAGAAATTCAACGCCACGCGCAATTTCTTCGGGTTGACCGAGGCGGCCAACGGGAATTTGCGCGACAATCTTCTCCATCACATTTTCAGGAATGGTCGACAGCATTTCCGTGCCAATATATCCCGGCGCGATGGCATTCGCGGTCACGCCATGTCGTGCGCCCTCCGCCGCAAGGGATTTTGTAAAGCCATGAATGCCCGATTTGGCCGCGGCATAGTTCACCTGGCCGATTTGCCCTCCTTGGCCGTTGACGGAGCCGATGTTGACGATGCGTCCCCATTTGCGCTCACGCATGCCCGCAAACACTGCCTTGGCCATGTTGAAGCAGCCAGTCAGGTCAACGCGGATAACCTCATCCCATTGTTCAAACGTCATTTTAACCATTGTCGCGTCCCGCGTAATGCCCGCATTGTTGACCATGATGTCAATCTGGCCATATTCGGCCTCAATAGCGGCGCAGGCATCAATGCAACTTTTATGGTCGCCTACGTCCCATTTTCGAACGGCGATACCATTACGCTCTGCAAAGGCGTGGGCTGCGGCATCATTGCCGCCGTAATTGGCTATGACCAAGCGGCCTTTTTCTTTCAACTTTAGGCTAATCGCCTCCCCAATGCCTCTGGTCCCCCCTGTAACCACTGCCACTCTTGTCATGTGCCGCTCTCCTCGTTCAATATTCTTGACGATGATTACCGCTCATGTCCGCAAGCGCAAGTTGCCGTTAACGTTAGTCAAAAGAATTCATAAGCCGCTGGATCAGATGTTAGGATCAGGACCACTTAAATCCAGCCAGCCAGTTCACGACGGATGATGCGTTCTACCATGTCCATGCCGACATCACTGTCGTTCAGGCATGGCAGATAAGCGTAATGCGTGCCGCCTGCTTCTTCGAACTGCTCATGGCCCTGCATGGCTAATTCTTCGAGCGTTTCGAGGCAATCGACGGAAAAACCGGGCGCGAAAATTGCGACCTTTTTGGTGCCTTCGCGCGCCAACCGCATCAGCGTGTCGTCGGTTGCGGGTTCAAGCCATTTTGCACGACCGAAACGTGACTGGAAACTGACGACCAATGCGCGCCCCATAGCCTCAGACAGCAAACGCGCCGTTTTCTGGCAATGGCAATGATAGGGGTCCCCCAATTGCAACGTGCGTTCGGGCATTCCGTGGAAGCTGATGACGATAGCGTCGGGTTCGAAATCAAGCCCGGCGAGCGAAGCCTCAATCGACGTTTTCAGTGCAATGATATAGGCCGCATCATCATGATAGGCCGGCAACGTCCGTATCGCCGGGTGCCAGCGCATAGCGGTCAGCGCGGCATAGGCCTCATCCAAAACAGTCCCCGTCGTTGCGCCGGAATATTGCGGATACATCGGCGCGATCAAGATGCGGTTGCAACCGGCTGCCTTCATGGCGGCAAGCTGATCAGAAACCGACGGGTTGCCATAGCGCATAGCGTAGCGGACATCGGCACTATCGCCCATGCGCGCCTGAAGCGCGTCAGCCTGTCCGGCGGTAAAAAACGCCAGAGGCGAACCCTTGTCAGTCCACACCTTTGCATAAGCCTTGGCAGATTTCTGGGGACGCGTATTCAAAATGATGCCGCGCAAGATCGGCTGCCAGATGATCGGCGGAATTTCGACGACGCGGCGGTCGGATAGAAACTGCTTAAGGTAGCGTTTCACAGCAGACGTCGTCGGCGCGTCCGGCGTCCCCAAATTTACAAGCAACACCCCTATTTTTGGCGTTGCCACAGGGGGGTGATCAATCGGTAATGTCATCATAGTCCTCTGGACAATAAGGGTAATTCACGCAGCCTGATACCGGCTGCGGAGAAAAGGGCATTGGCAATCGCGGGTGCCACGGCGGGAACGCCCAATTCGGAAACGCCGCCCGGCGCTTCATCATTGCGCGCAAGTTCCACCGTAATTTCGGGCACATCAGACAATTTGGGCAGGTCGATATCGCGCAACCGCCGCGCGGTGGGAAGCCCACTTTCAAAGTTCGTAGCAGATCCCAAGGCTTGCGCCAATCCAAACAGTATGCCGCCTTCAATCTGCTGGCGCGCAAGGTCTGGGTTAATCAAGCGGCCACAATCGGCCATCGCGTGAATGCGGTCAACACGCACGCCGGTCTCACTATTGCGCGCAGTCACAATGACGGCAATATGGCTGCCGCGCATGCTATGACAAGCGATGCCACGCCCGCTGCCCGACACGCCGCCATCCCAGCCAGCCATGGTTGCCACACCTGTTAAGCATCGCGCCAAGCGCGTCTGACCAACCAGCATCTGCATACGGAACGACAATGGTTCAACCCCTGCCTTATGCGCCAGTTCATCGATAAATCCTTCAACGAAGAAGCAGTTATAGCTGTTGGCAAGGCCGCGCCATGGGCCGGTCGGCATGGGCATGGACACTGGGAAATGGTCGATACTGATATTTGGTATGGCATAAGGAATTTGCGCGCCTTCCAGCGCAAGCACATCATATTGGCCGGATGCCGATTTACGCGCCTTGTCGGCCTTCTGTCCATCGATCCGGTAGGCCAACTCACGCATACTGGACGCTGCGGCGACACGAACCGCAAGGCCCGTCACCGCGCCATCCGCATTCATGGCCGCCGAAAGCCTGCCCAAAGCGGGGCTACGGACGTGATCGCGGACGAAATCTTCTGGCCGGGACCACGTCAATTGGACGGGTCTGCCAACTGTCTTGGCAATCACCGCCACTTGCGCGGATATGCTGTTGTCGAAATTGCGGTCAAAGCTGCCACCGGCCATCACGGGATAGTGAACAACATCATCCGCACTAATCCCAATGGCCTGCGCAGCAGCCAGTCGCGCGGCAGATGGCGCTTGGGTCGCGAGCCATAATTGCAAGCGCTGATCGTGAAAATATGCGGTTGCCGAGCGTGTCTCAATCGGTGCGTGCACGGCAGCGCCGACGGTATATTCCGCTTTGAATATGCGCGCGCCCGCCTCCGGTGCCATGGCGGCATCAACATCCCCCAATTTGGTCGCGCGAAAACCGGGACCTTCGGCAATTGCGTTGGACAAAGACTGCGCAATTTCGGTGCTGTCTGCCATCTGGCCCTTGGTGCGGAACACGGGTGCCATGGCATCAAGGGCATTGTTTGCCGCCCACCAATTGCTTGCGACCGCCGCGACCCAGCTATCGGTCTTCACCACCTGAACGACGCCACGCATGTTCAGCGCAGCCTTCTCATCCACAGACAACAGGCTGGTGTTACCGGCTGGACCGGCGCGAACCGACGCAAACAACATATCGGGCAAACGGACATCGCCTGCAAAACTCACACTGCCGTCAACCTTAGCCGAAAGGTCAAGGCGCGGTGCATCGCGTCCGGAAAGGCGGTTGCGCGCCGACGGGTTGAGTGGAATGGGCGACGGCGCATCAAGCGCCGATGCCTCAACCACCAATTCTGCAAAGGGCAAGCGCCGTTTGCCGGCAATGACAAAGCCACGTTCGGTCCGGCATTGCTCCCATGCAATGCCCCAGCGGGCTGCTGCTGCCTGACACAATATAGTCCGCGCCGCAGCGCCAGCTTCGCGGCACGGTCTTTCGAACTGCCGGATCGAGGACGACCCGCCAGTCACCACGAAGGTGTCGCGACGGGCGATTTCGTTTATGCTGCTGGCAACGGGACCAACATCCACATCGAGCGCGATATTTTCTGGCAAGAATGCAGTCGCCCACGCGCGCGCCAAAAGCGTATTGGCAAAGATCGGGCTAGCCGAAACCGGCTGCACCGCGACCGAGCGCCAGTCCGCCCCCAATTCACCAGCCACGATCTGCGCCAGCGCGGTGTATACCCCTTGGCCAGACTCGCTCTGCGGGATAGCGATAATGACTTTGCCATCCTCCGCAATTTTGAGCCATGGGCCGAAAAGATGCTCACCATCCGCCGCACGCATGTTTGGCGCATAGCGACGCGGCCACAGGCCCCATGCCACCAAAAGTCCCACGCCTGCGCCGCCGCCAACCAGCAGTTTCCGGCGGCTTAATCCGTCCTTTGCTGCTGGCGCTTCATTCATGCAGCGGTCTCTTTCGGCGAATCGATCCAAGTGGCGACCTGCCGCGCTATCGCAGCATAAGCGTTGCTGATCGGGCCTTCACCTAATGCAGGCGGCGTGCCAGCGTCGCTTTCGACGCGAATTTTGATGTCGAGTGGTATCCGCCCCAAGAACGGAATGCCCAATTCCTTCGCCGCCGCCTCTGCGCCACCCGAACCGAAAGGATCGCTCATCTCTCCGCAATGTGGACACAGATATCCGGCCATGTTTTCAACAAGTCCAATGATGGGCACTTTTGCGGTGTCGAAAAAGCTGATGGCGCGCATCGCGTCAATCAGGGCAAGGTCCTGCGGCGTGGAGATAATCACAGCACCGATGGGCTTGTGCTTTTGGACCATCGACAATTGAATGTCGCCTGTGCCGGGCGGCATATCGACGACGATGTCGCGGACATTGCCCCATTTGGCATCGACAAGTTGCGACAGCGCATTACCCGCCATTGGCCCGCGCCACGCAATGGCCTGGCCCGGATTAACCAATTGCCCCATCGACAGAAACGGCACGCCGCCTGCGCCCATGACAGGGATCATCATCTTGCCTTCCGCTTCGGGCTTCACCCCCTCCACACCCATCAACCTCGGCTGCGACGGGCCATAGATATCTGCGTCCACCAGACCAACCGAACGGCCAGCGCGCGCCATGGCAATGGCAAGGTTTGTCGACAGCGTAGATTTGCCCACCCCGCCTTTGCCGCTCGCAACCGCAATTAGGCGCGGCGTGATGCGTTCGGCGGTTAGCATGATACGCACCGATTGCGCGCCGGCCTGCGTGGCTGCCGTGCGGACATCGGCTTCGATCTCCACACGCTGCTCTGCATTTAGGCCGGACACGTCAAGCATCAGCGAAGTGGCTTTATCTGCGACCTTCAAACCGCTTGCGCGGCTTCCTACGACAGCAAAAATGGCATCGGAAATTATAGCAAAATCGGACATGACTTGCGGAATAGATTCAGAATTGCGGGATTGACACTGTTTTTCTGAAAAACCGTTCTTATAAAGGTTTTATGAGCACCAAATTTGACAAGCAGGGACCCGTAATTTTGGCAGCAGATGGCAAAGGACCGTGGGATTCGCCCGATACCGGGGAAACAAGCGGCACAAGCAACCCAACCGGACGTGGAGGCGGATCGAAGCCCGATCCCGTTAACCCGTGGGACCCAACACCCGAACCCGCCGGACGCACCCGTTCGCGCGGCCCATCGCTTGAGGATCTGCTGCGCAGAAAAGGCGGCGGATTTGGTGGCTTGCCGCAACGCCCCGATGGCAAAAGCTGGTTCCCGCTTATCATTGGCGCCTTGGTGGCGCTGTGGCTGGTGTGGACAAGTATTCATCGCATTGGCCCCGAACAAGAAGGCGTCGTGACGCAATTAGGTAAATATTCGCGTACATTGCCACCTGGAATCCAGTTCACTTTACCTGCGCCACTGCAAAGCGTGACGAAAATTGACACCCAACAGATTCAGACAACATCTGTAGGCTCGCCAAAGGCAAGCAGCGAGAATCTGGTTCTGACGAAGGACCAAAGCATCATCGACATGGCTTATGACGTCCGCTGGTCAATTAAAGAGCCGGAGCTGTACCTGTTCCAACTCGACAGCCCGCAGGAAACAGTCAAAGAAGTCGCCGAAAGCGCGATGCGCGCTGCGGTTGCCAATTATGATCTGACGCAGGCCATAGGCCCGGGCCGAGGTGCAATCGAGATTGAGGTGCGTCGCCGGATGCAGCAGGTGCTCGATGAATATCGGGCTGGTGTGCTGATCCAGAGTATCTCGATTCGCCAATCGGACCCACCAGCGGAGGTTAATGACGCCTTCCGTGAAGTGAACGCGGCGCAACAACGGCGCGAAAGCTATCTGAACGATGCCCGCGCTTATGCCAGCCGCGTGACCGAGCTTGCATTGGGTGAAACCGCCGAATTTGACAAAATTTATGTGCAATATCGTGAAGCGCCCGAAGTGACCAAAAGGCGGCTTTATTATGAAACGATGGAGCAAGTACTTGGGAAGGTCGACAAGACGATTGTCGAAACGGGCGGTGTCACGCCTTACCTTCCCATTCCCGAATTTCAGAAAAGAACGGCTCCAAAGGCCGAGCCCGTGACCGTGACAGGGACCAAGCAATGACCAGCAGCCTTCTTCGCAATCCGATTTATCTCGCGATTGGCGCGATCGGTGCGCTCATATTGATGAGCATGTCGGTGAACGTCGTACCCGAAACGCAACAGGCCATTATCAGCAGCTATGGTAAGGTCGACCGGATCGTAAACCCCTATAAACCCGGCGAAAAATTCGGCGAAACACGTGCTGGGCTTACCTTCCGCATACCCCTTGTCGAACAAATCCAGATGATCGACAAGCGCGTCTTGAGCGTTCAGATGGAGCAACAAGAAGTGCTCTCGACGGACCAATTGCGCCTTCAGGTTGATGCCTTTGCCCGTTTCCGTATCACCAAGCCCGCCGTGATGTACCGCACAATCCGCACCGAAGATCGCCTGCGTGACCAATTGCGGACGATTTTGGGTTCATCGCTGCGCAACGAACTTGGTAAGCGGACCTTTGTCGCCTTGCTGAGCGCGGAACGCGGCGAAGTCATGGAGAATATCCAAACAGCGCTTAATCGCGAAGCCAAAAAATATGGCGCAGAAGTCATTGACGTGCGCATCAAGCGTGCCGACTTGCCGGCTGCAACGTTGCAATCGGCGTATAACCGCATGCGCAGCGCCCGAAATCAGGAGGCGATCGCCATCGACGCCGAAGGCCAAAAGGAAGCACAAATTATCCGTGCTGACGCTGAGGCCGAGGCCGCCCGCATCTACGCCATAAGCTATGGCAAGGATCCGGCATTCTACGATTTCTACCGTGCGATGCAAAGCTATCGTCAGACGTTCCAGAATGGTGAAGGCGCAACCAATATCATCCTGTCGCCGCAAAACGCCTATCTGGAAAAATTCCGTAAAGGCATTTAATCGACGGATATATGATGTTGGTCGGTTGGATGGCGTCCATTCAATCGGCGTTCAGCTTTGCCACGCCAACGATGAACAGATTTTTAGGGCGCTTGCCCAGTTGAATAGACGAGAGGAATGTTATCCGTGCGTTACGCTTATGCAGTTACCACCGCGCTTTTGATGGCTGGCGGCACAGTTGCTTTAGTCAATGGCAACCCCGTCACCGCGCAAACCGGACTGGCGGTTTCCGAACAGATCAACCTCGCCCCCGGCGGCGCGCCATCGAGCTTTGCGGATCTTGCCGCGCAATTGCAGCCAGCGGTCGTCAACATCGCGACACGTCAAAAGGTGCAGGTTGCCACCAGCCTGAACCCGCTGACGGGCGAACGCCGCCCCGTCACGCAGGAACAAGCCAGTGGCGGTTCAGGCTTTCTTATTTCAAGCGACGGTTACATCGTGACGAACAATCATGTTGTGGCCGGTGGCCCGGCTGGCGAAGCCGTTGACCGTGTGACGGTGACGCTTTTCGACGGCAAAGAGTATCAAGCCGAAATCGTTGGCCGCGATCCATCATCGGATATTGCTTTGCTCAAGATCCGCGCTTCCGACCTGCCCTTTGTCAAAATGGCAGATTCCAAGAAAAGCCGCGTGGGTGACTGGGTCATCGCAATCGGCAACCCGCTTGGCCTTGGCAACACGGTGACTGCGGGAATCATCTCCGCGCTTCAGCGTAACATCGGCGCTGGCGGCGCCTATGACCGCTTCATTCAGACCGACACCGCAATTAACCCCGGCAATTCCGGTGGCCCTTTGTTTAACCTGAAGGGTGAAGTTGTTGGCATCAATAACCGCCTGATTTCGCCCGTCGGCGCGAATATTGGTGTCGGATTTGCAATTCCAGCCGATGAAGCCATCCCCGTTGTTGAGTCCTTGAAAAAAGGCGTTCGTCCAGAGCGTGGCTATCTTGGTATAAGCATCCAGCCGGTTAGCGAAGAAGTTGCCGATGCTCTTGGTCTTGAAAAGAACCGTGGCGAGTTTGTTGCACGTATTGTTGCGGGTGAGGCCGCAGACAAGGCTGGCCTGAAAGAAGGCGACATTGTGCTGCGCGTTAATGACCGTGAAGTGACGCCTGAAGCGACATTGTCCTACATCGTCGCCAACATCAAACCCGGCACGCGTATTCCGCTCGACATCTTGCGCGAAGGCAAGCCTATGAAGCTGACCGCTACGGTAGGCGCGCGTCCACCGGAAGAGAAGCTGGCGCAGGCGAACTTCAACCCAGAAGAAAATAAAGACTTCGATAAGCAAACCGATACGCCCGACGCCAAAGTCATTCGTGACGCGCTCGGCCTTAGCGTCATCCCGCTCGACGCCGAAATCGGACGTGCGCTTGGCATGACAGCCGACGTAAAGGGCGTTGTCATCGACGTTCCGGGCGCTGGCACTGGTGTGCAGGTTGGTTTGCGGCGCGGTGACGTGATCGTGTCCGCAAATTACCGGGCCTTGAGCACAGCGGCCGGACTCGCCGCTGCCGTTAAGGATGCAAAGGCAGCCGGTCGCAGCGCGATCCTGCTGGGCGTCAAACGGCGTGGAGCAGCCACGCAATATGTGGCGGTCCGTTTGGAAGACTAAAGACTGTTGTCGGGCGCGCCAGGCTGGTGCTAGTTAAGCTATGGACTTAATCAGCACCGACTGGCGCGCCGACGCCGAACATATCCTTCCCGACCTTATCGACCTACGCCGCGATATTCATCGCGAGCCTGAGCTTGGCCTGCAAAATCCCAAGACATTGGCAAAAATAAAGGCCGCGCTTGCTGGCCTTCCGCTGGAGCTGCGTGAGGGGCCATCGACCACGGGCCTCATTGCGACCCTCAAAGGCCCTGCAAATGGCCGCACGGTGTTGCTGCGCGGCGATATGGATGCACTGCCGCTGCATGAGGATACCGGCCTTGCATATAGCTCGCTGACCGAAGGCGCGATGCATGCGTGCGGGCATGACACCCATGTCGCGATGCTGGTGGGTGCAGCCAAAATGCTATGTGCCAAACGCGATCAACTGTCGGGTACGGTGCAGTTCATGTTCCAACCGGGCGAAGAAGGCCATCATGGCGCACGCTTCATGCTGGATGACGGCCTGATTGACCCCCTACCCGATGCCGCCTTTGCCTTGCACATCATGCCCAACGCGCCGCGCGGGGTGTTTAGTGGGCGAAGTGGTCCGTTACTGGCATCGTCCGATGTGCTGACCATCACCGTCAAGGGCGCTGGCGGTCACGCCTCCATGCCGCATGACGCCATCGACCCCATCCCCGTCGCTTGCGAAATCGTTTCGGCTATCCAGACAATGGTGACGCGCAAGATTTCGGTATTCAATCCTGCCGTTGTCACCATCGCCAAAATATCGGCGGGCACCACCGACAATATCATTCCCGAAACCGCAGTTTTGCTAGGCACCATCCGCACATTGTCGGCACAATCTCGCGCACGCGTGGCCGAGGAATTGCACCGCCTTGCCCCCGGCATCGCCGCCGCCCATGGTTGCAGCGCGCAGGTGCATATTGAACAGGGCTTCCCCGTCACCGTCTGCGACGACCGCGCCGTTCAGTTTGGCAAGGCGGTGGTCGAGGATATGTTCGGCCCCGAAAGCTGGATCACGCTCGACACGCCCATCATGGGTGCAGAGGATTTTGCCTATGTCCTCGAAAAAGTCCCCGGCGCGATGTTCTTCTTAGGCGCGTCACACGAAGGCGACGACTGGCGCACCTGCTGCGGCCTGCACTCCAACCGCATGGTCCTCGACGACAGCGTCATGGCCAAAGGCGCCGCCCTCCACGCCGCCATCGCGGAGCGGTACCTGGCCGACGGGTTTGCCTAGGTTTTTGCTTAGGGTCAGGACCTATTAAATCCACCTTCGCGGCGTCAAAATGGCAAAGATATCGAAGTAAAATGGCCGCCGCAGGCAGTTATTCTGCCTGCAAGGGCATTTTCCTTTGAGATCGAAGCCATTTTGACGTCCTTCGGATTTGACCCATTTTGTCCATTGCCACGTTGGCAAGCTTGGACTTAGAACCACTAAGTCCTACGCTTTGCCGCCTTGCACTGAACAAAATGGCCTCAAACCGCGAAGGTGGATTTAATAGGTCCTGACCCTAGAAAGTCGGCGTTGTCGCCTGACAATAAGATGGGGCATTTAAATAGTTTTTTATCACGCGAAGCCGCAAAGGCGCAAAGAAGAAGTCGTTACGGTCGACCTGTAATCTTGAACACAGCGGAAGCCGGTGCGTTTTTTCTTTTTTACTTCCTTTGCGCCTTTGCGGCTTTGCGTGATAAAAATTATGAATCTGCGCTTCGGTTTTTTGTCCGCACGAAGGGAATAGCAAGGACAGAAATACAAAGAAGGAGCTAAGCATCGGCTGGCCGGTAATTGTTAACAACGCGTTTTGCGCCTTCTTTGAAGGTTGCACCGCCGAAGTTCATGAGCAGCCCAAGAGGCAAGTCTAACAATTTGAGATAAGTCAAAACTTGGCGACCGTGAACCGCAAGCAATCGCTCAGTAGATTTCAACTCGATCAGCAGCCTATCCTCGACAAGCAAATCCGCCTTGAAACCTTCATCAAAATATCGACCGTTGAAATGAATTGCGATTGGCTTCTGCCGTTGCACCGAAAGACCACGCTCTGCCAGCGAGTCTGCTAAGATCACTTCATAAACGCTCTCAAGAAGTCCAGGGCCCAAGCTACTGTGGATTTGAAAGCCACAATCCACTGCAATGCGCGCCAAGTCCTCAAGATCACGCATTCTTATGTCCCTTCTTTGCGCCTTTGCGTCTTTGCGTGCTAAAATGACTTACCCGCCGCTTTCTCCACGCCGCGCATCACGCGCAGGACATTGCCTTGGGCAATTTTGGCGAGGTCCGTCTTCGCATAGCCACGGCGGACGAGTTCGGCGAATAAGGCGGGATAGGTTGAGACATTTTCTAGGCCAACCGGCAGTTCGTCCACGCCGCCAAAGTCACCGCCAATGCCGATATGGTCGATGCCTGCCACCTTGCGGATATGGTCGATATGGTCGGCCACTTGCGCCAGCGTAGCCTTGGGCTGCGGGTTGGCGGCAATCCATGCGTCAACAGCCGCCTTTTCGTCGGCGGGATTGCCGGAAAATTCGGTCTTGGCCCTCCCTGCAACGGCGGAACGTTCATATTCCCACTGACGCCGGGCCGCCGAGGTGAAGCCCGGCACGAAGGTGACCATCACCACGCCGCCATTTTGCGGCAGACGCTTCAGGATCGAATCGGGCACGTTGCGCGGGTGCGGTGTGATTGCGCGGGCGTTGCTGTGCGTGAACAAGACCGGCGCAGTGCTCTTATCCAACACATCGTGCATCGTTGCCTCTGACACATGGCTGATGTCGGCAATCATCCCCAGACGGTTCATTTCCGCGAGCACTTCAAAGCCAAAGGGCGACAATCCGTCATGCTTTGGCGCGTCCGTTGCGCTGTCCGCCCAATCGGTGGTCAGGCTGTGTGTGAGGGTCATGTAACGCGCGCCAAGCGCATAGGTCTGCCGCAGGATTTCCAGAGAACTGCCAATGGAATGCCCACCCTCCATACCAATAAGCGAGGCGATTTTGCCCTTTTTCATCGCCGCCTCAACCTCTGCAGCCGTTGCGGCATACGTGAATGTTTCGGGATATCGCGCCATCATTTGCCGGACGACATCGATCTGCTGAATATTGCGGGTCACCGCCTCATGCTTGGGCAAAGCGGCATCAACATAGACCGACCAATATTGCCCGCCCAAATATCCTGCGCGCGCATTTTTTATGTCGGTATGGGTTTTGGCGAGCACGTCCGCCGGCAATGCAGTCAGGTCGAATTTCGAAAAATCACGCGCAAACAGTTCGGCAATCTGGTGCGGTGTGTCATTATGGCCGTCGATGATGGGCGATTTGGCGAGCACTTCGCGCGCGGTTTCCTCTGGCGTTGCGGCGGCGGCAGGGACCGCCATTGCCGCCAGCAGCGCCAGGACAGACACATGCAAGAATTTACGGACGTGAAAAGCTGCGACTTGATTTCGAACGATCATAATAGCCTCCAAATAACAAGATGAGACACTGCCTGAAGTTTCTATCGGCAGGAAAGTGTTTTGTGCCTATGGCATCAAAATCGTGTCGACCGCTTCGTCTGCCATTTTGGGATAATCGAGCGTAAAGTGCAGCCCCCGGCTTTCATGCCGTGCCAGCGCAGACCGGATAATCAAGGCGGCAACCTCGACCAAGTTGCGCAGTTCAATCAGGTCCGGCGTGACGCGGAAATGGCTGTAATAATCCTCAACCTCACTGCGCAGCAAATCAATGCGATGCTGCGCGCGCTCCAACCTTTTTGTCGTACGGACGATGCCCACAAAGTTCCACATGAACTGCCGGATTTCGCGCCAGCATTGTGCAATCACGACCTCTTCGTCGCTGTCGGTAACGCGGCTTTCATCCCATTGCCGAATTTTTGGCGGGGGCGGCAGGCTGTCCCAATTGGCGTCGATATGGCGGGCGCAAGCATCACCGAAGACGAAGCATTCAAGTAAGGAGTTAGATGCCAGACGGTTTGCACCATGCAGGCCGCTTTGCGTCACTTCGCCTGCGGCATACAGACCCGGCGCGTCGGTTCGGCCATCCATATCCACAATCACACCGCCGCAGGTATAATGCTGCGCTGGCACCACCGGGATCGGCTCCCGCGTGATGTCGATGCCAAGGCCAAGCAACTTTTCATAAATGTTCGGGAAATGCGTTTTTACAAATTCGGGTGGCTTGTGGCTGATGTCCAGATGGACATAATCCAGACCGTCGCGCTTGATTTCGGCGTCATTGGCGCGGGCAACAATGTCACGTGGCGCTAGCTCTGCGCGATCATCATAATCGGGCATGTAACGATGCCCCGTTTTCGGATTTTTCAGGATTCCGCCCTCGCCGCGCACCGCCTCTGTTATCAGGAAATTCTTGACCTCAAGATTGTAAAGGCAGGTCGGGTGGAATTGCATGAACTCCATATTCGACACGCGGCATCCGGCGCGCCACGCCATGGCAATGCCGTCACCAGTCGCACCGCGCGGAGCCGTGGAGTATAGATAAGTCCGGCCAGCGCCGCCGCTCGCGAGAATGGTCGCGCGCGCAGTAAAGGTCTCGACCTGGCCCGTTTTGCGGTTGAGCGCATAAACGCCGTGGATACGGCCTGAGGTTGAAAAGCGTTCCTGATGCCGGCCCAAGATCAGGTCAACGGCGACCATGTCCGGAACCAAACTGATATTCGGATGCGCTCTGGCCGCCGCTTCCAACGCTTGCTGGACCGCCCAACCGGTGGCGTCGTCAACATGGACGATACGCCGGTGGCTATGTCCGCCTTCGCGGGTCAAGTGCCAGTCATTGCCCTCCAGATTGAACGGCACGCCCAGCTGTGCCAGTCGTTCAATCGCGAGCGGCGCATTCTCCACGACAAATTCAACCGTGGCGCGGTTATTCAGCCCCGCGCCTGCAACCATCGTATCCTCGATATGGTTCGCAAAATTGTCGCCGGGTTCAAGCACGGCGGCAATCCCACCCTGCGCCCAAGCAGTTGCGCCATCGGAAATGGAACCCTTGGCCAGCACCGCAACCTTGCGCGTTGCCGCCAGTTGCAACGCCGCCGTCAACCCCGCCGCGCCCGACCCAATGATCAGTACATCCGCTTCCATCAACTCCCCTCCCGCGTGCGGGAGGGGTTGGGGGAGGGTATCGCCGCCAAGCGCTCGCATATCATTACCAAGATCCCCTCCAAATTAAGCATTACTTGCTCATTCGTAAAACGTAGCACTTCAAAGCCTTTTGACCGAATAAATTTGTCGCGTTGGCCATCATATCCTTGCCGTGCGTCATGTGACCATCCGTCCACTTCAACAACCAACTTTTTCTCACGACAAACAAAATCGACGAAATAGCTGCCGACTTGAAATTGTTTGGTAAATCGGTGCCCGTTTAACTGACCAGCCCGTAATTGAGACCATAATTTGCGTTCAGCCGGTGGAGATGCCCGGCGTAGTTCCCGCGATCGTTCGGTGTTTCTGGTTCTGAAAATTGGATTGTCCAACTACCTGTCCTCCTGAACCGCTCTGGCCCTCCCCTAACCCCTCCCGCAGGCGGGAGGGGAACATGTTATGCGGCGCTTGTCAGGCGGAGGAAGACGTCTTCTAGGTCAGCCTCCTTGGTGGTTACGTCGACGATGCCCAACCCAAGGCCTTGGATCACTAAAAGCACTTCGCCTGCATTCATGCGGTCTTTATTGTAGGTAATCTCAACCGTGCGTTCGCCAAGCAGCTCTGTCTTTTCAAAGGCTTCATGCGTTGGCGCACTGGTTACATCGCGGTCCAGCGTTAAAACCACCGCCTTCTCACGCGCCATGCCGACCAGTTCGCGCGTCGGCTTGTTGGCAATCAACTGCCCATGGTTGATGATCGCAATACGGTCGCACAATTGCTCGGCTTCTTCGAGATAATGGGTGGTGAGCACAACCGTTACGCCTTGGCGGTTCAGTTCCTGCACATAATCCCATAATTGCTGACGCAGTTCGATATCAACACCCGCCGTCGGTTCATCAAGTACGATCACGGGCGGCGCATGAACCATGGCTTTGGCGACCAGCAAGCGACGCTTCATGCCGCCCGACAGGGTCCGCGCATAGGCATCGGCCTTGTCCTCCAACCTGACGGCTTTCAACAATTCCATCGTCCGCCGCTTTGACTTGGGCACACCATAAAGCCCCGCTTGCAATTCAAGCGCTTCTTTGGGTGTAAAGAACGGGTCGAACATAATTTCCTGTGGCACAATACCAATGGACGCCTTCGCGTTGCGCGGATGGGCGTCGATGTCGAACCCCCATATCGACGCGCTGCCCGATGTCTTCATCACCAGCCCGGCCAAGATGTTAATCAACGTAGATTTGCCAGCGCCATTGGGCCCAAGAAGGCCGAAAATCGACCCTTGCGCAACGTCAAAACTGACATCGCTTAACGCTTGTTTTCCCCCTGCATATTTTTTGGAAAGGTTATGGATTGAGATAGCTTGTTCAGACATGTCTGTTCGATAGCGAACGCATGGTGCCAGCGCAATCACATGGAACCCATCCGCTGGAATTTCGTGACCGCGCGATTATCGTTACTTCCCTATTTCTCAGCCGTTGCAGCCACGTTGCGGCTTTGCTAAGCGGCGCACATGAACAATTACGCCCCCGAAACAATCCGAGTCCGCGAATCGCGCGTCGCTTGCGACGGCAGTGGAGATATTCCCGCCGCATTGGGCCACCCCCGGGTCTGGCTTCAAATTGATGAAAAGGGCTATGTCGATTGCGGCTATTGCGACCGGCATTTTGTGCTTATCGGTGGCCCGGCGGATGATATTCCCGGTTAAACCCCACCCAAAGCGTTCTTAAACCGCCGTTCAGGCAGCATCCGAAAGATCCTGAAGCCGCGCACGGTCGCGTATGGAAACGGTCCGGCGGTCTGGCAGATGGATGACACCATCGGCTTTTAATCTGGAAAACTGACGGCTTACGGTTTCAATCCTTAGCCCTAGAACGTCGCCAATTTGCTGGCGATCAAGCGGCAATTCAAATGCGTCCAATGCACCTTTGTCAACCTTGCAGCCCGTTTCGCCGAGCCGAACAGACATTTCGAGCAACAAAGTCGCGATCCGTTCCGTCGCGGTTTTCTTGCCGAGCAGCAGCATCCATGCATGCGCACGATCAAGTTCATTCAACGTCCGGCGCAGCAACTTATGCTCCAGATCTGGATGCTGACGCGCGAAGCTGTCAAAGGTAGATCGCGAGAAAATGCACAATTCGGCGTCGGTTAGCGCGGTCACGCTATACGGGCTTTGCTGGCCAAAGGGCCGACCAATAAAGTCCGATGAAAAAACAATCCCTACAATCTGCTCGCGGCCATTGGACATGCTCATCGAAACCTTCAGCACGCCTTCGATGACATTGGCGACGACGACGGCGTCATCACCTTCCCAAAATATGGTTTGCCCCTTGGAAACTTTTTGCTTTCGGCCCAGTCGACCCAGTAGATCAAGCTCGTCTGTTTCGAGCCCGGCGCAAATTGCGCGGTTCCTTACAATACATTGGGAGCAATCTTCCATGCTCTTATCATAGCCAATGCTGCAAAGCGCGGCAACTGCTCAAAGCACGTCTGCTTAACGTCAGTCTGTTGCTCTTTTACGGATCGTGCTGCTGTCGGGGTTCGACCCCAATATCGCACAAGAAATATGGTAGCGAAGGAGGGACTTGAACCCCCGACCTATGGATTATGATTCCACCGCTCTAACCAGCTGAGCTACTTCGCCATCCTAGCGTGATTCCCAGCATTTGCGGGGAAGCACGCGGCGCTATAAGCGCGGGGGGTATATGGGTCAAGCATTGTCAGCCACGAAATGACCATCTTGCGATATGCTCCCATGGTCCATCGCGATAATAATGCGCGGATAGCCCCGAAATGGTGAGCGGACGCGGACGGAAGTTGTCCAACAGATGCGCGTGGAGTGCCTTTGCGACGGGCGGCTCCACCTTGTTCTGGACCGTGATGTGCAATCGGGGCTGCGCCTGATCTTGCGGGATCAACAGCCCGCGAAAACTGTCGGCCAACTCCTCCCGCAGGCTAAGCAATTCAGGACTATCGACACGAAATGCGACCGCCTTACCCAGCAGCATGATATCGCCCAGAAAGGCCACAGGCGCTGGATAATCCGCAACAAGCCCCGCCAAGCGCGATTTGATTTCGGGCAAATGGCTTGGCGGCAAATGGAGGAACAGGGTGATGTGCGCATCGACATGGTTGCGCTCTGCGGGAAAATGCGCGCGGCGTAGGCCGTTTGCCCATGCTTGATCGGCCTTGCCCATGTCGGCGGTGATGATGATGGGTGCGGTCATGGGGTGGCTGCTAGCACGTGTTCATAGCAATGAAACAGCACATTAAAACCAGACGTCACCCCGAACTTGTTTCAGGGTCCATCGTGCCCCCTAAGCCATCGGTTGAGGAGCATGAATGGATCCTGAAACAAGTTCAGAATGACGTGCAGTGGAGGCACAAAAAAGCCGCCCTGTCTTGCAACAAGGCGGCGTTTTGTATGCAGCAATCGCACGCTTTATGCGTCGTCGCTTGCCTCAGCCGAAAGGCCAGCAGCTTCTGCAGCAGCCTTGGCAGCCGCTTGCTCTTCGCGGCGCTTTGCGTTGGCAGCCGCTTCGGCAGCATCGGCTGCGTCAGAGGCAACTTCGGCTTCAACCTGCGCTTCAATGACTTCAGCAGCGATCTCGGCCTGTTCGGCTTCGAACATCTGGTCAAGAACGTTAACGCCGTCCTTCTGCAACTCGGCTTCGTCGTCCGAACGGGCCACATTGACCTGAACATTGACGGTAACTTCGGGGTGCAGAACAACCTTGACGCCAAATACGCCAAGCGTTTTGATTGGGCGTTCAAGCACGATCATGTTCTTGGAAACCTTGGCGTCCTGGGCGACCAGACCGTCCACGATATCCTTGACCGAGACCGAACCGTAAAGCTGGCCAGTTTGCGAAGCCGCACGGATCAGAACGATCTGCTTGCCTTCGACACTGCCCGACGCTTTTTGCGCTTCATCACGGCGGCTTGCGTTATCGCTTTCGATTTTCGCGCGATTGGCTTCGAAAACCTTGCGATTGGCTTCGTTTGCACGGAGCGCTTTTTTGTTTGGCAGCAAGAAGTTACGGGCATAGCCGTCCTTCACGGTGACAACGTCACCAATTGCACCCAGCTTTTCAACGCGTTCGAGAAGTATGATATCCATGTTTCGGCTCCTTACTTCACGATGTACGGCAGAAGGCCGATGTGACGGGCGCGCTTGATAGCTTGGCCCAGCTCACGCTGCTTCTTTGCCGAAACGGCGGTGATGCGCGATGGGACAATCTTGCCGCGCTCTGAAATATACCCCTGAAGCAGGCGTACATCTTTATAATCGATTTGCGGCGCGTCCTTACCCTGAAATGGGCAGGACTTGCGGCGACGGAAAAACGGACGTGCCATGATTTAAGCCTCCTGCTCTGCGCGCGGTGCGCGGTCTGGACGGTCGCCACGATCTGGACGAGGGGCACCGCGATCACGGTCGCCACCGCCAAAGCCGCCACGCTCACTGCGTTCGCTGCGCTCTGGACGGTCGCTCTTGCGCATCATGACCGACGGGCCGACTTCATGCTTGTCAACGCGGACAGTCATGTAACGAATGATATCTTCATTCATACGTGTCTGACGCTCAAGCTCAGCGATGGTATCGCCCGAAGCATCGATGTCGAGCATCACGAAATGCGCTTTGCGGTTTTTCTGAATTTTATAGGTCAATGTACGAAGACCCCAGGTTTCGGTCTTTACGACCTTGCCCTTATTGTCTTCTACAATCTTGGTGGCGTTTTCAGCCAGCGCATCAACTTGGGCCTGTGAAAGGTCCTGACGCGCCAAAAATACATGCTCGTACAGAGACATGGGCGTTTCCTTGTTCCTACCGATCGCTGACGCAGCACCATGCATACGCCCCTCCGGCCTTCTTCGATTTCATTCAGGCGAACCTGAGCGAAGTGGGGCGCTTAGGGGGGATTGGTGCGGAATGCAAGCGATTCGCCGGATTGCGAATAGGGGTGAACGCCCTAGCGCCCCAGCTCCTGCAATATGTCGACCGCAAACCCGCTCAACGTATCATCCCGTGCCCCCATGATCACAATCCGGTCGCCGGGCCTTGCGATTTCCAAAATACGCTCCCCGCAGTCTTCGCGCGAAGGGATATATTCGGCGTTACGGCCAGCTTTGGCCACTGCGTCGGTGATGCTTTGGCTGCCGATGCTTTTGTCCACGGTGCCGCCAAAATAGACGGGGTCGCAGAGGAGCAGATGGTCGTCCGCGCCAAGCATGTCCGCAAACACGCCAGCAAGTTCCGCGCCCATGACGCGGATGGGGCCGTAGCCATGCGGTTGGAAGAAGGCGATGATGCGGCCTGGAAACGCCCTCAACGTTGCCAGTGTCGCGGCAATTTTGTCCGGGTTATGGCCAAAATCGTCGATGACGGTGATGTCATTGGCCGAGCCGACAATGTCGAAACGGCGGGCAAGGCCGCAGAAGCTCTCTACGCTGCGCACGGCTTGCGCAACGGACACGCCAAGTGCGACGCTTGCGGCAATCGCGGCAAGCGCGTTAGCGATATTGTGTCTGCCCGGCACGATCAACGTCACGGCATGTGTTTCGCCCTCTGCGTGGAGGTTGAAGCGGCTGCCGAGCGGGAGGTCGGTGATGTCTGTTGCACGGAAGTCGGCGTGAGGGGAAAAACCGAAGCTTACTCCCCTCCCCTTCAGGGGAGGGGGGCTCGCCAGCTCTGTCCCCCGGACAGAGCAAAAGGGCGAGCCGGGTGGGGTGTTCCAGTCGGGCACGGTGCCTGACGGACAAACCCCACCCCCGTCCCCGTGGAGCCTCTCGGACCAGTCCGGGGGACTGGTCCCTCCACGCCTGAAGGGGAGGGGCGATAGCAGGGTCATCAACGCCAAAGTCTCCGCATCATCGGCGTTCCAGACACAGACTTTCGCCTTGCGCGCAAAGTCGCCGAACAACTGCCGCAATTCTTCTAAGCTTTTGTGATCAAGGCTGACATTGTTGAGGACCGCGACCTCGGGCGTGAACAAAGCGATGGAGCCATCGCTTTCGTCGACCTCCGAAACAAAGACACCGCCCTGCCCCACGCGCGCGCTGGCGAAGGGCGCATCATCGGCGACGAAATTTTTCATCACCGCGCCGTTCATGATCGTCGGGTCACGTCCAGCATCGGTCAATATCCAGCCGATCATGCCTGTCACCGTCGATTTGCCGCTGGTTCCGCCAACCGCAACGCTGCGCGGGGCGGCGTTGAACAGGTCGGCGAGCAATTGCGCGCGCGTCATGCGGGTGCAGCCAAGCGCCTTGGCCTTTGCAATATCGGGCACGCTGTCTTCAATTGCGGCGGAGGCAATGAGGATATGGTCGCCGCCAACAAGGCCGCTGCCGTCTTGCGGAAACAGGTCAATGCCCAAGCTTTGTAACCATTTGAACTTCGGTCCCAATCGGCCTTGGTCCAGCGCGCGATCGGAACCGGCGACACTTGCGCCCGCATCACGGACGATATTGGCCAAGGGCAACATGCCCGAACCACCAATGCCGCAGAAGAAATAGGATTTGTTTTTGTGCATCAGTGGCGGTTATGGCCGGAAGATGATTTTGGCAATGGTCCTATATATACAAAACTGCGTCACCCCCGCGAAGGCGGGGGACCAATGCCCGACCCGTCGAAACGTAACAGCCCGGCGTTGGATTCCCGCCGATGCGGGAATGACGCGTATTAGAGAGGCACGTAATATATGCGGATAGCTATCTGCGCGCCATCAACGCCATTTACGCGGGAGGACGCGGCGCGCGTTATTGCGCTTGCCGCAACCACGCACCCGACCGCTGAACTCAACTTTCACGACCAAAGTTTTGCAGAGGCTGGCCATTTCGCCGGTCCAGACGATATGCGCTGCGCCGCGTTTGTGGACCTTGCCAATGACACCAGCTTTGATGCGGTCTGGTTCGCGCGCGGTGGCTATGGGGCGTGCCGAATCGCCCAAGACGCCGTCGCGGCGCTAACATCGGCGGCGGCGGATAAAATCTATATGGGCTATAGCGACGCCGGCAATCTGCTTGGCGCATTGTACGCCGCAAAAATCGGCCATGTCTGCCATGGGCCAATGCCAGCCGATATCAGGCGCGTTGGCGGTGAGGCCGCCGTCCTGCGCGCACTCGACTGGATGCTGCACGCGTCGCCGCAGGCGCTTGAACCGCAACTGCAAGCAGGCACAAAATATGCGGCTTTCAATCTGATGACCTTGGCGATGATGGTCGGCACGCCGTTAATGCCCGACCTGAAAGACCATGTGTTGATGGTCGAGGAAATCAGCGAATATCTTTATGGCTATGATCGCGCGTTTTTCCATGTCACCAGCCATTTGCAAAACGCCCGATTGGCCGGATTGCGGCTTGGCCGCGTCAGCGATGTGCCTGTCAATGACCGCCCCTTTGGCGAAGATACCGAGGAAATCGCCAGGCGCTGGTGCGCAAAAACGGGGATCGATTATCTGGGCCGCGCGGATATTGGTCATGATGCTGACAATCGCATCGTGCCGTTCGGGCTTGCAACATTCAACGCCGCGCCATAGGCGAATTGCCGGAACACGGACGAACAGGAGCAGCTATGCGCGCATTTATTTTCCCCGGACAAGGCAGCCAAGCCGTTGGCATGGGCAAAGCGCTCGCCGAAGCCAGCCCAATTGCGCGCGCCGTGTTTGAGGAAGTCGATGAGGCGTTGGGCCAGCATCTTTTCCGCCTGATGTGCGAAGGACCAGAGAGCGACCTCATACTGACCGAGAATGCGCAGCCCGCGATCATGGCCAATGCCATCGCCACCTTGCGCGTTTTGGAAAAGGAAGGCGGCGTTCGCCTATCGGAAAAATGTAATTTCGTCGCTGGCCATTCCTTGGGCGAATATACCGCACTCTGCGCCGCTGGCGCATTGCCTTTGTCGGTGACCGCTGCGCTGCTGAAGCTGCGCGGGCGCGCGATGCAGGCGGCTGTGCCCGTCGGCGTCGGTGCGATGGCCGCTTTGCTCGGCGCGGATATACAAAAAGCCGAAAGCCTTGCCCTTGCGGCTGCCGAAGGGGAAACCTGCACCGTCGCCAATGACAATGACCCGTCGCAAGTCGTTATTTCCGGCCACAAAGGCGCGATTGACCGGGCGATTGCATTGGCGAAGGACCATGGCATCAAACGCGGCATATTGTTGCCCGTATCTGCACCCTTTCACTGTCCGTTGATGCAACCCGCCGCCGATGACATGGCAAGCGCACTTGCGACGACGACCATCCACGCGCCATTGGTGCCGTTATTCGCTAACGTCACCGCTGCGCCGGTATCCGACCCCGACACCATATCCCGGCAATTGGTGCAGCAGGTCACTGGCCGGGTCCGCTGGCGCGAGTCGGCGATTGCCATGGCGGAGGCCGGCGTTACCCATTTTGCAGAGTTTGGCGGGAAGATACTGTCGCCCATGGTAAAGCGCAGCGCGGGCGAAGACATCACCACATCAAGCGTCATCAGCATGGATGACATCGAAGCCTTATTGAAAGCGATTTAATGAACGACCAAATTCTCCAGTCGCGCGATGGTGGCATATTGACCATCACGCTGAATATGCCCGAAAAGCGTAACCCGATTTCGGATGTGTCTGTCGTCGAACAGTTGTGCGATGCATTCATGGCAGCGGATCAGGACATGTCCGTGCGCTGCGTCATCCTGACAGGCGCAGGAACGGTGTTTTCCTCCGGCGGTGACTTAAAACAAATGCGTCCGGATAGCGGTGGCTTGCGTGCAGGATTGCCCGCAGAAACCCGGCGCAACTACAAATATGGTATCCAGCGTCTGCCGCTGATGCTCCAAGCGCTTGAGGTTCCGGTCATCGCGGCGGTCAACGGCGCGGCCATTGGTGCAGGGCTTGACCTTAGCACGATGTGCGACATCCGGATTGCCGCGTCTTCGGCCAAATTTGCCGAAAGCTTTGTGCGGTTGGGCATTACGCCGGGCGACGGTGGCGCATGGCTGTTGCCGCGCATCGTCGGTTTTTCAAAAGCGACAGAACTTGCCTTGACCGGCGAAACCATCGACGCTGCCGAAGCGTTGCGTATCGGGCTGGTTACGCAAGTGGTGGATGATGCCGACCTGATGACCGCCGCGCGCGCCATTGCGGACAAAATTGCCGCAAACCCGCCACATGCCGTCCGCATGACGAAGCGCCTGTTGCGCGAAGGGCAGACGGCGGACCTTAAAAATATCCTCGAAATGTCCGCCGCGATGCAAAGCCTTGCCCACGCCACCGCGGACAATGACGAAGCGATCACCGCGTTTCTGGAAAAGCGCGCACCCGAATTTAAGGGAGAATGATATGTTTGATCTAACCGGCATGACTGCGCTTGTTACTGGCGCTTCGGGCGGGATTGGCAGTGCCATCTGTCACGCGCTGGCGGCGCAAGGCGCGCGGCTTGCGGTGTCCGGCTCCAACGTGGAAAAGCTTGAAGCATTCCGAGCATCCTTAGGTGGCGATCATGTTGCGGTTCCCTGCGACTTGGGTGACAAGGACAGCGTTGAGGCGTTGGTTCCCGCTGCGCTCCAGAAACTCGGCCAGATCGACATTCTTGTGAACAACGCCGGCGTTACACGCGACAATTTGACGATGCGTATGAAGGATGAGGAATGGGAAGACGTCATCCGCATCAACCTTGAGGCAACATTTCGTCTGATACGCGCCGCTTCGAAACCAATGATGAAAGCGCGCTTTGGCCGTATCATTAGCATCACCAGCGTCGTCGGCACCACGGGCAACCCTGGCCAGGCCAATTACGCCGCGTCCAAAGGCGGCCTTACGGCGATGACAAAAGCAATCGCGCAGGAACTCGCCAGCCGCAATGTGACGGCCAACTGCGTCGCACCAGGCTTCATCGCCACCGCAATGACCGAAAGCCTACCTGAAGCGCAAAAAGAGGCGCTGAATGCGCGTATTCCGATGGGCCGTATGGGCGAAGGCGCAGACATTGGTACCGCCGTTGCTTATCTCGCGTCAAGAGAAGCGGGTTATGTTACGGGCCAGACAATCCATGTAAATGGCGGCATGGCGATGCTTTAATGCATAAGCGTCGCTTGCCACTTGCCAGCGGCTATTCTGCACATTAGGGCGATATCTGAAATTCATCCTCCCAACCAATAAGGGGCACAAAAATGAGCGATACCGCAGAACGGGTCAAAAAAATCGTCGTCGAACATCTGGGCGTTGAAGCCGATAAGGTCACAGAAGCTGCAAGCTTCATTGATGATCTGGGCGCAGATAGCCTTGATATCGTTGAATTGGTTATGGCGTTTGAAGAAGAATTCAACGTCGAAATCCCCGACGATGCTGCTGAAAAGATTGCGACCGTCAAGGACGCGATCGATTTCATCAACAGCAACGGCTAAGCCGTTACGCGCGATGATGCGCGGTCAGATAAAAAATCAAACGGCTTTCCGACCGGCGTTAAGTGCGCTTCTGTCGGAAAGCCGTTTGCTTTTTGGCCCCTGTTCGCAGTAATGGGCCGTAAAGATTAGCTTTTGGAGATAACGCAATGCGTCGTGTCGTGGTCACTGGATTAGGTCTGGTTACACCCTTGGGTGCAGATGTTGAAACCACTTGGTCCAACCTCATTGCCGGAAAATCCGGTGCTGGCATGATTACGCATTTCGACGCCAGCAACCAGAAATGCCTGATCGCATGCGAGGTGAAGGGCAAGGACCATCCATGGGGCTTTGACCCCGATAAGCGCGTGGACCACAAGGTCCAACGTCAGGTCGACCCCTTTATCATTTATGGCATTGATGCCGCTGGCCAAGCATTGGAAGATGCTGGCCTCACCGAATTGACCGAAGAACAAAAAGTGCGCGCTGGCTGCTCCATCGGGTCCGGGATCGGCGGTCTACCCGGCATTGAAAGCGAAGCATTGCTGCTGGCGGAAAAAGGCCCTGGCCGCGTGAGCCCGCATTTCGTGCATGGCCGCTTGATCAACCTGATCTCGGGCCAAGTCAGCATAAAATATGGCCTAAAAGGCCCCAATCACGCAGTCGTCACCGCTTGCTCCACAGGCGCACACTCGATTGGTGATGCCGCCCGCATGATCCGCGATGATGATGCCGACATCATGGTCGCTGGCGGTTCAGAAGGCACCATCAACCCGCTGGGCATCGCAGGCTTTGCACAGGCTCGCGCTCTCAATATGAGCTATAACGACCGTCCAGAGGCCGCCAGCCGCCCTTATGACAAGGACCGCGACGGTTTCGTGATGGGTGAAGGCGCAGGCGTCGTTGTTTTGGAAGAATATGAACATGCCAAGGCGCGCGGCGCGAAGATCTACGCCGAAGTCGTCGGCTATGGCTTGTCGGGCGATGCCTATCACGTAACTGCGCCGCATCCCGAAGGTGACGGCGCGTTTCGATCCATGCAGATGGCGCTGAAAAAAGCCGGCATGACGCCCGCTGATATTGATTATATCAACGCGCATGGCACATCGACCATGGCCGATACAATCGAGCTAGGCGCGGTAAAGCGCTTATTTGGTGACGCCATGGCAAATGTGTCGATGAGCTCGACCAAATCCGCCATCGGCCATTTGCTGGGCGGCGCTGGCGCGGTGGAGAGCATTTTCTGCATCCTCGCGCTGCGTGACCAAATTGTGCCGCCGACGCTCAATCTCGACAACCCAGATGAAGGCACAGAAGGCGTTGACCTTGTCCCACATGTCGCCAAGAAACGCGAAGTGAAGGCGGTTTTGAACAACAGCTTCGGCTTTGGCGGGACGAACGCCAGCCTCATCATGAAATTGGCTGAATAAACGAACGTGATAGCCCAATCGCATATCTCTCATTTTGTCATTCCCGCGCACGCGGGCACTGACGGCGGGAATGAGAAGGGTTAATTGTGGCGAAACGGTATGGGAAACAGGCCAATCACCGCCTCGCCAAATGGGCGGTCGTTGCGGCGGCGCTGCTGCTGGCGGTAATCGCTGGTAACTTTATTTACGGATGGACTGCGCCCGGGCCGCTGGAGCGCGCGGCGACTGTAATCATTAAGCCGGGGTCAAGCATGATGTCGGCTGCACGGCAGCTTGAGAAAAGCGGTGCGGTCAAATCCGCGGACGCATTTGTGAGCCGGGCAAAGATATTTGGCGCGTCTAACACCATCAAGGCAGGCGAATTTGTCATTCCGGCAAAGGCCTCCAATTCCGATATATTGTCCATCCTGACAGATGGGAAAACCGTGCAACGCATGGTCACCATTCCCGAAGGCATGCCTTCGATCATGGTGTACGAACGCCTTATGGCCAATGACCAGCTCACCGGGAACATTTCCATACCCGCCGAGGGTTCGGTTTTGCCCGATAGCTACGCCTTTGACAAAAACGAACCGCGCGCTGCTGTCCTGAAACGCATGCAGGACGCCATGACAAAAACAATGGCCGAGTTGTGGCCAGAGCGCAGCCCGAACACGATGGTTAAAACGCCATTAGAGGCGCTTACGCTTGCGTCGATTGTCGAAAAGGAAACGGCGCTCAAATCCGAATTGCGCATTGTCTCCGGTGTCTATTCCAATCGTTTACGTATTGGGATGCGGCTGCAGGCCGACCCGACTATTATTTACCCGATCACAAAGGGCAAGTCGCTTGGCCGACGCATTCGCAAATCCGAAATCCGGGACGTGAACGACTATAACACTTACGCTATGGCTGGCCTGCCGAAAGGGCCAATCGCCAACCCGTCACGCGCCGCCATTGCCGCCGTTCTAAACCCGCAAAGGACGACCGCTTTATACTTCGTTGCCGATGGCAAGGGCGGACATATTTTCGCCGACACGTTGCAAGAACATAATGCCAATGTCGCAAAATGGTATGCCCTGCGCCGCCAGCGTGGGGAAATGTAAAGCTTCAATTGAAAGGCAAAATATTTCGTCTTTGACCCCGCTTTACACCAATATGACGAAACGTTCCGCGCATTTTGACTTGCAATGTAGGATTTGGCGAGTCACCTTATCCCACAGATATCGTGAACCGCCCAGAGGCTGCAAGGGCATGCAATCAGCCACTTTAGCCTGCTTTTGCATGCGTTTTAGGTGAGACCTTAGTGTGACTTTTGGCGCTGCCCTTGTTGCCTTCACTGCCTAGGGTCAGGACCTAGATTAAGGCTCCACAATGTTGAATGCACCCGGCATCGGGTCAAGCGCCGCCTGAAGCTTTTCAATCGCCGCCCTGTCGCCGTCGATTTTCAGACCAGCGGCCTGCAACTGCGCTGCCGGCATTTTCAGGAACAATAAGGCCAGAAACAATTGGCGCGGGCCAGTGACCGTCACATTAGGCGCAGCGTGGACCTTACCCATTTCACTGAACATCACCGAATTGCCAACGGTTACTTTCGCGGTCTCTTTTCGGTCCGAAATCACGAAATTCAGGGTCAGCGCGGCATTGCCAATGACATTCGGGTCCAGCCGGGTCGACACCGAATCCAACAACAACCCAGTTGGTATCGCCGAAATCATGTCGATGCTTTGCGCGTTAATGCCTGCCTTCATGCCTGCACGCAGTTCGCGCGCGCCCGTCAGGAACATGTTGCGCCAGATCGCGGATTCCGACTGATAGCCTTGCTGTTCATAGCTGTCGGCAAGCAAAGCCCGCCCCTCGGCATTTTTGGGTTCGGCAAAGACGAGTTGGTTCAACAGGTCGGATGACCAGCGATAGTCCCCCGCTTTCATCGCCTTTTTCGCCTCTGCCAAAACCTTCTTCGCGCCGCCCATAGCCGCGACCATTTTGCCCGCGCGAATCTCCGGCGGATGCGGGTTAAGATTGGCGGGGACGGCATCATACCAACCCAGATAATATTGATAGATCGCCTTCGAATTATGGCTGTAGGTGCCGTAATAGCCCTTGTTAAACCATTGGTCGCCAATCGCTGGCGGTGCCTTTAAAACTTCCGCGATCTCGGCTTGAGTCATGCCCTTGTTCATCATGCGCACCGTTTGGTCGTGCATATACCGATAATTGTCGCGCTGCCCCGCCAGCCAGCCCTTGACCTCCGACTGGCCAAAGCGCGGCCAGCAATGGCTTGAGGCAATAACGTCGCTCCGCTCGCCATATAGGTTGACAGCTTCGTTCAGAAACCCGGACCAGCTCAACGTATCACGCACTTTCGCGCCGCGCGGGGTCAGGATGTTGTGCAGGGTGCATGTTGCGATTTCAGCGGCCAGAAACGTACGCGCCGCTGGCAGATAGACGTTCATTTCGGCCGGTGCTTCCGTGTTCGGCACCATTTGGAACTCCAACGTCACGCCGTCGACTTCGCGTTGTTCGCCAGTTTTGCGAATGTCGATTGTGGGCGGGATCAGCGTGATGTCACCCCCGCCAATGCCTTTGCCGATGCCACTGCCCATTTGCCCTTGCGGACCAGGCGTCAGGTTACTGCCAAATTGAAACGTCGCGCGCCTGCCCATTGCAGGACCGGCCATGACATTTTCAGACGCCGTCTCGGCAAGGAAATGCTCCGGCGCAAGGATCGCAACCTTACCCGCCTTTACGTCGGCCTCATTGATGATCCCGCGCACACCGCCGAAATGGTCGCCATGGCTGTGGCTATAGATGACCGCAGTGACTGGCCGCACGCCCAGCTTTTCATTCACCAGTTTCAGCGCCGCCGCCGCAGTATCCCGGCTGGTCAGCGGATCGATGATGATCCAACCCGTTTGGCCTTTGATCACCGTCATGTTCGACACGTCAAAGCCGCGCACTTGCCAGACATTGTCCGTCAGCGCATACAACCCATGTTTACGCAACAGGCCCATATGCCGCCACAGGCTTGGGTTCACCGTATCGGGTGATTGGCCATCCACCATCCAGTCATAAGCGCCAAGGTTCCAGACAGGCTTGCCGTCTTTGTTGGTGATGACGGGGTCGGACAAAGTGCCGATAAAACCCCTGTCCGCAAAATCGAGATCACGGCCATCTTCGGTAGGAAGCTGCGCCGCGACGCTGCGTTGCGCGGCGACCGTCGCATCAGATGCTGGCTTTGCGTCTTGTGCCCACGCGCCTGTTGCCGACGCCGTGCTCAATAACGCTGCCCATAAAATCTTGTGCATCTTGTTCTCCCCCATATTTTGACGGCACGATGCAGCATTAGACGCTGCGGGTAAATCCGCTATTTAAGTTTCAAACATCCCATCACAGGAAACTGTAAGGATCGACATCGACCCCAACCCGCACGCCGCGTGGGAATTGTAAGCCGCCAAGCCATTCACGGATGATATTCTGCACCTCGACCGAGCGCTGGGCATGCACCAAAAGGCGCTGTCGATAACGACCACGCAACATGGCGAGCGGTGCTGGCGCAGGGCCGTAGACATGCATTCCGTCCACCTGCGGTGCAGCCCCACCCACGGCGCGCGCCGCCTCAATGGCTTCGCGTTCATCTTCGGACGAAATAATGATCGCCGCAAAACGCCCGAACGGTGGCGCACCAGCGGATTTGCGTTGCTCGGTTTCGGCATCATAAAATGCATCGCGGTCACCGGCGACCAAGGCGGCGATGACGGGATGATTGGGATTGCGTGTCTGGATGAACACCTCGCCCGGCTTTTCGCCGCGCCCTGCCCGGCCAGCGGCCTGCGCAATTTGCTGGAAGGTGCGTTCGGCGGCCCGCAAATCCCCGCCCTCAAGCCCTAGATCGGCGTCGATCACCCCGACCAAAGTCAGTTCGGGAAAATGATAGCCCTTCGTCACCAATTGCGTGCCGATGATGATGTCCACCGCCTTATTCTCGACACGTGACACAAACTCCGCCGCCTTCTCCGGCGACCATAAAGTGTCCGATGTCGCAACGATGGTCCGCGCATTCGGCAGCAGGCGGTTCACCTCGTCACTGATGCGTTCAACGCCCGGGCCACAGGCAACCAGAGTATCGCTTTCGCCGCATTCAGGACATTCCTCCGGCGGCGGCATGACATGGCCGCAATGGTGGCAGGCAAGCCGTCGCACGAGGCGGTGTTCGACCATCCAGCTTGTGCAGTTGGGGCATTGGAACCGGTGGCCACAGGTCCGACACAAGGTCAAAGGCGCATAGCCACGACGGTTCAGGAACAACAGGCTCTGTTCGCCGCGTTCGACGCGTTCTTCCAATGCCTTTAGCAAAGTCGGCGCGATCCAATGCTGTGATTCGGGCGCGTCGAGCGTCAGGTCGATGGCCTTGATCTCGGGCATCTTGGCCGCGCCAAAGCGCGACGGAATTTCGAGGGCTTTGTAGCGGCCAATGGCCACCATATGCCGCGATTCCAACGCTGGCGTTGCCGATGCCAGCACCACCGGAAATCCTTCAAAATGGCCCCGCATGACGGCAACATCGCGGGCATGATAGCGCACGCCATCTTCCTGTTTAAAACTGGTCTCATGCGCCTCATCAACGATAATCAGGCGCAAATTGGCAAAGGGAAGGAAAAGCGCCGAGCGGGCGCCCACCAGCACCTTTGCGCTGCCATCGGCGACAGCACGCCAGACACGGCGGCGCTGGGTGGATCGCAAATTGCTGTGCCAGACCGCTGGCTCGACGCCAAAGCGGGCCTCGAAGCGGGCAAGGAATGGCGCGGTTAGCGCGATTTCGGGAAGAAGCACCAGAACCTGTTTGCCTAGCCGTAACGCCTCGGCCACCGCCTCAAAATAGGTTTCGGTTTTGCCTGATCCTGTGACGCCATCGAGGACGAATGTGTCAAAGCCGCCTTTGCGAACCGCATCGACCATGCTGTTTGCTGCCAATTGCTGCGCATCGTTCAATTTTGGCGTGTCAAAGTCTGCCAGTGGTTCGGGCAGCGGCGAATCGACGCTGATGGTAACCGTTTCAAACGCGCCGGCTTTGATCAGCCCGCGAATGACGGCGTCGCTGACGCCAGCTTCTGCCGCTAGCTCGCGCACAAGACCTTGCGCGCCCTCCAAAGCGTCGAGCGCAGCCGCGCGTTGTGGTGTCAGCCGCGCAGGCTCAAACCCGGTACGGCGATATTCGGTAATGGTTCCCGTCGCCGTGAACGCAGCCGAAGACGACAATACCATGCGCAAGACCGCCGCATGGCTCGTGAGATAATAATCCGCTACCCAGTTGACCAGGCGACGCAAGCCCAGCGCAACCGGCGGACAATCAACAATTTCAAGTACCGCGCGAAGTCTGCTGGCATCTACCGCCGCATCGCCGAAAACATCATCATCCCAGATCACGCCAGGCAATTTGCGAGGGCCAAGTGGCACCATCACAACGCTGCCCGGCCCTGCGATCATATCATCGGGCAGCCGATAATCGAGCGGACCAATCGCTTGCGTCAACAAGACAACACGGACGCGGTTATTGGGCAAGCTCATGACGCGGGTATAGGCAATGATGCGGCGAACGTCACCATCTGGATGATCATCTCGCACCATCGCAGTTCTGGTTCCAATAGGTCTGTTGTTTTGGCCGATATTTTGCCAAGAGACATGAAACCGAATCTCCAATCAGGAAACAGTCCCATGAAATTCTTTGCCGATACCGCTGACATTGCCGATATAAAGGATCTGGCGGCGACTGGTTTGCTCGACGGCGTGACCACCAACCCATCGTTGATCGCCAAATCCGGCAGGGATTTCATTGAAGTCACGCGTGAAATCTGCGCCTTGACCGATGGCCCGGTGTCGGCAGAAGTCGTTGCGCTCGATCATGCGACAATGATGAAGGAAGCCGAAATCCTGCGGAAGATTGCCGACAATGTCTGCATCAAGGTGCCATTGACCATCGACGGCCTAAAGACGTGCAAGGCACTTACGTCTGAAGGCACACTGGTCAATGTGACCTTATGTTTCTCTGCCAATCAGGCGCTATTGGCCGCAAAGGCTGGTGCGACATTCGTATCGCCCTTTGTTGGCCGCCATGACGACAATGGCTTTGATGGTATGCAGCTTATCAGCGACATTCGCCTGATCTATGACAATTACGCTTTTGGTACCGAAATCCTAGTCGCCAGCGTCCGTCACGGTATCCACGTACTTGAAGCCGCAAAAATTGGTGCTGACGTGATGACTGCACCGCCGTCGGTTATCAAGGGCCTGTTCAAGCATATCCTGACGGAGAAGGGCATTGAGGGCTTTTTGGCTGATTGGGCCAAAACTGGTCAGGCGATTGGCTAATTTTTTGAGCAATAAATTAGGGCCAGGACCTAGCATTTCAGCGTCGGGGGCTATATCACCATAGTTTGCGATGCAGTCCCTATGGGCTATTGTCCGTATAGTTTTTAAAGACGGGTAGACATATCTTTACGTTTGAAGAAGCGGGCACTTCGCCTGCCGGAGCCTAAAGATGAACAAGCCCGAGAAGGTATTTCCCATGGCCCAGATCCATTATGAAGACGAAATCGGTGAGAACGGCAAAATTGTCGTTCCTGATGACGTTCAAGACGCCATTCGCACCCTAATCCGTTGGTCAGGCGATAATCCGGAGCGGGAGGGCCTGCTCGATACGCCCGCGCGCGTTGGCCGCGCATGGCGCGAATATTGCGCTGGCTATGCCGAAAATCCCGCGGCGCATTTGTCGCGCACCTTTCAGGAGGTTGGCGGTTATCATGAGCTCGTCTTGCTCAAGGACATTCCGTTCCAGTCGCATTGTGAGCATCACATGGCACCCATCATCGGCAAGGCGTCGATTGCTTATATGCCAACCGACAAGGTTGTGGGCATTTCGAAACTTGCGCGCGTTTTGCATGGCTTTGCCCAGCGGCTTCAGGTGCAGGAACGCCTGACGGCCGAAGTTGCAAACTGCATCTGGGAAAATCTCAAGCCAGAGGGCGTTGCGGTTGTTATTGAGGCGCAGCATGGTTGTATGACTGGACGCGGTGTGAAGGTGCACGGCGTTGGCATGGTAACGTCAAAACTCATTGGCTGTTTCCTGGACGATCAATCGAGCCGCAAGGAAGTCATGAGCCTGATGGGCTATTGATCACTCGATAAAAGGTTTTCAGTTATTGTTGGCGATAGCGAACTTACCCATATTTGGGGCATAGTCGCCAATCATGTTCAGGCCGGATAACAGCAATATGCCTTTTCACATTCCCTCATTTGATATGGACGCTTTCGTCCGTGCGACGCTTGCCGAAGATTTGGGTCCGACTGGCAAAGATGTCACGTCTGAAAGCGTCATTCCGGTTGATGTCCGTTTCAACGGGGTCATGGACAGTCGCGATGCCATAACCGTGGCAGGCTTACCCATCGCAGTCGCGTTTTTTCATGCGCTCGATCCGTCGATGGAGATAGAGCTGTTAGTCGAGGAGGGCGCGCAAGTGCCCGCTGACACTGACCTCATGCGCTTAAAGGGTCATGCACGGGCCATGCTCACCGCGGAACGCTCGGCGCTGAATACTGTGCAGCATCTGTCGGGCATTGCGACAATGACACGGCAATATGTCGATGCTATCGCAGGAACGGGTTGCATCCTTTTGGACACAAGAAAAACGATTCCCGGCCTTCGGCTGCTTGAAAAATACGCGACGCGCATAGGCGGTGCTACAAACCATCGCATGGGCCTTTGGGATGCAGCCATGATCAAGGACAATCATGTTGCCGTTGCAGGCGGCGTAGCTGAAGCTGTCGCCCGCGCGAAAAATGCAGGGGTTGAACGCATCATCCTTGAAGTAGACAGCATTGCGCAGATTGAACCCGGCCTGGCGGCAGGGGCAAGCCATTTGCTGCTCGACAATATGGACGCAGATATGTTGCGCGCGGCGGTAAAGCTGATCGCTGGCCGGGTGCCGACTGAGGCATCGGGCGGGGTGACGTTGGAAACGATCCGCGCCAAAGCGGAAACTGGCGTCACCTATATCTCGGTTGGCCGCCTGACCCAAAGCGCGCCTGCTGCCGACATCGGGCTGGACTTTGCGCAGGCTTAAGCTTTTCATATTTTTAGGTGTCGTGGCAGCTTTCCAGCCTGCACCGACCATGGCGCAAGCTTGGCAATGCCAACCACCCCGATTTCTTCCGCGCCCGGCCTTGGAATTGCCGCCGTCCGGTCAAATAAGGCGTACGGCCATAGATGGCTATATGCTGGCACTCAGTTGGAGCCCGGAATATTGCCGCGGGCGGATGCGCGATCCTGCGGCGCGGTTCCAATGTTCGGGTGAAATTGGGGACTTCGGTTTTGTCCTGCATGGACTGTGGCCTGAGGCCAAAGGGGCCAATTACCCGCAATATTGCCGCGCGGTTGGCGTTCTGCCCCGGCGGTCGGTCTCAGATAATATCTGCCTCAGCCCGTCCCCCCAATTGCTGCAGCATCAATGGGCAAAGCATGGCAGTTGCATGGCGGCAACGCCCGACGCCTATTTCGCGGCAGCTCGGTTGCTGTTCGAAGCGATTGAATTTCCCGACATGGCGCGGCTGTCCCGCGAACCCGAACGCGGGACACACCTGACGGCAGCAACACTGGCCGAAAGATTTGCTGATCTCAATGATGGCCTGCCCGCATATGCCATTGCCGTGCAGACCAACAGCAAAGGCTGGCTACAAGAAGTGCGCATGTGTCTTGGCAAGGATTTCAAGCCCCGGCGATGTCCGGCATTTACGCGCCGCGCCCCGGCCACAGCGCAGATAAAAATCTGGCGCGGGCGTTAGACCTAGCCCTCAATAATCCGCGTCGCAGGATGATGTTTGTCGAGATGTTTCTTGATAATCCGCAAATTCTTGCTGTTCGAACGCCAGACAAGGTCGAACGCGTCGCCGACAAAAGGAATTGCGCCAATGGCGGTATCAATACCGATATTGGCAGTCATGCGAATTAACTGCCATTTGGACATGCCCAGATTGCGGGCTTCCCATACCATATAAGCGCCCATGGCCGCGGTAACGAGGTCACCCAGCACAGGGACAAGGCCAATCACACTATCCAGCCCAAATGGAATTTTCGTGCCCGGAATAAAGAAGGCACGCTCCAATATCTTCTCAAGCGCTTCGACACGGGCGCGCACGGCATGCGGGTCATTACCCATGCCCGGCAAATCCTTGGCAATACGCGCAAATTCTTCCTGCGAAATCGGCACTGAAGCTACTCCTTTGTGCCTATGTCGGGTCACGTCCAAGATATTGCAACAGGTGCCACCCACGACCATTGGCAAAATGCCCCAGTAGGCCGGGCCGGACGACCGACCAACGCAAAGGATTTGCAATAGGGATGAAGGCAACGGTGGTCTGCAACTCGGCCTCTGCCTCCCCCAATAACTGCGCGCGCTTCGCGCTATCGGTCGTTCGGCGCGCTTCGGCCACAATCTCGTCCGCCCGTGCGCTACAGATCGTAGCAAATGTGCACGATAGCTGATCCAGATACCATGCCGGACTCGATTGTTGCGCGGTACGGTCAACGAGCAGCAAGTCATGCGGTCGGTCCATTGTCACCCGTTCAATATCAATGCCGATTGTTGCAAGGTCAGCCCGCAAACGCGCAAAGAATATCCGGCTGCCATAACCACGCGGTAAAGCAACCCGTAATGCGCGGAGCGCGCCATTCGCATTTTTCCAATTGGCGACCGTCGCAGCTGCCATCGCCCTGCGTTCTTCCATTGATGGCGCTGACCAAGCAGGCCGGGCTATACGCGCACGATTTGGTAAGCTTTCGGGAACCAAGGTAACCGTTTCCTGCCACGCCACAATATCAAACGCCGTCAATAATTTGGGGCGATCAATAGCCATAGCAATCGCCGTTCGATTTGCCGTGTCGGACAGAAAGGGTCCGTCATTAACCACCTGCAAACCGAATAATCCCGGGACCGCGTCAAATTGGATTTGATCAGCCCGTATGTTTGCCGCATCGAGCAAGGGAAAGCTGTCAAACCGTCCGCCTTCGACAAGGTCGCTTTGTCCAAGTGCATAACGGGCAAGCACCGTTGAGGCCGCGCCGCGTTGTAATGTTACCATTGCATTGCCCTGGAATTGCGCGCCTTCATCGTCGATTTCATTGCGCCGCAACTGCATAACCGGTCCAAATTTCTTGGCCTGCATCGGACCCGATCCAGCGCCCTTGCTGAGTAACCCGAACTCCGGCAAAGCGAGCAATTCCAACAGATAGGGCATAGGGGCCTTCAGCCTGATTTCCACCACCTTACCCGTCATCGCGACGACACGGTCAATGACACCCAGTTCGGCACCAAGGCGCCCCTTGCGCAATTCCCGGATGCGGGCAGTCAGAAGACGTGCAACCTCCCTTGACTCTACCTCACGCCCGTCATTCCAGAGCGCTTTATTCAGGCGAAAGATATAACTCATGCCGTCTTCGGTCACGATCCAGCGATTGGCGAGGCCGGGCGCAACGCGTCCTTTTTCATCGAAAGTGACTAGTCCTTGGGCCGTGGCAGCGCGCAGATAAGCAGACGCCAACGGCAGCGGCGTTGCGGATACATTCAAAGGCCGGGGACGATCTTCGATAACGTCAACCCGGACGCGTTCATTGTCGACGCCTTCGGAGCATCCGGCAAGTGTTGCGGACAATAACAATAACAACAACAACATCGACAGCGAGCGGATCATGCCGCCACCATAAGCCCTAAGTCCCGACGCACAATCCAAGATTCAGCGGTCAGAGCATGAGAACAGCAATATCTCGTTCGGCGCGGGCGGTAATTGCATGGCAATCGTCTTATTCATATTCTCAATGTTGGTTAGCTGGCTCTGGTCCGCGGTGCAGGTTTTTACGTCGTAGAGTTGCCGTGCCTCACGTGCAGATTGCATGGCATCATTGCCCGGCAAGAAACGCTCAATACGGTAAATATCGGTTTCTGGTGTGTAGCTTATGACGGAAATTTGCGCGTCATTGTTGGGCACAAAGCTTCGGACCCACCGGCCGCCGCTTTCGAGATATTGCGTGCGCCCGTTGATGCAACCATTGGGCTGCCACGTAAATTCAACGTCCGCAGTATCAGACATCGTGACGCGGCTACGTTCGGGTTGCAATACGCAGATTTTCGACCGCGGTTCGGCAGCAGCGGTCTTCTTTTCGGCAATCGCATCGTCTGGCATATCGGCAGTCAATGCAGCCCGGACCCGATCATCGACTTCATCGAAAGACGGGCGGGCCGCAAAAATCCCTACTGCCATTACAAAAAGCACGGCGCCGGCGGCGGTTGCGCCTTTAAAGCGGTCGCGCTGGCCACGTTCGGAAAACTGCCACGCAGCGCCACCTGCGACCGCGCTTAACACCAGCAACAGCCCGGCCAGTGCCAGATGGTTTTCCCGCTCTCCAATGACGGCATGTTCGGCGTCGCTGCGTACTTTGCCTTCACGGCTGCGTTGCAGTTCGGAGGCAACACGCGCCTCTTGCTCCATCTTGGCGCGTGTGGATGCCTCAAGTTCCGCCTCGGCGCGCGTCAATTCGGCGACGGACCGGCAATCACCCCGCACAGAACGGAACGTGACACCGCGATTGACAAGAAATGCCGACAATTCGCGCGCCGATATGGCGAAGTAAAATTCAGCGCCGCCGTCGGTGGGCACGGAACCGAAACTGTTGATACCCAGCACCCGTCCGCAGGCATCAACGATGGGCCCGCCGCTATTACCCGGAGCAATGGGTGCCGTATGCAAAAGCGATTCTACGGACTTCGACGTCCGTCCGGATGAGACCGTTCCCCGCGTTTTGACGGGTTGCTGCGGGCGGAGCACATCGGCTTCGCTCTGCTCCAAGGCCACATCGACGCTAGCGGGATAACCAATGGCAAAGACGTCCGCGCCATCCTCTGGCGTTCCTGCGAAAATGCTTGCAGGGACAAGCGCGCCAGATGTCAGTTGCAACAAGGCAAGGTCTTTACCCGGCATGCTGGCAGAAACTCTTGCGCGATAGCTTTGCGTGCCATCGGAGGGTACGATGACGATCTGCACGCTGTCGTCCACGCTGGCCATTTCAACGACATGGGCATTGGTAACGATTTTGTCGCGCGCAACAGCCACGCCAGACCCGATGCTGACGATGCTCTGCTGTCCTTCGGCAGAACTGTATACGATGACCCGCACCACGCTGCGTGATGCGGCGCTGATGTCACTTGCATCGGCAAGTGCGGGAGCAACCAATAACGGAGACAGAAAGAGGCACAACGCCGCAAGATATCGCATGAAGCTAACCATGGAAAAAAATGTGTGCATCATCTGGGTTCCGGCGCGGGGCGTTCCGCAGATGGGGTAGTCTGAATATTGGCACCATCGCGATCAAGTGTAATTTCAAACGGAACGCCGTTGACATCTGTGTTCACGGTGACGCCCTGTTTTTGGTCAATGCGAATGTCCGAATTGCCGATGTCGATCGGCAATTCCTGCAATTCAGGCAGGTCAAGCTGTTCAATCGGACCTTCTGGGTCTGGCGTCTGAGGGGTTTTTTGTCTGTTCACCGGCGCTGCATTGCGGATAGACTGCGACATGAAATCCCGCCAGATCCGCGCTGGCAACCCGCCGCCGTTAATGCCCTTTAGCGGCCTGTTGTCGTCATTACCGATCCACACCCCAACCACCAAATCGCCAGCAAAGCCGACAAATAAGGCATCGCGATTATCCTGACTGGTACCGGTTTTCCCATAGGCCGGAATCGAAAGCCGCGCGGCCCTTCCCGTGCCTTGCTTCACCGATGCCTCCAATAAATCCAGCAGCATCCCGTGCATTCGCCCACTGAAAGAACGCGGTCCGGAGAACAACCACTCAATCCAGCCTTGTTCCTCTTGTTTAAAGGCGTGCGGTTCAACAGGCCATTGGTTGCCCGCCACGCCCGCATAAGCCGCCGTCAATTCTAGCAAGGTAACGCCTGAACTGCCAAGCGCAAGGCTGGGGTCCAAAGTGAGCGGACTAAGGATGCCAAGGTCTTGCGCAGCTTTCTCCACCTGTTTGCCGTCTACTTTTTGGTACAGCCGCACGGCAGCGACGTTGCTCGATTGGGCAAAGGCTTGCTCCAACGTGATATCGCCCCGGTAGCGCAACCCGGCGTTTTTCGGGCGATAACTGCCTTCGTTAATGGGCGTATCGGCAATCATCGACTGCGGCGTCATGCCCGAACGAAGTGCCGCCAGATACACAAACAGTTTGAAGGTCGATCCGGGCTGCCGTTTGGCCTGCGTTGCACGGTTAAAGGCGGATTGTTTGTAGCTTTTGCCACCAACCATCGCGACGACCTCACCATTTGGACGCATCGCGACCAACGCGATTTGCGCATCACCAACGCCCGCGCGGGCGACAACCTTTCGGGCAATATTCTGCAAGCGGGCATCAAGGGTCGTGGTTATCCGCACGTCGGAATATCCGCTTTCGGTTAGAAGCCGCGCCTGCGGAATGGCCCAGTCGGCGAAATACGTACCGGTTGGCAATGTCTCGCGGACACGCACGTCCAGCCGCGCTACGCGGGTGGCATCAGCTTTGGCTTGGGTAATGGCCTTATTGGCCACCATGGCCCTGAGCACGAGCCCAGCCCGCTTTGCGGCACGTTCGGGGTTCTTGGTCGGGGCCAGACGTGACGGTGCCTGCACAAGGCCAGCCAGCATGACTGATTGGCTAAGCGTTAAACGCTCCGGCTGGCGATAAAAATAATGCAGGGATGCGGCGCGCAAACCGTAGACATTGTCACCAAAATAGACGTTCGACAGATACCGTCCGAGGATTTCGTCCTTTGTAAGGCGCCCCTCAAGCCAAAAGGCAATGAGCATTTCACGCGCCTTGCGGGTAAGGCTACGTTCGGGCGTGAGAAAGGTGAATTTGGCAAGCTGCTGCGTAATCGTACTGCCGCCTTGAGTCATGCCGCTGCCGAAGGCGTTCGACCATGCGGCCCGCGCCAGGCCGCGCGGATCGATGCCCCAATGCGAATAGAAACGGCGATCCTCGATCGACAAAAAAGCCTGCACCACATGCGGGGGCAATTGGGTGACGTCGACGGGTCTATCAACGATTGCCCCGTTGCGCGCGATGGGTGTGCCGTCTGACGCAAGCAATGTAATGCGCGGCGGCGCAATCGGCTGAAGCGATTTTGACAATGGTGCGGTGACCGCTAGCCAAAGCAACAGGAGAACGAACATTGCGATCATGCCCGCGATCGTTCGTCCGAACCACCACCAGCGCGTCTTGCCTAAAAACAGTCGCTTGGCCGGGGCGGGGGTAGCTTCATTCCATGGCTGCGGATCGTCGGGAAAACGCTGCGCATAGCTATCATCGAAAGCGGCAAGCCGACTGTCGATATCCGTATTTTTATCGGAAGAAGAGCGCCGGAAAAGCATCGCGTGGCTGTATTATATCGATGTAACGGTTAAGGCGAGTATATATTTGATAGTCCTCGTCATCAGCCAATCATGCCCGACCGAGATCGCCCTTGCCGACGGTTCCGCTCGCCATCTCCAACATCCGGTCGAGGCTCTTTTTCGCGGCCAAACGTACTGTTTCATCAAGCTCAATCTGCGGCGTCAGATCGCGCAAAGCGAGGTAGAGTTTCTCCATCGTATTGAGCGCCATATAAGGGCAGATATTGCACGCGCAGTTGCCGTCTGCACCGGGCGCGCCGATAAATGTCTTGCTCGGCTCCGCCTTTTCCATCTGGTGGATGATGTGCGGCTCAGTAGCGACGATCAAGGTATCGCCCTCCATCGTCTGCGCATATTGCAATATGCCACTCGTGCTGCCGACATAATCCGCATGGTCGATAATATGCGGCGGACATTCGGGGTGGGCGGCAACGGGAACACCGGAATATTGGGCCTTAAGCTTCAAAAGTTCGGTTTCCGAAAATGCCTCATGCACAATACATACGCCCGGCCACAAGAGCATGTCGCGGTTGAACTTGCGGGCAAGATAGCCGCCCAAATGCCGGTCAGGACCAAAAATGATTTTCTGCTCTGGCGGAATTTGGTTCAGGATCGTTTCGGCGCTGCTGCTGGTCACGATGATATCGGACAGCGCCTTCACTTCGGCGGAACAATTGATGTAGGTCAGCGCGATATGGTCAGGGTGGGCCTCCCGAAACGCCTTGAACTTACCGGGCGGGCACGCATCTTCCAATGAACAGCCAGCGGCCATGTCCGGCAGTATGACGGTTTTTTGCGGACTTAAAATCTTTGCGGTTTCCGCCATGAATTTCACGCCGCAAAAGGCGATTACGTCGGCGTCGGTCTCTGCCGCGCGCTTGCTCAACTCAAGGCTATCGCCCACGAAGTCTGCCAAGTCTTGAATCTCGGGCTTTTGATAATAATGCGCGAGAATGACGGCATTGCGTTCTTTTTTCAGCCGTGTGATTTCTGCGAGCAGATCAAGGCCTTGCAAGTTTTCGCGGGGCGTTGGGGCGTTCATGCGGTACTACCTTTGCCATGCCGGACCTGTTCCGGCATCTTTACTGAATGCCTATGTGGTCGATTTGGGTTCGCGAAACAAGGCTAGCTTCGGGCTCTTATCGGTTTTTTCGCGTTGGGTGCGCAAGGCCATGCCATATCATTATGATGGCTTCACTTCTCCGTTACGAGATGCCAGCCATCGCCTTGCGCCGCCACACGCCCCTGATTTTGCAAATCGATAAGGTGCGCAAGAACCGAGCGACCTGCGGCGCCAATAAGGCGTGGGTCTAAGCCTTTATACATCACGGCCACCATATTGGGAATGTGTCCCTCGCCGCCCTCCAGCAAGGTCACAATCTGGCGTTCGCGCTGGCGGCGATGACCGATCATCCCGCGCACCAATTGACGCGGGTTGTTTACCGCCGGGCCATGGGCCGGGTAATAAATGCGGTCATCGCGTTCATATAGCTTTTGCAAGCTCGCCAGATAATCGCGCATATCGCCGTCTGGCGGGCTGACAACGCTTGTCGACCATTTCATCACATGGTCGCCGGTGAACAAAGCGCCGCTTTCACGTAAAGCAAAGCAGAGATGGTTACTTGTGTGTCCCGGCGTCGCCACGGCCTCAATGGTCCAGCCATCGCCTGAAATGGCCTCTGCGTCCTGCAGGATGCGATCTGGGTGGTAATCAGGGTCAAAGGCGCTATCGGCGCGCGGACCATCATCGCGCAGCACCAAGGGCGCACAGCCAATGATCGGCGCGCCCGTTGCGGCTTTCAATGGCGCGGCGGCGGGCGAATGGTCGCGGTGGGTATGCGTACATAGGATGGCAGTTACCTTGGCATCGCCCACTGCGCGCAAGATCGCCTCCACATGGCCCTCGCCATGAATGTCTGCCGGGTCACCCATGCTTTGGCCACTCCCGACAGGTCCCGGGTCGATAACGGCGACGTCTGTCCTATTGCCGACAATCCACGTCTGCGTGCCCGTATAGGTATAAGGCGAAGCATTGGGTGCCAGAACGCGCCGCACGAGCGGCTCATGCTGCTCAATCTCGCCTGCTGTGATGGTGTCGGGCCATTTCATCCCGGCGATATGGCGCATAACGTACAAAAGAAAAAGGGGCGGCCCGTAAAAACCGCCCCGGCAGAACCGAAAAGGGATGCTGGGGGTTCTGCTATAGTTTCCCTGTTAGTTGATATTGTCCGTTTGCGTTTCGAGCTTGCGGATCTCGTTATCAAGCCTTCCCATCACATCTTTGCGCACGGCTTTGGGCATTTCTGTTGCCGAAACAATGTCACGGCGTGCCGCGCGCAAGTCCGTTAGAGCTTTGACCATGGCAATCTTGGCCTGCCGCTTCCCGCACACATCACACGGCTCGCCGCACGTCACACGGCGAACGCGCGCCTTGCTCGTGCCATCAATGCTTTTAACATCGGTGGATAGGTATTGCCCGGCGGTGCAGTTTTGGGTCATGTCCTGAATGTCGATCTTCGCTATATCGACGGCGGCATTTACGATGACTCGATTGGCCTGTGCCATTCCGCGCGTGGCCTGTGCCATTCCGCGCCCGAACTCGGCGGATGCCATGGCCGTGTCGGCCTCAATTTGTGCAATATCGGCTTCGCTCACGGCCTCGTCCGCCTCTTTGGCATAGGTTTCTGCCTCCTTGGCATCCGTTTCAGCCTCTTCGATCATCTTTTCGACTTCGCCCCGCGTCGGCGTCTTGTCGGTCCGGAAGATGAAGACCGTTCCGTCACGTTCGACCCTGGTGACCTTTTGGCCATCGCCATCATGGCCGACGATATCAACGGTTTTGCCGTCGCGCTTGACCGTTTCGGCTTTGCCATCGGCAACAGTTTCATCCTGCGCGACCACCGCAGGCACGACCGTTGCGGTTAGTGGCAGGACCAAAGCAGCGGCAGCAATTATGCCGATTTTACCAAGCAAGCGCCTTTTTGTGCTGGCATTCTTCATATTGAGCCGCCGCAATCGTTCGATAATAGTTTTTGGGGAATTTAGCGCAGTGGCAAAGGCCGGCACGCCATCAAACGCCGTGCGCGCCAATACCCTTCCATATATGACGCGGTCCTGCGTATCCTTCCCCGCCAAGACGCGCGCGTCGCATGCCGCTTCTTGGTCAATACGAAAGGCGTTCCAGCTCAGCCATGCGACCGGATTGAACCATGAAAGGCACAATAAGATGAACGCCGCCAAATTGGCAAACAGGTCGCCCGAACGGTGATGCGCCATTTCGTGCGCAATGGCGAGTTCGCGCTCCTCAGCAGAATAGCTTTTGGTAAAATCCTGCGGCACCGCAATATAGCGTTTGAACAGGCCGAAGGCGAGCGGTCCGGCCACCTGATCCGAGGCAACAACGCTGATGCCGTTGATATTTGCGATTTCAGTCGCCTCAGACAAAAGCTCGTCGCGCATAGAGGTGTAGCGGATCATCTGTATGATAAAAAACAACGTTGCGCCGCCAAGCCATAATGTCAAACCAAGCACGGTATAATCGACCGATGGCATGTTCGCCATTTGGCTCGTTGCGGAGGCCGTATTTTCCGGCGTAGCTATACCCGCAAAGATCGCGTCCCGCACATTGTCCTGTAATGCTGTCCCGCTCTCCAAATTGGGTGCAGGCGCGCCCTCCAGCGAAGGCATAAAAACGCGAGCAGCCGGAATACACCAAAGTGCATAGGCGACGCTTGGGCCAAAATGCCGCGCCACAGGCCGCCGCAGGAGCAAAACCAGCAGCATCAGCATACTGGTCACCACAAATGTGTCGAACAGCCATGCCCCCATGAAGTCCGTGCTCATGATTTCATCTCCTGCAACAATCTTTCCATTTCGGATATGTCGGCAGCGCTGAGATTTTCTTGCTCCGCCAGATGCGCGAACAATGGCATAAACTTGCCGCCAAAAAGTCGGTTCACCAGCCGCTTCGATTCATGCGCCACATAATCCTCACGACCGATGAGCGGCGAATACAGAAAGCGTCGTCCGTCGACGTGGTGCTCGACCGCTGCTTTACCGAGCAGTCGCGACAGCAAGGTTTTGACCGTGGGTAAGGACCATTCACGGTCATCCGGCAGCCGCACGGCCACGTCGGTCGCAGTCAGCGGTGCACGTTCCCACAATATTTCCATGATCGTTAATTCAGCGTCGCTGATACGTTCCGATGACATTCTTCATCCTCCGACTACACCTGTAATTGATTCGATTACAGTTGTAAACGTCCTTAGGGTCAGGACCTATTAAATCCACCTTCGCGGCGTCAAAATGGCAAAGATATCGAAGGAAAATGTCCGCCGCAGGCAGTTATTCTGCCTGCAAGGGCATTTTGCTTTGAGATCGAAGCCATTTTGGCGTCCTTCGGATTTGACCCATACTGTCCATTGCCACGTTGGCAAGCTTGGACTTAGAACCACTAAGTCCTGCGCTTGCCGCCTTGCACTGAACAGTATGGCCTCAAACCGCGAAGGTGGATTTAATAGGTCCTGACCCTAGTCAACATGCGTGAGACAATCGCCGAACTGGTTGCGACATGTCGCTTGAAAACCATCGCTGCGAAGATGCGGACTTCTCCGATTATCTCGCGTTCCCACATTTTTTCGTCCGCAAAAAAATCGCAAAAAAAAAGGCCGGAACCCGATGTGGATTCCAGCCTTTTCATTTTAATGTGTCGCGTTCAGATTAATTCGCGCCGAAGTTGATCTTCGCAGTTACGCCAAAATAACGATCGGCCTCGCGGGGGATGATGAAGCGATATGCACCGCCAGGGCCACCCGATACAATCGAAGAGGCAAAGCTTTTATCGAACAGGTTCTTAACCTGAAACGCAAGGCGCCAACCATCATTGGGATCTACCAAAGCTGCGGACAAATCGACAATCGCGTAGCCATCAACGGTTGAACCAAGGCGTACCGCTGGGTTCGCACTCGCTTCGTAAATCTGGTCTGACTGCATCGCAATCTGGCTTCCCAATTCGATATTCGCAAAGCCCGAAGTTTCGATGTCATATTGCGCGCCAAGCGACATTTTCCATTTTGGTGCATTCGCCAACGGCGTGCCCTTGGCAACCAATTGTGATGCATCCGCGCCCGGCGGCAATCGGAAAGTCTCAACCTGTGCCTTGTTGTAAGCAACGCCCCCCGAAAGGGTGAAGTTACGCGAGGGGGTAGCGACAAAGTCGAGTTCGAAGCCCTTGGTGGAGACCGAACCTGCATTTGTCAGGCGCGTGGTACGCACACCGGCCACGAAATCGGGGCCGTTCGCCTGATAATTGTTATATTTTGCATAATATGCCGCGAGGTTAACAATCAGATCGCCGTCAAGGAACGTATTTTTCAAACCCACTTCATACGCGTTGACTGTTTCTGGTGCGATAACACCCGCGCCCAGCGTCGTTAGGTTGTAGAAGATGTTATAGGCTGGCCCCTTGTAACCGCGGGTATAGCTTGCATAAGCCATGTTATTCGCAGTGAGATCGGCCTGCACGGCTGCCTTACCCGAGAGGTTATTGTTGCTAGTGCTGGTGGTGAAGGGAACGCCGTTTGACGTGCCGGCCACAAAGCCTGTCGCTGGCGCTGTTGCCACAAGACCATTATTGTAAACGCCAGCGTCGAAGTTTCCTTGCACACCTGGACCTGCGAGCGAGGTACGGCGGATATGGTTTACGTCCAGCTCGTCATGTGTGTAGCGCAAGCCACCAATCAAACGCAGGCTGTCCGATAGGTTGAACGTCGCTTGACCAAATACCGACATATTTTTGAATATCGAACCAAAGTCTGCCGTTCCAGCAGGGGTTGTGATCGTCGATGCACCCGCAGTGGTTGAGCAAGGCACGAGACCCGGTACAACCGCAGCGAGCGTTGATGCCGAACAGGTAATCACATTACGCGTGAATGTACGGTCCGATTCCGCCCTCGAATAATATGCCCCGACAACATATTCGAGGAATTCGCCAGTGGGCGAAGCAATCCGAATTTCCTGGCTAAAGGTGTTCGATGTTTGCGGACCATTATCGTGCAACTGGTTCAAACCAACATAGGGCCGGTCGAGCCAGTCACCATCGCGGATTTCAGTATTATCCCAACCACGATAGCTGGTGATCGAAGTCAGGCTATGTTCGCCCAATTCAACGTCTGCTTGCAGCGCAATGCCCCAGCTTTCTTCCTTCGTCGCGGTGACGAGGTTCTGCCGAATGTTACGTGAATCCGAACCATCAAAGCCAGTTCCAACCAGCGCCAGAGCAGCAGCATTGGTTGGCGTGTTACCAATAATTTCGGCACAGCAATCATCATCGGCTTTGCGGTAATCGGCGCGCAACGTCAGCATGACATTTTCGCCGACATCGGCCTCAATCGCGCCACGAACACTGTAATGTTCATAGCCATTGACCTTTTTGCCGGTGGTCAGATTGTTAATGTTGCCATCATAGCTTCCGTAAAATCCGGTGAAGCGCGAACGCACATTAGCACCGAGTGGCAAGTTCACCGTCGCACGGCCGCGATATTCGGATTTGGTGAAGAATGAACCTTCAACCGTCGCGCCATATTCAGCCGTTGGACGCTTCGTCACGATGCTTACAACACCGGCAGATGCATTCTTTCCGAACAATGTGCCCTGCGGTCCGCGCAACACTTCGATACGCTCAACGTCGAACAAATCTGTAAAGCCTTCGCCCGCGCGGCTCAAAACAACGCCGTCGAGAACGGCAGCGACCGAAGGTTCAGCGGCAATCGAGAAGTTGATGGTGCCAACGCCGCGCAGGAACAATGCCTGATTCAGCGACGTTCCCGCCTTACGGAAGTTCAGGCTTGGAACAAGATACTGCGCATTTTCAAGCGTAATGCCGCCATTATTGGCAACAGCCTCTCCGCCAACAACAGAAACGGCAAGCGGAATATCCTGCAAACGCTCTTCACGCTTCTGCGCGGTTACGATGATTTCTGCATTGGCCGTATCATCTTCTGCCGGGGCGGTTTGTGCCATTACGGGCAGGCTGACACCGGCCATAATTGCGGCGCTCGCGAACAACGAAGCGCGGATGAAAGACGTTTTCTTAAATTCAGAACTGAACATCATATACCTCCCTAAAAATGGCCATCCGTTTCTCAACCAAATCACTTGAGTTCGTTCAAGCAATAAAAGCTACATTGGGATATGCCTTATCAATGGCCGGGTTGTTACCAGATTGACTCAATATGTCTAGCGGTGTCATATGGCGACGATTTTTAAGTCGGGACTGTTGCAATGTTGTCATAGCGGTCACCCTGACAAGATTAAAGGAGCAAACATTGCCATTCACGGTCATGATGCGATCAGAGGGTTTTGACCTACTGCGCGATGACGTCTGCATGATGTCTCATCGCAATAAGGCGCCTGCGATTGAAGTGGGAATTGGATCACCGGACCTTGAAATGGTTCGTGGCAATTTTCGCATCGACGACATCGTTGAAACACGATTAGTGCTGGATTGCTGTGCCGAAGCAGGTGGCATCATCCGCCTTTGGAATGCGGCGCGCCCTGATGTGGTGGTTACGCTCAAGCTGACGCAGCGGGCCCAGCAATCGGCACTTGAACTGCGTTGCAGTGACCCCGCCTTCAACCGTCTTTGGATAAATATGCAATCCGAAGCGTCCGAAGCATTTTGGGGCGGCGGGGAGCAAATGTCTTATTTGCGGCTTAACGGGCGTCGCTTTCCGTTCTGGACGTCGGAGCCTGGGGTTGGCCGCGATAAGTCGACCGCGCTTACGCAGACCATGGATACCAATGGCTTGGCGGGCGGTGATTATTGGACGACCAATTATCCGCAGCCGACATGGGTGAGCAGTGCGCTGCATGCGGTGCACCTCGAAACGGCAGCCTATACTGTCCTAGATCTGACCGAAGCGGGCCGTGTTGGTGTCGAATGCTGGTCGGCCAATATGGATTTGGAGCTATTCGACGCGCCATCGCTGCCCGATCTGGTGACAAAGTTGTCCAACCGTTTCGGGCGTCAACCGCCCTTGCCAGATTGGGCGATTTCTGGGGCAATTGTCGGCCTTAAGGACGGCGCAGACACATTTGACCGCTTCGAGACTATAGCTGCCTCTGGCGCGGCGATTACGGGGCTGTGGTGCGAGGATTGGGTTGGCATCCGTCAAACAAGTTTTGGTAAGCGCCTGTTCTGGGACTGGAAATGGAATGCCGCGCGCTATCCCGACCTGCCCGCGCACATCGCTTCGCTGGCCAAACGTGGCATTCGCTTTTTGGGCTATGTGAACCCCTATCTGGCAGTGGATGGCGCGCTGTATCAAGAGGCGCTGGCCAACAATTATCTCGCATTGCGGCAGGACAGCGACACAGCCTATGCCGTCGACTTCGGAGAATTTGACGCAGGCATAGTGGATTTCACCAATCCCGACGCCGCGAACTGGTTTGCCGATCGCATCATCGGCCAAGAAATGCTCGATTTCGGGCTGTCAGGATGGATGGCCGATTTTGGCGAATATCTGCCAACCGATGTGCGCTTGTTCGACGGATCCGACCCGATGGAGGCGCATAATCGCTGGCCCGTCTTATGGGCGAAGGTGAACGCCGATGCCATCGCCTCGCGCGGCAAAACGCATGACGCGACCTTTTTCATGCGTGCAGGTTTTTCCGGCGTTCAGGCCTATTGCCCCTTATTATGGGCGGGCGACCAATGTGTCGATTTCACGCGGCATGACGGCATCAACACGGTCATAACAGCAGCCTTGTCGTCCGGCTTGTTGGGCAATGCCTATCACCATAGCGACTTGGGCGGATACACCAGCCTGCACGGCGTTGTGCGGACGGCAGAGCTCATGCACCGCTGGATCGACCTTGCCGCATTTGCCCCAGTGATGCGCAGCCATGAAGGCAATCGCCCGGCGGACAATCTGCAACTCGACAGTAGCCCGGAAATCCTCAGCCATTTTGCACGGATGAGCCAAGTCCATGCGCAGCTTGCGCCTTATGTTCGTGCGCTTTGCGACGAAGCGGCGGCAACTGGCCTGCCGCTGCAACGGCCTATGTTTCTGCATTATGACGACCCGGCATATTACGACATTCAGGACCAATATCTCTATGGTGCAGACATGATCGTGGCACCGGTCGTTGCGGAAGGCCAAGACAGCCGCTCGGTGGTGATACCCGATGGCGACTGGGTCCATCTGTGGTCGGGCAAGACCTATGGCAAAGGCACGCACGACATTGCCGCGCCGAACGGCCAACCCCCGGTCTTCACCCGCATCGACAGCAATTATGCTGACCTATTTGCGTCCATCCACATGGCGTACGCTGCATGAACCCGCGCGCCAATATACGTGATGTCGCAAAGCTAGCCGGCGTGGCGGTAAAAACCGTCAGCCGCGTGCTCAACGACCATCCTTATGTGAGCGCGTCCACCAAGGCCAAAGTGGACGCCGCCATGTCGGAGCTTGGCTTTAGCCCTAGCATCGCCGCGCGCATATTAGCAGGTACCAAATCCGGACAGATCGCTTTGATCTACGACAATCACAGCCCTTATTATATGCACCAGATCATGCAAGGATGCTGGGACCGTTGCCATCAAGAGGGCATGCGCTTAATCGCGCAGCCGGTCGATGTTGCAGACCCAGACGTCGGTGAACAGGTGCGCGGCATGGTGCGGCAAACGCATGTGGACGGCGCGATACTCTCCTCCCCCGTCACTGATTGCGTGCCTGTGCTCAACGCGCTTGAGGCGCTCAACATTCCGTTTGTGCGCATTTCGCCGGGGACCAACCATGCGTTGACCAGTTCAGTCTTCATGGATGACATGCAGGCCGCCGACGACATGACGACGAAGCTCATCAACATCGGCCATCGGCGGATCGGCTTTATCAAGGGCCACCCAAACCATAAGGCGAGTACGGAACGACAAGCGGGTTATGAACGTGCATTGGGACGCGTCGGCATATCGGTTGATTCTGACCTGATTGCCGAAGGACGGTTTGATTTTGAAAGCGGCGTATCTGCCACCGAGCAGTTCTTGTCGCTTAAGCACCCGCCAACCGCGATTTTCGCATCGAACGACGACATGGCATCGGGCGTGCTTGCGGTCGCGCATCGGCGCGGCATTCAAATCCCAGAGCAGCTTTCGGTTGTGGGCTTTGACGATACCACGCTGGCGCGTGTTGTCTGGCCGCCCTTGACGACCGTGCGCCAGCCGGTTCGCGACCTTGCTTCGACCGCCGCCGACCTGTTGTTTGGTGAAGGCGGGATTGAGCATCGTCGCCTGCCTCATGAACTTATCAGCCGCGAATCCGTGGCACCACCCTATTCCCCTTATCCAAAAAAGAGCAAAAAATCATGACGCTTCCCCTCCCTCCGCACACGCGCCCGTTGGGCAAAAGTGGTATAGAAATCTCGTCCCTAGCATGGGGCATGTGGCGCTTTGCCGGGCTTGAATTGTCCGCTGCTAGAGCCGCCATTGATGCCGCGTTTGAAGCTGGCATCACCCTGTTTGACACCGCCGATATTTACGGTTTTGGCGACCAAGGTTTTGGCAAGGCCGAAGAACTGCTTGGCCACATATTTGCGCAAGCCCCTGAATATCGCGACCGCATGATACTGGCGACCAAAGGCGGCATCACCCCGCCAACGCCTTATGACAGCAGCGTGGAATATCTGACCAAAGCGATCAATGACAGCCTGACGCGTTTGCGCACTGACCGCATCGACCTGTGGCAAATTCACCGGCCAGACGTGTTAACGCATCCCCAGGAAATCGCCCGCGCCATTGAGGATGCACATACAGCAGGCAAGATCCGCGCGTTCGGCGTGTCCAACTTTACGCAAGCGCAGATTTCGACACTGGCGCAATTTAGCCCGGTTCCCATCGTTTCGACACAACCCGAATTATCGCCCTTGCGGATCGACACCGTCGAAAATGGCGAGCTAGATCAAGCGATAGCGATGGACCTTGCGGTGATGGCATGGTCGCCATTGGGCGGCGGACGGATTGGCGACCCGCAAAATGCGCGTGAGCAAAATGTTGCTACTGCCCTTTCGGCGGTTGCGACGGCGCATGGTGTATCGCGCACGGCGGCGGCCTATAGCTGGATTATGGCGCACCCCGCCCGGCCCATCCCGATTGTCGGCTCGCAAAACCCGGCGCGCATAACCGAAGCTGCTGATGCGTTCAAAATTCAATGGACACGCGCCGATTGGTACAGCGTCCTTGTTGCCGCAAGGGGAGTGCCGCTGCCATGAACACGCCTGTCGAAGTAAGCTGGTTCTCCGCGCTTTGCGATGACGACTATGAATTTCTGGGCGTCCCCGACCCCAATTTGGCCTCCAGCTGGGAACATTGCCGCAATATCGTTTTGGCCGCCGAAAAAGGCGGGTTTGACAACATCTTGCTGCCATCGGGCTATACCCTTGGCCTGGACACCACCGCCTTTGCCAGCGCGATTGCGGCGCTAACCACGCGGATCAAATTGCTGATGGCTGTGCGTATCGGCGAAAGCTGGCCACCCCAGCTTGCGCGGCAGATCGCTACGCTGGATCAGATTTCGGGCGGGCGGTTGAACGTGAATATCATCTCGTCGGACTTGCCCGGTGACAAGATGGATTCCGAACCGCGCTATCGCCGCACGGTTGAGGCAATGCACATATTGAAGACGCTGCTGAACGGCGAACATCTGTCGATTGACGGCGAGCATTACAAGATCGACATCGACCCTCCGCGCATGAAAACAGTCAGCGGTAAATGCCCGCCGCTCTATTTTGGCGGCCTGTCACCAGCCGCCAAGGACGCCGCCGCCGAAGGTTGCGACGTATACCTCATGTGGCCCGAAACATTGCAGGGTGCCAAGGACTTGGTCGACGACATGACCGCGCGCGCAGCCAAATTCGGTCGCACGCTGAAATATGGCTTCCGCGCCCATGTCATCGTCCGCGAAACCGAGGCCGAGGCGCGCGCTTACGCCAACCGCTTGCTGTCCAAGCTTGATGCCGATCAGGGCGAGGCCATCCGGAACAAATCGCTCGACACCCAAACCTTCGGCGTTGCGCATCAGGCCGAACTGCGCGCACAAGCTGCGGCGAATGATGGTTATCTGGAGGATAATCTGTGGACCGGCATTGGCCGGGCCCGTTCAGGCTGCGGCGCGGCAATCGTTGGCGACCCAGACCAAGTGCTCGCCAAAATCAACGCCTACCGCGCGGTGGGTATCGAGGCATTCATTCTGTCCGGCTACCCCCATATCAACGAATGCGACATGTTCGCGCGCCATGTGTTGCCCCGGTTGGAACATGGACGGTTGGCGGTTTAGTAAGTCTTACCTCTTTTCTCACTTGGTCATGCTGAACTTGTTTCAGCATCCATCGTGCCACATCAACCAAAGGGTGCAGAGGCGAAATGGACCCTGGAGCCGCAGGCCTGCTTGCACAAACAAGTTCAGGGTGACGATAAGGAGGTAAAACCCACTCCCAAAAAACACCGTCGCATCCTCGCCTTCGGCTCGCCCCACCCCCGGCCCCTCCCGCCTGCGGGAGGGGAGAAGTGGTTACTCCCCCAATCCCGCCATACGTTCGGCCTGATCCTCGGCGATTAACGCGGTGATCAATTCACTTAATCCACCGCCTTCCAATATCTCGGGCAGCTTATGCAACGTCAGGTTGATCCGATGGTCCGTCACGCGGCCTTGGGGAAAGTTATAGGTGCGGATGCGCTCGGATCGGTCGCCTGAGCCAACCATCGCCTTGCGTGCCTCTGCTTCGGCCCCCTGCGCCTCCTCACGCTCTTTTTCATACATTCGGGCACGCAAGACCTGCATGGCCTGTTCCTTGTTCTTGTGCTGACTGCGTCCGTCCTGACAGGTGACGACTATTCCGGTCGGCAGGTGGGTAATGCGTACGGCAGAATCCGTCGTGTTCACATGCTGTCCACCCGCACCCGACGCACGGTAAACGTCGATTTTCAGGTCGCGCGCCTCGATCTGGATATCCACTTCCGTCGGCTCAGGCAGAACCGCCACCGTTGCCGCGCTGGTGTGAATCCGCCCGCCGCTTTCGGTCACGGGCACGCGCTGCACACGGTGGACGCCGCTTTCATATTTCAGCTTGGCAAATACGCCCGTGCCTTTGATCGCGACGACCACTTCTTTATAGCCACCCACATCGGAGGCGCTGACCGAAATCGGCTCAATCTTCCACCCCTGCCCCGCGGCATAGCGTTCATACATGCGGTACAGATCACCTGCGAATAACGCAGCCTCATCGCCGCCCGTGCCCGCACGAATTTCCAGCATCGCAGGGCGGTCATCGGCAGAATCGCGCGGCAGCAACGAAATAGCGAGCGACGTCTCCGCGTTCGACAACTGCTGCGTTACAACGTCCAGCTCCTCAACCGCCATCGCATGCAAATCAGGGTCGGAATTATCCTGCGCCATAGCGCCAAGCGTTTCGATTTCCGTGCGCAAGCGCCGGACTTCGGCTGCGGCCTTGGCCACAGGCTCCAACTCGGCATATTCGCGCGAGGCGGCGACAAACGCGTCGCCCTCCAACTGCCCAGAAGCCATCCGCGCCTCAAGTTCGGAAAAGCGCGATTCAATCATCGCGATGCGGTGTGGGGAGATTTTCAAGTCACGCCCCCAATACCCAAAAATTGTCATTCCCGCGAAAGCGGGAACCCATGGTCTCATATTTCCGCACGCTATACGATTTTAGTTCGCACGAAGACACGAAGACCCGAAGCAACTTCTTTATGCCTTCGTGCCTTTGTGCGAAC
>NZ_JAAVVZ010000013.1 GCF_023910635.1 Sphingorhabdus sp. | reverse complement strand
ACGATTCCCGCTACACAAGCGACAATCGCCATCTTGCATCGCAACAAAACCCCTGCTAGGGGCGGCCCGACGCCAAAGAGGGGGTAACTCCTTGGTGCGCTCGGCAAGTTTTTCAGTCTCACATTTTAGGAATTCGACGCGTGGATAATTCCGGCGGCACAAGCGCTAATATTCAGGCCAGTCTTGCTGGCCGTTACGCGACGGCATTGTTTGAACTGGCCCGCGACGCAAAGACGATCGATGCCGTTGAAAAGAGCATGCGCGCGATTGCCCAAGCCGTGACCGAATCGGCTGATCTAAAAGCACTCACCAGCAATCCTGTACTCAGCCGTATTGATGCGAAGAAAGCCATTGCCGCTGTTGCAAAAGCCATGAAGCTTGATGCACTGACCGCCAAGACATTGGGTGTGCTCGCCGACAATCGTCGCTTGAACGAAACCGCGTCTGTTGCCCGCGCGTTTTCAACGCTTGCTGCGGCACATCGCGGCGAAGTCACTGCCGAAGTTACCTCCGCTCATGCATTGAGCGCGGCGCAGACCAAGGCATTATTGGCCACACTTACAAAACGCGTCGGCAGCAATGTCGCCATCCAGACCAAAGTCGATCCGTCGCTTCTTGGCGGGCTTACCGTAAAAATCGGCAGCCAGATGATCGACAATTCGATTAAAACCCGTTTGAACACCCTCGCTAACCAGATGAAAGGCTGACGGCATCCGCCGTCGGTGAAAGGCTAAGTAGCAACATGGATATCCGCGCCGCAGAAATTTCCAAGGTCATTAAGGACCAGATCGCCAATTTCGGCACCGAAGCTCAGGTTTCGGAAGTCGGTAGCGTCTTGTCGGTTGGTGACGGCATCGCCCGTATTCATGGCCTCGACAATGTGCAGGCTGGTGAAATGGTCGAATTCTCCAATGGTATTCAGGGCATGGCGCTGAACCTGGAAGCGGACAATGTCGGTGTTGTTATTTTCGGGTCAGACAGCGAAATTCGTGAAGGTGACGTTGTAAAGCGCACCGGCACGATTGTGGACGTTCCTGTCGGCAAGGAATTGCTTGGCCGCGTTGTTGACGGCCTTGGCAACCCCATCGATGGCAAGGGCCCATTGAAGACCACGCAGCGCAGCCGCGTTGAAGTCAAAGCGCCCGGCATTATCCCACGCCAATCGGTTTCGGAACCTGTGCAAACGGGTCTCAAGGCGCTTGACGCCCTCGTGCCCGTTGGTCGTGGCCAGCGCGAATTGATCATCGGCGACCGTCAGACGGGTAAGACCGCTGTCGCCATCGACACCTTCATCAACCAGAAGGAAGTCAACAAGGGCACCGACGAATCGAAGAAGCTATACTGCATCTACGTCGCTGTGGGTCAGAAGCGTTCAACCGTGGCGCAGATCGTCCGCGCGTTGGAAGAACAAGGCGCGATGGAATATTCCATCGTCGTCGCCGCAACCGCTTCGGAGCCTGCACCGCTGCAATATCTCGCGCCTTACACCGGCGTTGCGATGGGTGAATTTTTCCGCGACAACGGCATGCACGCCGTCATCGTATATGATGATTTGTCAAAGCAAGCCGTGGCCTATCGCCAGATGTCGTTGCTCTTGCGTCGTCCTCCGGGCCGCGAAGCCTATCCCGGTGACGTTTTCTATCTGCACAGCCGCTTGCTGGAGCGCGCCGCGAAGATGTCCGACGCCAATGGCGGCGGTTCGTTGACGGCATTGCCCATCATCGAAACACAGGCTGGTGACGTTTCCGCCTATATTCCAACCAACGTGATTTCGATCACTGATGGTCAGATATTCTTGGAAACCGACCTGTTCTTCCAAGGTATCCGTCCTGCGATTAACGTGGGTCTGTCGGTGAGCCGCGTTGGTTCGGCGGCGCAGACAAAGGCAATGAAAAAGGTATCGGGTTCAATCAAGCTTGAGCTTGCCCAATATCGCGAAATGGCTGCGTTCGCGCAGTTCGGTTCGGACCTTGATGCCTCAACGCAAAAGCTTTTGAACCGTGGCGCACGTTTGACCGAATTGTTGAAGCAAAAGCAATTCTCACCGCTTCCGTTCGAAGAGCAAACCGCGTCGATCTTTGCGGGTACCAACGGTTATCTCGATGGCATTCCTGTCACCGACGTGACCCGTTACGAAGAATCAATGCTTGCCGACTTGCGCGCCAACCATGCGGGCATCCTGAAGACCATCCGCGACAGCCGCGACTTTAGCGACGACAGCAAGAAAGCGCTGATGGCGGCACTGGATACATTCACGAAGAATTTTGCGTAACCTATTTTAACCGTCACCCCCGCGCAGGCGGGGGCCCAACCCCTGAGCCCTCGGTTCAAGCCTATAGTTCAGGAGTTGGATTCCCGCCTACGCGGGAATGACGAAAGTGAGGAAGTTAGATGGCGTCTCTGAAGGCCCTCAAAATGCGGATCAACTCGGTCAAGTCGACCCAGAAGATCACTAAGGCGATGAAAATGGTCGCCGCTGCGAAGCTGCGTCGGGCGACCGAAGCGGCCGAAGCATCGCGCCCTTATGCCGAGCGGCTTGAGGCAGTGGTGTCGAGCATCGCGTCGAAGGTTTCTGTTGGTCCGCAATCACCAAAGCTGCTTGCAGGCTCTGGCAAGAATGACGTGCATTTGTTCGTTGTCGCGACCAGCGACAAGGGCCTTGCCGGTGCGTTCAACACCAACATCGTCCGTCTCGCCCGCCGTCAGGCAGAGGCTTTGAAGGCCGAGGGCAAGACCGTCAAATTCTACACCATCGGGAAAAAGGGCCGCGATCAGTTGAGCCGGACTTTCCGTAGCGATATCATCCACAGCATTGAACCCGGCGATCTGGGCAAGCTGAGCTTTGCCGATGTGCAAAATTGGGGCGAAGATTTGACCGCGCGTTTTGAGGCCGGGGAATTTGACGTCGCGCATTTGTTCTTCAGCAAGTTTGAAAACGTGCTGACGCAAACGCCAACGCAAATTCAATTGATGCCCGTCGCGGTTGCCGCGGACGCAGGCGACATGGTTGGCCTGTCCGCCAGTGTGGAATATGAACCCGACGAAGAAGAAATTCTCGCCGAATTGCTGCCGCGCAATGTGACCATTCAGTTGCTGCGCGCCAACCGCGAAAATGCAGCGTCGGAGCAAGGTTCAAAAATGACAGCCATGGACAACGCAACGCGCAACGCGGGCGACATGATCAACAAGCTGACCATTCAGTATAACCGCACGCGTCAAGCAGCAATTACCACGGAATTAATCGAAATTATTGCTGGTGCGGAAGCACTGTAGCAACAGAATAAACGCAGGCGCAGAAGCGCTTTAACGACATCCAAAGGCAAGGAAGAAGAAATGGCAACCGCCCCGAAGAAGACCGCCGCTCCAAAGGCCGCAGCACCCGCCGCAGCCGCCAAAAAGGCGCCTGTGAAAAAGGCCGCAGCAACTAAGGCTCCCGCCCCCAAGGCTGGTTCAGGCCAGACCGCCATCAACGTTGCTGGCGCGACTGGCCGTATCAGCCAGATCATCGGCGCTGTTGTCGATGTGACCTTCACCGGCCAATTGCCATCGATTTTGTCGGCGCTTGAAACCGACAATAACGGCAACCGCTTGGTCCTCGAAGTGGCGCAGCATCTCGGCGAAAACACCGTCCGCACCATCGCCATGGACGCGACCGAAGGCCTGACCCGTGGTCAGCCAGTCCGCGACACCGGCGCGCAGATTTCTGTGCCCGTTGGTCCGATGACGCTTGGCCGCATCATGAACGTGATTGGCGAACCCATTGACGAACGTGGCCCCGTTGGCGCGGCAAAGTCCAACCCGATCCACGCAGAAGCGCCATTGTTCACTGACCAGTCGACCGAGGCCGAAATCCTCGTCACCGGGATCAAGGTCATCGACCTGCTCGCGCCTTATGCAAAGGGCGGCAAGATCGGCCTGTTCGGCGGCGCTGGCGTTGGCAAAACCGTTCTCATTCAGGAACTGATCAACAACATCGCAAAGGGCCATGGCGGCGTTTCGGTGTTTGCTGGCGTGGGTGAGCGTACCCGCGAAGGGAACGATCTGTATCACGAATTCCTCGACGCTGGCGTTATCGCCAAGGACGCCGACGGCAACCCAACCCCAGAAGGCTCAAAGGTTGCATTGGTCTTCGGTCAAATGAACGAGCCTCCCGGTGCCCGTGCCCGCGTTGCGCTTTCGGGTCTGACCATGGCGGAATATTTCCGCGATGAAGAAGGCCAAGACGTTCTGTTCTTCGTCGACAACATCTTCCGCTTCACGCAGGCCGGTTCCGAAGTTTCCGCACTTTTGGGCCGTATTCCTTCGGCTGTGGGTTATCAGCCAACATTGGCAACCGACATGGGCCAGTTGCAGGAACGTATTACATCAACCACCAAGGGTTCGATTACCTCGGTTCAGGCGATTTATGTTCCCGCAGATGACTTGACCGACCCTGCACCAGCCGCGTCCTTTGCCCACTTGGACGCAACGACCACGCTGAACCGTGCGATTTCGGAGCTTGGCATTTATCCAGCCGTTGACCCGCTTGACTCGGTTAGCCGCGTTTTGACACCAGCCGTTGTTGGCCAAGAGCATTATGACACCGCCCGCCGCGTTCAAGAAACGCTGCAAAAATATAAGTCGTTGCAAGACATCATCGCGATTTTGGGCATGGACGAATTGTCGGAAGACGACAAATTGACCGTAACCCGCGCACGTAAGATTCAGCGTTTCTTGTCGCAGCCTTTCCATGTTGCCGAAGTCTTCACCGGCATCTCCGGCAAGTTTGTTCAGGTCGAAGATACCGTGAAATCGTTTAAGGCAGTCGTTGACGGCGAATATGACCATCTTCCCGAAGCCGCCTTCTACATGGTTGGCGGAATCGAAGAAGCGGTTGCCAAAGCAGCCAAGATGGCTGCGGAAGCGGCGTAAGCATTTACCTTCTCCCCTTGGGAGAAGGATACGAAGCCTTAGCTGTGTAGCAGCTTAGGCGAAGTTGGATGAGGGGCTCAGCCCTGACGATTGGGCACTCCCCCTCACCCAGCTACGACTAACCGCCTTCGCGAAAGCTACGGCGCTAAGTCTTCACAACCCTCTCCCAAAGGAGAGGGGAAGGTTGGGAAAAGACTGATGCCATTACACTTCGAACTCGTAACCCCTGAGAAGCTCTATCGCTCGGACGATGTCTATATGGTCGTCGTTCCGGGCATGGATGGCGATTTCGGCGTGTTGGAGGGCCATAGCCCGATGATGAGCACATTGCGCAACGACGCCGCGCTGGAGATTTACAAGACGCAAGGCGCAACGCCGGAGCGCCTTATGATCGCAGGTGGTTTTGCCGAGGTGAATGCGGGCGGCCTGACGGTTCTCGCAGAACGCGTCGAAGCGTAAACTTCACGCCTTAGGGCGCTTCATCGCCCCAAATACGCGCCGTTTCGATATAACCGTACCGACCATTGGTTTCAAAACGGCAATAGCCCTTTTCGCATTCCTCAATGATTCCGACCACACCGGGTTCAACGCGCCATGAAATATGCGCGCTGGCTTGCGGCGAGTCCCGCAATGCGCCGTTGTCCTTACCAATAACGATGGCGGTCCGCTGGGGGCTTAAAAGCCGGACGTGCAGCCAGCCTTGTTCCCCATCGGGGTCCTCGACCTTGCGCCAGACGCTGTGGACCGCGACGACTTTCACCGGCAAATTCTGTCTTTTGTACACCCATGTCACTGGAAATTCAGTGCTGGGCCCGGTGCGCATGCGGGCTTCTGGCTTTTGTATCGACGCCCAATAAGGCGGCTGTCGCTGCGTCTGTCCAACGGCAGACACCGTACCCAAAAGCGCAAGCGCCACTGCGCCATAACGCACTATCGAATTGTTCTGTTTGGGCATATTATTTACCATCGTTTGCATCTTATACGGCAAGCGTTGCGGGGAGTGCAACCATCCTGTCTTGACCTAGCCACAAATTCGGCTTTAGTCAGCCTATGCCAGAACTTAGCCGCATCGAACGTCCATCCATCCGCGTTACACGCAGTTTGTTGCCTGCGGTGGAAAAACGCATGGCGGAGTTATTCGACGCAGAATTCAACACCGACGACACCCCATTAAGCCGTGACGCATTGGTCGCCGCGATGGCCGATTGCGACGTGCTTGTGCCCACGGTCACCGACAGCATCGATGCAGAACTCATCGCCGCCGCCCCGCCCCGGCTCAAGCTGATCGCCAGCTATGGCGCAGGCGTCAACCATATCGACCTGGCCGCCGCAAAGGCGAAGGGCATCATGGTCACCAACACGCCCGGCGTGTTCACCGACGATACCGCCGACCTGACGATGGCGCTCATCCTCAACGTCCCCCGCCGCCTTGGCGAAGGGCAGCGTGTTATGCGCAACGGCGAATGGCGCGGCTGGAGCCCAACGGGCATGCTTGGCCACCGGATTGGCGGCAAGACATTGGGCATTATCGGGCTTGGCCGTATTGGCGAAGCTGTGGCGATGCGCGCAAGGGCCTTTGGCCTCACCATAATCTACAACAAGCGCCACCGCCTTCCCGCAAGCGTCGAGGATGAATTGGGCATCGTCTTTGAACCCGACATTGACCGGCTTATGGCGCGGTCGGACATTATCACCCTGCATTGCCCGTTAACGGCAGAAACCGACAAGATCATCAACGCCCACCGCATCGCGCAGATGAAAACGGACGCCTATATCATCAACAGCTCGCGCGGGGAGTTGATTGACGAGGATGCGTTGATTGATGCCTTGGAAACGGGCCGCATCGCAGGCGCCGGGTTGGATGTCTATACGCATGAGCCAGCGGTGGACTCGCGGCTGTTCAACATTCCCAATGTCGTATTGCTCCCCCATTTGGGCAGCGCGACCTTTGAAGGGCGAGAGGCGTCGGGCGAGCGCGTGATTGCAAACATCCGCATGTGGGCAGACGGCCACAGACCGCCAGACCAAGTCTTGGAAGGCTGGCAATAAACGAAGCGGCGCCTCTAAGAAACCAGCGGCGGCGCATCTGGCATCACGCGGTTCGGGTATGATGGGGATAAGGTGATTTTCACGGTAATTCGGTAATTTCGGTGCCTAAGTTTACAAACTTATGCGCAAAACGGGGTATTTCTGTAAACTTACCGCCACTTTGCGAAGCTGGCTTACCGGGTATGAAAGCAGGGCTGGGGTTCAACACATTCAAAGAGCCGGTCCCGCCGCAGGTGCTGGCGTTACGGACAGAATCTCAAACCAAATCCTACATTGCAAGCGAAAGCTGTTTAGGGGTTATCGCGATTGTTACCGGAATTGTCTAAATCACCCCTCCCCTTCAGGGGAGGGGAAGGGGGTGGGGTCCATCGGCGTTGCGCAAAGCTATCTACCCCACCCCAACCCCGTGGAGCCTCTCGGACCAGTCCCCAGGACTGGTCCCTCCACGCCTGAAGGGGAGGGGCTTGATTTCGCAATATGCAACGCAGCAAGATTATTTCGGGGGATGACGCACCTGTGACGGTAATTGACGGCGAAATAACTCCTCCCCGGTACGGGGGAGCCGTAGGCGTTGCGGAGCAACAGCGGGACCGTCGCAGACGGTGGAGGGGCACGTTCAGGATATCACCACGCCAGAAGGTCAGGATAGCCAGAGCGTGCCCCTCCCCCATGCTTCGCATGGTCCCCCTCCTTATTCTGGGGAGGATTTGGCAGCGTAATTCCTTCCCGGCACGGGGGAGCCTTAGGCGTTGCGGAGCAACAGCGGGACCATGCGAAGCATATTGGAGGGGCACCCGCCGGTTGTCGCAATCTCGCGGTCATACCCGGTCGAAACCCTGCGCCAATATAATCTCGCACAAAGACGCGAAGACAAGAAGAAGGTGTTGGCCCGACCCGTCATAGTAAAAAGCTATTTCGGGGGATGACGCAATTGTCACCGGAATTCCCCTCTCCCCTTGCGGGAGTTTGTAATGGTCAGGTGTGGAATGCCCCCGGCATTCCACAGAAGATGCTGGGGGCATCTTCGACCTGCCCATTGCAAACTGATACGAAGCCTTGGCCGCGAAGTGGCCTAGGCGTAGTTGGTGAGGGGGACCGGTCAATTGGTCAGGCATCACGCTGAGCTATCGCCCTTCGGCCCGTACATTTTTTTATCACGCAAAGGCGCGAAGGCGCGAAGTAGGTGTTGGCTCAACCGGGAATTCCACTAACAGGCCCGTCATCCCCGAAATAACCCGTTCAGCACAAAACGCCGTCGCACCAGCGAAGGCTGGTGCCTATCACGTGTGTATGGGGAGACTGACAGGCGTGATAGGCCCCAGCCTGCGCTGGGGCGACGGGTGCTGCGCCACTTCAATATCTTCCGCATCGACTAAAGGAATTGCGCTAACAGCTGCGTCATTCCCATAATTAGGGGACAGGTGCATTAACCCCAAAATTGACATTCATCGGAATTTCGTTAACCCGCTCTTATCGCATGAGTTTTCGTCACATTTGATCGGGGGACTTCGCATCATGTTACGCAGCAATGCAAAGGCGGACGCGAAGCAAAGCTATTTCGGGGATGACGCATTTGTCACCGTGATTGCAAAAACATGTTGGCCGACGGAACCCAGTCGGAGCAGGCAGCATCAGCCAATTCCAGCCATTTTGTGATGCGCTCGCTTGGCGGACAGGATGAGCCCCAATACTCGACAAACAGCGCATCTTCCAGCTCGAAAGCAGCTTGGCGCATTTCCGTTTGGATATCTATCAGGCTTCGTTGGATGTAATTTCCGCCTCTTTCTCTACCAGCGACACTGCCTGCTGAAAATAAATCTCTAGCTTGGTGGCATAACACCCCTCGGTACGTTAATGCATATAGAACCACATCATCATATTTGTCCTTAGTGCGTCCACCCTTTACGACGCTAGGACAAAGGAGCACAGCTTCAGCCCGCAGCTTTCGTTTTTCCGGCGGGGACAAGGATGTATATAGTCGCGCTTGGATAGGAAGGCTGTGACCGTCTTCATCTGCGGAACTTTCGAGCCACCAAAGACGCTCACCCTGCTTGAGTCGACTGCGTGCATATGTGCGCACATATTCCATCTTTGAATGTTGATCGAGCTGTTGAAACTCAGCGTAAGAAACACCAAACTTCCTAAAAATTGCGTCGCTACTCCCTATCTCAAGCTCAAACCGAGGAACGTGGGAGGTGCGAACGTGCATAACACAATCTTCATATCGCGCCCATTTTACGTCGGGTTCACCTCCCATTTTACCAAAAACGACATAGATGTTGTTGACGGAAGCGCTCCTTGTGCTTTCAAAAACACTATTAGCAACACTTCGCCAAGTATCTTTTTCAGAAAATTTTACCTCGATTCCAATTTCATCAAGGCAAATATCAGGAAAAACGTGCGGATGGACGTCATGATCTAATAATATTCCATTAAACCCACCCAAAGCATTAATCGTTTCCCGAATTCGAATTTCAAATGCTTTAGGGCTAGAAAATCCTGAACTTTTGGCGTCCGCCCTTAAAGATTCGACAATCAAATCAAGGAATATCTCAAAATCAGAAAGCGACAAAGGAAATCATCTCCATAGAATCGACTGATTATCGCCAATAGCTGTAAACGGTCCATTGCTCAAATGACCTCTGCAAGCCTACGCGCTACGTGCCAAGCCAAAACCGGCGGCACGGCGTTACCGACCTGCCGCTCAGTCTCCCTAATCTTGGAATGAAAAATAAAATTGTCTGGAAATGATTGGATACGAGCAGCTTCCCGCATCGAAATTCGCCGATCAAGATTGTAGTGATATTGAATATTTCCGTGGCATTCGGCACGAATCGTATAAGCAACACGATCCGGCTTTAACTTTCGATTTCCCTGCTCTCCACTCCGTTTCGCTTTGCTCCAGACATGATTAAATGCCTCGGTCTCGGCAACGTCTTCCAAATCTGATAACGCCTGACTGGCTGAAATCCACTGTTCGGGACTATGGGATGGCACGGGAGGCGTAAAGCAGCCCAAACCAGATTTCACCCCAACGATAAATACCCGTTCTCGGCTTTGCGGAACCCCATAGTCGGCTGCATGATATAGGTGGTAGGAAACATCATAGCCCAGTTCACGAAAATCATTCATCACTATTTCAAGCGATCCGTGATTATGCTTCATCAGAAGCCCCTTCACGTTTTCAGCAACAAAGGCCTTCGGTTTGACACGCTTAACCACCTCAACCATTGCCCTATAAAGTCCGCTTCGATTTCCCGATATGCCCCGGCGTTTTCCGTTTACAGAAATATCTTGGCACGGAAACCCACCGATGACTACGTCCACATCGTCAGCCACGGGTAAGCTATGCATAACATCCCAGATACTACCAACGTGTACATCATGCCCTAAATTAGCACGGTAAGTTCTACACGCTGCTTGATTGAAATCATTTGCCCAAATAATCTGATATCGATTTTTAGGGTAGATGGTACCAAGTGTAGAAAAACCACCCAAAAAACCTAAATCCATGCCACCGCAGCCAGAGAACATCGAAACAACAGATAATGTTTTATGACGTTCAACTAACGTTTCAATTGCTGATTCATCAACATTATAGCGCTCCAAAAGTTTAAGCATCTCAAATTCCTGACTTCGGTTGCAGCCTAATTAGATTCGCAACTTTTATGAACAAAAGAAGAACGTTGGTCAATTGCTTTTTTGGGAATCCAGCCAACAGCCCCGTCATCCCCGCAATAGCCCTGCGCTATGACCCCTTGGGCCTGACATCACCCACATCAATCGCCCGTAAGGATACGGTCCATCAATTGCTGCACCGTCGGGACAAAGCCGTTTGAATAAAACGGATCTTTCCCGAACAGATAGGCGCTGTGTCCGGCGAACATCAGATTTTCGTCAATGGGCGCGCCATGGGCGATGTTCTGCAGCGCCTTTTGAATGCAAAAGCTGCGCGGGTCGGCAAGGCGGCCTGTGGAGTTATTGTCATGGTCCTTCCACGACGAAAAACCGCAATGCGACAAGCACCCCATGCAGTCCTTTTGATCCTTCCGGATCGCTTCACCCGATGACGGTGTCACGAACACAAGCGAGTTATCCGGCGTTTTCAACGCAACGGTAAACCCGCGCGCATGGCATTCGCGGGCCTTCATCAGGTCAGCTTGGGTCACCCAGAAATTCTTACCCTTCACGCCGACATCCAATTGCGCCGTGTGTTCCGCGTCGGCGGCCTGCACAAACGGAATTTGACGTTCCGATCGCGCCTGAAGCTCCAAAAGAAACGGGTTGATGACCGCGCTGGAGTAAAAACCCGTTGGCGAAAATTGATGCAACAGCACGCCGTCTTCCGGAATTTTCGTCAGCGCGTCTTTCCAACCGGCGGGGATGGGGCTTTCTTGCGTCAACAGCGGACGTGTGCCCAATTGGAACGCAATCTGCCCCAGTTCGGGGTTATCAATCCAATCGTTCCAGTCGCGCAAGAACCAGACGCCACCGGCCATGACGATGGGCACATCATCCGAAATGCCTTCAACGCGCATGACATCGCGCAGCGCCTTTACGCGGGGATAAGGGTCTTCGGGGGATCGTGGGTCTTCGGCATTGGACAGGCCATTATGGCCACCGGCAAGCCATGGATCTTCATAGACTACCGCACCAAGCCATTCCGGCACCTTGTGATAGGCACGCTTCCACAAGGCGCGGAACGCGCGCGCGGAGCTGACGATGGGAAGATAATAGACGCCATATTGCGCGGCAATTTCGGATAGCTTGTACGGCATGCCAGCGCCGCAGGTGACGCCTGTCACCATGCCCTTGGTCGCTTCAAGAATGCCGTGCAAGATGCGCTGGGCACCGCCCATTTCCCACAGCACGTTGATATTAATGGCGCCGCGCCCATTGGAAATTTCATGCGCAAGCTTCACCTGCGCGATGCCGCCGCGAATGCCATATTCGACCAGTTCTTCATGCCGTTCGGCACGCGTTTTGCCGAGGAAGACTTGCGGGATCATGTCGCCATTTTCATCATAGCTATCGGCATTTACCGCCGATACTGTGCCGATGCCGCCCGCCGCCGCCCACGCGCCAGAACTTGCATGATTGGTCGCCGCAACGCCCTTGCCGCCTTCGACCAATGGCCATACTTCGCGGCCACCATAGATAATGGGTTTCAGACCCTTGAACACAAATACTACCCCTAAAATGCGCGTCAAAGCACAGTTTCGTGCGCTTCTCTCATTTTGCGCTATCGTAAATATCTAGCTTTGTCGCGCAAAATCAGCGCGTTTCATGGCAGAACCATAAAGCTGCCGATACCGCGCGAACATCGTTTCCTCATCATATTGAGAACAGGCCAATAAGCGGTTTGCAGCGCCCAATGTTTCACGCAGTGCCGCATCTTTTGCCAAGCTAGCGATAGCCAAAGCCAGCGCGTCCTCATCAGCGCGTGCAACGATAAAGGGCCGGTTCTCGCGCGCAACAATAGTGCGGACATCGCCTACGTCCGTCGACACAATGGGCAGCGCGCTGGTCATCGCTTCAACCAATGAAACGGGATATTGTTCGCTATCCGAGGACAAAGCAAAAATGTCGAAAAGCCGAATGTAGCGCGCCGGGTCACGCAAATATCCAGGCATCATCACGCGGTCGGCGATACCAAGCCGCTTTGCCTCCGATATAATCACATCGCGATCCGGCCCTTCGCCGACAATGGCAAGCCGGATATTCGGGCCAGCCGCCGCGACCGCGCGCAATAGCCGGGGCACATTCTTAACGGTGCGCAGATCGGCAATCGTGCCGACAACAATGTCGCCGTCCCGTTTTTGGAACCCCGGAAAAGAGCCGCGTTGCGGACGGCGGTTATAATGTTCGGTATCAATCCCGTTGGGAAAGCGGGCGATTTTTTCCAGCGGCTGATGCCAGACATTGCGGGCAATATGTTCAAGCGTTTTGGATGGCACGACAAGCGCGTCAGACCGTTGCAGCGCAATATTGCGGAACCAATTGCGGTTCCATTTCAGCCGATCAACCTCATCATGCTCAAATCCGTCCTCATGATGAATCAACGGCGGCAATTTCATGCTGCGTGTAAACAAGGTATGCGCCATGACCCCGTCTATCGCACCGAAATTGTAACTGAGCACGAGGTGAAATTTCTTCATATAGCTGGCCAAGCGGCGATAGCGGCCCATGCCGGGCATTCCGGCGAGCGCAGGCGCTGCGTCTTTGGGAAAGCTGACCTTCACCCGCCGATCAATCATGTCCGCCGCGCCAAAGGCATCGCGAACAGCCGACAAAACCGTATGTTCGGCTTGATTGCCAAAATGGTTCATCAGGCGAACCGTGCGCGATTCCTGATCACCTAAATCAAAGCTGCTATGCAAATGCAGGATGCGAACCGCCGCCATACTTGCCTTTCTATTATGCACCGCCCAGATGCGTTAGATGAACATGAAACCTGTCCCTTCCCCCTACCGTCCTGATCCAAAAATCGCCAGTCTTGGCGCGAAAATTGGTGACGCCGTCCGGCCTGCGCATTTTCCGGAGACGGTCTTGCGCTTTCGGAATGATCGTTGGGCGGCGACAATTGGCCTCGCCGACTATGACGACGCCGCCTGGGTCCGCCACTTTGGCCGCTTCGAACCGCTGCCCGACAATATGCCTAAACCGCTGGCTTTGCGATATCATGGCCACCAATTTCGCGTCTATAATCCCGATATTGGTGACGGCCGCGGTTTCCTGTTTGCGCAGATGCGCGATGGCGACGGCCGCTTGCTTGATCTGGCCACCAAGGGGTCGGGGACCACGCCTTATAGCCGGCGTGGTGATGGCCGTTTGACGCTAAAAGGTGGGGTGCGCGAGATATTGGCAACCGAAATGCTGGAGGCACTTGGCGTCAACACCTCCAAAACATTTTCGATCATTGAAACCGGCGAAGAATTGATGCGCGGCGATGAACCATCGCCCACAAGGTCCGCCGTCATGGTCCGATTAAGCCATAGCCATATCCGCATTGGCAGCTTCCAACGTGTCGCCGCCGAAGGCGATGCTGCGTTTATGGAGGAGCTTATCGCTTATTGCCTGACGCAGCTCTACGATGTTGCCGCAACGGAAAATCCTGCGGCCCAATTGCTTGAGCTGGCGGTGGAACGGGTCGCGGATCTTGCGGCGTCATACATGGTCGCGGGCTTTGTCCATGGCGTGCTCAATACCGACAATATCAATATTACCGGTGAAAGCTTCGATTATGGGCCATGGCGCTTCACCGAATATTGGGACCCGCAATTCACGGCGGCCTATTTCGACGAATCTGGCCTTTACGCATTTGGCAGACAGACCGAAGCGCTGCATTGGAACTTGGGGCAGTTGGCAGTTGCGCTGCGCCTATTGTCGGATGCGCCCCCGTTGATTGCGGCGCTGGAGCGTTTTCCCGGCCTGTATCAGCAAGCGGTCATCCGGCGTTTTTTGTGGCGGTTGGGAGTCGCATCGCGCGGAGAGGCATTGGACAGGCAATTGGTCGAAGCCGCCGAACGCGCGATGTCGCGCGAGAAAATTGCAATCGATCAATTCTTCTACCGCTATCGTTATGGCAACGCGGACGCGGGCGAAGCCCCCGGCGAATATGAGGCCGCATTTGCAGCTTTGCTGCGTGATTACGCGCCCGTGAAAGGGGACCGCCACGATTATTGGGCGAAGGGCGCGATATGTTCGATGTTAATCAACGAGGTGGAAGATATCTGGCAGGCCATATCCCAAAAGGATGACTGGCAAATGTTGGAGCGCAAAATCCTTGATATTCGGGAGATGGGGCAAGCCCATATGGCGCCGAATTAGTAACGACAAAATGATACGCTAAAGTTCTTCTAAGCCTTGGCCAACTTATCCTGATTTGATGCGTGCGGCGCATTTGCCCATGATCGCAAGATGGAACAAGCACGCGTATATTTGGTGGGCGCTGGCCCCGGTGACCCCGAACTTCTGACCGTTAAGGCCGTACGGTTGATTTCGAGCGCGGACGTTGTCGTGCATGATGGCCTTGTCGATGACGCGATCATGGCGCTCATCAATCCCGCCGCACGGCTGATTTCCGTCGCCAAAAGCCGCTCCCGCCATTCGGTCCCGCAAGACGGCATCAACGACATCCTCGTGCGCGAGGCGCTGGCTGGCCACAGGGTCGTGCGGTTAAAGGGCGGCGACCCGTTTATTTTCGGACGCGGCGGTGAAGAGGCGGAAGCCTGCCGCGACGCTGGCATCGATGTGGAGGTCGTTCCCGGTATCTCTGCCGCGATGGGCGGTGCAGCAGCCAGTATGTTGCCGCTGACACACCGTGATGCCGCCAGCGCCGTGACTTTCGTCGCTGGCCAGTGCAAGGGCCTGACCGACCAGAATTGGGCGGGCCTTGCGGGTAAAGGCCGCACCTTGGTTATCTATATGGGCATCGCCACGGCGGCGGACATTACCGAAAAGCTCATCTGCGATGGCCTTTCACCCGATACGCCTGTCGCGGTGCTGGAGCGCGCCACACGGCCCGATGCGCGCGCCATGCGGACAATACTAACCGACCTTGGCGACATGATCGCGCGTGAAGGCGTTGTTTCGCCCGCCATCATCATTGTCGGCGATGTCGTCCTGAAATCCAATGCCGAAGACCGGTTGTTCCATTTTGCCAAACAGGCGGAGAAAATTACGTGAAATTACTGACGGGAAATGATTTGGGGTCTGGCGCTGTAACCTGGTGGACGGGCAATGGCTGGTCCATCCATGTCGAAGATGCCGCCGATGTTGGCGAACATGGCGAGGCAATACTCCACGCCGAAGAAGGCGCACGCCGCGTCAACGCGCCGTACATTATTGACGCGCTGCCAACCGAAGATGGCCCGCGCCCGGCACATATTAAGGACCGTATTCGCGCGCTGGGACCAACCGTCCGCACTGACCTCACACTCAAGCCTGCCGATCCTGCGGCTGGCGACTGGATAATCTGACATGTATACATATGACACTTATGACCAAGCGATGGTGGACGCGCGCGTTGCCGAATTTCGTGACCAAATAACCCGCCGCATTGCCGGAGAAATGACGGAAGACCAGTTTAAACCCCTGCGGTTGATGAACGGCCTCTATCTGCAATTGCATGCCTATATGCTGCGCGTTGCCATTCCTTATGGCACGCTCGATTCACGGCAGATGCGGATGCTGGCGCATATCGCGCGCACATATGACCGCGATTATGGCCATTTCACCACGCGCCAGAATATTCAGTATAACTGGATCAAACTGGAAGACTGTGCCGATATCCTAGAAGAGCTGGCCACCGTCGAAATGCATGCCATTCAAACAAGTGGCAATTGCATCCGCAACATTTCGTCGGACCAATATGCGGGCGCTGCGGCGGACGAAGTCACAGACCCGCGTCCTTGGGCCGAATTGCTGCGCCAATGGTCAACCTTCCATCCGGAATTCAGCTACCTACCCCGCAAGTTCAAAATCGCCGTGATTGCGTCACCTGAGGACCGCGCAGCCATGCGTTTACACGACATCGGGCTTGAGCTGATCCGCCAAGATGGCGCATTGGGCGCGCGGGTATTTGTCGGCGGCGGCATGGGCCGGACGCCGATGATCGCGCCTGAGATCAATCCCTTTGTGAAAGCGGATGATCTGTTGAGCTATCTTGAGGCCTGTCTGCGCGTCTACAACCGCTACGGACGGCGCGACAATATCTACAAAGCGCGGATCAAGATCCTGATCCATGAAATCGGCGCGGACGCATATCGCCGTCAGGTCGCAACGGAATTTGCGCATGTCAAAACATTGGGCATCGACCCGCCTTTGGCTGAGTTGGAACGCATAGCTGCCTTTTTTGCGCCGCCGGCTTATGATGCCGCAAACGTAGAACCCGACCGCACTGATCCCGATTTTGCCGTCTGGCTCGATCAGAATGTAAAGCCGCACAAGCAAGCTGGCTATGCCATCGTCAACATCAGCTTGAAGCCTATTGGTGGCATTCCGGGCGACGCGACGTCGGCTCAAATTGATGTCATGGCTGACTTGGCCGAAAAATACAGCTTTGACGAATTGCGCGTCACGCATGCGCAGAACATCGTCCTGCCTTATGTGGCAAAGCGCGACCTCTATGCCGTGTGGCACGCGTTGCGCGATGCCGCGTTGGCCGACGCCAATCTTGACCTGATCAGCGATATCATCGCCTGCCCCGGCCTTGATTATTGCAGCCTTGCCAACGCGCGTTCCATCCCCGTCGCGCAGAAAATTGCGACACGTTTTGCCGACATGGACCGGCAGCGCGATTTGGGCGAGCTGAAGCTTAAAATTTCGGGCTGCATCAATGCCTGCGGACATCATCATGCAGGGCATATCGGCATATTGGGCGTCGATAAGAAAGGCGTGGAAAATTACCAGCTTACTTTTGGCGGCTCTGGCGCGGAAGACGTCAGCATCGGGAAGATCATTGGACCCGGCTTTGACGAAGATGGCGTTGTCGATGCAGTAGAAAAGGCGACGGAAGTCTACAAGGCACTGCGGGAGGGTGATGAACGTTTCCTCGACACCTATCGCCGTGTCGGCCTCGAACCCTTTAAGGAGGCAATTTATGGTTGAGTTTCGTTATCGCACCGATGAGGTCACGGAACAGCCGTCGGTAACGCTGGATGCGTTTCTGGACCAATCCAACGCGACCGCCGTCCGGTTGGAACCCGATGATGATGCCCGCGCTTTAATTCCTTTCCTTGACCGGCTGACGCTGATCGAAGTTGCTTTCCCCAAATATCGCGATGGCAGGGGCTATAGCGCCGCGCGCATATTGCGCGAGGCCGGGTATCAGGGCGAATTGCGCGCCCAAGGTGACGTGTTGGTTGATCAGATTGCGTTCATGCGCCGCTGCGGCTTTGACAGTTTCGCCCCTGAATCCTCCTTAAACCCCGATGCCGTCGCGCGCGCGCTGGCGCATTATGACCATGCGTATCAAGGGGCTGCTGATGCCGTGGTGCCTATTTGGAAGCTACGCCATGGGTAATGAGGTCCGCATCGCCGATCGTATCAACACTGCCCCGCGTTATACAGACGGCGACGCGGTGCGCCTGAATAACATGTTCCGGGGCTGTGATACGATTGAGATGCTGACGATCTTGTTGCGCGAGAACATGTTGGGCGATGCGGCTGTGGTCTCCAGCTTTGGCGCGGAGAGCGCGGTTTTGCTGCACCTCATTGCAAGCATTGACCCGACTATACCCGTCTTGTTCTTGGACACGGGCAAGCATTTTCCCGAGACGATTAATTATCGGGAGGAACTTCGTTCCAAGCTTGGCTTGTTGGATCTACGTATCCTGACCCCTGACCCTATTTTGCTCCAGCAAAAGGACGAAACTGGCCTGCGTTGGTCATATGACCCCGATGGTTGCTGCGAAATCCGCAAAGTGCTGCCATTGAATGCTGTTTTGACCGGCTTTGATGCACAGTTTACCGGGCGCAAAGCGTTTCAATCATCAACCCGCCGTGCGCTGCCCCGGTTCGAAATCGAAAATGGCCGTTTGAAAGTCAATCCGCTCACCGATTGGGACCAAGCCAAAATCGACGCTTATATGGTCGAGCATGCCTTGCCCGCACATCCCTTGGTAAAGCTTGGCTATCCATCAATCGGCTGCTCCCCCTGCACCACCAAAGTTGCACCAGGCGAAGACCCACGCTCGGGCCGTTGGAAGGGCTGGGACAAGGTTGAATGTGGGTTACACAACGCCGTGACGCCGATAGGCGACGGTGCGGACGATCCTATTTTCTGAGGACTTTCAGTATTTGAAGTAGGTCATCCTGAACTTACAGAGTCCCGTCATCCTGAACTTGTTTCAGGATGAAACGCCGCACCGCCAATCCAAAATCAATCCCGACTGAAAAAATACGCCTGAACATCGGTCGCAATGCGCGCAGGCCGCAGCGTTTTTGCATCAACACAGCACCAGCTCGACTTTACCTCGGCAAGAACTTCTTCGCCACGCTTGATCACCGTATCGTAAAATGACCGCGCCCCTTGCACCTTTTCCAGCACAACCGATGCAATCACCTCATCATTCAGAAATGCCGGCTTGCGATATGTGATTTCATGTTTGAGCGCGACCCAAAGATATTTCGCTGCCGTCTCCGGCGGGGCAAGCTTGTTCCAATGCGCCAGAACCGCATCTTGAACCCAGTTCAGATAGCGCGCATTGTTCACATGCCCCATGAAATCGATGTCAGCAGGCAGCACGCCTATGCGGTGAAGGTGGGAGAGGGCTTTTGTCATCAGGCTTTCATCATAAACAATAAGAAACGGTCATACAGCCTTATTACGGCAAAAACATGAATACATGCTGGCAATTACGGACAATGCTAAAGATTTTTTATTTCTGCGGAAACGGCTTGGAGCTGACATGAACTTGCAACACCGGTTCCTTTATCCCACATGACGCATATGCACCGCTCGAAACGAAAAAACTGGAGCGATACGCCAGCCTATCGCTGGTCGATGGTCATTTTGGGTTGGGCGCTGATCGTTGCGGTGCCTCTTGTGAGCTGGCTTCCAGGTCCAGGCGGACTATTGCTGTTTATCATCGGGCTCGGCGTCATCCTTAAACATTCGCGTTGGGCAAAGAAGCGATATTCGCGGCTTTCAAAGCAACATCCCGAATATGCCCGCTGGGCAAATTGGGCATTGCGGCGCAACAAGGTCAAAGGCCGTCCGCCCTTTCCCGACGTCAAAGGCGATTTCCTGCACCTGTTCCGTCGCGACGACATAGACATGAAAATGCCCTGACCCGTGTTGACTTTTAACCATCCTGACCGTATCGGCCACAGCAACAGAGAAGGTCGTTGCGCAGATTCGGCGACCATTTTCATAACAAGACGCAAAAAATTTAAGGATTACAGTCATGAAGCGCACTTTTCAGCCGAGCAATCTCGTGCGTGCCCGTCGCCACGGTTTTCGTCTCCGTATGTCAACTGCTGCTGGCCGCAACATACTGAACGCACGTCGCGCACGCGGCCGCAAGAAGCTGTCGGCTTAATAAGCGAGCAGGCGAACCGCGACATGCGCGGTTATAGCGTCATCAAAAAAAGGCCGGATTTCTTGGCCGCTAACCGGGGGAAGCGATATGCAACTCCCGGTTTTGTTTTGCTTGTGAAAGACAGGCAGGATGAAAGCACCGAGATTCGGTTGGGCATTACCATTACCAAGAAAGTCGGCAACGCCGTCGTCCGCAACCGCATGCGCCGCCGCTTTCGCGCGCTCGCGCAGGAAATGCTCGGACAAAATGGCAAGGCGGGCGCAGATCACATCCTGATTGGCCGCGACAGCGGGATCGAGCGGGACTTTGGCGCATTGCGCAGCGACATGGTCAAGGCGCTGGGGAAGTTATGCGGCTGATGATGGAAACATTATCCTCCCCATGATCGCAAAGCTCTTCATCCTTGTCGCACGGGCCTGGCAGATGGGGCCATCGCGTGTTTTGCCGCCGACGTGCCGATATAGCCCAAGCTGTTCGGCATATGCGATTACGGCGCTACAAAAATATGGCGCAATTAAGGGTGGCTGGCTGGCCATCAAACGGCTATTGCGCTGCCAACCTTGGGGTGGGCACGGATATGATCCTGTGCCATGACGCTCAACTTACGGATTAACGGGGAATTTTAGACGTGGACGATAAACGCAACCTGATATTTGCAGTATTGCTGACTGGTCTCATCCTGTTCGGTTGGCCCTATGTCGCCAGCTATTTCTTCCCCACACCAGCGCCTGTGACCAGCACAGCCGCATCGACGGCCAATCCCGCAGGTGCGGCAACGTCTGACGTGTCTGTCGAAGCCGCACCCGCCAAGGCGCAGGCCGTTCCATTGGGCAATGCGCTGCAATCTTCGGCCCGCATCATGGTCGAAACGCCAAAGCTGAAAGGCTCGATCAATCTTGAGGGCGCGAAAATCGACGACCTCGTGTTGCTGACCCACCGTACCGAGCTTGCCAAGGATTCGCCCCCCGTTCGCCTTTTTGCGCCATCTGGAACCAAAAACGCCTATTTCGCCCGCTTTGGCTGGGCCGGAACAGGCATCATAGCGCCAGACGACAAAACCGTGTGGACGCCAAGCGGCAATAAGCTAACGCCGTCAACGCCTGTGACCTTAAGCTGGACCAACGCGCAAAGTCAGACGTTTGAAATCGCTCTGTCGATTGACGAAAATTTCATGATTACGGCAAAGCAGCGCTTCACCAATAATGCCACGACCCCTGCCGAAATCGCCAACTTCGCGTTGCTCAGCCGCACGGGTAAGCCCGCCGACGCGACCTCAGGTGGATCGATATTCACGCACATCCACATCGGCCCCATGGGCGTTTTCGATGACAAGCCCAATTATGACTGGGGCTATGTCGATGTCGAAGAAAATAAGGGTGAAGCATCGTTCAGCAGCACGGGCGGCTGGCTTGGTTTCACCGACAAATATTGGCTCGGCGCGCTGATCCCGGATCAAAAAACGCCTGTCTCGGCCAAGTTCCGCGCAAGCGGCGATGTCTATCAGGCGCAGGTTATTCCGACGCGTTATACCAGTGTCGCCGCCGGGGCCGCATATGACAGCAGCTCACGTCTGTTTGCGGGTGCTAAGGAAATGGCGGTCCTCAACGCTTATTCACAGGATTTGGGCATTCCCTATCTGGACTATGCCATTGACTGGGGCTGGTTCTGGTTCATCGCAATTCCGTTCTTCTGGATTCTCCATTGGCTGTTTGGCGTGTTCGGTAACTTTGGCGTTGCGATTATTGGGCTGACCCTCATTGTCCGCGGATTCATGTATCCGGTCGCGCAAAAGCAATTTGCGTCCATGGCGCAGATGCGTGCGGTGCAGCCTAAGCTCAAGGCGCTGCAAGAACGCTGGAAAGACGACAAGCCGCGTCTGCAGCAGGAAATGATGGCTTTGTACAAAGAAGAAAAGGTGAACCCGCTCGCGGGCTGCCTTCCGATTGTGCTGCAAATTCCGATCTTCTTCGCGCTCTACAAAATTTTGCTGCTGTCGATTGAAATGCGTCACCAGCCATTTGTGTTATGGTTGAAGGATTTGTCCGCACCCGACCCGTTGACGCCAATCAACCTCTTTGGGTTGCTGCCGTTCGACCCGCCATCTTTCATCGCGATTGGCATCTTGCCGATCTTGTTGGGTGTGACAATGTGGCTGATGCAACGGCTCAATCCGCAGCCGATGGACGAAGTGCAAAAGCAGGTATTTGCCGTGATGCCATGGTTCCTGATGTTCATCATGGCCCCATTTGCCGCTGGTCTTCAATTATATTGGGTGATGTCAAACCTCGTTTCGATTGCCCAGCAAAAATGGCTATATTCTCGCCACCCGGTCTTGCGCGAACAGATGGCCCGTGATGCCGAAGAAAAGGCGCAGGCGAAAGCGAATGCCAAGGCGTGACCAAACCGACGACCAAAATCTTTTCAGGGCCGATCAGCTTCCTGAAATCGGCGCCAAAGCTTGAATTCCTGCCCGAACCAACGGTGCCGGAAATCGCGTTTGCGGGACGGTCGAATGTCGGCAAGTCGAGCCTGATTAACGCGCTCGTCAACCGCAACAATCTGGCGCGCGCGTCAAATACGCCGGGCCGCACACAGGAATTAAACTTCTTTGATGTGGGCGACCCCGCGACATTTCGCATCGTCGACATGCCGGGCTATGGTTATGCCAAAGCACCGATCAAGACCGTGCAGCAATGGCGGTACCTGATTAACGATTATCTGCGTGGTCGCGTGGTGCTGAAACGTGTCTTCGTCCTGATCGACAGCCGCCATGGGATTAAAGAGGTCGATCATGACATCATGTCGATGCTCGATAGTGCCGCAATCAGCTATCGCATCGTGCTGACCAAGACCGACAAGATCAAGGCAACCGACTTGGCCGCAGTTGAAACCGACACTATGGCAAAACTGCGCAAGCATGTTGCGGCTTATCCTGACCTATCGGTGACCTCCGCCGAAAAGCGCGGCGGGATTGAGGAACTGCGCGCCGCCGTGTTGGAAGCCGTGGCCTCATAAAAAGTGCGTAAATTTTGCTTTTCTGCCCTCTCGACAGAAAAGCAAACAACGGCCATGTAAAGTCGCATGACCCTGAAACTGATTATTGGCAACAAAGCCTATTCAAGCTGGTCGTTGCGCGGCTGGCTCGCGGCGAAACAATCCGGCCTGCATTTTGAAGAGGTCATTGTTCCTTTGTTTGACGCAGACTGGGACGCGCGCAAACGTGCGGAAGACCTCGCGCCTTCCGCTGGTAAGGTGCCTGTCTTGTGGGACGGGGAGGCCGTGATTTGGGACAGCCTTGCGATCATCGATTATCTCGCCGACAAGGTCGGGCGTGACCGTTATTGGCCCAAGGACGCGGTCGCGCGCGGCATGGCGCGTTCCATGGCGGCAGAAATGCATGCGGGCTACACATCCTTACGCCGCGAATGCCCGATGAACACGCGCAAGACCTTCACCGACGTAACATTGTCCGAAGAAACCCGCGCCGATGCTGTCCGCATATTGCAAAACTGGGCAGAGGCGCGGTCACGTTTTGGCAAGGAAGGGCCATATTTGTTCGGGACCTTCAGCGCCGCCGACATCATGCTCGCGCCCGTGGTCACGCGGTTTGTGACGTACGGCTTTACGCTTCCCGGCTTTGCCCAAGCTTATGCTGAGGCCATCATGGCGCATCCGTGGATGGAACAATATTATGCCGCCGCAGCGCAAGAGCCGTGGACGATAGAGCGCATAGAGCGCGCTGTTACTTAAAACGCCTCTAACCGCATTGTGCGCGGTGCAGCAGCTTCTGATCGGCCAGTACCAACGCCATCATCGCCGCCACAACGGGCGTGCCTCGGATGCCCACGCAAGGGTCATGGCGGCCCTTGGTGATAATATCGGTCGCCTCACCTTCGGTAGTGATCGTTTCAACCGGCGTGAGTATCGACGAAGTCGGCTTGAAAGCTACGCGGACCACCACTGGCTGCCCGGTCGAAATGCCTCCAGCAATCCCGCCCGCATTATTGGCGAGAAATTCGGGATGGTTCGACCCTTCCACCGATGGGCGCATCCTATCGGCGTTTTCCTCGCCGCGCAGACGAGCGGCGGCAAATCCAGCGCCGATTTCCACGCCTTTAACGGCATTGATGCTCATCATTGCCGAAGCGAGCTCGCTGTCGAGCTTTGCATATAAGGGCGCGCCCCAGCCGGGCGGGACTCCGGTCGCTACACATTCAATAACGGCTCCCAATGACGAACCCGCCTTGCGCGCCTCGTCGATCATTTTCTCCCAACGGCCAGCCGCTGCCTCGTCGGGACACCAGAATGGATTTTTCCCGATCTGTGCCACTTCGAAATTGTCGCGGTCAATCGCATCGCCACCGATTTCGGCGACATAAGCCATGATTTCAACGTCCGGTATCACTGCCCGTGCCACCGCACCCGCCGCAACCCGCGCCGCAGTTTCACGCGCGCTGGACCGGCCTCCGCCGCGATAATCGCGAAAGCCGTATTTGGCGTCATAGCTGTAATCGGCATGGCCAGGACGATAGGCCTTGGCGACGTCGGAATAATCCTTCGACCGTTGGTCCACATTTTCGATCATCAATGAAATTGGCGTTCCTGTCGTCCGGCCTTCAAATATGCCGGACAATATCCGCACCGCATCGGGTTCCTGCCGCTGCGTCGTGAAGCGCGACGTGCCGGGACGCCTTTGGTCCAAAAATGGCTGAATATCCGCCTCAGACAAAGCAAGGCCGGGAGGACAGCCATCGACCAACGCGCCAAGCGCCGGACCATGCGATTCGCCCCAAGTCGAAAAACGGAACACGCGGCCGAAAGTATTAAAGCTCATTTGCTGTTTCCGTTTTCTGCACATTTCCCGAACGATAGCGCACCTGCTCCTTGCCCAACCAAGTCCGGATTGCACGGAAAATGATGAGTGCGATTGCGATACCCATCACGCGGGCCGCGTTGGGATAACCGTATATCGTGCCAATACGGCCTGCCCATACAAACGCGCCGATGATGCCCAAAAAGCCTGCCATCGAGACAAAGGCGTCCAACAAAGGCGGCAAGCCCTCCCAATACCGACGCGCATGCAAATAGCCGTGGACGCCAACCAGCATGGCACAGCCTGCCAGAAGAAGAACCAGCGCGTCGCTATGCCCCTCAAACATTAGGAGACAGCGATATCAGGAGCATCCTCCTGTTTCATGCCGACGGTGTGGTAGCCTGCGTCAACATGGTGGATTTCGCCCGTCACCCCTGCCGCAAGGTCGGACAGGAAATACAGCGCCGAAGAACCGACATCATCAATCGTGACATTACGGCGCAGCGGCGTATTCAATTCATTCCATTTCAATATGTATCGGAAATCGCCAATGCCCGACGCCGCCAGCGTTTTGATGGGGCCAGCCGAAATGGCGTTGACGCGGATGCCCTGCGGCCCCACGTCATTGGCCAGATATTTGACTGACGTTTCCAGCGCAGCCTTTGCCACGCCCATGACGTTATAATGCGGCATAACCTTTTCCGCGCCATAATAACTCAATGTCAGCAACGATCCGCCGCCTTCGCCGGTTTCGGGATCGAGCGGCTTCATCATCGCAGCAGCGCGCTTTGCGACAGCGGTGAAGCTATAAACGCTGATGTTCATGGTCATCAGGAAGTCTTCCAATCCGACCTCAAAATATTTGCCGCGCAACGCCTCTTTATTGGTGAAGCCAATCGCGTGCACCACGAAATCAATGGTTGGCCATCTGCCCGCCAGCGTTTCAAATGCGCGGTCGAGATTGGCCATGTCCGCAACGTCGCAGTCGATCAGGAAATCACAATCCAGTTGCGCCGCCAATGGCCGGACGCGCTTTTCCATGACTTCACCCTGATAGCTGAAGGCCAGTTCGGCACCTTGCGCATGCAAGCGCTTTGCAATACCCCATGCAAGCGACTTGTCATTGGCAAGTCCCATAATCAGCCCACGTTTGCCTGCCATCAATCCGGTCATAATATCCTCATTCGTCAGCGATATTTACTTTGGCTTGTCTTAGTCCATTTTCATGTGCGTTGGCCAGCGCCGCGTTTAACTGCGCCCCTGTTACCAAGCCAAGGCCGATCAGGTAAAAGAAAATGAGTGCAACCATCACCCCTGCCAGACTGCCATAAGCAAGATCATAATTGCTAACGCGCGACAGGAACATGGGCAGTAACGCGGTTAACCCAAGCCACCAAATGCTTACAAAGGCCGCCCCGGGCCATTTCGGGAAGTCGGGGGAGCGATATTTGGACGGCGTCAGCCCCGCAAAAATGACATAAATCGCTGCAAATAAGACGATAAAGGGAATGATGCGCCCCCAAGCGAAATAGCTCGATACGGCCTGCGCGGTGGGGATGTAGCGATATACGAGGTTCTCAGCCGCAGTGACTATCACCTGCGCAGAAAACGCGCCCATCGCCAGAACGACCGAAGCGATGATCGCACCCAGCGAGCCCAAACGGTAATGCCAGAAAGCACGGCTGGGTGTTGCGCCATAAGCGCGATGCAACACGTCGCGAAAGGTTTCGATAAGACTTGCTGCCGTCCACAGGCTGACCCCCGCGCTGAGCCACAATAAGGGGCCCGAGCGGGCGGTCATGGCCGACTGAATGGGTAATTGAAGGGCGCTGGCGACGCTGGGCGGGACGGTTTTAAAAAATGCTTCGATTAACGCGAGGCCAGACTCGGTTTGGCCAAATGCACCAGCAATCGCTGCCGCCACAACGCAAAAGGCAAATAAGGACAGCAAGGACAGATAGGCAAAATTGCCCGCGTGAATGAAACCGTCGCTATAAACGCCTAAGCCGACGCGCTTTATCACTTCAATGACCTGACCCGGAAGGCCGAGCCGCGCAAACCATTTGGCTTCGCTTTCATCGGGATGTGTTGTCGCCGGAAGATGTGCACGCGCCTCCGGCGACAGAGGCGAAATTTCAGACACGCATATTCTCCCGGACAGGGCTGTCCGAGAGAACGTCACTTATCCGCGCAAGTTCCGCCGGGTCCGTCGGCAGATGGATCATCAACGTCACAAGCTGATCACCCCGCGCGCCGGTCTTGGCGGTAAAGCCGCGTCCCTTGATCCGCAGGACAGCGCCAGAATTGGTGCGTGGTGGGACGGTCAACATCACTGCGCCATCAACCGTCGGCACTTTGACTTTGCCGCCTGCCACCGCCTCTTTCAGTGAAATTGGCAAATCAATGCGGATATTGTCGCCATCCCGCACCAAATGTGGATGCTTGCCAATCTGGAGCGTCACCATCGCGTCGCCATGGCCGCCCGGGCCGGGCTGCCCCTTGCCGGGAATACGGATTTGCTGCCCCGCAACTATGCCAGCGGGCAGTTTGAATTCCACCGTCTTGCCATCGCCCAGCATGATGCGTTGCGGCGCAAGCGTGGCGGCGTCTGTGAACGACACCAAATGCGCATAGGCAATGTTCGCGCCCTTGGGCGGCGGTGCTTGCTGCGGACGTGGGCCAGGTCCGCCGCCGGGGCGTGCACCGACCCCGCCGCCAAACAGACCATCAAATATATCGCCCAAGTCAATGCCGCCACTGCCGAAATCGAAATTGCCGCCCGCTGGGCCACCTTGGCCATGGCCGCCACCGCCGCCAAAAGGATTACCCGTAAAGCGCGGCTGCCCGTTTTCATCAATCTCACCGCGATCATATTGACCGCGTTTTTTGGGGTCGGACAATAGGTCATAGGCTTGCGTCACTTCGCTGAACCGATCCGACGCCTTTGGATTGTCCTTGTTCTTGTCGGGGTGCAATTCCTTCGCCAGCTTGCGATAGGCGACCTTAATCGCCTTGCCGTCCGCCCCCTTGGACACACCTAATATGGAATAAGGATCTGCCATTCTTGTCCCTGTTATAAATATGCTACCCGTCTTACATTGGCATTACAGCAACGGGATTCAACTTGGAAGCACGGCATTTTCGGGTTTTTCGCCCTTTATCTGGCGTAGCAGAAGATAGAGCAGCAAGCCAATCGGCCCTGCCATTAATGTAAAGAACAATATCGGGGCCTGAAGCCAGCGGGATATTTTATGCGCGTCGGCGTTACGCGCGATCCAGATGCCGACGAACAGGTCAAAGGCCAAATAATGTATCCAGCCAATCGTTGCACCGCCAGGCGAGTCAAACAACGCCATCACGCCTGCCAAAGTCGTAAAATCTGCTGGCGGGCGTCCCACGGGTCCACCGTCCGAAATCCAGCCTGCCATCAACGGAATGATGAGGCCCGCATAAAGGCATGCGAGCAAGACCGCCCCTGCAAAAAACACAATCGGGACAATAATCTCGCGTTTCGGCGCAAGCGCCAAAATCACCCAACACAGCAAAGCCCATGCATTGGCGAACCCAAATATCATGTCCCAGTTCATTTTATCGTCTAGCCCCTTTTAACCCGCATCAGTCTAGCCTATCGGTGGATTATGGAAAGACCTGATCCCTTTAGCCTGTTCGACACCTGGTTTGCCGAAGCGCGCACCACCGAAATCAATGACTCCAACGCCATGGCATTGGCGACCACGGGCGCCGATGGGCAGCCTTCGGTGCGGATGGTGCTGTTGAAAGGCCATGGCCGCGATCTGGGCACGCATGGCGGATTTATATTCTACACCAATTTTGAAAGCCGCAAGGCCATGCAATTGTTGGACAATGCGCATGTTGCCTTGCTATTTCACTGGAAATCCTTGCGGCGGCAAATTCGTATTGAGGGTGCGGCCAACCCCGTCGACGACGCGACCGCTGATGCCTATTTTGCGACGCGTTCACGCAATTCGCAGCTTGGCGCATGGGCGTCAGACCAGTCGCGCCCGCTTGCCGACCGCGCCACGTTTGAAGCGCGCTTTGCCGAGGTGGAGGCGCGCTTTGACGGCCAAAACGTCCCGCGCCCGCCACATTGGTCCGGCTGGATGGTGAACCCAAAGCGTATCGAATTTTGGCAAGACCGTGAATTCCGCCTGCACGAGCGTTGGCTGTATGAACGTGAAGGCGACGGCTGGACAAGCGGCATGCTCTACCCATGATGTTTACACGATGAGCCTTGGGCATAATCACCATCAATATGCGCATATTGTTTTAACCAAGCGCGCGGCCATAGCCAGCGTATCGGTAGCGCTGTTTCTGCTGGCGCTAAAGATATTTGCCGCAGCGCAAACCGGCTCAGTCGCCTTATTGGCCTCTTTGGCGGACACCGGCTTTGATGTTTTGGCATCCTTGCTGACATTGTTCAGCGTCCGTTATGCCGCCATGCCCGCCGATGATGACCACCGGTTCGGCCATGGCAAGGCAGAGGCGCTGTCTGCGCTGTTTCAGGTCATATTGATCACCGTATCGGCCATATTTATCGCATGGCGCGCCATTATGCGCTTGGGCGCGCAGGAACAGACCGCGCATCCCGAATATGGCATTGGCGTGTCGGTCATTGCCATCGTCGCAACCTTGGGTTTGCTGGCCTATCAACGGCATGTGGTCCGCAAAACCGGATCGGTCGCGATTCAAGCCGACCATGTGCATTATCAAAGCGACTTGTTGCTCAACATCGCGGTGATCGTTGCAATACTGCTCGACACCATTTTGAATGTGCGGGGGGCCGATCCGGTATTCGGCATTGCGATTGCCGCTTGGTTATCATGGGGTGCATATCGCGCCGCGCAGCTAGCGCTCGACCAGTTGCTGGACCGCGAATGGCCGGAGGAGAAACGCCAGCGTTTCATTGAAGTCGCGCTGCGCCACCCTGAATTGCGCGGCATTCACGATATGCGCACCCGTTCCAGCGGCGCGCATGATTTCTGCCAATTCCATGTATGGGTTGACCCGAATATGACGGTTGCGGCGGCACATGATATCATGGATGAGGTGGAACAAGCGTTGATGGACGCATTTCCGGGCGTCGAAGTCTTGATTCACCCTGACCCCGAAGGCCATAAGGATGAGATGGGCTATATCCCGTCGGAAACCATAGAACGTGGAGAGGAACATGATGACTGAACTGCCTTATTTCCATGTAGACGCCTTTGCTGACCGTCCCTTCACGGGTAATCAGGCCGCCGTTATGCCGCTGACCGAATATTTGGATGACGCAGTGCTTCAGGCAATTGCGGAGGAAAATAATTTTGCGGAAACCGCCTTTTATGTGCCCGACGCAACGGGCGCGGCGGATTATGAACTGCGTTGGTTTACGCCAGCCATTGAAGTTCGCCTCTGCGGCCATGCGACATTGGCAAGCGGGCATATCATCTTGAGCCAAAATCCCGCGCTGGACCGCGTGACATTCCGCACACGCAAAGCAGGAATACTGGAAGTGCGCCGCGAAGGCGATGCTTATGCTGTCGCCCTACCCGCCATTCCGACCGAGCAGGTCTACAATGCGGACATGATGGCGGCGATGGGTGGCAAGCCTTTGTCGATGCGCAGAAACCCAGACCATTACAATATGTTTGTCTATGCCACCGCTGCCGAGATATTGGCGCTTAAGCCCGATTTGAAGGCGCTCGCGACGTTAGGCGATGACAGCTTCACCGCCACCGCACGCGGCGACGACACCGACATAATCAGCCGCGTATTCGTGCCCGGTGCGGGCATTGATGAAGACAGCGTCACCGGCAGCGCCCATGCGGTGATCGCGCCTTATTGGGCAGGCGTGCTTGGCCGCGACAGCTTCACCGCCTATCAGGCATCGGCGCGCGGCGGATATTTGGGCTGCCAATTGGAGGGCGACAGAGTTTGGTTGTCAGGCCATTGTTTTACGGTAGTAAAGGGTATGTTCAGCTTGCGCTGACCATCAACGACATTCCATAGGTTAAAGGATCATACATGCTGAAGTCATTCGCCGTCTTGTCGGCACTCCTGCTTTCACCCGCCGTCATGGCGCAAGATGCCCCCCCGCCCCCGCCAAGCGGCGGCACCCCAGAGCCAGAACAGATTGTCGCATTCATGGATGCCAATAAGGACGGCTTCATCGCAAAGGATGAAGCGCAAGGGCCATTGGTTCAATATTTCGCAGTTATCGATGCGGACAAGGACGACAAGATTTCTTTGGAAGAATTGAAAACCGCTATGGCAGCAATGCGTCCGCCAGAGCCTTCGCAATAACCGAATCATACATGCGTAAGACGCGCGGGAAGCCAACTGGCCTCCCGCGCGTTTTTTCTTATTAAGCGACCTTAGCCTTACGGATTACGCCTGGGTTCGCAGGTGGTTCACCCTTGGGCAAAGCGTCAACATGCTCCATACCGCTGATCACTTGGCCCCAAACGGTGTACTGACGGTCCAAGAAGCTGGCATCGTCAAAGCAGATGAAAAACTGGCTGTTGGCGGTGTTCGGATCATTGGTCCGCGCCATGGAACAAACGCCGCGCACATGTGGTTCGGCGTTAAATTCCTGCTTCAGATTTGGCTTCGACGAACCGCCCATGCCGGTGCCATTGGGGCAACCGCCCTGCGCCATGAAGCCGGGGATAACGCGGTGAAACTTCACGCCATCGTAAAAGCCTTCACCTGCAAGTTCCGTGATGCGGGCGACGTGGTTGGGGGCAAGATCAGGACGCAGCTTGATAACAACGTCGCCGCTGTCGAGCGAAAGGGTAAGTGTTTCATCGGCCATATTGATATTCCTTCAGGCTTTTAAAATGGATGATGGCCGCCCTAGGGGATGCATCGCATAGGTGCAAAGCCAAAATCATTGCATTTTGACGCCGCCTGCGTAGGAGGGGCGAATTCTTACTATAACGTCTCAGATGGAAAAACGGGAGGCACGCAATTGACCAGCGACATCGCCAACCCGACCGTCATTGACCCCGAAATCGTGGAAATGCTGGACGAAGACAATCGCCTGACGCGCGATTATGTCGACCGCGTTCTCGACGCCGTCGAGAACGGCAATCTCGACGAAGTCTACCGGCTGGTCGAACCGCTGCATGAAGCCGACATTGCCGACCTTCTCGAACTGACGCCATCCGAACGGCGCGGCGTACTCGCCATCAGCCTAGGCGACCTCATGAGCGCCGAGGTGTTGGCCGAGGTCAACGATTATGTCCGCGAAGACATCATCGACGCCCTGCCTGCGTCGCAAGTCGCCGGACTTGCCGGACAGTTGGATACCGATGACGCGGTTGCGATTATCGAGGATATGGAGGCGGAGGACCAGCAAGCCGTTTTGGCCGAGCTGGACCCCGAAGACCGCGCCGTCATCGAAGATGCTTTGTCGTATCCCGACGAGTCCGCTGGCCGTATCATGCAGCGCGAACTGGTCGCGGTGCCGGAACATATGACCGTTGGGCAGCTCATCGATTATCTGCGCGATCACCAAGACCTGACCACAGAATTCTGGGAAATCTTCGTCGTCGATCCGCAGCATAGGCCCGTTGGCACATGCAAATTGAGCTGGATCATGCGCAGCCAGCGCAAGGTGCCGGTCAGCGAAATCATGATGCATGAACAAACGCTCATCCCGGTCGATATGGATCAGGAAGAGGTCGCGTTACGCTTTCAGAAATATGCGCTCATTTCCGCCGCTGTTGTCGATGGTTCTGGCCGGTTGGTGGGCGTCATCACCGCCGATGACATTGTCCATATTGTTCAGGAAGAAGCCGACGAAGATATTCTGCGGCTGTCGGGTGCAGGCGAAGGCGACATTAACGAGCCTATTTCGGACAGCTACAAGGCACGCGTGCGCTGGCTGATTGCCAATTTGGGCACGGCTATGGTCGCAAGTTTCATCATTGCGCAATTTGGCGCGGCGATTGAAACGATGGTTGCGCTCGCGGTGCTGATGCCCATCGTCGCGTCGATAGGCGGCAATGCAGGGACGCAGACTTTGGCCGTGACGGTGCGCGCGCTGGCCACCAATCAGTTGACCCAATCGAACACCATGCGCTCGATTTGGCGCGAGATCCGGGTCGCCTTGCTCATTGGCGCAACGATCGCGGTGATTGCGGGTCTCGGCGCGGGCGTGATTTTTGGCAACTGGCTGCTCGCTAGTGTCATTGCGGTCGCGATATTGTGCAACATTTCATTGGCGGGATTGTCCGGCGTCGCCATTCCGGTGGTGCTGGACCGGCTGGATCAGGACCCCGCAGTTTCAAGCTCGATCTTTGTGACGATGATTACCGATTCGATGGGCTTTCTCATCTTTCTTGGCCTCGCGGTTTTCAGCGGCCTTGCCGGTTAGCCGCGCAGTTCGCACATAATCCTTATGCCATTGAACATGACCAAAATCGCCTTTGGCGCGCAAAGTCCGCAGCATCTGCGGGAACGCCTTGCCGCTTATGCCCAAGACGGCGAAGTCCGCTTAACCACGCGTTACTTGCCCAAGCGCGTCGCAGAAATGGCGGGCGGTTCGCTCTATTGGATTCACACGCATACGATTATCGGCAGAAGCCCGATTATCGGCTTTATGGAAAATGGCGCTGGCCGGCATTGGATCCGCATTGTACCCCAACTCATCACCGTCCGCTCCACACCCAAGCGCGCGCATCAGGGCTGGCGCTATCTCGAAGAAGCCAACGCCCCGCCTGATCTGGATTCGGTAGAAACCGACGGCCGCGACGAAATGTCACCGAAGATGCTGAATGAACTGATGAAAATGGGGTTGGTTTAGGCGGCTTCGCGCTTCGTCAACAATTTCTTAATCACATCGGCGAAGGTCTCGGCGCTTTGGGCGCCGGGGACCATATATTTTTGGTCGAAGATGATTGCAGGAACGCCGGTGATATTTTGGTCGGTCCAATGCGCCATTTCTGCCCGCACGCTGGTGGTGAGCGCGGCATCGTTGATCCATGCCAAGGCGACGGCGCGGTCCATGCCTTGCGCCTCGGCAATGTCGCACAAGACGTCGGTGTCGCTGACATCGCGGCGGTCCTGAAAATAGGCAGTGAACAAAGCCATTTTCAACGCGGTCTGCGCGCGCCAGCCGCGTTCGCTGCCAAATATGGTCAGCAATTTATGCGCGTTGAACGTGTTATAAATGCGCATGCCATCGCCATAATTAAACGCAAAGCCAACATTATTGCCAATGTCCGACAGCCTATTCCGGTTGGAGCGGCTTTGTTCGGGCGTGCTGCCATATTTGCGCGCGATATGCTCTGCGGTATCCTCGCCTTCGGGCGGCATGTTCGGGTTGAGTTCGAACGGATGCCAGTAAGTTTCGGCGGCAATGTCTTGGCCAACCAACGCGAGCGCCTGCTCCACTTGCTTCAGGCCAATGATGCACCATGGGCATACCACGTCGGAGACGATGTCGATGCGCAACGGCACGGCCTCAGCCATTATCGCGATACCCAATGGCGCAACAGGCTATGGGCGATGGCAAAGGGTGGCGGCGCGTTGAAGCGGCGGTCGGTATCACCCTTTAGAGCAGCGATGGCCTCATCCTTCGTCACCCACATCGCATCTTCAATCTCGGTCGTATCGAGCGTGAGTGCATCGCCCAACGCATCGGCGGTGCACGCAATCATCAATTGCGATCCGCCAAAGGGCCAGGGCTGGCTGGTGACATAACGCACCGCGCCGCAGGTGACGCCGGCCTCTTCATGGATTTCGCGGCGGACGGCCTCTTCAATGCATTCGCCGGGTTCCAAAAAGCCCGCTAGCGCCGAATAATTGCCCGGCGGGAAGCGCGATTGCCGTCCGACCAGTGCCTTGCCTTCAAATTCGGCGAGCATGATGACCACAGGGTCAGTGCGCGGAAAATGTTCCTTTTGGCAATTACCGCATTTGCGGCCCCAGCCTGCGCGGAACAGCGCCGTCGCCGCGCCGCAGCGTCCGCAGAAACGATGGCCATTATGCCATTCGATCAGGCTGCGCGCCGTGCCATAAATCGCGGCGTCCTCGGCGGGTAACATCGACAAGGCGCGCCAGATAGCAGGCGAACGAAACGCATCGCCCGTAGCATCAACCAACGCCACAAAATGCGGCTTCCCATCGGAAAGGCCAAGCAGGATCAGCTCTTCCGAACCGTCTAGTTCGGCCAAGGAATGCCAGTGCAATCCGCCTGCGTCGCTGACCCGCGGGTCAAGCCCGTCAAGCCCCAACACCCGCGCGCGCCAGTCCCCCAGCAACAGGCCATAAGCCTCTGCATCATTGCGCACGCGGTCCGCGCGGTCGAGCGGGGAGCCCGTAAAACCCGGAGCCATCATCGGATCAGGCACCGGATCAGGCTGGCAAACTCAGGTCCTTCAGGACCCATTTGGCGAAGTCTTGATGGAACGGATAGGCGCTGCTTGGCATATATTGTGCCATGCAGACGGCGCGCAATTTGCGTCTTGGATCGACAAAAGCCACCGTTCCAGCCGCGCCGCCCCAGCCGAACACGCCTGCATTCACGCCCTTGCCAACCCGGCCACCCGCGCCAAAGCCAGCGCCGTCGGCATAGGTGCCGTCGGTTGAAACAGCCGATGGCAGTAGATCGGACATGGCTAGCTTGGCAGTCGCCGTTGACATCACGCGGACGCCATCCAATTCACCATAATTAGCGAGCATGTTGAGGAAACGGTCATAATCGCGCGCGGACGTCACCATGCCAGCGCCACCAAAGGCAAAGGCTGGCTTGTCGAGGTAAATGCTCGTCGATGCGGGGTCGATGGGGAACAACACGCCATTAACAGGCGCGTAATTGGACACGAAGCGCTTGGTTTCCGACTTGGGCACTTGGAAATAGCTGCTGGTCATTTTCAGCGGTTCAAAAATGCGCGTTTTCAAAAACGCCTCAAAATCCATGCCACTCGCGACTTCTATCACGCGGCCAAGCAAATCGAGCGAGATCGAATAGCTCCATTTCGTGCCCGGCTCGGCAATCAAAGGCTGCTTTGCCAGACGTTCGGCAAATGTCTTGAGATCAGGGGTCGGCGCGCTTTTTGACTGGCCCGGAATGGGAAAGCGGCTGATGATGCCCGGCGTGATACCATTGTCCAGATAGGCCTGAAGCAATGGTCCCTTGCTGACAATCGAGTAGCCCAAGCCAGCGGTATGGGTCAGCAAATGGCGCACGGTAATCTGCGTCTTGGCTGGCACCGCATCCAGGCTTTTGTCCGGGTCGGTCAGCACGGTCATATTGGCAAATTCTGGCAGGAAATCGGCAATCGGCTGATCCAGCTTCATCTTGCCTTCGCCGACAAGGATCATCGCGGCAATGCCAGTGACAGGCTTTGTCATCGAATAAATACGCCACAGCGTGTCGATATTCACCGGCGTCGTTTCACCCAGCCCTTGCGTGCCAATGGCGACGACATCAGGCATCCCGGCTGCACGACCAATGGTGGCAAGCACACCGGGCAGCTTGCCCGAAGAGACATAGTTTTCAAACTGCGTCCGGATGGTCGGATATAAATCTGCCGCCTGTGCCCAGCCCCGCGCAGGCGCAAATGCGCTTATCGCACCCGCCGCTGCCAATTGGCCGCCCCACGACAAAAACCCGCGTCGGCCAATCATGGCCTGACCACTATCCTGCATATTCATACTCTCTCCCCTGCGTTCAAAACCGCCTCTATTGCTTTTCTGAATAGGGTTGGCAGACCGGCCTTGTCGAGCGATTTTAATGGCCACCATATGCCGTCGCCGGGGTCGTCAGCGCCCGCGGGCCATGCCGTAACGGCAATGTCGAGAAGAAGCGAAAAATGGGTAAAAACATGCGACACCTGCACGGGCAATTTGTGCCAATTGGCACGCACAGGGGGCGTCGCATGGCCATCCAATCGTGCGGTCCATTGATCATCGGGTAAGGCGCGCATCCCTGCCAAAAGGCCCTTGTCCGCACGGCGCACCAACCAGAGTTGTCCGTCCCGCTCGATCCAATATGCATTCCCCGTCCGTTGCGGCTTGGCGGCCTTGGGCGTTTTGGCAGGGTAAGCTTCCGGATTGCCCGAACGCATGGCATCGCAGGCAAAGGCAAGGGGGCAAGCTGGACAAGACGGCGCGCGCACCGAACATATGCCCGCCCCCAAATCCATCATAGCCTGCGCAAAGTCTCCAGATTGGGTGTCGGGCGTGATGCTGTCCATCGCCGCACGAATCAGGGGCTTTGACTGCGGTAGGGGCGCAGAGATCGCAAATAGCCGCGATACCACGCGCTCGACATTGGCATCCACCACCACCGCCCGTTGCCCGAACGCAATCGCGGCGATCGCGGCGGCGGTATAGGGACCAATGCCGGGCAGTTTCAGCAACGCCGCCTCGGTCTGCGGCAAACGACCTTCATATTCCGCCACAACCACCCGCGCGCATTTCAACACATTGCGCGCGCGGGCATAATAGCCAAGGCCAGCCCATGCCGCCATAACATCGGCATCATCCGCCGCCGCCAAAGCCGCAAAATCCGGCCATGTTTGCGTGAATTTTTGGAAATAGGCACCCACCGCTGCGACCGTTGTCTGCTGCAACATGATTTCCGACAGCCACACATGATAAGGGTTGGCAAAGCCCCGACCCGGCGGCGAGCGCCAAGGCAGGGTCCGTGCATGCGCGTTGTAATGCGTGTGCAAGGCCTGCGCGATATCCCCAGATTTATGGATGGCGTGTTGGACGGCTGGCATGAAAAATGGCATGAATGACGGGATGGATAAAGGCAAGTCACCACCACCGCCAAAAGGCACCAAAAAGGCGCTGACGCCCAAAACATTTCAGCGCCCGCGCGGTGGCGAGGCGAAGTCTGTTTCGTCGCTGATGCCCGATATCGGCCGTGCCGCGTTTCGGAAATTCGGCTTCGTGCAAAGCTCCGTCGTAAGCCGTTGGGACGAAATCGTCGGCGCGCGCTATGCCGCTGTGTCCGCGCCGGAGGCTATCCGCTTTCCCATTGGCAAGAAATCCGACGGCACACTTGAACTCACGGTGGAGGGCGCGCATGCCACTATGATCCAGCATGTGCTTCCCGAAATCATCGAACGCGTGAACCGCTTTTTTGGTTATGGGGCCGTGGCGCGGGTCAAAGTCCGCCAGGGGCCCGTCGCCAAGCCAAATGTCCGCCAACCCACCGCCGCGCCCATGCTGAAACCTGTGCCGATGGAATTGGGCGAATCCTTGCGTGAAATTGGCGATCCAGAGCTTTTTGCCGTCCTCGAAAGCCTCGCAAAAAGCCTTGCCAAAGGCGGCGCGTAATCCTAAAATTTCAACGTAAAACCAGAAGTATAAGGACCATCTTTATGTCGTATATGAAAAAAAAATATCTGGGCGCAGTTTTGGTGGGCGTAATGGCGCTCTCGACCGCGCTCGTTGCCGCGCCTGCACCAAGCAAATGGCTTTCGACCGTGACGGTCACGGACAAAGGCGCACATATCCTCGGCAACCCCGCTGCGCCAAACAAAGTGGTCGAGTATATGAGCTACACATGCGGCAAATGTGCGGATTTTGAAATAAAGGAAGTGCCTGCGTTCAAAACGCAATTTGTGGCATCCGGAAAGGCCAGTCTCGAAATTCGCAACATGGTGCTCAATCCCTTCGATCTGACGGCTGCCATGTTGGCGCGTTGCGGCGGTAAGGGAAAATTCTTCGGTAATCATAGGCATCTGCTCGCGACTCAAGCCATCTGGTCTGGCAATACCAAGAACATTAGCGCCGCCACACGCGAAAAATTGAAATCCGAAGATTATACCGGGTTCATGGTCGGCACCTTTGACGAAATCGGCCTTGGCCCCATCATGCAAAAACGCGGAATCACGCCAAAGCAGGCAAAAACCTGCTTGGCCGACAAGACAGCACTTAAAATCATTACTGGCATGACGGACGCAGGATCCGGGCTTGGTGTCCGCGGCACACCAGCATTTTTGGTCAATGGCGTTTTGCAGGACCGCATTCGTAACGTTGCTGAATTGAAGGCAGTCATGAAGTAAACCGAGATCCCAGACAGAAGGCCAGACAGAAGGATAGCATATGCGTATCAAGACATTCATTTTGACAACTGCCGCCGCCATGGCGCTCGCCGCTTGCGGCGGAGCAGATACGGCTGGCGCACCAAAAGGCGAACCGCTGGCCAAGGTTGCCGCCCCTGCGGATAAGGCGTGGGTCGATGTTGTCACCAAAACCGAATTTGGCGGCTATCAAATGGGTAACCCCAACGCGAAATTGAAGCTGGTCGAATATGGCGCGATTACGTGCCCCGGATGTGCGCAATTTTCGGTGCAGTCGACCGAGGAATTGCACAAGCTGGTTAATGACGGCACTGTGTCGATGGAATTCCGGCCATTCTTGGTCCATGGTATTCAAGACATCCCAGGCTTCCTCTTGGCCCAATGCAGCGGCCCGGAGGCATTCTTCCCGCTGACCGACCAGCTCTATGCCGAACAGGCGTCATGGCTCAGTAAAATCAGCAGCGTGACCGAGGCGGACCAGCAAGCGATGCAGAAAATGTCGCCCGAACAAATCTCAACTTTGCTTGGCACGAAAATGGGCTTGATCGAATTTGTGAAATCACGCGGCATTAGCGAAGACCAAGCCAAAGCGTGTTTGACTGACAAGGCCGGGATTGACGCGCTGATCAAAACAACCGAGCGCGGCACGAAGGAAGACGAGGTCGCTGGCACGCCATTCTTCCTGCTGAACGGCGCGAAGTTGGATGCCAGTTCGTGGGTGCAGGTGAAAAACAAGCTGGTCGAGGCCGGCGCACGCTGAATATGGCTCGGGGGGACCAAGGCATAGCTTTAACCGCAACGGGGCCCGCCCCTTGCGGATAAAGAAGCTGAAACTTGTCGGCTTCAAAAGCTTTGTCGAGCCCGCTGAACTGCGGATCGAGAGCGGGCTCACCGGCATTGTCGGGCCCAATGGCTGCGGCAAATCCAACCTGTTGGAGGCCATCCGTTGGGTGATGGGGGAAAGCAGCGCCAAATCGATGCGCGGCGCAGGCATGGAAGATGTGATCTTCGCCGGAACCGCGTCACGCCCGCCGCGCGATTTTGCTGAAGTCACGATATTGGCCGAACGCAGCGACGACACTGCCGACAGTGACAGCGACGAAGAATTGGAAGTCACCCGCCGGATCGAACGCGGGGCTGGCTCTGCTTATCGGTCCAATGGCCGCGACGTCCGCGCCAAGGATGTTGCGCTTATCTTCGCCGACGCGGCAACGGGCGCGCATTCCCCTGCTTTGGTAAGCCAAGGCCGCATTGGCGCAATCATCTCGGCCAAACCGCAGGAGCGCCGGCAGATGCTGGAGGAAGCGGCTGGAATCTCCGGCTTGCATGTCCGGCGCAAAGATGCCGAGCAAAAGCTGCGCGCGGCCGAAAGTAATTTGGCGCGGCTGGCGACCATCCTTGCCGATATGGACGCCCGCGCAGGCCAATTACGTCGCCAAGCCAAGCAAGCCGAACGTTATCGCACGCTGACCAAAGACATTTTGCAGGCAGAGGCGCGTTTGATCTTTGTCCGCTGGCGTGAGGCCAAGGCAGCGGCAGACACGGCCCGCGCCGACGCCAACACAGCCGCTAAAGCCGTTGAGGACGCAGCCGTCGCCCAGCGCATCCTTTCCGAAAAGCAACAGGAGGCGGTGCGACAACTTGCCGATGCGCGGGCAGTGGCCATGGCGGCGCGCGATGCGGCCAGCGAACTGTCGAACAAGCTCGTGCAACTGACTGGCGAACATGAACGCATAATCCAGCGCCAATCCGACCTGGCGGCGCAAGCGGCGCGTATGGCCGAAGATGGCGCGCGCGAGGGCAAGCTGACCCATGATGCGGCAGACGCACTCGCCCGGTTGCAGGCAGAAAGCGTCAAGCTGGCCGACGAGATTAAAGCGCAAGAGGAGGAGCGCCCTGCCCTGCTGCGCACGGCGGAAAATGCCGAACGGCAAGCGCGTGAGAGCGAAATAGCATTGGCCAATGCATCCGCCGAGCAAGCACGCGCAGACGCCGAATTGCGCGTGGCCGATGCTGCGCTGGCGGCGGCAACAACGCGTGTAGGGCGCGCTGAACAGGTCTGCGCGCGGATTATGACCGAACGCGATGCGTTGGGGGATGAGGCGCAATATGCCGCATCCAAAAGCCAAGCGGATGCGGACGTCCAGGCCTTGCAGACACAATTGCAAGCGGACAGCCATGCGCATGAAACCGCCGAGGCGCAGCGCGCTGAACTGACCTCCGCCCGCGATGTTGCCCAAGTCGCAATCGCCAGTGCCAAGGCGGAACTTGCGGCGTTGTTGACCGAACAAAGCGCGCTGCAGCGTTCCTTGACCAAAAGCCAAGGCAACAAGGCGATTGACCGCATTTCGGTCAAGCCAGGCTATGAACATGCTTTGGCCGCTGCACTGGGTGAGGATGCGGACGCCAGCATTGGCGGCGAAACCGGACGCCGCTGGATTGGCGGGGCGGCGGCGCTGGGCAAGGTCGCCGACACGGCCCTGATCCATTTTGTCGACGCGCCGTCAGAGCTTGCCGCGCGATTGTCTATGGTGCGCGTCGTCGAGACCGACGATGGCCAAGCACTCGCCCCTGGCGAACGTCTGGTGACATTGGCAGGCAGGTTGCGCCGCTGGGATGGCTTTGCCACCGATGGCGATGGCGCGACGATTGCCGAACAATTGGTCCGCGCCAACCGTTTGGCCGAATTGGATATGCTCATCGCGCCTGCGCAAGCCGCGCTCGATGCACAAGCGCAAAGCCTGTTGCAGATGACCGATAAGATTGCAGCGGCGCAGGACGCGGTCCGCGCGGCAGCGGCGGCGCGTGTGGTAACTGAAGGCCAGTTGCGGCAAGCCCTACGCGCAGTCGATCAAGCCGAAGACGCCTTGGCGCGCCTAAAATCTGCAAAGGCGGCGCTTGGCGACAGGATGGCCGCCGCCGCGCAAGATGTGGCCGAGGCGCAAGCGGAGCGCACAGCGGCCGAGACGGCCCGACATGCCCTGCCCGACGGGTCGCATCATGCCGACCGCGTCCAAAACCTCGCGGCGGCACATGATGCAACGCGCGACCTGTTGGCGCGCAATCAGGCGGACCTGTCTGCGCTCGAACAAAGATTAGCGCAAAGCCGCGAGCGCCGCGCCGTGGCGATGGCCGAAATTCGCGGTTGGCAGGAACGTGCAGGCGAAGCCGAACGCCGGATCGCCGAAATGAACAAACGCAGCGCCGACATTGCTACTGAGCAAGCAGACATGGCAGGAAGGCCGGAAATACTGGCCCGCGAGATTGCTACTATGCAGGCAGATAAGGCGCAGTTTGCCGAGAAGCTCGCTGGGCTGCAATCCGCCGAAACGGCGCATGAAACGACGTTGCGCGCACTCGAAAGCGAATATTCAGCAGCAGCCGAGCAGCTATCCATTGCCCGCGAAACCCGCGCCGGCGCAGAGGCCCGCGCCGAAAATCAGGAACAGCGCCGCGTCGAAATGGGCCGGATTTCAGGGGAAAGGTTCGAATGCCCGCCACCAGTCTTGCCGGAAAAATGGGACTTTGATGAAGATGCGATGGACGAAGCGGGCGTGGAATCAAACCGCCTCGACCGCCTACAAAATGAACGCGAACGCATTGGCCCGGTCAACCTGATCGCCGCCGACGAACTGGCCGAACTCGAAATGCAGCAAGGCAGTGGCCTTGCCGAAAGCGAAGATCTGACCCTCGCCATCAACCGCTTGCGCGGTTCCATCGGCAGCTTGAACCGCGAAGGCCGCGCGCGATTGCTGACGGCTTTTGAGGCGGTAGACGGCCACTTCCGTCGCCTGTTTTCGACCTTGTTCAATGGCGGGCAAGCGCATTTGGCGTTGATCGACAGCGACGATCCGTTGGAGGCTGGCCTCGAAATTTTCGCGCAACCACCGGGCAAGAAACTGCAGTCGCTCACCTTATTGTCGGGCGGTGAGCAGGCGCTCACGGCGGTCGCGCTCATCTTTGGGCTATTCTTGACGAACCCCGCGCCGATTTGCGTCCTCGACGAAGTTGACGCGCCTTTGGACGACGCCAATATCGAACGTTTTTGCGATTTGCTCGACGCCATGACGCAGGAAACGGAGACACGCTATTTAATCGTCACCCACAATGCCGTGACGATGAGCCGGATGCACCGTTTGTTCGGCGTGACTATGGTTGAACAAGGCATCAGCCGACTAGTATCGGTTGACCTTGGGGGCGCAGAGCAATTACTGGCCGCAGAATGACTTTACATGGCCCCATCACCAACAGCTTTATCTCGCAACGCCTTCGGCTAAATTATGTCGACTGGGGCAACCCCGACGCGCCGCCCTTGCTCTTGGTCCATGGCGGCCGCGATCATGCGCGAAGCTGGGATTGGGTAGCCGAGGAATTGCGCCACGACTGGCATATCATTGCGCCCGACTTAAGGGGCCATGGCGACAGCGCCTGGTCGCCCGATGGCAGCTATGAAATGTCGACCTTTGTCTATGACATGGCGCAACTGATCCATCAGCTGAATCTTGCCCCCGTCAGCGTCATTGCGCATTCGATGGGTGGCAATATCGCGACCCGCTATGCCGGCCTCTTCCCCGAAAATGTCCGCAAGATGGTAAACATCGAAGGACTGGGCCTGTCCCCAAAGATGCAGGCCGAGCGCGATGCCATCGGCATTCAAAACCGTTTCCGCCAGTGGATTGAGGACAAACGCAACGCCGCCGGTCGCACGCCAAAGCGTTACCTTAATATCGAAGCCGCTTATGATCGGATGAAAACCGAAAACAGCTATTTAACCGACGAACAAGCGCGGCATCTGACGGTGCATGGTATCAGCCGCAACGAGGATGGAAGCTGGAGCTGGAAGTTCGACAATTACCTCAATATCTGGGCGATCTTCGATATGCCGCGTGAGGATTTGTTGGCCATTTGGCAGTCGATCACCTGCCCGATGTTGCTGATGTATGGCGCGAATAGCTGGGCCTCCAACCCCGAAAAGGACGGTCGCCTCGCGCATTTCCCGACGGCAAAGGTCGTGGAATATGAAAATGCCGGCCATTGGTTGCATCATGACCAGTTTGACCGTTTCATGGCCGATGTGCGGGCATTCCTCTAACCAATCATGGCGCGTAAGGCCGCAATCGTATCCGCCTCATCGGCTGGCTTGTCGCGGCGTAGGCGCGAGATGCGCGGGAAACGCATCGCAATCCCAGATTTATGCCGCTTGGATTCGTGCACCGCGTCAAACGCGACCTCAAGCACCAAAGACTTTTCGACTTCGCGCACGGGGCCAAAGCGCGCGACCGTGTTGTTGCGGACAAAGCGGTCCAGCCATTTCAATTCTGCATCGCTGAACCCGGAATAGGCCTTGCCCACGGGCAACAAGGCGCCGTCGGGGGTCCAGCAGCCAAAAGTATAATCCGAATAATAAGACGAGCGTTTCCCGCTACCGCGCTGCGCATACATCATCACGCAATCGGCAACGAGCGGTTCGCGTTTCCATTTGTACCAGTGGCCGACCTTGCGGCCCGCCAGATAGGGCGAATCGCGCCGCTTCAGCATGACGCCCTCAATCGCCGCCGCACGCGCCGCCGCGCGCATTTCCGCCAGATGGTCGAAATCGCGCGCTTCGATAATCGCGGACAGGTCGAACCGGACCGTGTCGAGTGTGGCGGCGAAATATTCCAGCCGCTCCCGCCGCGCGCTCCAAGGCTGGCTGCGCACATCCTGCGTCCCGTCGAACAATATGTCGTACAGGCGCACGAATACGGGATATTCCGCCTGCATCGCCGCGGTCACATTCTTACGGCCCAAGCGTTGTTGCAGCGCGTTGAAGCTTGCCGCCTCCCCGCCCTGCACATCGCCGCGCACCAACAATTCGCCATCGACAACACCGATGCTGTTGAAAGCGGAGGCGATTTCCGGGAACGCTGCCGTTACTTCATCGCCACCCCGGCTGAACAACCGCGTTTCGCCGCCGGTTGACGCAATCTGGATGCGGATGCCGTCCCATTTCCACTCAGCGGCAAATGCGTCGAGATGGACAGTGCCGTCTTCCAATGGGTGGGCAAGCATGAAGGGCCGGAAAAACGCGCTGTCGGCGGGGTCGGGGCGCTCGGACTTGCCCTCGCCCCAGGCAAACAATTCGGCATATGGCGGACGAAGCGCGTGCCAGACCTCTTCAACATCGTCCACTGAAAGGGCAAAGGCCTGGCCAAAGGCGGTTTTCGCCAGCCGCGCCGATATGCCAACGCGCATCCCGCCTGTTGCCAGCTTCAGCAGCGCATAACGGCCATTGGCATCCAACCTGTCCATCAGTTCGGCCAGCAAGTCAGGCGCACGCAAACGGCTTGTGCTGTTGAGCAGGTCAATGACTTCAGACACCGTTGGTGCCACGGCATCTGCGCTAACATCTGGCCACATCAACGCAACGGTTTCCGCAGTGTCGCCAACATAATCGCGGCTCATGCGGAACAACATGGGGTCAAAGCGTTCCTCGGCCATCGCGCGGATGGCCGCCGATTTCACTGTTGCTATGCTCAGCGTCCCCGCGAGCGCCGCCAGCGCCCAACCGCGATCCGGGTCAGGCGTCGTGCGGAAATAATCGGCGATCAGCCGGACCTTTTGATCACGCGAACGGGTGTAGATAAGCCCATCAATCAACGCGGCGAAAGCCTGCATCAGCTCTCATCCTCGTCTTCGCGGCCAACCAGATCGAGCGCGCGCGCTTTCAATTGGTGGAGTTCACACCAGCGGCCAAGCGCGTCGGTGCGGCCATGGGTAATCCATGTTTCTGTGGGCCGAAGCTCCAACAAAGTTTCGGTCAACTCGGTCCAATCGGCATGGTCGGAAATGACCAAAGGCAGTTCAACATTGCGTTGCCGCGCCCGTTGCCGCACCCGCATCCATCCCGATGCCATGGCGGTTATCGGGTCGGGCAGACGCTGCGCCCAGCGGTCATGCATCGCCGATGGCGGGGCAATGACAATCGCGCCTTTCATCTCTGCCTTGGCAAGTCCCGTCGCCAATATGAGATCGCCCAAGGGGACATCATGCGCCGCATATAGATCACACATTTTCTGCATCGCGCCGTGAATATAAATGGGCGCGTCATAGCCAGCGCGCCGCAGTTCCGCGATGACCCGCTGCGCCTTGCCCAGCGCATAGGCCCCTATCAATATACAACCATCGACATGGGCGTCGCGCGCGGCGAGCAATTTGGCAATCTCATCCTCAATCGGCGGGTGGGTGAAGACGGGTAAGCCAAAGGTCGCCTCGGTAATCAGGATATCGCAAGCAACGGCTTCAAACGGCGCGCAGGTCGGGTCAAACCCCCGTTTATAGTCGCCTGTCACCAATACGCGCTCGCCTGCATGTTCCAGCAGGATCTGCGCTGACCCCAGAACATGCCCGGCGGGGTGAAAACTGATCTTCACACCATTTGCTTCAAACCCGTCGCCATAGGGCATAGGCGTGCCTGTGTCGGTGCCATAACGCAGCGCCATGATCGCCAGCGTCTCTGGCGTTGCCCAGACGGCTTTATGACCACTGCGCGCATGGTCGGCATGGCCGTGCGTCACCAAAGCGCGTTCGGCGGGGCGCGACGGGTCAATCCACATGTCGGCTGGCTTGACATAAATGCCATGCGCATGTGGCTCTATCCAATGTTGGGCAACGCTTCGCGAGATAGTGACGGTCCTTTTCTAGGGTCAGGACCACTTATGCCGGATATGGGGCGCAGTGCAATTACGGTGACGCAATTACGTTCGAATTACGGTGACAGTGAATTACGGTGACAGTGCACTTAATTCGAATTACGGTGACAGTCAATTACGGTGACAGTGCACTTAATTCCGGCTTAGAACCGTGATGCGCAGATTGCTATAATTTAGTGCACTGTCACCGTAATTGGCGATCAGTGCGGATAGAGGCATAGGGATGGACGGCTCTTGGTTGAAAGTAATCAGATGGCGCTATATCATGCGTTAGTGCCCGAGCTTTGGTATGAACTCGACCGGGAGTACCAAAGCTTTTAGAATATTGCCCTTTCGTCACAGTCTTTCAGCTCGATCATGCCGCTTACTGCGTCTCTGAGCTTCAGCATAGCGACGAGAGACTTGCGCCCAGTTCACCAGCTGCCACCAATTGGCAAGGTAGTCACCGCGCCGATTTTGGTATTTGAGGTAATAGGCGTGTTCCCAAACGTCATTTCCAAGAATCGGCGTGCCACGCGTTTCGGCGATATCCATTAACGGATTATCCTGATTTGGTGTGGAAGTGATCGCCAACCTGCCCGAGCCATCGACGATCAGCCATACCCAGCCCGATCCAAACCGCGCAGCGCCTGCCCGCGCGAACTGCGCTTTGAAGTCGTCTACCGACCCAAAACTCTCCTCTATCGCCTCCATAAGGTCGACAGACGGTGCGCCAGACTGAGAAGGCGGGGCCATACTCTGCCAGAAAAAACTATGGTTCCAATGGCCTCCACCGTTGTCACGGACGGCTTTGGGCAACGTCGAAACGGTTGCCATCATCTGCTCAAGGGTCATCGCCGCCATGGCCGGATCGGCGACGACAGCACTGTTGAGGTTGGTGACATAGGCCTGATGGTGGCGGCCATGATGTATCCGCATGGTCTCGGCGTCGATCGCAGGCTCCAGCGCGCTAGCATCATAAGGAAGTGCAGGCAGACTGAATGTCGCGCTTGGCAAGTCCTTAGGGTCAGGACCTATTAAATCCACCTTCGCGGCGTCAAAATGGCAAAGATATCGAAGGAAAATGGCCGCCGCAGGCAGTAATTCTGCCTGCAAGGGCATTTTGTTTCGAGATCAAAGCCATTTTGGCGTCCTTCGGATTTGACCCATTTTGTCCATTGCCGCGTTGGCAAAGCTAGACTTAGAACCACTAAGCCTGCGCTTTGCCGCCTTGCACTGAACAAAATGGCCTCAAACCGCGAAGGTGGATTTAATAGGTCCTGACCCTAGGTTGCAACATAATAGGTTGAGCCGCACCTGCATGAAGTGGCGCTGCTGCAAGGGCCAATCCTACACTTAAAACTATACGCATCGACTATCCTCATTTTGGTAAATCTACGACCGAAGGCTTGAACAACACCCCCGCTTTTGCATCGGCTATTCCAGATCAGTCCGTAAGGGTTCCTTGTAGTAGCGTATCAATAACCAGAACAAGCCGCTTCTCACCTGTATCGCCAACTGGCGGGGACCGGTGGAAGCAGGGTGGGTGATCGGACGCGTATGTTCGGCCCTTGAATAGCGCGATCGCCCCGGTTGGAACTCTATCCAAATAATACTCCAACCCATCATTGGCCACGCCGTTTGGGGCATAATCCGTGCCCGGTCCGCTGTACGTGGTGATCAGTCGAACATCTGTATAGTCGGCGTGCACCTTCTTGCAGGCGTTGGTTGTAATCCCTTCCATTCGGACACGGACGGCATCGGTCTGCATAAGCAACATGAAGCGTTGTACCAGGACCGCAACGTCCGTGCACAACGCATCGGGCAGCTCCGCGAGCTGCGCCATTACAGTTGCGAAATCACCTTCGGCCCGGATCGCAAACGGTGCTCTTTCAAGCCACGGCGCGATAACTGTGTCCGGCACCGGCGGTGTGCGCTGTTCGACAACTAGTGGGCACTCTCGCGCATGAATGCGAGACCAGTCCTCGACGGCATCGGCATAGGCGCTCATGATCATACGAGTTCCAGCGCCGTCTGCGCTTCACCGCCACGTACGAGATCGGCGTCGATATTAACCTCGGACATATCGTTGACGATGACGGCGACGCGCTTGCCCTCGCGATTAGCGAGAATGTGATTGAGCAGGGTAGTTTTTCCCGCGCCGAGGAAGCCAGACAGGACGGTGACCGGGAGGCGGTTGAAGTTCGAATTGTTCATAGCTGGGTTGACCTGATACGTTATGATATACTATTACATAATAACTAGCATCGTCTAAACCGCTCTGTCCACCCACTATTTGAGAGATAAGATGGCTCAACCGCAACCCCCGCAGACACGCTACGATGCTGCGGCGATGTTAGCTTCGGGGCTGTGCCTAGTGCACTGTCTGTTTCTACCAGCACTGCTCTTCATGATGCCGGCCCTGGCGGTTTGGATAACTGTGCCGGAAAGTTTTCACTTCTGGATGCTTATCATCGCTGTGCCAATCAGCCTGATCGCTCTCTATATAGGGCTACGTCGGCACAAAAACTGGATGCCGATCATGATTGCTATGCCTGCCCTAGTATCTTTGACTGCTGGTGCGTTGTTATTCCATGGCATGGTTTTGGAAACTTGGCTGACTGCTGCGGGGGCCTTTGGCCTTACCTTCGCCCATCTCCTTAATCGTCGTCATTCGGACATACGATCATCTGTGTAGAACCAGCCAAGAAGGGTAGCTTGGCACAGGGAGCTAATGGTATAAGCTCAGTGCGTCGAAAACGACCCGAAGGGCGGCACAGCCAACCTAGCATGCGCTGTCCGGCTGACGCGCCAGCCCACGATATGGCGAGCATACACATCGATCACGAACGCCACATATACAAAACCCGCCCATGTCGAGACATAGGTAAAATCCGACACCCAGAGCATGTTGGGCACCGGCGCATGAAATTGTCGGTTAACATGGTCGAGCGTTCGGTCCTCAGCCTGCCCGCATGGCCTGGCGCAACTCTCGCACTTTGCGTTTCAGTGCCTTGATCTTGTCGGCCGTGTCGCTCGGAATGCCAGCCCGCTGGCTGCTGTCGATCTCAGCTTTCTTCACCCAATCGTGCAATGTCTGTGGCACACGGCCAATCTTCTCGGCAACCGATACCACCGTTGCCCAGCGTGCGGAATAATCGCTCTCGTGGTCCAAAACCATTCGCACCGCGCAGGTAAGCGTCTCCGGCAATTACCGGGCGGTTCATAACGCCGCCTTGCTGTTCAGTTACTGAAACGAACTTCAGCAGTGGTCAGCCACAATGATTAAAGCAGACCTTCCGCTCCCGGCCCAGAAGCTGCCATCAAGCGCCCCTAGGTCAATCGGCGCGCACGGCATCATCTGCCCCAAGTGCCCTCAATTCCCCTGATTCACGGGCCTTTCGACCGTAAACGAACTCGAACAACGGGCTTGCCATCATCGTGGTGACAATCGCCATAAGCACCAGCATTGAGAACAATGTCGGTCCGATTATGCCTTTTTGCAGGCCGATGTTGATGATGATGAGTTCCATTAAACCCCGCGAATTCATCAGAGCACCGATACCCAAAGCGGTGCGATTATCTTCGCCTGCAACCCGCGCCGCGACGAAGCACGCACCAAATTTGGCGAAGATCGACCCTGCCAGAATGACCAGTGCGATCAGCAGCAACGGAACCGTGTTGACCATATCCATGCGCGTGTTGAGCCCAGAATAGGTAAAAAACATCGGCAGCAATAGAACGACAGCAAGCGGCTCGACCTTCTTCTTAAGTTCTTCAACGAATAGTCCGCGCGGCATAACAACGCCCAGAATGAAGCCGCCGAAAATTGCGTGGATGCCGACGGCGTCCATTATAAACGCGGACAGACAGAATAAAGCGAGGGTGATGCCAAGGACAGTCATGCTCATTTCGCCTTCGCGCTCGACCATCCGCCCGAGCGGCGCCAGAAGTTTGCGACCAAACAGGATGATGAACGTGGCGTAGAGCAGCCCACCACCGATCGCGAGAACGGCAACTCCAGGACCTGCGCCAAAGGTTGCCAGCACCACTGCCAACACACACCAGGATACAGCGTCGTCAAAGGCACCTGCCGCAAGCGACAATGTGCCGAGCGAAGTTTTCGCCAACCCGCGTTCATTGATAATGCGCGCTAACATCGGAAATGCGGTCAGCGCGATGCATGCTCCCATGAACAAGGTCGCGCTTGATTGCGAAATTCCCGGTGCGAATAAACCTGGGACAGTCAGCAGCCACGGGGTCATCAATATAGCGATCAAAAAGGGGACTGCGATACCAGCCAACGACACGCTCACGGCACTTTTCATCTTCGATTTGAAATGATCAAGTTGCAACGTTGTGCCGATCAAAAACATGTACAGACCGACGCCAAGCTGTGCTCCCGAATATAGCACATTTTTGGTCGCATCAGGGAAAACCAATGCCTGCGTCTCAGGCAAGAGATACCCAAATAGTGATGGTCCCAGGATCACACCCGCAATCATTTCACCGACGACCTGCGGTTGACCAAGAAACTTTTGGCCCAACTTACCGACAATACGGCAGGTAATGATGATAAGTGCCAGCTGCAAAAAAAAATGGACGCTGAAATCTGTTGGTGTGTAGCTACTCACAGTTGCAGGCAAAGCGGGGCCATTAGGACTAAGTACCTTGGAAAGTGTTTCTAATGCACTGCCTATCATCTCAGAAAACATACCATTTCCTTCTTGGGGGTCTGAACCATCAAAGAGAAGAACAATTTTTGCCGTTCATGAACCTTCAACGGGACGATTGTAATCGGTCAATACGACATACGAAAGCAATAGAACCGTGTGTGTAAAATTTAAGATGCATCTCTAAATCCTGAAAAACCAAAAGAATGTGCCTGTCACCATGATGGTGCTTGATTTTAGGCGATGTTGCTGCCATCCGTCTATGATAACGTTCACATTAAAATACTTGGAGTGAGTTTGATGCGGTCGAATGGAACAATGGCACTGCTAGCCTTCGTGTCGGCTGGATGTGTTTCTGTGGCAACGCTACCGCAAAGCGCCCTATCTGCAGCACCAGCTTCTCAAGCTATCGCAGACCCAATTAACTGGCCGAATGCCGCCAGTCCAGCCGCAATCACCGACCAAAAAACCGAAGACGCGATCACACTGCTTTTGTCAAAAATGACCTTGGAACAAAAGGTCGGGCAGTTGATACAGGCTGACATCAGCGCGATTAAACCCGAAGACTTGTCGCAATATCCGCTTGGCTCGATTTTGGCGGGTGGTAATTCAGGACCTTATGGCGACGAGCGCGCCGACGCTGCAAAATGGACGCAACTGGTTAGCGCGTTTCGGCATGTGTCACGTAAATCAGGCGCTGGGGTGCCGATATTATTTGGCGTCGATGCGGTGCATGGACATTCAAACCTGCCGCAAGCGACCATCTTTCCCCATAATATCGGACTTGGCGCGGCCCGCGATGTCGACCTGATCCAACGGATTGGCAAGGCCACGGCAGCGGAGATTTCAGGCAGCGGTATTGAATGGACCTTTGCCCCAACCCTTGCCGTACCGCAAGATTTGCGCTGGGGTAGAACATATGAAGGCTATTCCTCCGATCCTGCGCTAATTGCTGCTTATGCCCGTTCGATGACCACTGGCTTGCAAGGCAATCTGATTGCTGGTGCGCCGTTGGAAGCACAGCATGTTGCCGCAACTGCAAAACATTTTCTCGCCGACGGTGGCACAATGGACGGCCGTGACCAGGGCGATGCACAGATTACCGAAACCGAACTGGTTGCAAAACATGCGCAGGGCTACCCGGCATCTATCAACGCAGGCGCACTGACCGTGATGGCGAGCTTCTCAAGCTGGAACGGGGTGAAGCATCATGGAAATGCCTCTCTGCTGACCGATGTCTTAAAAAACCGGATGGGCTTTGCCGGGCTGGTTGTCGGCGACTGGAATGGACATGGGCAAGTCGCGGGCTGCTCTGTGACCGACTGCGCTGCGGCCATTAATGCCGGGCTTGACCTGTTCATGGCACCTGACAGTTGGAAGGGGCTATTTGCGTCAACGCTTGCCGCTGCGCGGGATGGCAGAATTCCACAGACACGGCTCGATGATGCGGTGCGACGCATATTGCGCGTGAAATACAAGCTTGGTCTTATGGGTGACGCACAGACTGTGCGGGGACAAGCGTCTTTGGTTGGCAAGCAAGAGCATCTGGATCTTGCACGCGAGGCAGTATCAAAATCACTCGTGCTGCTGAAGAATGATGATGGCATTCTGCCTATTCGTAATGGCAGCAATGTCCTAATCTCTGGTTCCGGCGCAGACAATATGGCGATGCAGGCTGGCGGCTGGACGATTAGCTGGCAAGGCACTGACACCACTGCCGCCGATTTCAGCAATGGCCAAACGATTGGCCGTGCGATTTCGGAGGCTGTTAAAGCCGGGGGCGGCACCGCCAATGTTTCGGCGACGGGCATTTTTGAAAAGAAGCCTGATGTGGCGATCATTGTCCTTGGTGAAAAACCGTATGCAGAATTTGAGGGTGACGTCCCAAATTTGGCATTCCGGCCTCAGCCGGCCGAAGAACAAATAATCGCGCGGCTTAAGGCGCAGGGTATTCCTGTTGTTATCCTGTTCCTATCCGGTCGGCCGATGTTTACCGGTAAGCTTATCAATCAAGCCAATGCTTTTGTGGCGGGATGGTTGCCCGGCACGCAAGGCCGGGGCGTCGCCGATGTGTTGGTCGCTGGCGCAAACGGAAAGCCGATGCGTGACTTCACTGGACGCTTGCCTTTCAGTTGGCCAGCGGACGCACGGTCACCGATTGATACGCCACTGTTTCCGCTGGGCTATGGCCTTGATTACACGCAATCTAACAAGCTTCCTTCGGTGAACGAAGACCCGCGTGTAGATATGTCTTCGCTGACTATCGCCACGCAATATTTCGTCCGTGGCAAGGTGCCCGCACCTTGGAATTTGCAGATGGACGGTTCGATTAGCGCGCGGGCCGTCGATGTGTCAGCGCAAGAAGACGCGCGTCAATTCACTTGGAACGCCGATGGTGCCTTTGTCGTCAACGGGCCTGCCGTCGACTTGAGTATGCAGTTGAAGAAAGACGGGTCGCTGCTGATCGACTGGCGAATTGATCAGCCAGTGACCGGGCCAGTGATGCTGTCCTTCGGTGGCGCCGTGCTTGATATGCAAACCACGATGCGCGCGTTGCCCTCAGGGGTGCCTATACAAACCCGCATTCCGCTGCGTTGCTTTGCCGCAGCCGGTGCGAAATTGGACGCTGTGGGCTCACCCATACGTATACAGGCGGCAAAAGGCCTTGTTACGACAATCCGCAACGTTCATATCGAAACGACAAAAGAAAGCGCGTCCTGCCCGAGCTAAACGCGCAAAATAAAGGGAGAGAGAAGATGGCACTGGCACCCGGCGCATCTGCGTCAGCAGAGAATGGCGATAGCCATATCGACGCACCGCAATTGCAATTGTTCGTGATGGGGCTGTTCTTCATCTTCGGCGGCATCACCAGCCTCAACGATGTTATCATCCCGAAGTTAAAAGAGCTGTTCACGCTCAATTACACGCAGGCAATGCTTGTCCAATTCTGTTTCTTTGCGGCCTATGCCGTTATCGGTATTCCCGGCGCGCGTCTCGTTAAGAAAATCGGATATATGCGGGGTGCTGTCGCTGGACTACTGACGATGATGGCTGGGTGCCTTCTTTTCATTCCAGCCAGCCAGACGGCGACCTATGGCGTATTTCTGTTTGCGCTGTTCGTTCTCGCAAGCGGCGTCGTTATCGTTCAAGTCGTATCGAATCCGCTCATTTCATTGCTCGGCAAACCTGCTACTGTACATAGCCGCCTGACATTCGCGCAAGCGTTCAACTCGCTTGGCACGACCGTGTTTCCGATTGTCGGCTCGATACTCATTCTGGGTAGCCTAGCCACAGTGACGGCTGACCAGCTTTCAGGCGTTGAGCTTGATGCCTATCGCACGGCGGAAAGCCAAGCGATCGTAAATGGCTATCTCGCCATTGCCGTTGCGCTTGCAATTGTTGCCGGCGTTGTGTGGCTGTTTCGCAACGCGCTGAAGGGCGAAAAGCATGAAGCGAGCGAAGGGCTGGCCGGACTTGACCTGCTAAAGCGGCCTCGTTTCGGTTTCGGCGCATTGTGCATCTTCCTATATGTCGGGGCAGAGGTCGCGATTGGCTCACTCATCGTCAATTATTTGATGCAAGATCATGTCATGGCTTTACCCGAACAGGAGGCTGGTAAACTTATTGGGCTATATTGGGGCGGCGCGATGGTTGGCCGGTTCATCGGCTCTGCGGTGCTGCGTGTGCTTAGTCCGGGTAAGGTGCTGGCGTCTGTATCGGTTGCCGCAATTGCACTGCTGATCTTTTCCACACAAAGCACGGGCGAAGTTGCGGGCTATTCCTTGCTGGCAGTGGGCCTTACCAATGCGATCATGTTCCCGACGATATTCACGCTGGCGTGTGAAAAGCTTGGGTCACGAGCCGCTGACGGTTCGGGCATCATCAACGTCGCTATCGTCGGCGGCGCTGTGGTTCCACTGCTCACGGGCATGATCGCTGACGTGACCGGAAGTCTGGCCATAGCGTTCACGTTACCAATGGTTTGCTATGCGATAATCGCGGCATTCGGTATCTACGCGCGGAAGCAAGCCTAACTGCTCGCACGCTGGCGTGGCATTGTTGCCAACAACAGGCACGCGATGGCCGCCAGCCCCGCTAGCACCAGAAATAGGCCGCCAAAGCCATACGCCGGCACCATAGCCAGTGTCAGCCATGGCATGATGAGCGATGGCACGGTGTTCGTCAGGTTGAAAATACCCAAATCCCGTCCGCGCGTATGCGGACGGGGAAGCACCCTCAAAGTCTGGCTTGAGTGCAGCGCCAGAAAAAGGCTGCTCGCCAAACCAAAGACCACATAGCCGGCAATGGCGACCGGTAAAGATGCCGAAACCGACATGATGATCAGTCCGGCCGACGCTGCCGCTGCCCCGCAAATGAGCGGGAAAATGGGGCGATTTTCACGGTCGGACCAGCGGCCGACCGCCAATGCTATAAAAACAGCCATACCCAGAGCGAGCGCAAAGATATTGGCGGCATCATTTTCGCCGAAATCAGGATCAACGCTGCGGAACCATAAAAGGAGAAACGCAAATAAGGACGCTTCCGCAATTTGTACCAATAAGCGCGCAATCCACATTTTAACGGCGGCGTGCCGTGTTACAGCACTCTGCACCAGATCGATTTTTTGATCCGTCGGGACGGACATCAACGCCGGCATCGATATTGGTCTGCCAAAAATCAGCACCGGACTGACCATGACTATGACCAACATCGCGATAGTCATTTCGCGGTACTCCGATGGAACAGTATCGTTCATTGTTACAAACACGCCTGAGAGCGCACCCATTGCGGGCGCTAACGCCAATAGACCACCAAGGAAGCCCTTTTGGGAATCGGGTATGCTGTCACCGGCCCACGCGGTTAAGGGCGCGAGCATCATGTTCAGGCCAAATTGCCAGAGAATGATGATGGCTATCAACGCCGCTGGGCTCTTGGCATAAGCGGTGGTGAGTAACAAAGCCGATGATAAGCCTAATCCTGCCCATATCCACGGGCGTCGTTCGCCGGTTTTATCACTGGCCCATCCAAAAACGATATTGCCCATGCTTGCGGCAATGGCGCCCAGAAAGGCAGCTATCGCCAACAGGCCAAGGGCGTCAGTGCCAGAAATGTCTGTCGCACGCAGTGGCAGCAATATCGTCAGGAACGGCATATAGGCGACAGCACTCCCGGATACGGCGAGCGCGTACAAATACATGAAAGTTGCCAATTGCCGGCTGCTGTCGACAGATTTATACACGACCATATTTTGACGGCGGTGCGGTGCTGCTTCGCTGTATAAGGCTGCCCTCAATGACAATAGGTTGATGCGGCACGGGTGCGTCACCGTTTGTAATCAACAACTCCACCGCCTTCGAAAAGGTTGCTGCAATGGGCTGATCAACGGCAGTGAGTTCAGGTACCGTAAAGCGCACAACTGGCGTATTGTCGAAACTGATGAGGGATAAATCGCCGGGAATATTTAAGCCACGCGTCTTGGCAGCGTCCAAAGCGGCAAGGGTCATTTGATCGTTGCTGCCGATGATTGCCGTGGGCGGGTTTTCCAAGTCGAGCAGCGCGTTTGCGGCCAGCACACCACTATCATATCCAAAATCGCCTCTGACGCATAAGGCATCGCAGGAAAGACCGGCGGTGACCAACCCCTCGCGCCACCCGTCGATACGCCAGTTGGACAGGTCATATTCCTCAGGGCCAGCAATGAAACCAATCCTGCTATGGCCAAGCGCGATGAGATGTTCCGTTGCACGGCGGGCAGAACCTTCATCATCCATAGTCATCGCAATGCCCGGTCCCGATGTGATTGAGCCGATGCGCGCAAAAGGAATTTTGCGTTTGGCAAGAAATCCGGTGATGAGCGGATTTTCAGAGTGGGGTGGTGTCAGGATGACCCCATCTGGCTGAAGCGCAGCAATGGCTGCTCCCAATTCGCGCTCGACATGATCATTGTGGGTATCGACCAGTTCGAAGATCATCCGGTATCCATGTTCGGCACATTTCAGCATGCCGCCGAGAAGCATTTGGTCTACCCAGTCTGACCCTTGGCGGTTCCGCCAATCGGCAATTGTGCGCTCGCGGTCGTTGATGGCGAGGATCAGGTACGACCGTGATCCGCTCATCCGTTGTGCCGCGATTGACGGGACATAGCCAAGCTTATCAATGGACGCCTGCACCCGCTCCTGCATAGCGGGACGGACGTTGGGTTCGTTGTTGATGACGCGGCTGACCGTTTGCAGGGAAACCCCTGCATCGGCTGCGACATGCTTGATAGTGACAGCTTGGCGGCGTCTCGCCATGTTTAATTACCTTCTTTGACGCCCTGCATGCAGGCTAGTCCTTTTTCTTGATCCTCACTGCATTGATAGATGCGGATCCAGTCGATCAAAAACGCGGCTGGTGTTACATTCGATGCAACGCCTTTATCGTTATTCTTTTCTGACAGGCCACCACCAATGGCGAGGTTAGCCATGATGTAGAAGGGCTGGTCAAAAGGCGCAACGGGATTTGATTGCGCCAACGGAGATGCTGTTTCCCAATCTGCGCTTGTGCGTTCCCAATATTTCCGGCCATTAAGATAAAAACGCATCACGCCTTCACCCCATTCGAGCGTCCAAATATGGAATTCGTCGGAAGGCAAAGCGTTCGATGGCAGGGCCACGCGCGTATCGTGGAATTTGTTTTTTGGTGCGTAATCGCCAAAATGGATCGCACTAATCATACGGTTTTCACCAACACCGCCTTTGCAGGTTTCGCATGTCGCACCAAGGTTGACGCCCTCCAAAATATCGATCTCACCCGAAAGTGGCCAGCCGCCGTAGACGCTGTTGGCGGGCATCATCCATACGGCAGGCCATGTTCCCTGTCCCTTTGGTGGCTTTGCACGAAATTCGATCTTGCCATATTTCCAACTGGATATGCCCAGCGTTCGGATTTTGCCGGAGGTATATTCCTGGGTCTTTTGAGGATAAGGCTTATTTGAAAATTCCGGAGGCAGGTCGGGGCCAGTAAACGTCTCTTTGCGCGCAATTAAATGCAGATTGCCATCGGCTACCTTAATATTTTGCGGCCTATCCGTATAGCATTGCCGCTCCTGATTACCGCCACCCCAGCACGATTTTGCAGGCTTCCATTTTTTGCGGTCCAATTTGGTGCCGTTAAACTCTTCGGCCCAGACAAGGCTCCAGCCATGGTCTAACGATTCTGCTTTGGCTGCTGTTGTCGCGCAGGCGGTCAATCCAGTGATAGCGACCAGCAAGGCAATTTTGGACGGCATATGATTTCTCCTGAGACGCGGGCTGAAAGAAAAACGGACCCAAGTCATATGACCAAGGTCCGCTTTTCCGCAACACTGATACTAAGTGTTAGAATTCAAATCGAGCAAGGAAAGTGAAGCGTCGATCGTTCCGGAACGCCGAGCGCGTTGCGCGGGTTCCGCTAAAGTCGATGACTTGCGACGTCTGCGTGACTTCGTCGAGCAAGTTTACGCCCTGTACGCCGAGTTTTAACTGCGGTGTGACTGACACAAAGATCGACCCGTCAAGCTGCCCTGTCGCTTCGCCATAAATTGGCGAGAACGGGAAAATGACGTCGCGCGGTGTCTGCAGGAAGTCAGAGCGCCAGTTGTAGGCAACGCGCGCTGACAGTGGCCCCTTTTCATAAAAAGCCACTGCGTTGATCGTATGCTTTGATACACCAGCCAATGGCAAGCCGCCACTAAACGGACTTTGCTCCGCACCCAAATTAGAGTTGTTGAAGTCACCTGCATCGACATATGTGTACGTCAACTGTGACCCCAGCCCGCTCAGGACGCTCGGCAGGAAGTCATATGCCTGCTGATAAGCGACTTCGAAACCCTTCAACGTACCGCCATCGCTGTTGACCGGCGTATTAAACAAAATATCTGTGTTAACACCGCCGGGCGTTTTAAACGGACGAACGATAGCGCCTCCGTTAACGATTCCCTTAATGTCTTTCAGGAAGCCTGAGACGGAAAGCGAACCGACTTTGCTGAAATACCATTCGAACGAAAGGTCGTAGTTCCAAGCTTCTGCGGGGCGCAGGAATTTGTTACCCGTACCGATGCCGAGCAAAGGACCAGTGTCCAGAATTCCGCCGGCGCGAAGATTGGTGGTGTTATCGTAAGCACCGCCACCTGATGCAAATGATGAAAGGTCCGGCCGGGAAATTCCCTTCGATACCGCGCCGCGCACCAACATCCCATTACCGAAATCAAGCTTTGCGTTGAAGCTCGGCAGCCAGTTTGTAAAGCGGACGTTCAGCGGATCGGCAATAATCTCGCCCGTGAATAGCGCTGCATAGGCGGCCTGGCGGCTTGGTGACAGACCGCAATATCCGGGCACTGGAGTTATGTTATTTGCCAAAATAAAGGCACATGATCCCTGCACCTCTGCCAATTGGACCACGCCGTCCTTGTTGCCATTATTGTCGAAGAAATCTGGCGATGGTAGCGTAAACGACCCCCCGCTTCGTACCTTTGTGCTCACATACCGCAGGCCTATATTGCCGTCGAGCGTAACGCCTCCGAGGTCCGTGCCAAAATCGACGCGCGCATAGGCACTGCTAGTGCTTTCATCAACGTCAGATATCTCGCCCTTCGTCCAGGGCCCGCCGGGCAAAACATTGCTCCGCGCTGAAATCGGAAACCAAGCATTTGGCGTTAGCGTATAGGCCGTAATAGCGTCCGCTTGTGTGCGGACGGCACCGCTCAAATAATCTTGGAGTACATTGTCTCCGCCAAAAAAGAAGGCCGAGCCATCGCCGAGAGGAACTGGCGCGTTACCGCGTTGGAAATTGTCGCCAAAAGGATTGCGGAGTTGCGAGGAGTTCGGGAAGTCTTTTACATAGGCGCCGCCGCAACCAAAGGCTTGGAAGTCGCCGCAATTCCAATTGCCGCCGCGCCCTGTCCATGGCGCGCCCAAATTGCCCCAGTTTGAGAAATTGGCGCTGCGGGTCACACGATTGCGGTCACCCCAACGTGCGCCAAAGCGGGCTTTTTTGAAGAAGCCATCTTCGCTAACATCATATTCGCCGTCAAAACGCATGCTCGTCAGTTCGCCGTCATTCTTCACCTGATTATCCAGAAGGAACCAGTAAAATGTACGTGCGGGATTGTTGAAATAGCTCGCAGGTGAATTGGCGGTGCCAGGCTCAAGGAACTGAACCAGCGGTGTGCTGCCGGTGTTATCGATCGAAACGTCTGTGTAGGTCTGCATCGCCGAGATAAAACCATCTTCGGTCCGGTCTGACTTGATACGCTGCACTTCAAAGTTCAAGCGCAAACGGTCTGTTGGCGTCAGCTTAATCTGAACCGACATATCTTCGGTTTTAGCCGCATCTTCACGCTGGAACCGCAGTAATTCGGTAGGAATCCCGCGCCCGCCATTAAATGGTTGGAATTGGGTCAGCGTCCCGCTGGCAAATTGATTGCCGTTGAAAGTCGGTGTCGTTCCAGGGGCGATAACGGGAAATAGTCCATCATCATTGACCAACGCGAGCACTGCAAATTCATTCAAAGTCGCTTCGGTTTCTGCGCGCAGATATTCAACCGTAACTTGAGCCCGACCGTCGTTGCTCTCCCACTGGCCGACCGCAGAATAGGCATTGCGATCACGCGTCAGATCGGTTGTGCGAACGCCGGCGCCTTTTGGCACAAACACTGCGCCTGCAGGTGGGAAATTAGCTTCGTTCAGTTGCGTGTCACCACTAAAACCGCCCGAGCCAACCGACCGCACACGAATACAGGCCGCAGTAAGCGACTGCGCGCGATAGCAAGGATCGGTAATTTGCGATGCATCGGTGCGTGTGACCAATTCCGACTGCGCATAAGCTAGTTGGATGCCGAATGTGCCGATACCAGTTTCAAAGGTGTTCGAACCGAGGACGGAGAAACCCGGCGACCATTCTTTGGCGAGATCGCCATAATTACCTTCGACGGTGCCAGCGATGTGGAAACCGCGTTTATCAAGGGGCTTGCGGGTGACGAGATTGACTGTTCCCGAAATGCCGCCATCGATCATATCGGCGGTATTGTTCTTAAACACCTCGACGCGGCCAAGAAGTTCAGGCGACACGTCGTTGAATGACAGTTCTCGGCCACCATTGGCAGAAAAAATGTCGCGACCGTTCAATTCAGAGCGGACAAACGGTAAGCCACGAATGATGACACCTGAACCTTCGACTGAAAATCGGTCAGGGTCGTTGCGCTGTTCGAAACGCGAAATATTGACGCCAGGAACGCGCTGCAATGCTTCAGCAACGGAACGATCAGCAAGTGCACCAATATCTTCGGCAGTGATAACGTCGACAAATGTATCGGCGTCGCGCTTGATGTTCTGGGCGCTTTCAAGTGATTTTTTAAACCCAGTAACAATGATAGCGTCTTCAGCCTCAGCGCCTTCAGCAGCGTCATCCGGTTGATCTGCACTTTGTGCAAACACGGGCTGCGCTGCACATAGTGCAATGCTGGAAGCTGTCGTCAAGACGGCAAGGCGCTGTAATCGCGATGCTCCGAATAAAGATTTGTGTGCCAAAAGATCCTCCCTCATGAGTGATTCGGAGGGTATTTTCCCTCTTTGACCATAGTCATATCTCTAGTTGAGAGCGTTCACAAGAGATAAAATGAACGTTCACAATTTGCACATTGAGACAATATCGTTATAGAAATATTTAAGGGAGAGGCTAAATGGCAATCGAGCATATCATCATTGTTGGAGGTGGAACCGCGGGCTGGATGGCCGCAGCAGCCATGTCGCGCTTGTGCGAGAGCAAAAGAGTCTCGGTTACGCTTATCGAATCCGAAGAAATCGGCACCGTTGGCGTGGGCGAAGCAACGATACCTCCGTTTATTGAATTCAACCAATTATTGGGTATCGACGAGCGCGACATGCTGTCGATGGTGCAAGGCAGTTTCAAGCTTGGCATCCAGTTCGTAAACTGGGGCAAAATCGGCGATAGCTATATACACCCTTTTGGTAATTACGGCTATCAGGTTGACGGTATTTCCTTTCACCATGTTTGGCACAAATATCAGCAATCGGGTGACAAACGGCCAATCCAGGTCTTCAATGTAGAAACAATGGCAGCACATTTCGGGCGCTTTGCCCGAACCGAAGATTATCAGCGCGAAGATCTTCCGCCGGTGAACTACGCCTATCACATCGACGCGGGACGCTACGCCAGATATTTGCGCAATTATGCAGAAACGCGCGGCGTTGTCCGCCGTGAAGGCAAGATTTCTGACGTCACATTAGACAATGAAAACGGTTTTGTATCGTCGGTGACCATGGAGAACGGTGACGTGTTGAAGGGCGATCTTTTCATCGATTGCTCGGGTTTTCGCGGATTACTCATCGAACAAGCGCTCAAGACTGGATATGATGACTGGTCCAATTATCTGCCCTGTAACCGCGCCGTGGCTTTGCCTTGCCTGCGTGAAGATGGCAGCGGCCCCTTGCCGTATACCCGCGCCACTGCGCATTCGGCGGGATGGCAATGGCAGGTGCCGTTGCAGCACCGCAACGGCAATGGCCATGTCTATTGCAATGAATATATGTCTGATGACGAGGCGCATTCTATCCTCATCAACAATATTGCCGGCAAACCGGGCGCGGAGCCAAATTTCCTGCGATTTGTAACCGGACGGCGAAAGAAGTTCTGGAACAAAAATGTTGTAGCTCTCGGGCTTGCATCGGGGTTCATGGAGCCGCTGGAGTCGACGTCGCTGCACTTGGTGAACACGGGCATAAACAAGCTGATTGCGTTGCTTTCCCTCGACGGCGTTACCCAAACCCAAGAGGATGCCTTTAACCGCTTAACAGGCAAGGAATATGCGCGCATTCGCGACTTCCTCATTCTGCATTATAACAGCACGACACGCGACGACAGCCCCTTCTGGAACTATTGCCGCAACATGTCCGTGCCCGACAGCCTGACAGAGAAAGTTGAGCTGTTCCGCCAAAACGGCCAAATATTCCGCGAAGATGATGAGCTATTTACCGAAACCAGTTGGGCAGCAGTCATGATGGGACAGGGTATTAAGATGGGCGGGCACAACGCCATGGCTGACGCAGTGAAAGAACCCACTACGCGGCGCGAAATCGATGAAATGGAAAAATCGATCCAGTTTGTTGTCCAGCACATGCCGTCACATGGTGAATATCTGAAGCAATATTGCCCCGCGCCTGCTTAAAAGAGCTGGTGTCGGTGCGCGATGTGACTCCGTAAATTTCATCCATTTGTAATTAGGGCGCGAACGCATAAATAGCACCTTCGCGGTGATATTTAAGCGGTCCTGACCCTAAGTCGGACTGGTTTGCACTGGTGGCCGGATCGCTCGTATCCCCCGCAGCCAACCGAAATAACCAACCAGAACAGCCGCTAACATACCCGTTAAGACAGTGAGTTCTGGGGAAAGCATAGCGTAGAATTTAAACAGTGTATGCAACAATGGAGTGGATGGCGCAAACCACATCATGATGGTTTGCGTCGCCATGAACGCTGAGGCCACCAACCAAGGCGCGCCATGCTTGCGATCCATAAAGTAGAGGGTCATTGCAAAGAGGATCGCCAAGCCGTTACTAATTGCGATGACGTCGATCACAGCCATTGGCCCTTCACTTCCAATAAAGTTCATCCAAGGGAGTGCCTGCTCCATCAACCGGCTAAATGGAGATTCAAACAGGATTAGCGGGGTCGCAAGCATATACCCTGCATGCAACCGAATGTTTCTTCGGTGTCGCAACGCTTGGTAAAAAAGCGTTAGATATGCTGCAATCGCGATGAACATGCCGATGCCGAATGATGGCCCAAGCAACATGACGAACGGGCTTTCTTGAGCCGCGTATCGTGCCGCTGTCACGTTAAGTATCATTACAAAACCGGCAATAAGAAGCGGGAAAAGACCAAGACTCGCCAGTCCCGCCAGTTTATGAAAGGCGTTGTGACGTCCGTGTATTGTCGCGCTTTGGAGGATCAGCAGCAGGAGCCAGATCGTCGCTGAAAATGCATGTGCATGAAACGCAAATGGAACTGCACCTGCTATGCTAAAGTAGCTTTTCCAAAAGCCCGCTAAGATAACGGCCAGCACGAAGCCGACATAATAATGACCGTATCTGTAAGGCATCAGAATTTTCCCCCGAAAAGTTCGTGTAGTGACCTTGTTAAAGTATCATTTGTCATTCTGAGTCAAAAAAAATGTGGTAAAATAACGTAAATTTTAATTACATATCTTTTGATATATATAATTTGTCTATTTAAAAAGTTTAATATTTTAAATTATTGAACAATATAGTATAAATAACTTTAGACCATTTAAATTGACAAAACATATAATATTTCTATGTTTTAAAAACAACGTCGTGGAATGTTGTTTCCAAAATGGCGTTGTTTGGAGGACAATAATCATGAGAACTCGTTTTTATGTAGTCATCGCCGTTGCCGCACTGGCCAATAGTAGCCTTGCTTCCGCACAATCCTTCACTTGGACTTCAACTTCTTCTCCACCAAGCACCACTGTGGGTGGCGTAGCACCTGATGGTAGACCGTTTGGCGCGCAGGTCATCTCTTCCACCGCAGAGGGTATTTTCGAAGGTAAGGTGGTAAAAACCAGCTCGAAATGCATCAGCATGACCCAACCCGCTAACGCGCAAATCTTCAACGTCCATATGATGTGCGACACAACGGCTCCCGACGGAACGTACACATCGTACTGGGGCTGCACGATCATGGGGTCTGCCGAGCAGTCGTGCATCGGCGGCATGCTTGGACTGACTGGTGCCTATACGAAACGATCCGGCAACATGACTGGTCACATAAAGGGCAACAAAGCCACTGGCACTGGTCAGTGGAATAATTGACCTAAGATCGCGTTCCCAAAGGCGACGCAGGTCGCAACTACCAAAGGTCAGGACCACTTAAATTCACCATCGCGGTGTCAAAATGACCTCAAACCGCGAAGGTGGATTTAAGTGGTCCTGATCCTAAAGAACTTTCAATGGAAAAACGCTAAATCTGCAACTCCGTACAGTTTGGGTCTGGCGTGCGGCAGGAAATTGTTTTTTGGATCACCGCACGCTGCGCTCGACTGGCATCAAACCCTTCGCGAGTGCAGCGAGAGCCAAAGCAATGACCACATGATAGATATGCCAGGCTACCGCCTCATCAAGCCACGCCGCACGCCGGATGAACAGCGTATTTGCAAGCATCACTGCGCAGGCAATAGGCACAAGCCATAAAGGCCGCGATGCGCCCGGTCGCATAATGGAAGCAACACATGCAAGCGTGAGGGCCAATAAGAACACGGGGCCTAGCAAGGGTTGCGCGAACCAAAAGATCGCGAAGGCAGCAGTTAACATGGCTGCGATTATTCCTATCTCTTTTCGACCCTCAGAAGGGAAGAGATAATGCGACACCATAGCCAAGGCGCCGGCAAGGCCTAATGTTTGCGAAGCACCCGCATGCAAAGCAGCAAGCGCGTCCTGCAAACCAACGCCAAAACGCACTACCCCGATACAGGCCGCTATTCCAAAGCACGCCATGGCAAATGCCGGCAAAGCCTTTCCGTTTCGCCAAAGGATGTTTCCAGCAAAGATCGTGACGAGCAATATTGCCGCGTCGGATAGCGCGTAATGGGCAGGCATTATATTCTCGGCAGTGGCGCTGTGACTTCATTATTGGGCAGCAAACCCGCCTCACGTTTGATGTCTGCTGATGTCAAACGCGACCCATCATGGCTCCAGCCGGGCGGCGCAAAAATGTAACATAATCTCTGCCATACACTCAGCCCGCGCTGCGTCGCATCCTGCGCAATACCTACATATTCATGCGTTAAGATCGTGAATGGGTTAAATGTCTCCAGATTCTTGACCAGGCCATAGTCAACCGGCACGGCGCGGTCTTCCTCCACAAATGTGCCAAACATGCGATCCCAGATAATCAGCGTACCGGCAAAATTCGCATCCAGATATTCTGGATTTCGACCATGGTGCACGCGGTGATGGCTTGGCGTGTTGAAAATATATTCAAACCACCTTGGCAAACGGTCGATCGTCTCGGTGTGGAGGAAGAATTGGTAGGCTGCATTCAAGACCCCACAAAAAACAACCAATACAGGATCAAAACCGATTAAAATGAGCGGAATCTTAAGCATCATCGTGCCCGTAAAGTGCTTCATCCAACTTTGGCGCAGCGCAATGGGCATATTAAAGTTGGTGGAAGAATGATGGACCACATGCATGGCCCAACCCCAACGGACGCGGTGGCATATGCGGTGGTGCACGTAGAACCGCAGATCGTCGAGAACAAAGCACAACAGGAACGATCCCCAAGTGATTGGTATTTCGCCAATGGCAAAGGGTGCCGCCGCAAATAAAGCGGCGGTGGTGATAAAGGCAAATATTGCATTTACAGGATCACTTGCGAGCCCCAGAAAAATCGAGAGAGCTGAGTCTTTCAACGGCACATCACCCTTGCGCTTGAGAAAGCGAATAGCACCCAGTTCGAGCAAGATACCCAGTGCAAAAGCAGCAAGTATTATGACGAACCAATTTTGGTTGATGAACTGCCCTATGGTCACACATTTCTCTCCCACGATTGATGACAGAGATAGACGGCCTAAAAAATTAAAAAATTGAATAATAAATGCATATTATGTAATTATTGGAACATGAATATAAATCTGAATAGGCTATCCCGGTTCGTCGCCGTGTATCGCAACAAAAGTTTCAGCCGGGCCGCCAACGAGCTCGGCATGACGCATTCGGCACTGACCAAATCGGTTCAAATGCTTGAACAAGAACTGGGCACAGAATTGTTTAACAGGACCACGCGCAGTGTTGTCCCCACCGATGCCGGCAACCGCCTTGCGCAACGGGCGGAGGAGCTTTTGGCTTTAGCGGACCAAATCGGCGATGAGGTCTTATCCGGTACACGACATTTGCGGCTTATTGCAGGACCCGCAGTGATGGAAGCATCCTTAGCGCCAGCCCTCACGTCATTTTACAAGGCACATCCCAACATTCGCGTGACGGCGGAAACCCTTCCCCTAGATATAGCCGCAGGCCGTTTACGCCAACGGGAGGCGGACATGTTACTTTTTCATTCCACCAGCGTTAGCGCCATTCCCGAACAGCGGTTGTTTCACATCAATAAGATAATCGACGAGGCGTATGTTGCCGTGATGCGCAAAGACCATCCGGTGTTGCAACGCGCCTTTGGTTCGGATGAGATGCTTCAGTATAAATGGGCCATTCCTGGCTATGATAGAAACTACCGCTCGGCAATTCCGTCAGACATAGAAGAAAAATATCGCCGCTCCGGCTTCCCACATTACCGCGTTCTCAGCCTCGTGTCGTGCCTTGCTCTGGTGGCTGAAAGCGACATGATTACCTTATTGCCCGCCTCCTTCGCAAATAGGGAAGCACGTGCGCTCGACCTGACGGTCATGCCCATGCCCTTAAGCGATGGCGCGCGGTATGACGTCAGCGCAATCACGCTCAAAAATGATAATCCTGACCCTGTGTTGAATGCGCTGAAAAACGCTTTTGCGATACAAAAGGATGCTTGCTAGGGTCAGGACCACTTAAATCCGCCTACATCAGCTGACCGTGGCCCAGTGCGATAAGCAAATGGCGGCAAATGCAGTTTGGCGGCGAATATACTGCCGGCGGCGACCCGCATCGGATTGGTAAAACCGGGGCGGTATCATGACAAAATGGCGGTGTCGTTTTTCAGATTACTGTTAGGGTCGGGACCACTTAAATAGTTCGTTTCAAGAATAGTTGTGTTACCAATAGCTATACAGCTACAGCTAAGGCGGATCATGGCAACAACCACTCTCGATCGCGGAAAGCCCAGCCGAATGACCGCCTGGATCATGCGCCTCCCTTTGGCAGATCAGAACCCAGTTTTGCAGTTGGCTTGCACATTAGCTATTTTCGCTGCGGCATGGTTTTTGCGCGTTGAGACCGCTCCCATGCTCCCGCCGGGATTTCCCTACGTCACATTTTTTCCGGCTGTCATTATCACTTCATTCCTGTTTGGCGTTCGGTTTGGCTTGATATCGGCGATGCTGTGTGGCGCGGTTGCGTATTATTACTTCCTCACCCCCACTTATTCGTTCAGCATCGCTGGAAAGCAAGTTGCACTTGGTTTTTACGTTTTTGTGGTGGCGACCGATTTGTTGCTTGTTCACGGTATGCAGGCGGCGAACCAGCAATTGATTAAGGAGCGCGAATTAACCCTTAATCTGGCGAATGCAAAAGCAGAGCTGGTCTTGGAACTGCAGCAGCGGGTTACCGAACGAAAAAACGCCATCGATGAACTGCGCGAAAGTGAAGTTAAAACACATCTGGCAACTGAAACCGCCGGTATTGGCCTTTGGCAATGGCATATTCCAACTGGGCAAGTCACGTGGGACAAGGCAATGTTCGACCTATATGGGATACCTCCAACCACAGATGGTCTGGTGAAATATGAAGACTATATCGCGAGCGTTCATCCTGAAGACGCGGCCAACCAAAATGCCGTTTTACAAGACACGGTCATCAGGTGCGGCGCAAGCAAACGCGAATTTCGGATCCTTCCACGCGACGGTGGTGACGTTCGATACATTCGCGCTGTAGAAACAGCGCGTGCGGGTCCCGATGGAAAGACCGAGTGGGTAGTCGGCACTAATCTCGACATCACGGAGGAAAAAAATCGTGAACGCCACATTCAACTTCTGATGGGTGAGATAAACCATCGCGCCAAAAATCTTCTCGCGGTCGTTTTATCCGTCGCAAGCCAGACACGCGGGGTGGATCATGCCGATTTTCTGAAAAAATTCTCTGCCCGAGTTCGATCCTTGGCCGCCGGTCAGGACGTTCTTGTCGCGAATCAGTGGAAGCGGGTATCGCTTGATGCCCTGATCCGTGCCCAACTCAACCATTTCAAAGATCTTATCGGATCGCGCATTACGATCTCGGGAGATAGTGTGCAATTGTCGCCAGCGGCAGTCCAGACAATTGGAATGGCAGTGCACGAACTCGCCACAAACGCCGCCAAACACGGGGCGTTGTCAAATATCGAAGGTCGCATTGACATAAGTTGGCAAAAGATAGCGGGTAAGACCTCTGATCGCCTTGTCATGAGCTGGATCGAGTCTGAAGGCCCTCCCGTTTTTCCTCCAAAAGAACTCGGATTTGGTTCGATGGTCACAGGTAAAGTTGTTGAGATGGGCCTCGGCGGAGAAGTCACAGCCAATTTTGCACCAACGGGCTTTTCCTGGCGGCTCGATTGTCCTTTTGACCAAATCAGCGAACGCGCCGCATGAAGGGTTCCAGCACGCCGCTGAACTAGGAGGCCGTCCTTATAATGCGGCTTCCCGCTGATCTGGCACGCCGTTTACGACGGATGCATCGACGCCTAGGGTCAGGACCACTTAAATCCACCTTCGCGGCGTCAAAATGGCAAAGATATCGAAGGAAAATGGCCGCCGTAGGCAGTAAGTCTGCCTGCAAGGGCGTTTTGCTTTGAGATCGAAGCCATTTTGGCGTCCTTTGGATTTGGCCCATATTGTCCATTGCCACGTTGACAAGCTTGGACTTAGAACCACTAAGTCCTGCGCTTGCCGCCTTGCACTGAACAGTATGGCCTCAAACCGCGAAGGTGGATTTAAGTCGTCCTGACCCTAGGTCGCGGGCTATCTCGCGTGCGGTCATTTTGGCCGACATCATCACCGACGGCGTACCGCCACCTGGCTGCGTGCCTTGGCCTACCAGATAGAGATTGTGCACATCTTCCGACTTATTGTGTGGACGGAAAAAGGCGGTCTGCGTCAAAACAGGTTCCACGCCAAACCCATTGCCAAGATAGGAACCCAAGGTTTCTGAAAAATAATCCGGCGTGATGAAGCTCATATGCTTCAACCGCGCGGCAAGATCGGGGATATAGCCGCGCTCTTCCAAGAAGGTCAGCACCCGCGCGCTCAGCTTTGGCCCTTCGACGTCCCAGTCGATGCCGCTTGCGTTATTGGGAACTGGAATGAGCGTATAAGCGGCATGATGGCCCGCAGGCGCCATAGCCGGATCGGTCAGTGTCGGAATGTGCAGATATTGCGAGAAGTCCGGGCTCATCACCTTCTTCTCGAAAATCTCATCAAGCAAAGCTTCGTATCGGGGACCCAATATGATGTTATGATGGCGCAAATCAGGGTCATTGTCGCGGCATTCATAGCCGAAATAAATTACCATCAACGACATGGATTGCTTGCGGAATTTCACCAATGCATCGCGGTTAATGCGCCGATGCGCCTTATCTACCAGCTTTAGATAGGTCGTTGCGTAATCGGCGTTCGACACCACAACATCCGCAAATATCGTTTCACCGCTTGCAAGCTCGACGCCCTTGGCAACGCCGTCTTCCACCAGTATCCGTTGCACAGGTGCCTTGAGCCGCAACCGGCCGCCCATTTCTTCAAACTTTTTGACTAAAGCCGCCACCAGAGCGCCTGTGCCGCCCTTGGCGTAATGAATGCCCCAAGTCTTTTCGACGAAATGGATCATCGCATAAATCGCAGGCACCTTCATCGGGTTGCCGCCAACCAGCAAAGGTTCAAAGCTGAATACCTGCCGCATTTTGTCTGATTTGAAATATTTGCTTACCATCCCGAAAAGCGACCGCACCGCGCCAAGCTTCAGCAAATCGGGCACAACGCGCAGCATCGATCCAAGGCTGCCGAAATAGGTATAGCCCAGCGTCAAAAATCCACGTTTAAATATGGCTCTGGCTTGATCGTGAAAGGCTTCATATCCCGCAAGATCCTCGGGCGCCAAACGCTTGATCTGCGCCCGCGTGCTGACGGGATCGCCATCATAATCAAAAAACGTGCCGTCATCGAAATAGATACGGTAAAATGGAAGAATTGGGACTATTTCGACATATTTGCTGGTATTGGGTCCGCCCGAGATGCCCTCACGCACGCGGTTATTTTCATCCAAAACATGCGGCGGAAAGTCGGGCTCGCCAAGCATGGCATGGTCTTGCTGCAGGCTAAACAATTCCTCGATGAAATGCGGCACCGTAAGCACCGTCGGCCCCATATCAAATGTAAAGCCATCCGCCTTGCGGACATAGGCACGGCCACCGGGGGCATCCAATGCCTCCAATATTTGCGTATCAAAGCCAAGGCTTTGTAACCGCATGGCACATGATATGCCGCCAATACCTGCACCAATGACAACTGCTTTACGTCGCAACATTTTTTAGATCACCCTTAGTTGCCTGACTGCTAGTGCCTAAAACAGTTCGTAACAACCCAGATATAATCCTAGGTTCCGCAACGAAGTTCCCGCTGAGGCTATGGCATATCGGCCATGGTCAATAACATCAGCAATCCTGTCGACATGCCCTTGACGCTTTGTCCTTTTTCCACGTCAATCCATTCGTCGAGCGCATGCGCGCGGCCGCCACTTCCGCCCGATCCAATGGTCAAGGCTGGCACGCCTAAGCTCATGGGCAGATTGGCATCTGTCGACGACGCGGTCAGTTGCGGCGTCATACCATTTGCGCGAATGGCGGCCGCCGCGATTTGCGTAATCGCGGCGCTTTGCGCCGTCATGCCTGCTGGCCGGTCACCGATAAGCTTCGTTTCGGCGACAATCTTTCCCTCTGTAATGGCGCGCGCGTTGTTTTCAGCATCTATGCTGTTCTGCACGATGGACAAAAACCGTTGTTCGACTTTGGTCAACTCCGCCGGACTTTCGGAACGGAAATCAAATTCCATAAACACTTCATTGGGAATGGAGTTTACCGACGTGCCGCCGCCCGTAACAGACGCCGCATAGGTCGTCTTTGGTGAAACGGGCACCGGTATCTTATACAATTCGGTCACGGTCTGGCTCATGGCCACCATGGGGTTCACCAGGCCGAATGCGCCATAGCTATGGCCACCCGGTCCCTTATAGCTAATCCGGTACCGCCGTGACCCTACGCCGCCGTTGACCACGCGTTCGGGGTTGGTGCCGTCCATGGACACAAATGCTTTCACCCGATCCTTATACTTGCCCTTGGTGAGCAGATAGCGCACACCGCGCAAGTCGCCCGGCCCCTCTTCACCCACATTGCCAACGAACAATATATCGGTACGCGGACGCACATTTTTGTCCTTCATCGCCCGTGCATAGGCCAGAATGACGGCAAGGCTTCGTGTGTCGTCGCCGATGCCCGGCGCATATAATCTGGTGCCGTCGCGGCGCACCTTTAACGGCGTGCCTTCGGCAAAGACCGTATCGAGATGCGCCGCAAGGACGAGCACAGGGCCGCCCGCAGGGCCCGATCCGCGATACAGGCCCATCGCATTACCCTCTGCATCTATTTCGACGTCCTGAAGCCCCGCTACGCGCAACATATCGTGATATGCCTTGGCACGCGCTGCCTCTTTGAAAGGTGGGGCAGGAATTTCGACCAGTGTGATGATTTCGTCCACGATGCGGTCATGTTCGGAATCAAGCTGCTGCACCAAGCCATAATAGCTTGCACTTTGCGCGACGCGCTGCACTGCATCGTCGCTTTTCGCTGGCGTCATCGTTGCGCCTAAAGAGGCGAGCATTATCAAGCCGGCGGTAAATTGCATCTGCGGCATCCTTATCGTCTGTTGCGTACCCGTCCACCTTGGCCGTCGCATTGCAATTTGTCCATCATGGCCATTGCCGGCACATTACGTGCCGCGATCTGGCCCAACGCGAATTGGCGCGCGGTCGCATGATGGGTAACCCATCAAATCATTTAGGGTCAGGACCACTTAAATGCACCTTCGCGGCGTCAAAATGACAAAGGTACGTGCACGCGACGCAAGGTTAACAAAATTTTCACCATGTTAGGGCTATGCCCCGACGCATGGCGCTTAATCTCAACAAGGCAACCATCGGCCGAAAAATTCTGCTCGTCGCAATTGTCTGCGGCGTGCTGGGCGCGCTCAATCTTTTTCAACCCTTGGCACTTGGGCTCTACGCCCTTCAAACCAAGGCTGCGGTTAAACCAGTATCCGGCGATATTGTCGTGGTCGGCATCGATTCTGCGTCTATCGATGCCGTTGGCCGTTGGCCGTGGCCGCGCGACAAGCAGGCTGAGTTGCTCCGGAAAATCGACGGTTACGCACCAGCGGCGATTTATGTGGACATCGGCTATCAAGGCCGCACGACCGCATATGCAGACAGCCGCCTGCGCAATACGCTCGAAACGCTAAAAGCGCCGACCAAAGTCATCGCGCTTGCCGCACGATCCGAGAATGACGCAGCCCGTTCCATTTTCTCCCACCCGGATGTTGTGGGGTCAACCGACGTGGTGTCCGCCTCGCTTCCGTATCTTTTCGGTTTCGTTTGGGACGCGCCGATAAGCATACAGACCGAACGTGGCCCGCTTATTTCCCTTGCGGCCAGTATCGCGGGTTTGGACCCGAAAAACCTCAATACTTTTCCGGTCGACTATGCGTTTGACCCCAAATCGGTGCCGTTGATATCGCCTGTCGGTCTCTTAGAACAGACCGCAGACCCCGATATATTGAAAGGTAAGACCGTCATATTGGGTGTAACCGACCCCACCCAAAATGATATCCACTCGATGCCCGGATGGGGCGACCAACCCGGCGTTATCTTTCATGCGTTGGCCGCAGAGACGCTCAAAAGCGGTATTCCGGTCAACTGGGGCTGGTTTTACTTTTTCGCCTTTGCCCTTGTCATTTGCGCGATGCAGCTAACACGGCGCGGCCTCCAATATAGCAAATATATTAGCTGGGCAGCAGCTTTGGCGATTTTGAGCGCGAGCACCTGGCTGGCAACGCTTAACATTGCCAATGATCCGATGCCCGCTTTGGCATTGATAGCAGGCGTGGGCATATTAGTGTCGCGCCAAAAGGCAGCGCTTATTCGTTCCCAACGCAATGCGGGCACCGGCTTTTTCAATATGACCGGATATTTGGTGGAGGAAGTTGTTTCAAACGCCCTGTTCATTGGCGCAACGCTGATCCGCGCCGAAACACGATTGGGATATGTCCGGCAAGAGGACGAAATCGCCATTATGAAGGAAGTGGGCCACCGCCTGTCCACGGTGATTGACGAACAACAGATCACCCATAATGATAATCAACAATTCCTCTGGGAAATGCCAAGCATCGCGACAAGCAAGCTTGCGGATCATCTGGAAGGTTTGCGGCGATTATTTGCTGAACCGCTGGTCATCAACGGTCGCAAAATCGATATTGATATCTATTTCGGCGTTGACCGCAACGTGAACAAAAATATCAAGAGCCGCATGGAAAGCGCGCTTGCGGCATCGGTAGACGCCAGCATATCGCAATCTAGCTTCACCATAGCGACCACTGCCGATTTCGACAGTGTGTTACAACCGCAGTTCGCGTCCGAATTTGAAACCGCGATGAACAATGGCGATATGGAATTGGTGCTGGAGGCACAACAGAATTTGGGTGACGGTCAGGTCCGCTCCGCCGCAGCCGCGCTGCGTTGGACGCATCCTGCTTATGGTCAAATCAATACCGCCAAATTATTTGCGATGGCCCGGCATAGCGGCAACTTAAAAACCGTAAGCACCTATTTATGCACACAGGCGATCATGGCCGCAGGGCAATTGGTCAAACAGCAGTCCGACTTTGCCGTAAATGTCAAAATATCACCGGCTATGCTTTTAGATGACGGCTTTGCTTCGGATATGCTGCAACACATATGGAATGCAAAATGCCAGCCATCCAACCTGACCTTCGAAGTCATCGACCTCCACGACTATAAATTGAATGATGCCGTCCGCGTGGCATTGCACAAATTACAAACGCACGGCTTTCGCATTGGTATAAGTAACTTTGGCACAACCGATGCTGACATTGATTTCATCAATCAATTTCAGCCCGATGAAATATTCTTGGCAAAGAGTTTTTGCGCAGAACTTCTTGGTTCAACAAGCAGTGCGATCTTTGCTGTTGGCGCACTGCGAATCGCTAAAGCAAATCACATCATTACTACAGCAAATGGCATTGATGATCGCGATGTACTTACCGCGTTACGACGTCATGGTTGTGATAAAGGAAAAGGAAAGATTATTGCTATACCACTGAATCTTCTCAATTTCTGCTCCATCTACTTAACCACATTTCATAATAAAGTTGGTTAATAAACAATTGTTGAAGATAGTTAATTTTCCATTATATTAACATGTTGGTCGAGCAGGCCACGTTTTAATGGAGAAACGACATGAAAGCGCTTGAAAAAGCTAAACAAGTCGAAGACCAAACAGCAGGTTTTTGGGACTGGCTTTTTGGTGGCGGTCGCGCAGGCGGCGTCAACGGATAATAATTTCTAAATTAATGAGAAAGGGGGGGCGTATGTTCCCCCTTTTTTATTATTAACAACTATAACTAATATTATAGTTTACTAAAACATAAGTAATATTAACTTTATGTCGGCGTCCATGCACCCTGCCGCGGGCATCAATGGTTCAGGGAAGAGGCAATCTAATGTCGCGCATGATGCGGTCGGTTTCGGACAGGATTTTGATGATCTTTTGATAATGGACCACATCGTCAAAGGACAATGCCCTGCCCTTGCGGTCCTTCAACCATTTCTGCGCGGGCTGATACCCGCCGATGTGAAATTCCCATGCGATGCGCGGGACATTATCGAAATATTGATCCGCGTTTATGTGAACACGGCCATACTCCCCTCCCGCAAGCGGGAGGGGCTGGGCCTGTGACGGTGAGGTTTCAAGGCTCGCCTCCGGCTCGCTCCCACCCCTAACCCCTCCCGCCTGCGGGAGGGGA
>NZ_JAAVVZ010000012.1 GCF_023910635.1 Sphingorhabdus sp. | reverse complement strand
CGCCCGCGCCATATCCATTTGGTCGGAGGCAAAGCGAACCGGAACGTCGAAACGATATCCAGCGGTCACGACTGCGCCAGCAGGCGGTGCCGCGGCAAAGCTTACGACTCCACCTACCGAGAGCGACCAGCCCGTCGCCGTCACGCCATTCACAGCAACCAGGACCGATGCCGCAACCGGTCGGGTAATACGGCGCACTTGGCCATCCGCCCCATAGGTTTTTAGCAAGGGAAACGCCGTGCGCACACCGTCGCCCAACCCAAGACTTTGATTCAACATATTGGGGTTGCTCGTCATCCCGTTCGAGCTGTTATCGAACGGGTCAGTGAAGCGAAACCCGACTGCCGGACCACGCCGTGCGCGAAAGAAAGACAGTAATTGCCCCAACTCCGCTTCGGACCGCACGCCCGGACCAACATCATAGCTTAAACGCGCATTGCTCCAACTGCTGTTGCGCCGTTCATGGCCCGAAAGCGTGGTCACAACATTGGTTGAAAATGCGGCAGTCACTTCTGCCTCACGCCCGATTTGCAGCGGAAAAAGCACGTCTTCAAATTCCTGCACCGCGTCCTCCTGTTGTCCAATTTCAAAATAGGTAAAGCCATCGCGCGCGATCTGCGGCAGCGCCCAGACATAAGTTTGTGCCGCACCGCGCGCCCGGCTTTGCGCTGCGGCAAAGGCAATTTCGCGCCATTGCGCTGTGTCTTCGGGCCGAAGGACGAAGCCGGTGAAATAATGCTGCTGCGCGACAGGATAACCCAGGCGCGTCGCCATCAACGGAACCGCCCGCCGCGTCGCCCCATGATTGCCCGTGATAACCCAGTCATAATCTTCCAGTTGCAACACATCGAACGCGGGCTTTGCCCAGTCCAATGGCACATTTGCGCGCATTGCCTCAGGCGCATCGGCCTCCAGCACCGTCGGCAAATACACCAGCAATAAAGTCTGCGCGCTTAAGCTCCCGGCTTCCGCCCGCACGGCATCGCAGATCGATGCTGTGGACGCGGCGAGCAATTCCCCGGCCCGATCCAGCATCGCCTTTTGCGCCGCCGTTTTGGGGCCCTTTATACTCGCGATGCTCACCGACAGCGCCCCAAAGGCTGCCGTCGCCGCCGTATCATATAGGCAAATCCGCCCGTCGGGCATGATCCACCACCACGGCTCGCCTATCTGGAACTTCACCGGCAATCCGGCGTCTTTCAATATCGCGACAAAGGCCCGCGCAACGGCCTTCAGGTAATTCATCGCGCCTGCATGCGCTGGCGACAACAATGTCGATGGCGGCTCCCAACCCGTCAGCGCCGGGTCACCGTTGGCCGCGCGTTGTTTCCAGTCATTCCAGCTGTGCGCGTCGAACAATTCATAACTTAACGAAAAAATCAGGTCGAACCCAAGCATCTTGGCTTGCGCGGCAAAGCTACTGTGCCAAGCGATGCAGGGCATATTCAACGCCCCGCCCGTTAAGCTTACATAATGCGCATTGCCCAGCTTTTCTAACCGAAAATAATGGCTCATGCCGACATAATGGTTGATCGTCCCGCGATAGCCCAAAGCGTGGATTTGCCGCAAGAGCCGTGCTGGCGTCTGGTTATAGGCATCATCATAGCCCGTCGCCATTTTCAGGTCATGTTCGGGGATCATCACATCACCCGTATCGAGCATCACGCCCGCGCCATCGCAGCGGATTTCGGACAATTCGACCCATGCTGAGGCTGGCGCAGCAAGGTTGCCCGGCTGGCCCGTATAGCTTGGCGGAACGAGCGAAATGAACATCCGGTCAATGTCGCCCGCAAACACAGGGTCGCCCTCTTGCGGCAATAAAAACCCGCCAGAAAGATCGCTAAAATCGAGGACAATCTCTGCCTCCTGCGGCGTGCCAACGGCATAATTCCACAACCGCACATACCAGCTTTTGGCCGCACCATTGGCGTCGCGGCCAGATATGGTCAGCGTCGGCCCGTTGACGGCATTTAACGGCATGATGCCTTCAGACCGCCACCGGAAACTGATGGTCAGCCGTCGGTAATCGCGGTTGGTTTCATAAGCGAGCAATGGGTGGTCCCATGCATCGACGCTGTCCCAGATCAAGCCCGCCAGATCATCACTGCGATAAAATACCGCGTCTGCGCGCAAGGATTCCGGGCCAGTCGTCACCACCGACGCCATCATCGGGCGTGGAAAATTCACGGTCCAAAAGCGCGGGTCGAAGCGCATGACGGGAGATGATTTTTGCTGCCGCCTTCTGTCGCATAACCAATATGCCATGGCTCAATCCCGCGCCAGGGCTTGGCGGACGGCACGCGCGACATGGCGCGAGGACCGTTCAAGCGCAGCAGGCGCAGTGCCACGTGAATCCGACACGTTGATCGTCATCCGCACAACTGTCGGCGTACCGGACGCGGCAGACGCCTCAATACGCCCGCTGCTCGTGGGGACAAACAACTCAGGCCCGCGTTCACCGACACGATAGGCCCGGCCCGGCGACACGGGGCCGCCCGTCGCACGGCCCGGCGCACCCAATGCTGCGCCAAGCAATGTCCCCAATGTGCCAAGCAGGTTGCCAGCGCCGCCGCCACTGCCCCCATTCAAACCCGAACGAATGGCAGCAGCCGCAATTTCCGATAACACCGACAACGCCACACGGCGTAAATCTTCAAAGCTGAATTTGCCGCGTTGAATTGCGCTCGTCAGCCCGCGTTCAAGCGCGGCCCCGGCGCGTTCCAACCCGTCGGTAAATGGCCCGTCGAGTTCCGCGCGCATCGCGGCAACATCGCTCGCAAAGGCGCGGGTGTCGGCGCGCACAGACACGACCAGCCGATCAATTTCTTCATCCATCATGTCTCTCCGCTTGCGCTATCTGGAAACCGCGTCATCAGTCGGTGAATAATGTCTGGGCTTGGCGGCGCTTCGCCATCGCCCGCAATCGCTTGCGATATGCCCAGCAATTCGGCGGGTGTGGCGTTCCAAAAGTCATCGGGTCGCCACCCCAATGTCAGGGCCGTGCGCGCCGCCAATTGGGCCGCGACATCGGCAAAGGTCATTGCCCGCTCAATATCTGGCCAAGTAGAGTTTTCAGCGCGGGCGTCATCGCCGAAAGCCCGACCTTGGCAACGCTTTCGCTGAACCTATCGCGCGTCATTTCGGCGTCGGCGTTATAAAGGCAATGCCAAAATAGGGCGACCATTTCGGATAGCTTCAAATTGCCCGCCGCCGCCCGTTCCACCAGCGCGAACAACGGTCCAAGCTCCTCCTCTGCCGCCACCAACGCCGCAAAGCTTGGGCGCAAAACCACCGCCCCGCTTTCCAGCAATAACGACGCTTCGCCGCGCGCTGCATTTGCCGACCGCCTCATAAGGACGTTACCTGTCCGCTGCTTTCAAGCGCCAGCGTGTAGGACCGCTCCCCATTGAAATCGCCGGCATAATCGAGCCGTGCGACCAGAAATTTTCCGCGCAGCTGCTCCCCACCTTCAAAGCTTAACTCATAATCATCCAACTGCCCCGAAAGGGCGCTGTTTTTGATCCGCGTCTCAGCAGACGACCCTGTAAAAACGCCTGCCCCGGACACCGACACCGACCGCACACCTGCGCCCGACAACAGCTCACGCCACGCGCCGCTGCCCTTATGGGTGATGACCACCGGATCGCCATTGATCGACAATTGCGTGGTGCGCAGGCCAGCGACCGTTGCGTACACTGGTGGCGTTGCGCCATTGCCAACCTTCAACAGGAAGGCGCTTCCTTTTTCTACTGGCATATGCCCTTATCCTTTCAAGAATGTCCGCGCATCGGCGGAGAAATTATGTGATTTAGACGGCGAGCAATCGAACACGGTGCTCGACCAGCCCCGCCCATGGCCCCGCCGGATCGCGCAGTATGATCGACCGCAGGAAGACAAAGCTCGCTATACGCCAGCCAGGCAAATCACGTGGGATCGCCAGTAAGGCATCGTCGACATGGCCCATAAGGTCCGTGAGCCGCGACGCGGCCTCGCCATCATCCCACACCGTAAACGCCAGCCGGATTTCACGCCCCTGCTGCGTCTTCGTCCCCCAATCGCCCACCAACCCGTCGGTGACCGCGACATAAGGAAAGGCAGCGCGGGGCGGCGGGCCGTCATAAATGCCCTTCAGTTGCGCGGCCAACACCGGGTGTGCCGATAGCGCCGCCACGGCAGCGGCTTGCAAGGCTTGCACTGCATCACTCATCGTCCGAAATTCCTTAATTGCGCGTCGTCCAGCATCCGGCGGCGCAGGTTTTTGGCCACTAAAGTTACGCCTTCGTCACTGCGTTCGGCGCGCACGCCTTGCGGCAAGTCAGTTGCCATCAATCGGTCGCTGATCCGCTGCACGCGGGCTGCTCCCAAGACGTCGGCTTTGGCCGTCAGGCGGTCGGCGTTCATCGCACTTCTTCGCAGGTCAGGTGCATTTGACCGGGCGTCTGCGGATCACTTAAGGCCCCGCGCACCGCGAGATATTTTCCCCGCCATGTCAGCCTTGTGCTTAGGCCAAGCCCTTCGCGTTTGCGCAACGTCACCCGCCAACGCGGCAGTGCCGACAAGGCATCACCGCGCGTCAGATCGGCGGGCATTAACGGTGAAACCGCCGCCCATGCCTGCCCATCATAGCTGTAATTGCCTACCGCGCCTGCGCGGCTGTCGCGTGTGCTCAGGCGCGTTTCAATCACGACACGTTCGCGCAACGTGCCTGCAAATTCCCCGCTCATGGCAATTGTATCCGGCGGAATGGCAGCAACAACGCCAGCGCAGCGGCAGGTGGGCCAGCATCATCGCTCGCATCACGGTTGTTGTAAAAATATGCCGTCAGCCGCAGCAAGCCAAGCCGAAGTGACTCCGGCAGACTGGCCCAATTGGCCGATAGGCCAGCGATAAGCGATACCTCCGCACGTCCCGCAATGCCGGGCTGTAGCACCCGGAAATAGGCTTCTCCGCGTGAGCTGATCTTTGCCTCCCACGCCGACGCTGCCATGGGAAAGCTTGCGCCCTCTGCCGGAATGCCCGTTACGCCCACGATTGACTGCACGGGCATGGCTTGCAGTATTTGCCAGCCCGACCCTGTCGTGACCATATCCTTTGCACCACGACGGATCAGTATCTGCCGCGTGAACTGCTCGGCATGTTCAACGGCGGCGACGGCGCAGGCGGCAAGCACATTGTCATCGGTGCCCGCATCGACACGCACATAGGCCCGAACCTCGGCCAGCATGACGCTGTCGAGGCCGAGCGGATCAAGGCTCAACATCTGATGTTCCTTTGAAATTGGGGAAGACGCGCTACCGGGGTTGCGCTATTTTAGCCATATCGGCCTTTGATGTTATGTATTTTAACCAAAAACGGCCTCTGCCCATCAACGCAACGGGCAGAGGCCAAAATATTTACGTCAATGAAAAGCGCATCAATTTGATCGCCGCCGAATTGATCAGCGCGCCACCAATGCGCTTTGTTGCGTAGAAATGGACATAAGGCTTGTTCGAATACGGATCGCGCAAGATATTGGTCTCGCTCCGTTCGGCAATCAAATAGCCCGCCTTGAAATTGCCAAAGGCAATCGACAGGCTGTTTGCCGCTATGTCCGGCATGTCTTCCGCTTCAACGACCGGATAGCCCATCAACGTATCCGGCTGTCCTGCGGCGAGGCCCGGTTGCCAGATAAACGCGCCATCGGTCGTTTTGAACCGGCGAATAATCGACAAGGTGGACGCATTCATGACCCAGCTTGCCCCCTGCCGATAGGGCGCGCGCACAGCGTGCACCAGCTCCACCAACTTGTCTTGCGGATTGGTTGCGGCAAAGCCGCCCGCCACGCCCGTCGGCACATATTGCAACGTGCCAAAGGGCCGCGTCGTATCACTTGTCGTCGCAACCGGCGCGGTCAGAAATCCGCGCGGGCGGTTGGTGCCATTGCCGTTGATGAATGCCGCGCCTTCGGCCTTGGCAAATTCGGTAGCAATTTCATCCGCTAGCCAGGCCTCCACATCAAATGCGGCATCATCCAGCATCGCCTGCGTCGCCGCCGGATTGGCGTACAGGTCGCCAAAGCTGGGGACGATTTCGTTGAATGTCGGCGTCGCCGTTTCCGGACGCGCCGCCGTTTCTGCGGCCCAGCCCGATGTCACGCCATTTTGCGTCACCAGCTTGCGATAGCCAGCCGACCCCACGCGCACCACGCTCGAAATCGCGCGAATGGGGGAGATTGATTTCAATACGCTGTCGATAACTTCGTCAATTTCGCGCGGCACGGCAAAGCCGCCATCGGCAGGCGTTGCGCCATGGAAGCTTTTCAACTCCACCTCCGACCCGCGCCGCAAATAGCCATCGACAAAGGCCGACCGCGCCGGGTCAGCGACCTTGCCGCCCGACAAAACGGGCCGCGTCACCGCCACCGCCGGCACCGCCCCGTCAAAGACGGCGTCCAGATTGTCTGCTTTAGTTTCATAATCCATGTCATTCTCCTTGTGTGGACTGAGTAATGTCTGTGATGTTTGGTCCGCTCGCTTCCACCGCCAGCACGCGGGCGAGCGGTTGCATGGGGGTGGCAACGACGCTGACTTCGATGAGGTCGAGGTCAGTTAGCTCCCGATATTCCTGTTGCTGCATCGCGCGCACGCGGTAGCCGAAGGACAGGCCGCTGCCCGCCTGCACGACGGCGCTGTCATCATCGAGTTGCGCGATCACCCGCAGGCCGCGTGCATCCTCGCTTAGGCTTTCGACAAAGCCGATGCGGCGGCGTTGGTCATGCTGCCACAATAAGGGCAAGCCCGCCTTTGCCGCACGCGCAAATGCCCCCTTGCGAACAATATCCCCGCCCTTGTCCGGCGCATCGAAGATCGCGGCATAGCCCGCCAGCCTCATTGGCTGACCAATCCGGGCAGGCCCAATCTGAACGCAATGCCGATCAGCAACAACGCCAACACCATCCGCACGACCCAGCCAATCGCCGCCTTGCGCGCCGAGCGTTTGGCGTCGCGCCATGCGGACAACAGCTCGCGCAATTCGCCCATATCCTTGGCGGCGCTGGCGTCATCCAGCCCCAACCCGGCCAGCGCACGACGCGCACCGGTTTCGGAGGCCTGCTCCAGCAGACCTTGCAAATTATTCTCAACCATTGATGTTTCCTATGTGTAAATCGGACCTAAACAGGCTCTATCCGCCGTTAAGGGTCGCGCGATCTGCGCAGCTTCATGCATGGTGCAGGCGGCAACTGTTCAGGTCGCCGGATCCTCATCGTCGTCGGGAAAATCGTCCAATGTCAGTTCACGGAAATTTCCGTCCGACTTGGGGTAGATAACAGGCTTGTCGCCATAACGTGCACGCAATGCGCGCCCCCGACGTTCATAACTGAATTCCTCAGGATCTAATTGATCAGGGTATAAAAAGCGGACTTTGAACGCTCCGTCTTTTACTTCATAATGAAGCACGGTCCATTTCTTATCCGCCTCGGCGAACTTCCAAAGGTCGAACAATGCGTCAAACAGCTCGTCACTCGGATCGTAATAGACCACTTGTTCGCCTTCATCGTGGAAAACACCTGCTTCACAGGAGCCTTCGGTCACTTCGGCATACATATAACTATCATCGGGGTGCTGATCGAGAATGTCGGCCAGATGCTGCCCAATGCCGTTAAGCATATCGCCCATTTCTTCGGTTGCCATGCCAAATCTCCTATTTGTCGTTGCGCAAACGTTCGATTTCACCCACTGGAAATGCAGCGCCATTTAGGTTGCGGAATTCTAATCTTCGTCGGGCAAATCGTCCAGCGTCAGTATACGGAACTTTCCGTCCCGCTTGGGGTAGATGACAGGCTTGTCGCCATAGCGTGCACGAAGAGCGTCCTGCCGATAGTCAAGCGAGTCCCATTCATCCTCGAGATCATCGGTGTATATGAACTCGGCATCGAAACGGCCGTCCTTGATATCGTACAGCAGCATCGACCATTTCTTGTCAGGCGGCGCGGCGTCCCATAATTCCAATATGGTGTCATGTGTTTCATTGCCAAATTCACGATAGATGACTTGTTCGGGCAGATTCTCGAAAATTGCGCCGCCGGTCATTTGATCCGCGGCTTCGATGAATACAAAAACATCGTCGGGAACTTTACCCAGAAAATTTGCCACTTGCTGCCCAATTTGATGGAGCAATTCACCCATTTCTTCAGTTGCCATGACTTTCCTCCTATTTTTTGTTGGGCATCCGGCGGATCTCATCAATGCCGCCAATATTTGAAAACACGAATATCCAATCTGGTCGCCGCGAATTTCCGGTGTAATCGGCTTGGATGTCAACAGTGACCCGCTTACCAGCTTTCAAAGCCTTTTTCCATTTGTTTTCAATGATCCGGTACTCGCTGAGATTGAAACGTGCATTCTGGGCAAAATGATTATAGCTGATCTCCGGTCCGCCGAATTCGCGGGCAATGAAATGGCCGCCATGATCGTTCTGTTCACGATTGGGTTTTCCTGCGTTGGTCTGCGCGTCGCGGGATCGTGGCTGATCGGGTTGTAAACGCAACTGACCAGACGCCCGAACCGTCCGATCCTGCTCATCCACCTCAAAATCATAGCCGCCTGCAGAAATTTTCCGAGTTGTCGGCAACGGTCGCTCGACAGGTGTTTCCAAAACTTTCGGAACAGTTGTTCTGACGATTTTCGTCCGGACTTCTATCGGCTTTGCCAATGGTTTGGCGAGCGGTTTTGTCGGTGGCGTGGTAGGTTTGGCCCCATCCCAACTTCGACTCGCTTGATCGCCACCCGGTTCCCCACCACGGAAATTGCCGCCATCATTCTTCGGCTTTGGTGCCTTGGGCTTACCCCACCCCCCCGAAGCACCGCCACCGCCGAAACTTCCGCCACCGCCAGCAAATCTTTGCCCTTGTCCCTTAAATGTGAACTAGCCGTTTTCGGTGTCGTGCCACGGATTGAACTTGAATTCGAGCGCACCCGCTTCGTTCGATATCTCTGACGGCTGCACGGCCGGCGCAAGGCCCACCGCCGCGCGTTTCTCTTCCGCCGTCAAAAAGTCCGCCGCGCCCACTTGCGCCCACAACCGCTCCCGATCTTCGGCCAGCGCAGGGACCGCATCCAAATCCAAGTCCAGTGTCAGGCCGTCAAAATAGGGCCGCAACCCTTGCGCCAGCGCGTCCAAAATCTTGCGCGCCAACGGGATGATGCTCTGGTTCCAAAGCGCCCGGTTCGCCTCGCGATAATTGGCATAAGTCGCATCGCCGGGCAGACCAAGCAGCACCGGCGGCACGCCAAAAGCGAGCGAGATTTCCCGCGCCGCCGCCTCTTTCAGCCCGGCAAAGTCCATTTCCGCCGGGGTCAGCGCCATCGCCTGCCATTTCAAGCCACCCTCCAGCAACATCGGCCGTCCGGCATTGCCCGCGCCTTGGAAACTGGCGGAAAGCTCTTCCTTCAACCGCGCATATTGTTCGCCGTTCAACGTCCCGCTTTCGCCCATGTCATAGACCAAAGCGCCTGATGGCCGCGCGGCATTATCCAGCAAGGCCTTGTTCCATTTCGTCGCCGCATTATGCGTCGCCACCGCGCCCGACGCCGCGCCCAAACAGCCTAGACCATAATGGTCATCGAGCGGGTGGATCGAACGGATATGGATCACATTATCGGCGGGCAAGCGGCTCGCGATCTCGCCTGCTTTATACACAAACGCCGCGGGCCAGCCGCGCATATCGGCTTCAATCGTCATCCGCTCTGGCCGCAGCGCAAACAATTCGGCTGGCCGCCCGTCATTACCCGACAATATCTCGACATAGGCATTGCCGTGCAGCAACAGATGCGTCGCCACCGTCTCCATCAACGCTTGACCCGCCGACGTTGCGCGCACCAGCTCCAACGCGCGCGCATCGCTCGCGGACAACGGCGCGGACGCCAGCCCCTCGGCAATCAACCGCACCGCGCGTTGCGCAATCGCGTTGGACAAATAGCCTTCACGCATCTGCGCCTCATAATGCCGTGGCCATTCGCCCAGGCTACCCAAAGCATATCCGCGCAAGCCCGGCAGACGATCCTGCTGCACACGCGTTTTGGCCGGACGCAGATACCCACGCCCGGCTGATTTCCAACCGAAGATATTCATGATGTTTTCCTAAAACAAAAAACCCCGCCGAAGCGGGGTGTTAGAACGAGTATGCTTGAGCCTGTTAGGCCGCTTTAGCTAACTCTTCGCCCAATCGTTCTGCTGATGGGAACATCGACAGCGCAAAAACTGTCTCCATGCCTAATTCCGATACGACCTCCCTAACAGCCTCTGCGATGGCTGTTAGTATAGCCAGTTCCTCTGATAGTGTCATACTAGCCCTTTCACACTGCTTTCAATGCTGCAGCGTTTTTCTTAGTGAAGCTTAACCAAGCTCCGTGTGCTTCTGTTGCAGCAAACACACTCTTGCTGTCAAGTGCTGTGCCGATAGCCCTAAAAAATACTGCATCTGCCGGGCTCCGCAAATGTATCTTTATATGCCTTGCCTTAAGGCTGGTATCAGAAAGCCTAACAGCACCGTTTAGAAGATGAATAAGTGTGTCTACATATTCTGTTTCCGGCAGATTTCCATAATCTAGCAACGGGCAAACGACTACCTCCCTAATTCGCAGCACCCGTCCAGAGTAACCTTTTTGGGTCGCCAAAATAGCGCAGGCTGACGCATAATATCTTTTGCTGGTCTTGTCATAGAGACCCAACGCCCACTCACTATTCGAATCAGTTTCCGCAAATTTACGAACCATTGATACTGCGGCGGCACCATATGATTCGAAATCATCACCGACTTTAGAGCACTGCTTAGACCAGTCCGTTTCGAGCAAATTCCAACTAGCGTCACTCGTCAGTAATCTTCGCATTTCCATTTTTTCGGCCCACCTGAACGCCTGTAAGCTCAGATCGATACAATCATAATGTTATAATATAAACAGAAATTTTGAAAATGCGCTCAAACTACAACAACCGCACCTGCGGCACCCGTTCTGCTTTGCCGAGCATCAATTCGGTCAAGGCCCATACCAACGCGTCGGCGCGGTCGGGGGAGCGGCCGGGGCCTGCATAGCCGCCGCCTGCGATCAGGCCGCACATCTGGTCCTCCAACTCTTGAAAAACACTGACATGAAAGACGCGCCCAGCTTCGTATAATGTCGCGATTGGTTCGGCGCGGGCGGATTTGCTTTTGCTTGCGTGCGCCCGCTTTATGGGCATCGCAATGTCCGCCGCGCGCAGCACGGTTTCGACCATATTGCCGCCCTGATTATCCTCGGCCACCACGCGGTCGGCCTGCCAAGCCTCCGCCGCCGCCGCGACCGCGCGGGCCCAGCGTTCGGGCGATGCGCCAGAGATGCTATGGTCCGCCAGCACATAAGCGCGTTGATCAACGCCCAGCCCGACCGCGACGATGCCGCACGCGTCGCCATTTTCCGACACCGGCGGGTCAACGCCAATGACCACGCGTTTCAGCTCGGGCGCGCACGCCGCACGTTGCCGCTCAAGCACATCGCGGGACCATAATGCACCAGCGGCATCCGCGATCAGCTCGCCATCCAATTCCTGCCGCCCAAGCCGCGTGCCGGCATAAATCGCACGCACCGATGCAATAAAGTCCGGCGGCAAGTGCATATTGTTATCCGTTGTCCGTCCGCGCGTCACCGCCACCCCCTTTTCCTTATCGAGCCGCCGGACCAAAGGCACCGGACGCGGCGTAGTTGTCGCCATCGCGCGCGGGTTCTGCCCGAGGCGAAGCCCAAGCATCAGATTGTCCCACGCCGCGATTCCGCTAGGCCATTTCGCAATTTCATCGGCCCAGGCAAAGTCATGCTGCGGCCCGCGCAGGCTTTCGGGTTCTGCGCCCGAAAATAACGTCGCCGTCGCCTGATTGGCCCATGTCAAACGGCGCAGGCTGGGTTCATAAGCAGGCCGTTCGCCAAAGGGCAGCGACAACAGGCCGCTTTCGCCCTCGACCATCACCTGACGCGCCTCATTCAAGGTCGCGCCCACCAACGCAAAGCGCGCGCCGGGATGTTGCGCCGCCAATGCGCTCACCCACTCCGCCCCCATGCGCGTCTTGCCATAGCCGCGCCCCGCCATCACCAGCCATATGCGCCAGTCCTCCGGTGGCGCGGCCTGATCATCGCGGGCCCAAAAGTTCCAGCTTTGCGTGTCGGCGATGTTTTTGCGGGTCCAGCGGCGAATGACCTCGACCATCTGTTCATAAGGCAGCGCCAGCAACGCCTGCGCATTAGGCATCGGCATTTGCTTCGCCCTCGCGTTCGGGTTTGGGTTCAGTTTCGGGTTCGGCGCAGGCCGCCGCGCTTTCTTCGGCGCGTTGCCGCATTTGTGTGAGCTTCAGGATCAACTGCGCCTTTAACGTCGCCAAATCGGGCTGCGCGGGCTTGGTCGCAGGGGCGGCAAGCGCGCCGCCCTTCACCGATGCACGGTGCGCGTTGAGCAAGGCAATCGCCAACCGATGCTTTTGCGCCCGCGCTTTCAACGTGCCATCGGCGGTCCGTCCGCTCGCCGCCTGCAGCGCCTCGGCCAGCAAATCGGTCTCCAACCGGGCATAGCCCTCTGCCAAGGCCAGCGCCCAAGCATCGCGAAACGCCGGCGTCCGCCGCCGCTCGGCATAGACCGCACTGCTCTTTACACCTGCCGCCAGTGCAGACGCCGACACATTGGCAGTCTGCGCCAAATGGTCCAGAAAAAGGCTACGGATTTTCAGATTCAACCGCGCATCGGGCACGGGTGTTTTATTGATGGCCATAAAAGCCCTCCTGAGCGCAAAGAAAAAGGGCCGAAGATTGCTCCTCGACCCAATGGGTGATGATGAAAGCGGGTCACATCGCGACTCGCAATTTTCGACTATGACATAAACTAACCTTTTATGGTTACGGTGTCAATAGTTTTTTAGCCTATTTGGTTATATGTAAATACTAGCTTTGGCTGTCTTGGTTGTTAGCGGTGGATCCGGAATACGGATCTATCGATGGATATTCTTAGTCCTGTCGGACGATGCGCACGCTGAGACCATTCGCGCTCAATAATGGGCAAAAACTCTTCAATTCTTTGCTTAGCGAGGCTCTGATGACATTCCATTTCTAAACGGCACAGAGTGTCGGCGCGACCATGTTTACTTTCGAATTTTTGTGCAATTGCTCGAAAATGTTTACAGTTATGCGTTATTAGAACGAGCCCGTTTTCCCGGCAATTAGCTGCGATAACCGGATCGGCAGAGTCGTTTTCCATGGCATCGCGACAACGTGCGACAGTGTGACCGGAATCTCGCAAAAAGTCACCGACGATATCTTCAACGTCGTTGTCAGTAAAAAAGGGAATAATGGGCTTTTTCGTACTCAAGCAGCATCACGGAGCCATTTATGTGCCGCGTCAATATCTCCTAGTTGGAGATCCGGAAACCGATCAATAATGTCACCAGGTAAAAAGCCCAAATTTAAGTACTCGGCGATAGCGGCTACCGGTATTCTAGTGCCGGAAAAAACTGGCTCTGACGAGTGTACGTGCTTTTTACGCACGATAACACCCACCTCGCCGTCGCTCCGTCGATTCATTTTCTGGATATCAGCACGGGCATCAGACGTCACGACTTCCAGAGCGATTTCTGCAACAAACTGCTTGCTGGCAATCTCGCGTTTGCGCCTCGAATCAGGTTCTTCAAAAACCACCCGTCGGTTGCTCACCCACAATTTTTGTGAGGTCCATTTTTCGTCCCCAAGGTGCTCCAACTCTCGTTCGACCCGCTCAAGTTCGTGCATTGGAACGCTAAAAACGTTGCGTAGTTGATTTAAAACTCTGAGCTTTATCAGGTCCCTAAATGAGTAGATAAAGGTAAATGGCTGCCTGGGGTTGTCGCCTACTTTGAATTCGGGCTGGATGAAACCACGGCGGTTCCACCCGCGCAACTGAGTGCGCGACAGACCAGTAAGTCGGCTTACTTGCTCTTCGCTAAAGGCACCGAGGATTTTTGAATTGATCATATTTTCTCCTCCTCTCCTTTAGCCGAAACGGCATGAATTTAATGTGAATCATTTTTTGCAGACAATAGCAAGTGATCCTTCCAAAACTTGAGAGTATTTCCAGCCAGAACACCACGCAAAAACAGCACAATTTGCCATTGCTTACGTCAGGAGGTCGATTAGTGCCACCCGCAATTTTCGACTATGCCTAACTCTAACCCAAAAGAGTTACATTGTCAATGTATATTCACCTATTTGGTTATAACTTCAAGCTACGGCGCACATCGCTGCCCTTACTCCCGCAGCGATTGATACTGGAATGTCGCCCCTCCCCAACCCCTACCCACAACATCCTTTCGCATCTCCCCCACTTTTCGTCGGTGCCGCAATCCAGATGGCACGCGTTCTTTTTGAATTTGTCGCTCTGGAGCTCCTTGCGGAAATCGATTTGGTCTTTCATAAAGTTAGCTGATGCCAGATAAATTCTTGTTCGCTGACGAGGCAGGGTGCTTCACCTTTAATCGCGGCCAAAATGTTAGCAAATATTTCATCCTCTGCACCGTCAGTATGGATGACTGTTCACTTGCATCGGATTTGCTTGATTTGCGTCGGAGGCTGGCGTGGGACGACAAACCACTTGGGGAATATTTTCATGCATCTGAAGACAAGCAGGATATACGCGACGCCGTATATGAAACTATTCTAAAAAAGCCATTTAACGTTCAAGCCACAATTATGGAAAAGTCGAAAGCGCAGCCAAAAGTGCGAGAAACCAAAGAGCGATTCTATAAAACGGGTTGGTATTTTCACTTCAAATATGGCGCCGGCAAAGAGATTGCCAAGGAAGATCTAGCCTTGGTTACTACCGCCTGCTTAGGGACGCGTCGCGAACAAGCAGCGTTTAAAGAGGCTGTTGATGATGTCATGAGACAAACAGTCAAAGCGGCCAAATGGAAAACCGATTTTATGCCTTGCGCGGCAGACCCCTGCTTGCAGGTGGCCGACTATTGTGCATGGGCAATCATGCGGAAATGGGAGCGCGGAGACACGCGGTCTTACGACATGATCAAGGATCGCGTGACATACGAATATGACGTATGGGAAAAGGGAACTGATCACCATTACTAAAAGTACGACCCGCGAAATCCGCAATCTTGGCTATCTTACGAAGTGCTCCCAGAGCCCTTATCGCCAAGCGAAGGTCGTACCATTGTTACTATGCCAAAACTGATCGAAAGTCCACTACAAAGTTGTAGATAATTATAAGATATAGATTTTTACGGATTCGGCTTGAGTTGCCACATATCCTAAAGCAGCCACAAATCGTCGCGTTATAGTGTCTTTAGGGTCAGTTGGCCCATTATACGTTAGTGATTGCCCCCACCCACAACATCATTTCGCATCGCCCCCGCTTTCGCTACAGCACGTCCATGTCCCGCATCATCCTGTTCAACAAACCTTATGGCGTCTTGCCGCAATTTACCGACAAGGGGACCGAGGGCTCGCCGCGGCCCACCTTGTCGCAATTTGTGGATGTGCCCGGCGTCTATCCGGCTGGGCGGTTGGATATGGATAGTGAGGGGTTGATGCTGCTGACCGATGATGGCCGGTTGCAGGCGCGGATTTCGGACCCGAAATATAAAATGGCCAAAAGCTATCTGGTGCAGGTGGAGGGCGAAGTGACCGACGATGCGCTGGCGCAATTGCGGCGCGGCGTTTCGTTGAAGGATGGCTTGACCCTGCCGTGCGAAGCCGAGCGGATTGCCGACCCCATGCTCTGGCCACGCGACCCGCCGATCCGCGTGCGGCGCTCGGTACCCGATAGCTGGATACTACTGACCATCCGTGAAGGCCGCAACCGCCAGGTTCGGCGCATGACGACTGCGGTCGGGCACCCGACATTGCGGCTGGTCCGGCGCGCGATTGGCGAATGGACGATGGATGGCCTTGCGCCGGGAAGCTGGCGCGAGGTTGAAGGCTAAGCCGCCGCCCTCAATCCGTTACCGGCCGCGCGATGCGCTTGCCCTTGGTCCGGCTTGTCAAATGAAACTCCCCGCACCGGTCGCAGGCATAATGCCGCAGCGTGATTGTCGCCTTTGCAATCGCCAATAGCGCGTCTGCCTCTGACACATAACCCGCTTTCTTCGCGCAAATGCTTAGGGTCAGGACCACTTAAATCCACCTTCGCGGCGTCAAAATGGCAAAGATATCGAAGGAAAATGTCCGCCGTAGGCAGTCATTCTGCCTGCAAGGGCATTTTGCTTTGAGATCGAAGCCATTTTGACGTCCTTCGGATTTGACCCATACTGTCCATTGCCACGTTGGCAAGCTTGGACTTAGAACCACTAAGTCCTGCGCTTACCGCCTTGCACTGAACAGTATGGCCTCAAACCGCGAAGGTGGATTTAAGTGGTCCTGACCCTAACCGCGTGCGCAGATCAATCCTCGCTGTCGAACGCGATGCAGCCATTGTTGCAAAGCTGCGTGAGGAGATCGATGGCCGCCGCGCTGCCCGCCAGTGCGACGTCGAGAACCACGCTATCCGCAGCGCACAACGCTTTCGCCAAGGCCGCCGTCTCGCCAATGCAGTCGAAACAGACACCATCGGTAAACAGCATGAGAGCGTCTGTGTCCTTGGCCCCCGCGATAAACGCCAATCGGCTCGCCGGATTACGCGACAGCGGCACTTGCGCGTTGATCGCCGCCCGCACGTCCTCCGGCGCAACGGGTATTTCGGGCCGCCAATCCATGTCGGGATATTTGGGCGTGCTGTTGAAGGTGCCGAACCAGCGGGCGAAATGGGCAGGGTCGGACAAGGATTCCAGCATCATGTGCTGCAAGCGGTTCAGCGCGCCGGGTAAAATCTCCCCCGCATTGGCCTGAGCCTTCAAATCCGGGTCGCGATAAAGTTCATCGTCCTTTATGCCGTCCAGAACATCATCGACATAATGCCCCAAAAGGTCGCCACGCGATGGTGCGCGGAACCCGACCGAGTAGGTCATGCAATCCGAACCCACCGCGACGCCATTATGCGATATGCCCGGCGGGACATAAAGGATATCGCCGGGTTCCAACACCCATTCCTCGGTCGCCTCAAATGCCGCGAGCAACTTCAAATCCTCATGCGGCAGCAACAAAGTATCGGCGTCGCAGTGCGCCCCGATCTGCCAACGGCGGCGGCCAAGCCCTTGGATGAGGAAAACATCATATTGGTCAAAATGCGGTCCAACCCCGCCTTGGTCGGCGGCGAGGCTGACCATCACATCGTCGATACGCCAATTGGGAATGAAACGAAACGGCGCGATCAGGTCGGCGACGGCGGGCACATGATGGTCGACCGCTTGCACCAGCAACGTCCAATGGCTTTCATTAAGGCCAGCCAGCCGTTCTTCGGCCAGCGGACCTTGCTCCATCGCCCAACCGGCATCGGTTTGACAAATCAGCCGCGATTCAATTTCCTCTTCGCACGCCAGCCCCGCCAGCTCGTCAGGCTCCAGCGGGTTTTGCCAGTCGCGAAACGCATTGCGGATCAGCAGCGGTTTTTTCTGCCAATATTCCCGCAAAAATTGGTCGATGTCGAAATTTTGAAAGTCCATGACGTCGCGCTGTGGCCTAAAGCGGTAAAATGCAAGCGTCAGCGCGCAAACACATTGGCGTCGTCGGCAAAGGCCTTGAACTCCAACGCATTGCCGCTTGGGTCATAAAAAAACATCGTGGCTTGTTCGCCCACTTGCCCCTTGAACCGAATATGTGGCTCGATGCCGAACCGGACGCCCGCCGCCTTTACGCGTTCGGCCAATGCCGCCCATTGGTCCATGTCCAAAACAACGCCGAAATGCGGAACGGGGACGTCATGCCCATCCACGGGATTATGCGACGATACGCTGCGCGCCGACGGGTCTAGATGCGCAACAATTTGGTGGCCGAAAAAGTTGAAATCGATCCATTGGTCGGACGACCGCCCTTCGGCGCAGCCCATGGTAAAGCCGTAAAAATGCCGCGCTTCGGCAAGATCGTGGACGGGAAAGGCCAGATGGAACGGACGTAAGCTCATTTTGATGTCACCGGCTTGGGCAAAGGTTTGTCGATGCTGTCGGCACTAGCAAGCTCCGCCGTCATTTGCACGGCGCAACTGTTGATCCGCGCCAGATCGCTTGGCCGCTGAAATTCGGCTTTGGCAGCTTCAGACAACGCGACCGCGACCAATTCGCGCGGTTGCCCGCTTTGCGTGGTGACGCGATTGCCGACAATGCCCGCCCATCTTTTACCCGATTGGCGCACGTCGGGCGCATCGGCTGGCGCCGTGCCTGTCCGCTGTTTCTCCGCCAAGGTCGCCAACACGGCGACGCAGGCGATATCGCCTTGATGGGCATCGGTGAGCGCAGAAGGGGTGGCGGCAAGCGCGATGGCGAAAAATATCATGTGCCCGGATTAACAGCCAAAGCCTGAACTGCAAGCAACGACGATGTTTGCCCGATTGCATTTGTCACATACGACGGGCAAAGGCGGGGCGTGCAGAAAATCTCCGCCCTGCTTCATCGTTTTCCGCGCTGGGCCGCTATTGGCGCTGGTGCATTGTCGGCTTATGGATTTGCGCCATGGGGGCTTTGGCCGTTAACGCTCGCGTGCTTTGCGTTGCTCATCCACCTGATCGCGCATGCCCAAAATACAAAGCGCGCTTTCATTCTTGGCTGGCTGTTCGGGGTCGGGCATTTCACCTCTGGCAATCAATGGATTGCGGTCGCATTCACCTTTCAGGCGGCGATGCCGATCTGGCTTGGCTATATCGCCGTGGTCGCGCTGGCGCTGTATTTGGCGGTTTATCCGGCCTTGGCGGCGGCGGGGGCCGTTTGGATACGTCACCTTGCGGCGAAAATCCTTCGTCATTCCCGCGAAGGCGGGAATCCAACGCCTGAGCCGCCGATTGAACCTGATGGTCAGGCGTTAGGCTCCCGCCTGCGCGGGAGTGACGATGTGCGAAACGGCCCTGATTCACTCCCGCTCATCGTGGCCTTTGCTGGCCTGTGGATCATCACCGAATGGCTGCGCAGTTGGGTGTTCACAGGCTTTATCTGGAACCCGCTCGCGGTCGGATTTGTTTCGCACTGGTTTGATCTTTGGCTTCCGACAATCGGGACCTACGGCGTTGGGGGGCTGATGATCTTGGCCAGCGGTGCGATGGCGCTGCTCGGCAGTCGACGTTGGACAAACGGATTTGTTTTGGCGGCGATTGTCGGCGTGGCCATTTTGTCGTCGGTCAAAATTTATGTGACGGAGCCGTCGCTCAACGCGCGAACCGCCGTCACCGTGGTGCAACCCAATATCTCCCAAGCCGACAAATATGCGCCCGGCTATGACGCGCTGAATTTCGCCAAGCTGGCGATGAACAGCCGCCCGTTGCCGGACCAAGCGCCGCGCCTGATCCTTTGGCCAGAGGCGGCAATTCCGGATTATCTGGAGGACGGATATCCTTATCGTTATTATCAGGGGCAGGCTGGCGAAAGCGCCGCCGGTGCACGCGCGCGGCTCACCACGCTGATGGCCGATGGTGATGTGTTGGTGACGGGTGCAAATCGGCTTGTTTTTGAAAAGGGCCAATTGGTTGCCGCGCGTAACAGCGTTTCCGCCATGGACGCCTTTGGCCGTATTCTGGGCCATTATGACAAGGCACATCTGGTGCCTTATGGTGAATATCTGCCGATGCCCTGGCTGCTTAGGCCACTTGGCCTCGCCCGATTGGTGCCGGGCGATCTTGATTTCTGGCCTGGCCCGGGTGCGCAGACAATCACCGTAACCGTTGACGGCAAGCCGGTGAAAATTGGCATGCAGGTCTGTTATGAGATTATTTTTTCCGGCCAGACGGTTGATCGCAAGAATCGGCCCGATTTCATCTTCAACCCGTCCAACGACGCTTGGTTCGGCAATATCGGCCCGCCGCAGCATCTGGCTCAGGCCCAGTTGCGCGCGATTGAGGAAGGCCTGCCCGTCATCCGCGCAACGCCCACGGGGATCAGCGCGATCATCGACGCGGATGGCCGGATCACGCAAAGCCTGCCCTTGGGCACCGATGGCCGCATCGATGCGTTTTTGCCGTTCGCCAAAGCACCAACCCTGTTCGCGCGATTTGGCAATGTCATTCCGCTGGCTTTTGCTGGGCTGTTAATCCTTGCGGCGTTGTTACCGCTTGCCCGCCGTCGCGGTTAAGGCTAAGGGCGCGTCACGATATAAAGAATTCTTTATACGCAGACACAGCAATAGACTGGAAAAACCATGCGCTCAAATTACCTTTTCACTTCCGAATCCGTGTCCGAAGGACATCCTGACAAGGTTGCGGACCAGATTTCCGACGCCATTGTCGATCTGTTTTTATCCAAAGACCCCGAAGCGCGCATCGCATGCGAAACATTGACCACGACGCAGCTTGTTGTGCTCGCGGGCGAAATTCGCTGCAAGGGCGTTTATGAAAATGGCCAATGGGCCGAGGGTGCCAAGGCAGAGATCGAGGCCACCGTCCGCCGCACCGTTAAGGAAATCGGTTACGCGCAAGACGGCTTCCATTGGGAAACTTTGCGCTTCGAAAATAACCTGCATGGCCAGTCTGCGCACATTGCGCAGGGCGTAGATGCCTCGGGCAACAAAGACGAAGGCGCCGGCGACCAAGGCATCATGTTTGGCTATGCGTCCACCGAAACGCCCGACCTGATGCCAGCGACGCTGGATTACAGCCACAAGATCCTTGAGCGCATGGCCGCAGACCGCCATTCGGGTGCTGCGCCTTTCCTTGAGCCCGATGCCAAAAGCCAGGTTACCTTGCGCTACAACAATGAAGGTAAGCCAGAGGCCGCAACCGCTATCGTCGTGTCCACGCAGCACGCGCCGGGATATGACCAAGGCGAGAAAGAAGCCGAACTGCACAATTATGTGAAGGGCGTTATTGCCGACCTGCTTCCCGCCAGCTTGCTGACCGAAACCGAATATCACATCAACCCGACCGGCAGCTTCGAAATCGGCGGGCCCGACGGCGATGCTGGTCTGACTGGCCGCAAAATCATTGTCGACACCTATGGCGGCGCAGCCCCGCATGGTGGCGGCGCGTTTTCGGGCAAGGACCCGACGAAGGTCGACCGTTCTGCCGCCTATATCACGCGCTATTTGGCCAAGAATATCGTTGCCGCTGGCCTTGCGACACGCTGCACCATTCAGCTCGCTTATGCCATTGGCGTATCCAAGCCTTTGTCGCTTTATGTCGACACGCATCGTACCGGCACGGTCGGCGATGACCAGATTGAAGCCGCCATCATGGCCATCGAAAAACTGGGTGGCCTCACCCCGCGCGGTATCCGCACGCATCTTGGCCTGAACAAGCCGATTTACCGCAAGACTGCCGCTTATGGCCATTTCGGCCGCAAGCCCGAAGGCGACTTCTTCCCATGGGAGCGCACGGACTTGGTCGCAGATTTGAAAGCTGCTTTAGGGTAAGGACCACTTAATTAAACTTGCAGGGTGGCGGCCGAAAGTTTAGCCGCCACCCGCATGACTGCGAACAAAATCGGTGACCCAACGACGCTGAACCGCCTATATGGCCGTTCAAAGGGCAAGAAGCTGCGTTCGGAGCAGATTGACTTGGTCGACAATCTGCTGCCGCAGATTTCGGTTCCGGACGAAGGCGCGCTGGGCAGCAAGGAATTGTTCGGCGACGACCGCGCGATGCATTTCGAAATTGGTTTTGGCGGCGGGGAGCATTTGGCGTTCCGCGCCGACCTGCTGCCCGATCATGGCTTTATTGGTTGTGAGCCATTTTTGAACGGCGTTGCGCAAGCGCTATCGCATATCCGCGAAGGTGGCTTGCACAATGTGCGCCTGCACATGGGCGATGCGCTGGACATGCTGCGCCGCGTTCCCGACGGGTCATTGTCCTTCGTCTATCTGCTGCATCCCGACCCTTGGCCAAAGGCGCGGCACATAAAGCGCCGGATGATGAATGACGGACCCGTCGATTTGATTGCGGCAAAACTAAAACCCGGCGGAGAATTCCGCTTTGGCACCGATCACCCCGTCTATGTCCGCCACGCGCTGATGATTATGCAGCGCCACCGGCAGCAATTTGATTGGTTGTGCAACAACGCATCCGATTTCCAGAACCGCCCCGGTGGCTGGCCCGAAACCCGCTATGAGGCAAAGGCACGCCGCCTTGGGCATGAAGTCTGGTATTTCCGCTATCGGCGCAAAGAGGCCTAAAGCTATAACAGCCCTGGGCCGAAGATAATCATTCGACGAACTTGGCGCAGCGTTCGACGAGCAACGATGCACGTGGTGCAAGCTGCGAAAAATACGGTATGGAAGGATATGGAAAGAGCTACGTCCCCGCATCCGCTCATTGGCCACCAGGTGGCATTGCTCACCATCACTGGCTTTTGGGCCTTTTATGTGCTAGTTGTGACCCTGCGCGCTGCATTGCTGGACTATAATGCGCAAGCTATCTTGTTCGAACGGCGCTTGATGGTGGCGTTGGCTGGCGTGCTTGTGACCTGGATACTTTACGTCGGGTTGCGCATGGCCGACCGCCGCTCCCTTGGCTTTAGGGTCGGCTGTACCTTCATTGGGGCCATTCCGTGCGCCGTGATATTGGCATCTGCCAATTTCTATATCTTTTACCTTTATGACCCCATCAGCCTGTTTAAAGACCCAAGCATTGGCCGCTCGGTTGAAGATTTGAGAGAAAAACTGGGCCTGTCATTTTGGCAGGAAATTGCCGATATTTCGATTACGCATTATTTTTTCCTGATCGCTTGGGGCGCGTTCTACGTCGCCATTGGCTACGCCCGTGAAGTGCGCGAGGCCGAGCGAAAAATGTCCCGCTTTGCCCAAGCGGCCCAAGATGCCGAGCTGCGTTCCTTGCGCTATCAGGTCAATCCGCATTTCCTGTTCAATACGCTGAATTCGCTTTCCAGCCTCGTCCTGATCGGAAAGCCCAAAGAGGCCGAAGCTATGATCCAGAATCTGTCCAATTTTTATCGGACAAGCCTGTCGTCCGACCCGCTGGAGGATGTGACCCTTGCAGAAGAAGTCGAGCTGCAACGGCTATATCTCGAAATTGAAAGCGTGCGTTATCCCAAAAGGCTGCGCGTCAAAATCGACATTCCAGACGCCTTGATGGGGCAGCACGTCCCGGCATTAATCCTGCAACCTTTGGTCGAAAACGCGATTAAATATGGTGTCTCGCGCACTACCCGTCCGGTAGAATTGACCATCAGCGCGAAGAGTGAGGGCGACGTTCTTATCCTCAGCGTCTTGGATGATGGCGAAGCCGTCGATCCAGACCATGTTGGCGGAAACGGTATTGGCTTGGCCAATGTCCGCGACCGATTGGAAGCACGTTATAAGTCGGCGGCGCGCCTTGATACGCAAGCCATTCCTGGCGGGGGCTTTGTCGCCATGCTGACCTTACCCCTGAACCGGAGGATAGCGCGATGAAGCGGCTGCGAACGTTGATTGTCGATGATGAGCCACTGGCCATTGAGCGCCTGCAAATATTGAGCGCTGATCATCCCATGATCGAAATTGTCGGCACGGCAAATGACGGCGTAGAAGCACTGCGCATTGCCCAGGCATCGACGCCTGACCTGATTTTTCTGGATATCGGCATGCCCAAAATGAACGGCATCAACGCCGCCCGTGCCTTGGGGTTGATGCCCAAAAAGCCCGCAATCATCCTGATCACGGCGTATGATAATTTCGCGATTGAAGCGTTTGACCTCGACGTGGTGGACTATGTGCTGAAACCTGTGTCGAGCGAACGTCTTGGCCGTGCAATCACGCGCGCAACTGGCGCGCCTGAGGCCAAGATGCATGCGCCCGAGCTTTCGGCAAAAACCAATGGTCGTTACGCGCATGAATTTTGGGTGTCCCACCGTGCGGAGCTTATTCGCGTCGCTGTCGCGGATATTGAACGGGTTGAGGCCGAACGGGACTATATGCGGCTGCATACCAATGGCCGCAGCTATTTGCTGCACCAGACGATTTCTGCGCTGGAACAAAGATTGGACCCCGAACGGTTTCAGCGCATTCACCGCAGCCATATTGTGCGCCGTGATCTCATCACGGGACTGCGGCATGAAGGTGGCGGGGTCTGGCATGCGCTGCTGGGCGAAGAACACAGTATGCGCATCGGGCGAAAATATCTCGCCGATGTCAAACGGCTCGCTGGCAAATAAAAAACTCCGGCAGAGGTCTGCCGGAGTTTTATGGAACTGTGATAATTAGTCGGAAGTGGCGCTTGCTGTGCTATTGAGAGCGAAAGGCGTTTAAATCAGGCCAGCGAGCGGACTGGAGGGGTCCGCATACATTCGCCGTCCCATTCTGCCCGCCAAATATGCCATGCGGCCCGATTCGACCGCCAATTTCATCGCCATGGCCATGGCGATAGGATTCTTGGCCTCGGCAATCGCGGTGTTCATCAACACGCCGTCGCAGCCCAGTTCCATCGCCACGGCCGCATCGGACGCGGTTCCGACACCCGCATCGACAAGAACCGGAACCTTCGCGCCTTCGACAATCAAGCGAATGGTCACGCGGTTTTGAATACCAAGCCCCGAACCAATGGGTGCACCAAGCGGCATCACGGCCACAGCGCCTGCGTCTTCCAATTGTTTGGCGGCGATCGGATCATCGACGCAATAAACCATCGGCAAGAAACCTTCCTTGGCCAAAACCTCGGTCGCCTTTAACGTTTCGCGCATATCGGGATATAATGTCTTGGCCTCGCCCAGCACCTCAAGCTTAACCAGATCCCAGCCGCCCGCCTCACGCGCCAGCCGCAAGGTGCGTATCGCATCATCGGCGGTGAAGCATCCGGCGGTATTGGGCAGATAGGTGTATTTTTTGGGATCGATATAATCGGTCAACATCGGTGCCTTGGGGTCCGACACGTTGACGCGACGCACGGCCACGGTGATAATCTGGGCGCCCGATGCCACAAGCGCGGCGGCGTTTTGTTCAAAATCCTTATATTTGCCGGTTCCGACAATCAGCCGCGAATGAAAATTGCGTCCCGCCACTGTCCAGCTATCGTTCGGGGCGCTGTCCTGCCCGCCGCCGACAAAATGGACGATCTCCAACCTATCGCCATCGGCCAGCACAACATCTTCCAACGTTGATCGGGAGACGATCTCCAGATTGCGTTCAACAGCTACCTTGGCCGGATCAAGGCCAATGTCGCGGACAAGATCGGCAACGGTGGCGTGGATGCGAAAACGGCGCAGCTCGCCATTGAGCGTCAGGGCAATAGAATCGGAGGACGGATTAGAGGTCATTTCATCTCGCAATTTTTAATTACCGGCATATAATGACGAGCGAGCTGTGTGTGCAACCGCTGCTTTGACATTATCTGGGGAATATACTTTGGCTGACCAGCCGGTAATCTTTGTTCTGAATGGACCAAATCTCAATTTGCTTGGCACAAGAGAACCAGAAATTTACGGCACAGACACGCTGGATGATATCGCCGGCCATTTGGACGACCGTGCGCGTGCCGCAGGGGCCGTCATTGATTTTCGGCAGTCCAACCATGAAGGCCATTTGATCGATTGGCTGCATGAAGCGCAAGCCGTAGGCGCAAAGGCGGTGCTATTGAACGCTGCTGGCTATACGCACACGTCCATCGCGATCTTGGACGCGATCAAGGCGATTACTGTCCCGGTGTTTGAGGTGCATTTATCCGACCCGCATCAGCGGGAGGCATTCCGGCATTTGAGCTATGTTGGCATGGCCGCAAAAGCGGTATTTGCCGGACATGGCGCAAAGTCGTACGAACTGGCGCTGGACGTAGCGTTACAACTTTGACATTAGGCGCTCCAAAGCAAATTCAGGGGCGCAAGGAGTTTTACATGGCGGCGAAGACAGGAACTACTGGCAGCATGCAAGTCGACACGGACCTCGTCCGCGAACTGGCGGCGATGCTGAACGACACGGGACTGAGTGAAATTGAGGTTGAGGACGGCGAACGCAAAATTCGCGTATCCCGCACGATGACCGCCGTTTCAGCGCCGATGATGGCAGCGCCCGTCGCGCCACCCGCAGCCGCACCCGCAGCAGCCGCGCCAACCGCACCTGCCATATCCGCCAACGCCATGAAATCGCCTATGGTAGGCACGGCCTATCTGGCCCCCGAACCCGATGCGGCACCCTTTGTCAGCGTGGGTCAGCAAGTGAAGGCCGGCGATACCGTCCTGATCATCGAAGCGATGAAGGTCATGAACCCGATTGTCGCCGCCACGTCGGGCACAGTCACCGAAATCTTGGTCGAAAGCGGCCAGCCGGTTGAATTTGACCAGCCCCTGTTGGTGATTGCGTAAACATGGCCATTGAAAAAATCCTTATCGCCAACCGTGGCGAAATTGCGCTGCGCATTCACCGTGCGGCGCATGAAATGGGGATCAAGACGGTTGCCGTCCATTCAACCGCTGATGCCGACGCCATGCATGTGCGGCTGGCGGATGAGGCAATTTGCATCGGGCCGCCATCGGCCACCGACAGCTACCTGAACATTCCAGCGATTATTTCTGCCGCCGAAATCAGCCATGCCGATGCGATCCATCCAGGCTATGGCTTTTTGTCGGAAAATGCACAATTTGCCGAAATCGTCGAAAGCCACGGCATCAAATGGATTGGACCCAAGCCCGAACATATCCGCACGATGGGCGACAAGGTGGAGGCGAAGCGGACCGCAGGCGCATTAGGTTTGCCGCTTGTCCCCGGCTCCGACGGCGCGATTGAAGATGTCGGCGAAGCCAAGGCCATAGCGCGTGAAATTGGCTATCCGGTCATCATCAAGGCGGCGTCTGGCGGCGGCGGGCGCGGCATGAAGGTCGTGAACAGCGAAGAAGAGCTGGAGACCCAGATGCAGCAAGCAGGGTCCGAAGCGAAAGCCGCCTTTGGCGATGCGACGGTCTATCTTGAAAAATATCTGGGCAACCCGCGCCATATCGAATTTCAAATTTTCGGCGATGGCAATGGCCATGCTGTCCATTTGGGGGAGCGCGATTGTTCCTTACAGCGGCGTCACCAAAAGGTTTTGGAAGAAGCGCCTTCGCCCGTGCTTGCCACCGCAGAGCGTGATCGTATGGGCAATATCTGCGCCAAGGCGATGGCCGATATGGGCTATCGCGGGGCGGGCACCATCGAATTTTTGTGGGAAAATGGTGAATTCTATTTCATCGAAATGAACACGCGGTTGCAGGTCGAACATCCTGTCACCGAAATGATCACGGGCATTGATCTGGTGCGCGAGCAGATCCGCGTGGCCGAAGGCAAGCCGCTTTCGTTTAGCCAAGAGGATGTTACTTTCACGGGCCACGCGGTTGAATGCCGGATCAATGCCGAAGACCCGCGCACGTTCATGCCGTCACCTGGCACGGTGACCTGGTACCACCCGCCGGGCGGCCTGTATGTCCGCGTCGATAGCGGTTTATATCATGGCTATAAGGTCCCGCCTTATTATGACAGCATGATTGCCAAGCTGATTGTCTATGGTCAAACGCGTGAAGGATGCCTGATGCGGTTGCGCCGTGCGCTCGGCGAATTTGTCATTGAAGGCATGAAAACCACCATTCCGTTGCATCAACGCTTGTTGGAAGAACCTGATTTCCAGAATGGCAATTACACCATCAAATGGCTTGAAGAATGGCTGGCGAAGGACGCGGAATAAGTCTTTCGCGCCGTGCGGTCGCGTTTGGGTTGGCGGCCCTGCCGCTTGTCGGCTGCGCGCCCGTAGGGCCCGACCGTGATGTACAGTTCATTCCAGCGAACAAGGCCGCCGCGCTCAAGCCCGATGACCCCAAGCGCCTATTGGAATTGGTGAAGCTTGATCCGGCAATCAGGCTCGACATGCGTTATGCAACGTCAAACAATTTTACCGGCCGGGTGTTGTATGATGAGGCACGGGCATTTTTGGCGGCCCCGGCGGCACAAGCGGTCGCACGCGCCAGCAAAATGGCGCAGTCCGATGGCTTTGGCCTGACGATTTATGATGCGTATCGCCCGTGGCGTATTACCAAAAAGCTGTGGGACGCAACGCCGGTTGGCCCGAAAAAGGAATATGTCGCCAACCCCAAACGCGGGTCAAAGCATAATCGTGGCTGCGCGGTCGACCTTACCTTGTATGATCTCCAAACCGGCCAGCTTGTCGAAATGCCCACCGAGTTCGATGATTTTTCGGAAAAAGCGCACCGTGATTATATGGGCGCGTCTACGGCGGCCATTGCCAATCGTGCGCGCTTGGCACGCTATTTGGAGGCCGAGGGATTTGTGGGCCTATCCAACGAATGGTGGCATTTTGATTTTACCGGGTGGGAGCAGTTCCCAGTCATGGATATTCCGTTCAACAAGATCCGCTGACTCCGTTGTTCATCAAAACACTTCCTTACATGAACGTGAACACACAGTTCAGCTTCGCTTCAGCAGAATCGATGCAGACCGTGCCACACGCAGACGCATGGTGCCTCTGCCATGGGGACCTGCCATGAAAAAATACATTCTGATGACTTTGGTGACCGCGTCGGCGCTTTCGTCCATTGCGGCGCATGCCGCCCCGGTCGCACCGGTTCGCGCCGACGTCATGGTTGATGACTATACGGATTTTCAGCGCGAAGAGCGGCGTGCCGAACGGCAAGAGGCACGTGCCAACCGGACGCCGGAACAACCTGCGGAACGTCCACCTATCGTTCAGATTGCGCCACCACCCTCACTGGCGGATCGCCGCGAACGCACCGCCGATAATGAACGCGCCGCCGATAATGCACGCACCGAACGCCGCGAAGCGCGCCAAGACGGTCGTTATTATGATCGCAACCGCGATGGTGAACTTGACCGCCGCTGGGACCGCAATCGCGACGGCAATCTGGACCGGAATTGGGATCGCAACCGCGATGGCCGGTTGGACCGCCGCCTTGACCGCAATGATGATGAACGCATTGACCGTCGCTATGACCGGAACCGCGATGGCCGGTTGGACCGGACACAGGATGGACGCTGGACCAAGTATTGGCGCAATGACAACCGCTATAACTGGCGCAGCTATCGTGAGCGCAACCGAAACGATTACCGGCCCGGCCGTTATTTTGCTCCCTATCGTGACCGCAAGTATAGCCGCATTTCCGTCGGCTTTTCGTTAGGGTCGGGCTATTATGGGTCGCGTTATTGGATCAACGATCCGTGGCGGTACCGCCTGCCCGCCGCTTATGGCAGCTACCGCTGGGTGCGTTATTATGACGATGTCCTTTTGGTGGACCTGCGCAATGGCCGTGTCGTTGACGTCATTCGCGACTTTTTCTGGTAAAATCTTGGGGTCAGGACCTATATTATTGAGCCCGGACTTCACCGTCCGGGCTTTTTTGCTTGTAACCTTGGCCCAAGCTGACCAATCTCCCGCACGTAAAATGGGAGAGGGTTTGATGTTAAATTATCTATTACTTGCAAGCGCGGCTTTGTCGTTCGCAGCGCCAGCGTCCGCTGCGACCCAAGCCATCATCGTTGGCAACCTCATCCCCGATGCTGCGACCGGCCCCACCGGGCCAGCCGTTATCTTAGTCGAAGACGGGCGGATTAAAGACATTGCCAAGGGCATAAACAATCCGTTTCAGGCGGACAGCGTCGTTGACCTGTCAACCATGACTTTGGTCCCCGGCCTCATTGACCTCCATGTCCATTTAACCGGCGACCCCGGCGATGATTATCGCGACGAGGCGGTGAACCCCGATGAATGGGGCGTTGTCATGGGTGTCAAAAACGCAGGCTTGACGGTCAAGGCTGGCTTTACCACCGTGCGTGAGGCTGGCTCTGCGCAAAATACCGCTTTTGTCCTGCGGCGCGGCACCGCGGAAGGCCGCATCATTGGCCCGCGCATTATCGCGGCGGGACCCGCTTTGTCGATTGTCGGCGGGCATGGCGATGTGTCCGGGTTCCGCAACGACGTCATTGCGACATTGGAAACGGGCTACACCTGCACAGGGCCAATCGAATGCGCCGAAAAAGTGCGTAAATCGTCGCGCGCTGGCGCGGACGTTATCAAGATAACTGCGACGGGCGGCGTCTTGTCGCAACAGGGCCGCGGACTGGAGGCGCATTTCACCAGCGACGAAATGCTTGCCATCACCAACACCGCCCATTCGCTTGGGCTAAAAGTCATGGCGCACGCCCATGGTGCGCGCGGTATTGAAGCTGCATCAGCGGCAGGCATTGATTCCATCGAACATGGCACATTTGCCGATGAGGCGGCGTTGAAGGTCATGAAGGCCAAGGGCACAGCTTTGGTTCCGACGTTGATGGCGCTGGAGGGTGTGCGCGCCCGTCTGGGCAAGGGCATTTACACCCCAACGGTTGAGGTAAAGGCAAAACAAGCCGTTGAGGCCGCTGGCCGTCAGGTCCGACGCGCAAAGGCCATGGGCGTCACTATTGCCTTTGGCACCGACGCGGGCGTATTTGAACATGGCAGCAATGGCGGCGAATTTGCCTTATTGGTGAATGCAGGGATGACCCCGACCGAAGCCCTTGCCAGCGCCACCACGATAGCTGCCAAAACGCTTGGGCTTGAAAATGAAATCGGCCGCATCGCGGTTGGCTATTCCGCCGATCTGGTTGCGGTGAATGAAAATCCGCTCAATAACATTCGCACTCTCGAAAAGGCCGAATGGGTCATGGTAAGAGGACGTATCGTTCCGTGATTCGGTGAACTTATGCAAACAGATACGCAAGCCAAAGAGTTTGACCCCAATAATGATCCCGCCAAGCTGGCGCGGATCGGCGCGCATGTCACCAAAAGGTTGAACGCCAATCCGCTTGTCCAAAAGGTCGAACATGAAGACGCGCAATTATATGTCTATCAAGGGTTTTTGAGCGCCAAAGACTGCAAGACATTGATTGCAAAAATTGATGCCGATGCCGTGCCCTCCACCCTGTACAAAGGCACCGATCAACAGGGCTTCCGCACCAGTTACAGTTGCCATCTGAACCGGTGGGACGCATTCATCGCCAAAGTCGAAGCACGCATGAGCGACGTTCTAGGCATCGACAATAATTATGCCGAAACCATGCAGGGGCAGCGGTATCAGATTGGCCAAGAATTCAAAGCGCATCACGATTTTTTCCACCCAAGCCAAAGCTATTGGGAGCAGGAAGGCCCGGGAGGCGGGCAACGCAGTTGGACCGCCATGATCTTCTTGAACGAACCCAAAGAGGGCGGCGCGACCGAATTCCCGCATCTTGGCCTTGGCGTGCGTCCGCAGGCCGGAATGATGCTGATGTGGAACAATGCGAAGCCGGACGGGACACTCAACTATAAAACATTGCATACCGGCACGCCGGTCATTCGCGGGGTGAAGCATATCATCACCAAATGGTACCGGCAAAATGACTGGCTGGAGATTACGACTTCAAAGATGTCGTAAAAGGCGTCGCAGTTCGCTGACAATGCGCTTATTGTCGTTTGTCGAAATCATATTGCGCTTGGCCGACATGACGCCGACAGCAAGCGCCGAATCCATATCATAACTTTTAGAAACCTTTGAAATACCATCGGAGAATATCGCATGAAAATGAAGCACCATATCCTTCTGCTGGGCTGCGCTGCTTTGCTGTCGCCTGTCGCCGCGCAGGCGCAGACCGCCGCGACCGAAACTGCCGCGACCGAAAGCCAGAAGCTGTCGGCATTATTTGCCGCCGATGATGAGGCAAGCCTGCAACGTAACCCGTTGAACGCCATGTTCCGGGGCGACATGCGCTATGCCGACCGTTTTGGCGATTTCATCTCCGATGCCTATTTCGCCAATGAACGCAAAGCCGCCGAAGCCAATTTGGAGGCCCTGAAAAGCATCGAGCGCGACCGGCTAAACGCCACCGACAAAATCGCCTATGACGTGTTCAAACAAAACCAGACCGATGCGCTCAAGGGCTTGTCTAAAGAGATGATGGACCTGACCGTCGTCCGTCCGCTCAATCACTTTTCTGGCTTTCACACTTTCTATCCGACCTTTGCCAGCGGACAGGGCGCAGCGCCGTTCAAGACCGTGCAGGATTATGACAACAACCTGAAACGACATAAAGAATTTATCATACTCATGGATCGGTCGATTGACCGTTTCCGTCAGGGCATGGCGACGGGCGTGTTTGAAACGAAGATGACGATCACGAACGTCGTCGATCAATTGAATACGCAGCTTGCGCAAAAGACCGAAGAATCGCCTTATTATGGTCCAGTCCTGAAATTCCCCGAAGGTTTCAGCGATGCCGACAAGGCGCGGCTGACGTCCGAATATCGCGACATCATCGAAAACGGCCTCTACCCCGCCAATGCCCGCCTGCGCGACTTTCTGCGCGACAGCTATTTGCCCTTGGCGCGCGAACAGGTCGGCCTTTCGGCGATGAAGGGCGGCGAAGGCCTGTATCAATATATGATCGAGCAGACGACGACCTTGCCGTTGAAGGCCGACGACATCCACAATCTCGGCCTGTCCGAAGTTGCGCGAATCACATCGGGGATGGAGGCGATCCGCAAGGAAGTCGGGTTCAAAGGCACTTTGCCCGAATTTTTTGACCATTTGCGTTCGGATCCCAAGTTCAAACTCGCCAGCCGTGATGCCTTGACGCAAGGCTATTACGACATTGGCAAGATTGTCGATGCGAAGATTTCGACGCAGTTCAAATATCTTCCCAAGGCACCGCTTGAAATCAAACCTTATGAAGAATTCCGCGAAAAATACGAAGCTGGCGGCAGTTATCAGCCCGGCACGCCCGACGGTTCGCGCGCCGGCACATTTTATTTCAACGCCTATGACCTGCCAAGCCGCACGACCCCGGGTATGACCACGCTCTATCTGCACGAAGGTGCGCCGGGGCATCATTTCCAGATCAGCATCGCGCAGGAAAATGAAAAATTGCCTGCCTTCATGCGCTTTGGCGGTAACACCGCTTATGTGGAGGGCTGGGCGCTATATTCGGAAACCTTGGGCTATGACATGGGCCTGTTCAAAGACCCATATCAACGCTTCGGCACATTGTCGGACGAAATGCTCCGCGCCATGCGTCTTGTGGTCGACACTGGCCTGCACAGCAAGGGTTGGACGCGCCAACAAGCCATCGATTATATGCTCGCCAACAGCGACATGGGCAAAACCGATGCAACCGCAGAGGTGGAACGCTATATCGCCATTCCAACACAAGCCTTGGCGTATAAAATCGGGTCGCTCACGATAATGCGCCTAAAGGACAAGGCCAAGGCGCAATTGGGCAAAAAATTCGACGTGCGCGAATTCCATAATCAGGTTTTGAACACCGGCGCGTTGCCGCTGACTGTTCTGGAAAAGAAAATCGACGATTGGATTGCTGCGTCGAAGTAAAATTGCGCGCTTCCCAGTGAGAATGCTTGCCGGGAAGTTAGGGCTAGGACTTGTTAAATCCACCTTCAATGGCGGATTTAACTGGTCCTGACCCTAGCCGCTTGATTGGTGTGGCATGTTGATATAGCTCGCCTGTCAGGGGGAGAGTTATTTATGCCAAGTTTTGCCGCCAGCTTTGCTGGTTTTGCGCTGCGCACCACGGGCTATTATCGCCGGATGTTCACGGGCGGGCCGCAATTTGAAAAGAATATTGCAAAGGTCCGTTCCGGGCCCTTGCCATCGCCCAAAGCGCATGCCGAGGTCGATATTCGGCAAAGCGAGTTTCAGGGCCGTCCTGTTTGGCACCTTGCGCCCAAGGGTCGTGCGCCGTCGGCGCATATCCTGTTCTGGCATGGTGGCGGCTATGTCTATCCGGCAACCGACATCCATTGGAAATTTCTGTCGCGCATGGCGGCGCAACATGGCTGGTCCATCACCGCGCCGCTCTATCCGCTCGCGCCGGAAAATACGGCTGCCCATATCACCAATTGGGCGATGGACTATTATACAGGCTATCTGGCGGAGATGGGCGAAAAAGCGTTTGTCATGGGCGGCGACTCTGCAGGGGGCGGACTGACCGCTGCGTTGGCGCACATGGCGCGCGACACACAGCAAACTTTGCCTGCCAGTCTGCTGCTCATTTGCCCATGGCTCAACCTTGACCCCGCGCATCCCGACCAGTTGAAAACGGAACCACGCGACGGCATCCTGACCATCAGCGGTATTTCCGCAGGCGGCATGCTTTATGCGGGCGATTTACCCCGCGATGACCCAAGATGCAGCCCGATTTTTGGCAATTGGGACGGATTACCGCCGATCCTGGCCTTTGCCGGTGGCGACGACATATTGGTTACTGACTCGCGGGCATTAAAGGCCAAGCTGCCGTCGGTGGAGCTTATCGAGCATGCGGGCATGCTACATGATTGGCCGATTTTCAGTTTCCGTGAGTCGCGCAAGGCGCAGGCAAAAATGGCCAATTTTGTCGCACCGGCGGTGACGTAACGCATTTGCGCTTGGGCCAGCCGAGCGTTATGCTGTCTGTATGAATATGAACGCATCATGCCAGCGGTAAAGGCCGCCAACCCGCGCGCGGTTTTCGCCGCTGACGATTGGCGCGCCATCACCACCTTGTCTCGTTGGCGCGGCATCTGGCTTGTGCTGCATGCTTGGATGGTTGTCGCGCTCGCGGCCTTTGGCGGCGCGGCGGCATGGGACTATCACTGGTTGGCCGGATTATTGGCAACGCCTTTGGCGCTGGCGATATTGGGCGGGCGGCAATTGGGGCTTTCGATCCTGATGCATGATGGCGCGCATGGCCTGCTGCACCCCAACCGCAAGACCAATAACTGGCTTGGCCAATGGCCGACGGGCGCGGCGACGGGCAGCGATTTGTTCGCCTATCGCGCCTATCATTTGACGCATCACAAATTCACGCAGCAGCCCGAAGACCCCGACCTTTCTTTGTCCGCCCCCTTCCCCACCAGCCGCGATAGCCTGCGCCGCAAATTCATCCGCGACCTGACGGGGCAGACATTTTACAAGCAACGCCGCGCGCAATTTGCCCTCGCTTTGCGCGGGGCAAGCAACACCGCACACACCGTAGGCCGGTTCTTGGTCTTGCAAGCCATATTGCTAACGATATCTTTACTCGTCTGGGGCTGGGTGCCGTTTGTGCTCTGGCTGGCGGCGCTGGCCACAAGTTTTCAATTATTCCTGCGCATCCGCAACATCGCCGAACATGCCTGCACCCCGACCGGCAGCGGCGACCCGTTCACGCATGCGCGGACCACTTATGCCGGCCTTATCGCCCGCTTTACGGTCGCGCCTTATTGGGTGAATTATCACAGCGAGCATCATCTGTTCATGGGTGTGCCCTGCTACCATCTGGCGGCGACCCATCGCCTGCTCGGAACGGGCGGCTATCATCCGAAGATGACCCTATCGCCCAATTATCGCGACGTTCTGACGCAGGCCGTCAACTGACCGAGGGCGCACGGGCGCTTTGCCGTTCGATGATTTCCAGAAGCGCGTCGATTTTTGCATGCAAGCGCAGGATTTCTAGCTCGGCGCGCAAATTGACTTCATAATCATGCGCGGCGGCAATGCGGTCTTTGGCCGACTGGCGATTTTGGCTCATCATGATGATGGGCGCTTGAATCGCCGCAACCGTTGACAGCATCAGGTTCAAAAAGATGAACGGATAAGGGTCAAATGGCGTGCCCAATTTGCCCAATATCTGCGAATTCAAAAGCATCCAGCCAAGCAATACAGCGGCAAAGACCATGATGAATTTCCATGATCCGCCAACCGCCGCGACCTTGTCGGATAGGCGTTGGCCAAAAGTCGCCTGTTCGTCGACAATATCGCCAACGTCGCGGCTGGTGTGCTGCACATGGTGAATATGGTGCAGCACCTTGGCCTCTTCGACCTCCAACTGGTCCAGCGATTTTCCAAGCAGGTCAATCGCCAGTTTTTCGACCGAAGGCACCTCTTTCATGTCAATCCTCCTGCAATGTTCCAACCGGACGGCGCTCGCCTTAGCTATGCAAGCGCCTCGGCAATGAGCTGACGGCTGTTGGCCAATCCGTATAAAGCGATGAAGCTGCCCATGCGTGGACCGGCGCTTGAACCCAACAGCGTTTCATACAAGGCCTTGAACCAGTCGCGCAGATTTTCGAATCCACCCTCTTTACCGATGGCATAGACGATGTTCTGAATATCCTCGGCGCTGGCGTCCGCAGGCAATTCCGCCAGTCGCGCATCGAGCATCTGCAAGGCGGCAATCTCAACGCCTTCGGGCTTGCGCTTGTGCAAGGTCGGCGCGACGAAATCGCGGTTATAGGCAAGCGCAATAGGGATCAACTCGGCCAGTTCGGGCGCGTTTTCGGGCGAGACATTATCGGCATAATTGCCAAGATAGGCCCAAACCTGCGCCTCGGTGGCACCTGCACCCATCACGCCGACAAGGTTCAGCAACAGGCCGAACGTCACCGGCGGCTGCCCGCTGGGTACTTGGCCATTGTGGACATGGTGTACAGGGTTGCCCAGCCGCTTTTCAATCGGTTGTTCATGCCATTGCGCGCGGAACTGAAAATATTCGTCCACGGCCTTAGGCACGACGCCCAAATGCAGTTGCTTGGCGCTTTTGGGTTCGCGAAAGGCGTAAAAGGCAACGCTGTTTTCGGTGCCATATTTCAACCAATCCTCAAGCGCGAGGCCATTGCCCTTGGACTTGGAAATCTTCTCGCCTTTTTCGTCGAGGAACATTTCGTAAATCAGGCTTTCGGGCGGCCGCCCGCCAAGCACGCGCGCGATCTTGCCCGATTGCACGCCGCTGTCGATTAGGTCCTTGCCATACATTTCATAATCGACGCCCAACGCGACCCAGCGCATCGCCCAATCGACCTTCCATTGCAGCTTTGCCTTGCCGCCCAAGACCGATTGCGTGACCATGTCGCCATTGTCATCAAAACGAACAAGGCCAGCCTCGGCATCGACAACCTCAACCGGCACCTGAAGCACGACGCCGGTCTTCTCGCTGATCGGCAGTATCGGCGAATAGGTCGCGGCACGTTCCTTGCGCAACGTGGGCAGCATGATGTCCAATATGCCCTGATAATTGCGCAGCACATTTTTCAGGGCATCGTCAAACGCGCCGCTTTCATATTGCGACGATGACGAGATAAATTCATATTCAAAACCGAACTGGTCGAGGAAATCGCGCAGCATCGCATTGTTATGCGCGGCAAAGCTTTCAAACTTTTCAAACGGATCGGGGATGCGCGACAAAGGCTTGCCCAAATGTTCGGTGAGCATCGCCTGGTTCGGCACATTGTCTGGCACCTTGCGCAGGCCATCCATATCGTCCGAAAATTCGATCAGGCGCGTTGGCGCATCGGACAAGGTCCGGAACGCATTGCGCACCATCGTCGTGCGCAGCACTTCGTTAAAGGTGCCGATGTGGGGCAGGCCCGATGGACCATAGCCACATTCGAAAATAATCGCCTGACCATCGGGCTTGCCATGGGGATAGCGTTTCAACAAACGCCGCGCCTCTTCATAAGGCCAGGCTTTTGAGGCCAATGCTATATCGCGAAGCTCAGTCACATGTTGCTCTTTCGTTCCAAATACGCCTATCAGGGCTCATGGAAACTCCACTAGCCTTTCCTGCGCTCCACGCAAGCCATGCCGGTATTTGGATGGGCAGCAATGGCGGAGTTGTGCAAACAATTGGCAAGGGTGAAGCGGCGGGCCGGGCGGCGGAAACGCCGATGGTCATGCTGAATGCGCCTTTGGTCGCGCAAAGGCTTGGCTATCCCGATTTGTCGGGGCTTGACCTTCTGGAGCTATATGCCTTTGTCTACCCCGCGCGCTTTGCCGTTCCAACGCCCAAGGGATTGGCAAAGAACTTGAACTTACCAGCGCCTGCCACGGATCAAGACGTGCCTTTATTCTTGCTGCGCGCCGCGCAAAATTTGCTGTCGGTGCTGGGCGACCCTGCTTGGGCCGAACGCGAAGGGGCTTGGGATTCGGCCCAAGCGTTGATGCGGCTGCGCTGGCCATGGGCAAATCTGGTGTTGGCGCAACTTAAAAAGCCCGAACGCCCCGAACGCTGGCTGTTCAGCCGCCTGCCCGAATGGGAGGAGGCCGCGCCGCGCACCCCGCCGCGCGTGGTGACGTTGCAGGCCGATGCCGTGCAAGAACGCTTGGCATCTTTGGTCGGCGGCTCTGCGGAAACACGGCAAGGGCAGCGCGATTTTGCCCAAGCCGCAGCGGCCATTTTCGCACCGCGCACGCGCAAGGGCGAACCGCATATGGTGCTGGCGGAGGCCGGCACAGGTATTGGCAAGACGCTTGGCTATCTCGCACCTGCCAGCCTGTGGGCGACCGCCGCCGACGGCACGGTGTGGATTTCCACCTTTACCAAGGCGTTGCAACGGCAATTGGTGCGCGAGGCGAAGCGCATATATCCCGACCATGAAACGTTCAAGTCCAAGGTTGTCGTCCGCAAGGGTCGCGAAAATTATCTGTGCCTTTTGAACTTGGAGGATGCCTTGCAAGGCGGCTTTGCCGGACGCGCGGCGACCCTTGCGCATTTGGTGGCGCGCTGGGCGGCCTATTCGCATGATGGCGACATGATTGGGGGCGATTTACCCGGATGGTTGCCGACCTTGTTCCGGCGCAATGGCTCCACCGCGTTGACCGACCGGCGCGGCGAATGCATTTATGCCGGATGCCCACATTATAAAAAATGCTTCATTGAACGCGCCGCACGTTCATCGGTGCAGGCCGAAATTGTCATCGCCAATCATGCTTTGATGATGGTCAACGCCGCGCGCGGGCGGGATGAACAAAACCGACCAAGCCGGATCATTTTTGATGAAGGCCATCATCTGTTTGATGCCGCCGATTCGATGTTTGCCGCCGCGCTGACAGGGCAAGAAACGATTGAGTTGCGCCGCTGGGTCATTGGCCCCGAAGGCAAGGCACGCGGGCGACGGCGCGGGCTTTCGGCGCGGCTTGCCGATGTCGCATCTTATGATGAAGAAGGCGGCCTTGCCATTGAAATGGCGCGCGTCGCGGCTGAGGCTTTGCCCGGCGAGGGATGGTTGGCGCGTTTGGCCGAAGGCACGCCATCGGGACCAATTGAACGATTGCTGTCCGCCGTCCGGACGATGGTGTTCGCCCGCGACGAAACCAATGCAACCGAAAGCGGCTATGGTCTGGAGACCGAGCTTGCCGATCCTGACCCAAAAGTCATAGACGCCGCCGCCGATGCCGCCATCGCGCTGGAGGCGCTGGCAAGACCGCTGACGGTGCTTGGGCAACGTTTGGAAGCAATGATAGCCGACCCGCCCGATTGGCTCGATGGCAGCGCCCGCGCGCGCGTCGAGGGGGCAATGGCAAGCCTAAGCTGGCGCATCGACACATTGCGCGCATGGATATCGATGTTGGCGCGCGCCGTCGGCCCCGTTGACCCCGAATATATCGACTGGCTGGCGATTGACCGGTTCGAAGGCCGCGAAATGGACATTGGTATGCACCGCCGTTGGCTCGACCCGATGAAGCCCGTGGCGGAGGTCTTGCTGAAGCCGAGCCATGGCGTGCTGGCCACATCCGCAACCTTGCGCAGCGGTGGCGACTGGCAAAATGCCGAGGCGCGGACCGGGGCAAGTCATCTGGATAAGCCAGCGACGCATTTTTCGGCGATCAGCCCGTTTGACTATAAAGCGCAAGCCGAAGTGCTGATCGTCACCGATATTAAAAAGGGCGATGCTGCCGCCTTGGCAGGGGCTTATGCCGCGTTGATTACCGCGTCAGGCGGCGGCGTTCTTGGCCTGTTCACCGCGATACGGCGGTTGCGATCCACCTATGCGCGCATCGCCGACCGCTTGGCGCGGGACGGACTGCCGCTGTATGCGCAACATGTGGACCCCATTGATACCGGCACACTTGTCGACATATTCCGCGATGACCCGCATGCAAGCTTGCTTGGCACCGACGCATTGCGCGACGGGGTGGACGTGCCCGGCCATTCGCTGCGGCTGGTCATTATGGAGCAAATCCCTTGGCCCCGCCCCGACATCTTGCACCGCGCGCGGCGTTTGAAACATGGCGGCATGGAATATGACGACCGCATCATCCGCGCAAAAATGGCGCAGGCCTTTGGCCGCCTGATCCGGAGTGCCGGCGACAAAGGCCATTTTGTGTTGCTGTCATCGGCGGTGCCAAGCCGCCTTTTGTCGGCATTTCCACCGGGCACGCCCATCCGCCGGGTAACGCTGGAAGAGGCTGTGAATTCGGTTAAATCAGGTCTTTCGTCTGACACAAATTTGCGGCAGGACGGTGCAAACATGTTGGAAGCGAGCAACCCTATTTGACCTTCACCCTTACCTTGTTCCGCCATGCCAAATCGAGTTGGGATGACGCCGTTCCACGCGATTTTGACCGTCCGCTCAATAAACGCGGGGAAAAAGCGGCGCTTATCATGGGCATCTGGGTAAAACGCAACGGATTTACCTTTGACCATGTCGTCGCAAGCCCCGCGGTGCGCGTGATCGAAACGATTGATCATTTTGTGAAGGGCACTGGTGATCGGATCGAGCCCAATTGGGACCGCCGGATTTATCTGGCGTCCTCTGCGACGTTGATGGACGTGCTGCGCGACCAAGCCGATGCACATAAAAACCTGTTGATGGTCGGGCATAATCCGGGGCTAGAGGATCTTGTGTTCGACATCTGCCCCGACGACGGCACCTCGCCTTTGCGCGATTTGGTTTGGGAGAAATATCCGACCGCCGCGATTGCGCGAATGGAATTGAACGTCGCGCGCTGGGCCGATGTGGATCGCAAATGCGGGAAATTGACGCACTTCATCCGGCCTCGCGATCTTGACCCCGAACTCGGACCCGAAGACGAATGACCCCCATTATTTGGCGCAACGCCGATGTGCGTGATGCCGAAGCGCTGAGCTTTCTTGGCGCGGCAACGTTCATGGCTACCTTCGCTTTTGACCATCCCGGCCAACCAATGATGGAACATCTGCGGCAAGAACATAGCACCGCATATTATGCCGCGGCACTTCGCGATCCGGCAACCGATATCGTGCTTGGCGAAACCCCGCTGGGCGCACCTGTTGGCTATGCCATGGTCACACCTGCGGCCCATCCTGCGGTGCAGCAAGACAGCGATATCGAGTTAAAGCGTATTTATATGCTGGGGCCGTGGCAGGGCGGTGGTAATGGCAAAGACCTGTTAGATCTGGTGTTCGCGGTGGCCGAAAAACGCGGGGCAAAACGCCTGCTGCTGTCCGTCTACGAAAAAAATGTGCGCGCCATCGGCTTTTACGAACGAGCTGGCTTTGTGGCGATTGGCGAAACGGTCTTCATGGTGGGCAAAGTGCCCTTCCGCGACTTGGTCTACGCCCGGAATATGGGTTAAGCTGCGGCCAAAGCGGACGCCAGCCGGTCGCGCACCGCCTGCAAAGCACCAAAGTCGAACGCTGCAACCGACGATTGCTCGGGCGTAGGTGCATGAGGCCGCGCATCCTGTGCCCCGCCTTCCGTCAGAAAACGACGCGCGCCCTTCACGGTATAGCCTTCTGCATACAATAAGCGATGGATAGTATGCAGCAGGACGACATCTTCGGGCCGATACAACCGTCGGCCACCCGCACGCGTCAGAGGCCGCAGCATGGGGAACTGTTCTTCCCAATAGCGCAATATATGCGTGCGAACGCCCAACGCCTCGGCCATTTCACCAATGTTACGGAAGGCGTCAGCCGATTTTTCGCGCATAAAAGTTATTTTACCTTTTGGCGCATGCCTTGGCTTGCACGGAATGTAAGCACCCGGCGCGGCGTAATTGGCACTTCCACGCCTGTTTTTGGGTTGCGCCCGATACGCTCGGCCTTGTCCCGAAGAACAAAGGTGCCAAAACCAGAAATTTTGACATTGTCACCGTCCAGTAACGCATCGGTCATATGATCGAGGATTGATTCGACCATCGCCGCAGCGTCTGCACGCGACAAACCAATTTGACGGTTAAGCATCTCGGCCAAATCAGCGCGAGTTAAAGTTCCTGCATCAGCCATATTCGTCTCCGGACCTTGACATCGAGTGGTAAGATCATAGCATACAACATAAATTTGAATTGTAAAATAGCGATAATGTAGAAAAGTTACATCCGTATAATTAAATTTACATACGTACGATTGATGCGCCCCAAGTGAATCCGCCACCCATCGCTTCCAGAACGACAACGTCCCCTTTTTTGATCCGGCCATCGCGCACGGCGACATCGAGGGCCAACGGAACCGACGCCGCAGATGTATTGGCGTGCTGGTCAACGGTAAGGACGACTTTATTCGGGTCAAGCGCCAGTTTCTTGGCCGTCGCCGCAATAATCCGGGCATTAGCCTGATGCGGAACGACCCAGTCAATGTCGGCTGGCGTCAAGTCTGTCGCGGCAAGCACCTCGTGCAATACATTGGTGAGATTGGTTACGGCATGGCGGAACACCTCCCGACCCTTCATCCGCAATTGGCCGACGGTGCCCGTGGTGGATGGACCGCCGTCGACATATAATAATTCATTATGTTGACCATCGGCATGCAATTTGGTCACCAGCGCGCCGCGAATGCCAACCTCGCCTGACAAGACTACCGCGCCAGCGCCGTCACCAAATAATACGCATGTCGTGCGGTCTTCCCAGTCCAATATGCGGCTAAATGTTTCGGCCCCGATGACTAATGCATTATGGGCTGAACCTGCGCGGATCATGCTTTCCGCGACGGAAAAGGCATAGAGAAAGCCCGAGCAAACCGCGGCCACATCAAAGGCAACGCCGCCATTGCAGCCAAGCGCATGTTGCACGATGGTGGCAGAGGCGGGAAAAGTCTGGTCGGGCGTAGCGGTCGCCAATATGATGAGATCAATGTCGCTGGCCGACATGCCAGCCGCGTCAAGCGCCCGGCGCGATGCTTCGATCGCAAGGCTGGATGTTGTTTCATCGGGCTCGGCGATGTGGCGAAACTTTATACCCGTCCGCTCTGTAATCCATTCATCGGTCGTATCGACTCTGCGGGCCAGTTCAGCGTTCGACACGCGGTTGCGTGGAAGCGCCGACCCAGTGCCTTTGATAACGGCACGAAGAGCGACTTCGGTCACTCGGCCTGTATCCGCGCAAGATCTTGCGTGATGCGCGCGGTAATGTCTTCTTCGACCAATCGCGCCGCCACCTCGACCGCATTGGCCACACCCTTGATATTGGCGCTGCCATGGCTTTTGACGACGACACCGTTCAGTCCCATGAAGACAGCGCCATTATGATTATTGGGATCAAGATGGTGCCGCAGCAATTCGGTGGCCGGACGCGATACCAGAAAACCGAATTTCGAACGGATCGAGCTGGTGAAGGCCCGGCGCAAAAGATCCGTGACGAAACGCGCCGTGCCTTCGATGGACTTCAACGCGATGTTGCCGGTAAAGCCATCGCACACAACGACATCACATTGGCCGAGGTTGATCTTGTCGGCCTCAACAAAGCCCTGAAAATCCATGTGTAGCCCGGTGGCGTCGCGCAAATGCTGCGCCGCGTCACGAAGTTGATCGGTGCCCTTCATTTCCTCGGTACCGATGTTCAGCAAGCGGACACGCGGACGGTCAAAGCCGAAAATGATACGCGAATAGGCCGCGCCCATGACGGCAAACTGGACAAGGTTTTTGGCCTCACACTCGGTGTTTGCCCCCAGATCCAACATCACCACATCGGTATCTTCCAGCGTCGGCAGCAAGGCAGAAAGCGCTGGCCTGTCGATGCCGGGCATCGTGCGCAGGGCAAGTTTGGCGGTAGCCATTAATGCGCCGGTATTGCCAGCGCTGACGGCGGCGCTGGCATTGCCTGACTTTACGGCATTGATCGCCATGCCCATGGAGCTGGTTTTGGCCTTGCGCAGGGCGGCGCTGACCTTGTCATCGGGCGTAACGACGACATCGCTATGAAGGATTTCGGAGGCAGCGCGCAAATTGGGGTGCTTATCGAGCGCAGACTTAATCTGCGTTTCGTCACCCACCAAAAGAAATTTGAAACTGTCGTGCCGGTGACGTGCCAAAGCCGCGCCTGCGATCATCACAGGAACGCCTTCGTCACCGCCCATCGCGTCAATGGCGATACGCGGTTTCATCGACACCAGCTATTCTCCTTGAACAGGATTAGGCGACTGCTACCACTTCGCGGCCATTATAGTGGCCACAGGCATCGCACAGATGATGTGGACGCTTCAATTCACCACAGTTGGCGCATTCTTGGTAAGCAGCAACCTTAAGCGAATCATGGCTACGACGCATGCCGCGCTTCGAAGGGGATGTTTTTCTTTTGGGGACAGCCATTTCGGCACCTGTTCCATTTCAAAATCAATAAGTTCTAGGGCATGATAGGCGAAAGAGATGGTCGTGGCAAGCAATCGCCAGAATCGGCCTCATTCATCCGCACATGTCTGTGTGAGCGGCGCGATATAATTGTTTTTCGGTGCTTTGCAAGCCGAGAGATAGCAGTTAGGGTCACGCACCGAACAGGGAGAGAATATATGTTAGGGTCAGGACCACTTAAATCCACCTTCGCGGCGTCAAAATGGCAAAGATATCGAAGTAAAATGGCCGCCGCAGGCAGTCATTCTGCCTGCAAGGGCATTTTACTTCGAGATCGAAGCCATTTTGGCGTCCTTCGGATTTGACCCATTTTGTCCATTGCCAAGTTGGCAAGCTTGGACTTAGAACCACTAAGCCCTGCGCGTGCCGCCTGGCACTGAACAGTATGGCCTCAAACCGCGAAGGAGGATTTAAGTGGTCCTGACCCTAAGTTTACCCGTTACCCTTACAATAGCCGCAGGTGCGGCATTGGTGAATATCTGGCTCATGATCCGTTGCGGTCAGGCGCGGACAAAAGAAAGCGTGTCGATTGGCGATGGCGGCAATGAATTTGTCATTCGCCGGATGCGCGCGCACGCGAACTTCGTGGAAAGCGCGCCCTTCATTTTGATCCTGATTGCTGCGCTTGAGGCGACAAGCGGAACGAACCAATGGCTTTGGGGCCTGGGCATCGTCTACATTGTCGGGCGGCTTGCGCATGGCCTAGGCATGGATGGCGGTTCATTGGGCAAGGGCCGGATGGTCGGCACGCTGACCACGATGATAACGCTGCTTGGCCTTGCAGGCTGGGCCTTGTGGAACGTGTACGCAGCGATTCTTTAAACTACCGAGCCGTTAGGGCCAGGACCACGTGAATCTGCCACAGCGGTGGTGGATTTAAATGGTCCTGGCCCTCAGCACATCGTCTGCGACAAAGGCGTTGTGCTTGCGCTCATAGCCAAATTGGCTGGTGGGGCCATGGCCGGGGATGAAGGTTACATCATCGCCCAATGGCCATAATTTTGTCGTGATGGCGTTAATCAGGTCGGCATGGTTGCCGCGCGGGAAATCGGTACGGCCGATGGACCCTTGAAACAGCACATCCCCAACAATCGCCAGACGGCTGGGTTGATGATGAAAAATGACATGTCCAGGCGTGTGGCCGGGGCAGTGAAGGACATCGAGCGTGAGATTGCCGACGGTCACGGTATCGCCATCGACCAGCCAGCGGTCGGGTTCAAAACTATGCGCCTCCATGCCATAGCGCGCGCCGTCATCGTCGAGCTTCTCGATCCAGAAACGGTCGTCCTCATGCGGGCCTTCAATTTTTAGCCCAAGCTCTTGCGCCAGCATCCCGGCTTGCCCGCAATGGTCGAGATGGCCATGCGTCACCAATAATTTTTCAAGCTGAACGCCCGTTTGCGCGACAGCGGCTTTCAATTTGTCGAGATCACCGCCGGGGTCAACCAAAGCGCCCTTGTTCGTTTGCGTGCACCAAAACAGCGTGCAATTCTGCTGCAACGGCGTGACGGGAATGATCGCGGCCTTTAGCGGCGGGGTCTTTGTGGGCGTGGATGTGACGTTAGACATAGATATTCATGTGCCGCACTGACGCGGCCGAGGCAAGTCTTCAAAGCCGCCGCCCTGCCCACACCACCCTGCCGATGATAGCGACGGTTGCGCCGTCCACATCTGGCCAACCGGGATAGGCCGGATTGTCCGACAACACCGACAAACGCCCGCTTGGTCCGCTGGCGAGCCGTTTGACCATCAGCGCATCATCCAGCCGAATGACATGAATGCCGTCGCGCAACGGGCCAGCCGCGGCGCGATTGTCGACCATGATGTCATCGCCATGGTTCAGTGTCGGCGACATCGAATCACCGTCCACCTGAATCAACGAGAGCTGCGCCGGATCCAGCCCCTGCTTGCGTAACCATTTTTCGTCAAAACCGATTTTGCCGGCCAGCGTTTCACGACCTGGAATCGCACCGGCACCAGCCGACGCGCCAACCGCCAGCTTTGGAATAAGCCGAATGCCCGTTCTGGTCGCGCCCGCGTTCGGCCCACCCAGCACGCTTTCATCCACACCAAAATATCGTGCCAATATCCCGCGCTCCGTCTCTGGCAGTTTTTTGGGTGACCCGCGTTTGATAAATTGTTGAATATAGGTGGGATTACGACCGATCAATTTCGACAGGCCAGCGAAATCTTCTGCGCTTTTCGCAATCAAGCGCTCCAAAACAGCCCTTGGGTCTTCTCCCATGTTGTTTCCTCCGGTTCGGTTGGAAATTTCCTAGACTTGTAGGATTTATCCTATCACCTTTGTTCTATATTTGTTCTTACTGATTCGGGCAAGTCAATCCGGGTCGATCATGGAGGAGACATCATGCACATCACGCGCCTTATTGAGAGGTTTCTTCGGGAGCAGGACCTGCCACCGACCAAATTCGGGCGCTTGGCTGCGGGTGATCCGCGGCTTGTGCTAGACATGCGCATGGGGCGAGAAATTAGACCCGAAATGGAGTTAAAACTGCGGCATTTCATGTCCAACTATGGCCAGCACGTCCAAATCCATGGCAGGAAAGCGATATGAGCATGCCGACACAGGCGGCCGCCCTGCACAAAGCCTTGCGCGCAATCATCCCTGTTGCCGACATTAGCATATTGCACGAGCGGCCATGGCACAGCCTCACCTTTTGCGGCACGCAGCTGTGCCTGTCGGTGCACATGCAGGATGGAACATGGCATGGCGACGCGGAGGCGCTATCGCAGCTTTTGTCAGAACATGAATTTGATTTGCCCCGCCAGATCGTCGCCGACATTGGGGTAACGCAGGCGGTTATGGCCAAAGGCGCGCAATGTTTGATAATCGATGCCTTGTTGCTCGATAGCTGATGCGCGGCGGCAGACATGCATGACAAGACTGCTGCCGCTCCGCAAAACTTGTGCACCGTCGCCATCGACCGTAAACAAGGGGCATGACCACACAAACCGCACCGACGTTACCGCGCATCGCCCCCGAAGCCATTGGCCCGCATCTGCAAAGCTATTGGGACGCCCTGACCATCTGGGTGCAGAATAATTATATCGAACTTGGCATTGCCGTGGTGGCGGCCATCATCGTGTTCGTTGCGCTGAGCTGGCTGAAAAGAATCGCCGCAAACATCGCCCGCGCCAGCGAGCACCGCGCCCATCTGAAATCCATCGTCGCCCGCACCTTGGCGCGGACGAGCAAATTTTTCCGCGTCATGGTGTCGATTGAACTGGTCAACCAAATTGCCAATGCGCCAGCGGCACTGACCCAGACCGTCGACATATTGTTCACCATCGCGATTGTCATTCAGGTCGCCATTTGGCTGCGCGAAATCATCTTGGGCTTGATTGAACGGCGCGCAGGCGAAGGCATTCATGAACATGACACGTTGCAAAGCGCGATGGTGCTGATCCGGTTGCTCGTCAGCTTTGTCTTGTTTGCCGTCGCTGCCATTGTGGTGCTTGATAATCTGGGTGTTAATGTCACGGGCCTTGTTGCCGGGCTGGGCGTGGGCGGCATTGCGATTGGCCTTGCCGCGCAAGGTATTTTCTCCGACCTGTTTGCCGCAATCTCGATCATTTTTGACAAGCCATTCCGGCGCGGAGACACGGTGTCCTATGACAACACCATTGCGCGGGTTGAAGTCATCGGCATGAAAAGCACGCGACTGCGTGCGCTGACCGGTGAAGAAAAAATTATCTCGAACAGCAAATTGCTCGAAAAAGAAATCACCAACAACACGCTGACCTTGTATCGGCGGGTCACTTTCGTGCTGACCCTTGTGTACCAGACACCCCCTGCCCTTGCCCGGCGCGTGCCGGATATTTTGCGTGCAGCGGTTGAGGCCAATGGCGCGCAATTCATCCGCGCGGGGTTCAACAATTTTGCCGCAAGCTCGCTCGATTTCCATGTGGTGTTCGACATTGAAAGCGATGATGTCGAAGAGATGTTTCAGGCACGCCACGATATTGGTATCGCGATCCTCGATAGCTTTGCCCGCGAAGGGATTTCTTTTGCCTATCCCACGCAGACGACTTTCACAGCCGCGCCCGATGGCAAGTTGGTGATGCCCTATGCCGCGCCGCCCAGTGCCGAGGCGCGTTCAAAAAGCTGATTCGCGGTTTATGGGTCAAAGAGCCGCTAGCATGCCGTAACGGCAAACAAGCGGGGCTTGTATTGCGCGTATCAAACCGCCACGATACGACGAAATTAGGAAGCAGGAGACTCCGTATGACCGCAATTACACCCGCCGAACTCGCGACCAAAATTGGCGAAAACATCGGCGTATCGGAATGGATTTTGGTTGATCAGGACATGATCAACAAATTTGCCGATGCAACGGGCGACCATCAATTCATTCACATCAACGAAGAAATGGCCAAGCAGACGCCGTTTGGCGGCACCATTGCCCATGGCTTTCTGACTTTGTCCTTGTTCCCGGTGATGAGCGCCAAGTCCGATTGCCCCAAGGTATCTGGCGTTAAAATGGGTGTGAATTATGGTGGCAACAAAACCCGTTTTCTCGCCCCTGTCCGTTCGGGCAAGCGCGTGCGCGGCCATTTCAAACTGCTTGAACTTGCCGAAAAACGCCCCGGCCAATGGCAGCAAACGCTTGAGTTCACTGTCGAGATTGAGGGCGAGGAAAAGCCAGCACTTCAGGCGGAATGGATCAGCCAGTTTTTCGTATAATTTTCACTTTAAGGAACCCCTCTCATGCGTGACGCAGTAATCATATCCACCGCCCGTACCGCCATTGGCAAAGCCTATCGCGGCGGGTTCAACGCAACGTCCGGACCAACGCTCGGCAGCTATGCGTTGGCCGCCGCTGTTGCGCGCGCTGGCATAGAAGGCGGCGAAATTGACGATGTTCTGTGGGGCTCCGCGCTTCAGCAGGGCACGCAAGGCGGCAATCTTGCACGCCAGGTGGCGCTGCGCGCTGGTCTTCCCGTATCGGTATCGGGCATGACAATGGATCGTCAATGTTCGTCGGGCCTGATGTCGATTGCGACCGCGGCAAAGCAGATCATTGTCGACAATGTCGATGTGATGGCCGCTGGCGGACAAGAATCCATCTCTTTGGTGCAAACCAAGGAGATGCGCGTTCAGCCAGACCGTGAATTGATCGAAATGCATAATGCCATTTACATGCCGATGCTGCAGACCGCCGAAGTCGTGGCCAAGCGGTACAATATCGGCCGCGATGCGATGGACGAATATGCCCTGCAGTCGCAGCAGCGCACCGCCGCTGCACAAGCCGCTGGCTATTTTGATGCCGAAATCGTGCCCGTGACCACAGTCATGAACGTCGTGAACAAGGAAACCGGCGAAGTCAGCCAGAAAGACGTGACCATAGCCAAGGATGAAGGCAATCGCGCCGATACGCAGTTGGCCGGTCTGCAAGCGCTTCAACCCGTGCTTGGCCCCGACATGACGATCACCGCCGGTAACGCAAGCCAGCTTTCCGACGGTTCATCCGCCTCCATCCTGATGGAAGCAAAACTGGCCGAGAAAAAGGGTCTCAACCCGCTTGGCCGTTATGTCGGCATGGCGGTTGCAGGCACAGAGCCGGACGAAATGGGCATTGGCCCTGTTTTCGCCATCCCCAAATTGCTTCAGCGTTTTGGCCTCAAGATGGACGATATCGGCATCTGGGAACTGAACGAGGCATTTGCGGTGCAGGTCCTGTATTGCCGTGACAAATTGGGCATTCCAAACGAGTTGCTCAACGTCAACGGCGGGTCGATTTCGATTGGCCATCCTTATGGCATGACGGGCGCACGCTGCACGGGCCATGCCTTGATCGAAGGCAAGCGTCGCGGTGCGAAATATGGTGTCGTCACCATGTGCGTCGGCGGCGGAATGGGCGCCGCTGGCCTGTTCGAAATCTTTTAATCGCACATAAAAAAAACAAGGAGCAGCCTCATGTCCGCCATTGGAGTTATCGCAACGTTGACCGTTGCCGAAGGCAAGAACGAAGATTTTGAGGCTGTTTTTGCAGAACTGGCTGCGGCGGTTAGGGCTTAGGGTCAGGACCACTTAAATCCACCTTCGCGGTTTGAGGCCATTTTGCTCAGGGCTATGCGGCAAGCGCAGGGCTTAGTGGTTCTAAGTCCAAGCTTGCCAAAGACGCCCTGGGCAAAATGGGTCAAATCCTTCGGACGTTAAAATGGCTTCGATCTCAAAGCGAAATGACCTTGCAGGCAGAACGACTGCCTGACAGCGGCCATTTCCCTTCGATATCTTTGCCATTTTAACGCCGCGAAGGTGGATTTAAGTGGTCCTGACCCTCGTGAACCGGGGAACGTATTTTATACGCTCACCCGGTCACGGTCCAACCCGCAAGTGTACAAAGTGCTGGAGCAATATGTCGATCAGGACGCCCTGACCGCACATGGCGCCAGCGACTATTTCAAGGCCGCTGGACCCAAGCTTGGCCCATGCCTCGCCGGTGCGCCCGATATCGAGTATCTTGACGCGCTATAAAGCAGATACGCCGCATTAAGTAGCGTCCCCACCAAATTACGGTGATGTTGTGGACGGCGCACTGTTGAGTTGATTCGAGCTTTCCGAACCTTCAGAATAATTTAATGCACTGTCATTGTGATTGCCGTAATTCGGTATACGCGATTCGGTTGTGTGTAGGAAAGTGGTTTTTTAACTGACTTGCTCCTCCCCATCGACTTGCGATGGGGAGGTGGCAGTTGCGCCAGCAACTGACGGAGGGGCCCCTCCCCATCGCAAGTCGATGGGGAGGATGAAACGGCAAACGCAGGCTTCACCACCGCATTGTCCCCGTCGCCCTTGAACGGATAAGGCGTCGCGCCAATCGCGGCATCCTCCATCAGGTGCAGTCGGCGCAACTGGCCGCCCTTTTCGGCGACATGCGCAAATATCTCTGGCGAGGCTGGATAGGGAATGCGCGGGAAATCGATTTTCAGGAACTGCGCATAGGTCGCGCGATAATCGGGCGAGTGCAGCACGCCATAGATATAGTCAAAGACCCGCAATTCGTCGGACAAACGCCCCTCACCCCCTTCAGGGGGAGAGGGGGCCAGAGCCATGCGCGAAGAACGATGGATGGCGCGCGGGGGTGATTGAGTATCCTCCCCGGCACGGGGAGGGGAACCATCCGACGGATATTGGAGGGGCACGCTCCGGTTCTCCTGCCCCTTCGATGTGGTGACACCCTGCACGTGCCCCTCCACCAGCTTCGCTGGTCCCCCTCCCCCGGTGGGGGAGGAAAGCCCCGCCCGCTCCCTGATCTGCGCATAGGAATTACCGTGACAGTGCACTAAATTATTACAGAATTACGGTGATGTTGTGGACGGCGCACTGTTGAGTTGATTCGGGCTTTCCAAACCTTCAGAATGATTTAGTGCACGGTCACGGTGATTTACCGTAATTCTATTTTACTCCCTTGGCCTTGCCGACCGCGGCGAGAATTTTTGGCATTTTTGAATAACAGAAGGATTGGAATGCCCGATCAATTGCATTCCAATCACCGGTATAGAACTCCCCCGCTTGAGAGGTGAATTCTTTGGCGAAGAACGCTTTCAACTCCGTCTCATAATCGTGCGCAGTCTGCCCATTGTCAAACCGTTGCTTGTGCGTCAGCTCCCAGCGGCAAACGGCCCGTTCGGGGAATCCCCCATTCACCTCTTTTAATCGCCGGGTCGCATCGTTTGATCGGCCAACTTTCACCAGCGCCTTACCAAGATGAGCACCAGTTCGTCCGAGAAGCGCCTCTGCGTTTGCTGACAGTTTCATAAGGTAGAGGAAGTTGTCACCGTCTTCATGTTGTGATGTGCGATCACCGAAACTTGGAGGAACACCTTTCGACGGTTTCAGTACCTCATTCATATGACCACTGGCGAGATCATTCGCCGCGATGGGCGGTTCACCGTAGACATTTACCTGCCGAACATTATGGCTGAGCGCCCTGCGCTTTTCCTCTGGCTCAAGCAGGACAGCCTTTGTCGTCCTCTCAAACCGTTTCTTGGTGTCATAGGCTTTCGGTGCGATGTTCCTTATGTGAACTCTGTTGATTACGCGCCATGCGCGAACGACCTTCAGACCATAAGTCCACCTCTCCTGAAAACCATGATCAATCTTCCACTGCCTTGAAGCTTCATTCTGCCGGTGCAAATCACGGCATCGTTCCAGTTTGATTTCCATGAATCCTAGTGCCTGCCTCTGCAGATCGGTGTCAGTGAGAGAGTCAACGGCGCCGTAGATGAGGACAAAATCTCCGTCATTCATCTTGGTCAGCATATCTTCGCGCTGAGCCTCATGTGTGAAGCCTATATATCCAGCCTCTTCCGGGTTGAAGCCATAAAAGGCGCGAACCCAGACCTGGCGGTCTTCGAGAGTGATTTCTCCCAGCGTCATCCCCACACCTTAGCTACCCGACGTTTTCCGGTCAATTCTGCTGTGAGTTTCGATATAATATGCGAGACCTCTTTAGGAGTGACGCCAAATAACGGTGACAGCAATTACGGTGATGTTGTGGACGGCGCACTGTTGAGTTGATTCGGGCTTTCCGAACCTTCAGAATAATTTAGTGCACTGTCGCCGTAATTCTTTTCTCAAAAAATCCCATAAAGAATTGATTTGAAATAATTATCCTCACGAAAGAAGAGGGCATCTGTGTCTTTGATCATCCAATTTGCATGATTTTTCAATGAAAAAACTTGCAAATTGATGGCACGGGAGCTATAGTTAGAATTGAGGATGATGAAATGAGCGCACTCGAAAACCTAAAAGGGCAATTGAAACAAGGCAAAGTCTATAGGCGCGCCGACCTAGAGCAATGGTCGAGCGCGGTTGATCGCCACTTGAAACAATTGGTTGCGGATGGTGCCTTGGTAAAACTATCAGGCGGGCTTTACCTATCCCCGAAAACCACGTCTTTTGGTTCTGCACCCGCCGATGATGAGACGCTTGTTCGCGCATTTCTAAAAGATGATCGCTTCATGCTCACGTCACCAAATTTGTATAATTCCTTGGGCTTAGGAACCACTCAGCTTTATAATGAAACCGTGGTTTATAATCACAAGCGGCATGGAGCTTTTAAGCTAGGCGGACGTAATTTTCGCTTTGCCATGAAGCCATATTTTCCATCAAAACCGACACAAGAATTCTTGTTGGTTGATGCGGTGAATAACCTGCCACAAATGGCGGAAAACGCAGACCTTGTGCTAAAGCAGATCAGCAAGAAAGCCACCCAAATGGACAGCTCGAAACTGGCAAAAGCCGCGCTTGAGTATGGCGGCGTTAGAGCAAGGAAATTCTTTGCCAAATTACTCCCAGACACTATACTCCGCTATGCTTGAGCGAGAATTCTTACACAACCATTCTGAATTTATTGATCTCATTCGAATTGTTGGCGATAAGATGGGTATTGACCCCGCCTTGGTCGAAAAAGACTATTGGATCATGCATTGTTTGTATGGGTTACAAACAATGGGCTTTCGGTTTGAGTTGAAGGGCGGAACGTCCTTGTCCAAAGGGTTAGGCTTAATTCACCGCTTCTCAGAGGATATCGATATCCGAATTGAGCCACCCGCAAACCTTGATGTCAAAACAGGCAGCAATCACGACAAAGTAGCCCACATTCAAAGCCGCAAGGATTTTTATGATTGGGTTGCAGGTGCAATAAAAATTGACGGCATTGAAAACGTCATCCGCGACATCGCTTTTGATGACGAAAAATATCGAAGTGGCGGCATAAGGTTGAACTACAGATCGACCACAAACCAAGTCGAAGGTCTAAAAGACGGTATCCTGCTAGAATTGGGCTTTGATGATATCACGCCCAATTTTCCACGAACGATAAGCTCATGGGCCTATGATTTTGCCAAAGACCAGGTGGAAATAATTGATAACAGGGCGGTAGACGTTGCTTGTTATCACGCGGGCTTTACGCTGGTGGAAAAGCTACAAGCGATTTCAACCAAATTCCGCAAGCAGCAGGAAGATGGCGCAATGCCGAAAAATTTCATGCGCCATTATTATGATGTGTATTGCTTATTGCAGGACAAAGACGTTTTGGATTTCATTGGAACCGACGCCTATCATGACCACAAAGCAAAGCGCTTTCCAAAGGCTGACAACCAAAACATCGCCGAGAACGAAGCCTTTATCGTAAGCGATGAAGCCACATTCAAAATGTATGAGGCAGCCTATCAGGCAACCAGTGCGCTTTATTATAAAGAGCAGCCAACCCTAAGAGACATAATCAATGCGATTCAATCAAGTAGAATTACGCTGATGTTGTGGCCGGGGACAGGCGTCCGTCTGTAAAGACAAACCCGCCCGGCCGATCATTTTGCAATAACGCAGGTCCATCAAGGTCAACCCAAGACGCCGTCTGCGCCACCAGAAACGCCGCCTGAATAGCCATGCTGGTCGACAGCATACAACCGACCATGATATCCATCTTTGCGCTCTCAGCGGCCTTACAGAGCGCCAGAGCCTCGGTCAGGCCGCCGGCTTTATCTAGCTTGATATTCACGCCCTGATATAATCCGGCGAGGCGCGGGACGTCCGCCGCAATATGGCAGCTTTCGTCGGCAAAAATGGGCAAGGGCGATGAAAGGTTGGCAAGCGCGGCGTCCTGTCCTGCGGGCAAGGGCTGCTCAATCATGGCAACGCCAAGTGTCTTTAACGCAGCCGCTTCGGCCATGATATCCACCGCGCCCCAGCTTTCATTGGCGTCCACAATGATACGCGCCTTGGGTGCGCCAGCGCGGACGGCGGCAACACGGTCGCGGTCAGCCTCGCCATTTAGTTTGAGCTTGAGCAGATTATAACCATTGTCCGCCGCGCTGCGCGCATCGGCATGCATTGCATCGGGCGTTCCCAAGGATATGGTGAAGGCGGTCTCCAGCGGCACGGGCGGCGATTTCATGCCGATCAATTCCCAAAGCGGCCGTCCGGTCTGCTTGGCCTCCAAATCCCACAGCGCACAATCCAACGCATTGCGCGCCGCGCCTTGTGGCAGGCGGGATTGCAAGAGCGCTCGGGCCAAGGGCAAGGCGTGCGCGGCAAGTTCGCTGGTGACGCGCGCGACCTCGCGCACGCAATTCTCGGCGGTCTCACCGTGATAATAGATCGCGGTGCCCTCGCCATAACCGATATGCGTGCCATCGCTGACCGCGACCACGATCAGGTCGACAAACTTCTTTGCCCCGCGCGCGATGGTAAAATGGCCATCCACCGGCCAGCGTTCGAGTGTGGCGTTAATATGCAAGGTCATCGCTGAAGACCCGCAGGAATCGGTGCTAGGCAAAACGCTATTAAGCAGGTCGAAATAGCGGGGGATATTTCGTCGCTCAATTGTGGCTGGATATCCAATCTTCGACAATGGGCGCAATTTTTTCGCGCCATTTGCTGCCGTTGAAAATGCCATAATGGCCGACTTCTGGTGCCATATGATATTTCTTGAACGCCGCAGGCAAGCCCGTTGCAATGTTCAACGCCGCCTTTGTCTGGCCCAGACCGCTGATATCATCGCGCTCACCCTCAATCGCCAGCAAGCCAATATCGGTGATGGCAGCGGGGTCCACCAAATGGCCGCGATAGTTGAATTCACCCTTTGGCAGCAAATGACGCTGAAACACTGTATCAACGGTTTGCAGATAGAATTCCGCCGTCATGTCGCAGACCGCCCGATATTCATCGTAAAATTCCTTATGCCGGTCGGCACTTTCGCCATCGCCTTTCACAAGGTCGGAGAACATCGACCAATGGCTCATCATGTGGTTGCCCAAGTTCATCGACATGAAGCCCGAAAGCTGCAGAAATCCGGGATACACGCGGCGGCCTGAACCCTTGTAATAAGGCGGCACAGTCGCGATCACATTCTGCACGAACCATTCATGCGGACGCTGGGTCGCGTGGTTATTGACGGCGGTCGGCGCTTCGCGCGTATCGATCGGGCCGCCCATCATCGTCAATGTGCGCGGACGCAGCGGATGATCCTTCGCGGCCATAACGGCCGCAGCGGCATAAGCCGGAACCGACGGCTGGCAGACCGCAAGCATATGCGCGCCGCGCCCACCTGCGTCGGGGCCAAGAAATTCAAGCCATTCAATGAGATAATCAATATAGGTTTCAAGGTCGAACCCGCCACCTGTCAACGGCACATCACGCGCGTCTTTCCAGTCAGTGACATAGACGTCATGCGTGACCATCATGCGCTCGACTGTGCCGCGCAAGAGCGTCGCAAAATGCCCGGACATGGGCGCGCAGATGAGAAGCCGTGGCTTTTCACTGCTGCCTTCGTAGACGAAACGCTTCAACTGGCCGAATGGCTTACCCGCAAGATTTTCTTCCTGAACCGCCAAAATTTTGCCGTCGATGACAACTTCATGCAATCCGAACGCTGGCTTTCCACGCGGCAGAACCGAATGGGCAAAAACTTCCAATGCCGAGGCAGCTATGGGTGCCATTCCGCCGTAATTAAAAGGCGAAGGCAGCGCGCTGAGCCATTCCGCCTGTTTTTGCGCAACCCAGCCTGCACCAGCAAGCCAGCCGCGTTGAAGGTCATATCCGGTGTAAAGCATATTTAGGCCTTTAATATTTCCATCGGCAGAATTCTGCCGCAATTGGATGTGGCTTTACGTGTTTATTGTGCATTGCACCATAGGAAAAGCATTTACATTCTCCGTGGCGGATTGTTACGGGTTCGGCGCACTGCTAGGCGAGCGCGATGACAAACGATATTTCCGAAACGCAAAGCATGGATACATCCGAGGCGGCCGAAGCAGTCCCGGCCAAGCCCAAGCTTAATTTTGGCAGTTTGCGCATGATCGGGCATTTCACGATCCGCTATCCCCGCCAGATCACCTATGCCCTGCTCGCGCTGATTGCAGCAGCAGCGTCTACGCTGGCCATCCCCTATGGCTTGCGGCTGATCATCGATGAAGGCTTTGTCAAAAATGGCGGAGATCCAGCGCCTTATTTCTATTTGTTATTAGGCATCGTCGTCATCATCGGCATTTCGACGGCATTCCGCTTTTACTTTGTGAGCTGGCTGGGCGAGCGTGTGGTGGGTGACATTCGTGTTGCGGTGCAGCAAAATTTGTTGCGCTTGGCCCCGCGCTTTTTCGAAGAAAACCGCCCTGGGGAAATCGCCAGCCGAATGACCGCCGATACGGCAATTATCGAACAAATTGTCGGTACCACTGTGTCAGTTGCACTGCGCAATATCTTTATTGGCGTGGGCGGCGTTACCTTGCTCTTCGGTCTCGCTCCAAGCCTGACCATATGGTTACTCGCGGGCATTCCGGTCGTCGTTTTACCAATCGTCTTTCTCGGACGGCGGCTGGAAAAGGCATCGCGTAAAAGCCAGGACAATGTCGCCAGCGTCGGCACAATCATCTCCGAAGCGCTTGGCGCGATCAAGATCGTTCAGGCTTTTGGGCAAGAAAGCCGCGAAGGCGCAAGATTTGCCGATGCTGTTGAAGCCACGTTCAATGCCGCGAAAAAACGTATCCGTTTGCGGGCATTTCTTACCGCACTTGTGATGGCGCTGATATTTGGCGGAATCACATTACTCGTTTGGGAAGGCACGGACCAAGTGAAGGAAGGCGTCATATCCTCCGGAACCTTGTTCGCGGTCGTCTTGTACGGGGCATTGGTCGCAGGGTCATTTGGCGCGCTGACCGAAGTATATGGCGACCTTGTGCGCGCCTCGGGCGCGGCATCGCGGCTCGCCGAGCTGCTGAACGAAGTGCCCGAAATTGCGCCCCCTGCTAACGCAGTTATCATGCCGCCAGCGCGCGGGCAATTGGAATTCCAACATGTTCGCTTCCGCTATCCCACACGGCCCGAGGTCGCGGCACTCGACGATTTCAGCCTGAAAGTATCGCCGGGGGAAACAGTTGCTGTTGTAGGGCCGTCAGGCGCGGGCAAATCAACTTTGTTCCAACTGGCGGAACGCTTTTACGACCCCGAAAACGGGACCGTGCGCATTGACGGTGTTTCCCTGACTAGCGCAGACCCCGCAGAATTCCGACGCCGGATATCGTTAGTGCCACAAGACACGGTGTTGTTCGCGGCCTCCGCGCGCGACAATCTGCGTTACGGCCAATGGGACGCAAGCGACGAGGCGATCTGGGCGGCGGCTGAAAAAGCAAACGCAGCAGGGTTCTTGGGTGATTTACCGGAGGGTCTGGAAACCTATCTTGGCGAGGGCGGCGCGCGGCTTTCCGGCGGCCAGCGGCAACGGCTCGCTATCGCGCGCGCCTTGTTGCGCGATTCGCCAATCTTGTTGCTTGATGAGGCCACGAGCGCATTGGACGCCGAAAGCGAGAAATTGGTGCAAGACGCGCTGGAGCGCCTGATGGTTGGGCGCACCACCATCGTGATTGCACACCGGCTGGCAACCGTGCGTTCTGCCGACCGCATCATCGTAATGGACCAAGGTAGGATTGTTGAAGAGGGCGATCATGCGACGCTGAGCGCTGCGGGCGGCTTATATGCCCGGCTCGCCAGCCTGCAATTTGATGCGTAACGGGATGAAATTATCCTTTGCTCCAGCTTAGGCTATAATATCAGGGACCAATTGGTCTTCCAGACGCCTGATACGGTCCTTCAAAATCAGCTTTTTCTTTTTCAGTCGCGCGATTTGAAGTTGGTCGATCAACGTTTGGGCGGAAAGCGCCCGGATGGAATCGTCGAGATCCCGATGCTCAATCTTTAGTTGTTCCAGTTGCTGCTGATAGCCATCATCGTTCATGCCCCTTTCTAAACAGACTGCGGCGAACAAGTCATCGTTAAAAAAAGGGCGCTTGGCCCAAATCTGAGTTTAGGGTCAGGACCACTTAAATCCACCTTCGCGGCGTCAAGACGTCCTTCGGATTGACCCATATTGTCCATTGCCGCGTTGGCAAGCTTGGACTTAGAACCACTAAGCCCTGCGCTTGCCGCCTTGCACTGAACAATATGGCCTCAAACCGCGAAGGTGGATTTAAGTGGTCCTGACCCTAGCTCGCGCCCCGACGATAATTATCGGCAAGACTCCAATCACAATTCGTGATTTACTCCGTGGTTCAGATCGCCGAGTCCCAGACTGAAGGAGAATGATGTGCATAATAATCATCTGTCCGCGCTTCGTAACAAGCATGCCGAACTCGAACAAAAACTGGAGCGCGAAGAAAACAGACCGTTCCCCGACAGCAGAACGGTTCTCGATCTGAAAAAACAAAAGTTACATCTTAAAGACGTTATACTGCATGAATCGGCATCAACTGGTTGACTAGGGTCAGCACCACTTAAATCCACCTTCGCGGCGTCAAGACGTCCTTTGGATTTGACCCACACTGTCCATTGCCACGTTGGCAAGCTTGGACTTAGAACCACTAAGTCCTGCGCTTGCCGCCTTGCACTGAACAAAATGGCCTCAAACCGCGAAGGTGGATTTAAGTGGTCCTTACCCTAAGAATAATTTGATACTGGGTATCGCTTGCCCTCTCGGTCTCTGCTAGGTGCGGCCTATGGAAAGCGCTACCCGTTCTGCCCGTAATATCCTGACTGGTCTGCACGAGGTGATGGCCTCGAAAAACCATGCGCAGGGTAAGCTGAATCATGTGGTCAACATCATCGGCGAAGCGCTTTCGAGCGAAGTGTGTTCGATTTACTTATTGCGCGATGGCGCACTTGAGCTGTTTGCGACGCGCGGGTTGAACCAAGCTGCCGTGCATATTACGCGTTTGGGTCTGGGCGAAGGTCTCGTTGGGACAATTGCTGAAAATGTCGAAACACTGAACCTGGATGAAGCGGCGGCGCATCCGAATTTCCGTTATGTCCCGGAAACGGGTGAAGAACGCTTTCACAGTTTTGCCGGCGTGCCAATTGTCCGCTCCGAACGTGCCGTCGGCGTGCTCGCGGTCCAGCATGTCGAGCCGCGTAAATATGAAGAGGTCGAGATTGAGGCGCTTCAAACCGTCGCCATGGTGTTGTCCGAACTCATTGCCAACGCCGACCTAATCGACGAACCAACTGCCCGGGGCGGCAATGAGACCGGCACGATTAGCCTCACAGGATTGCCACTTGTTAAAGGCGCTGCCGCTGGCGTCGCTATTTTTCACCAGCCAAATGTGCGTATCGAGCACACGGTTGCCGAGGATGTCGAGGCCGAGCGTCAGCGTGTCTATTCCGCCTTCGATAAAATGCGTGAACAAATCGACCGCATGGCGAGCCAGATAGATTTTGGCACAGGCGGAGAACATGAAGAGGTCATCGCGACTTACAAAATGTTCGCTTATGATGAGGGCTGGAGCCGCCGGATAAACGAAGCCATTGACAGTGGCCTAACCGCAGAAGCAGCAATTGAGCGCGTTCAGCAACGCACACGCATGCGCATGCGGCAGATTGACGACGCGCTGCTTGCCGATCGCATGCACGATCTGGAGGACCTGTCGAACCGTTTGCTGCGCATCGTTTCCGGGCAAATGAGCACCGCGGCGCAGCTTGGGCTGAAGAAGGATTCCATCCTGATCGCGCGCAATTTGGGTCCCGCAGAATTGCTGGAATATGACAAAAGGCGCCTGCGCGGTGTGGTCCTAGAGGAAGGCTCGCTTACGGCACATGTGGTGATCGTGGCACGTGCCATGGGTATTCCGGTTCTTGGCCGGGTGCGCGGCATTCGCCACAAGGTGCGCGACGGCGACATGCTGTTGCTGAACGCTGACGACAAAAGCGTTATCGTGCGCCCTTCGTCTGCGGCAGAAGAGATATTTCAACATGATCTTGTTGATCGGCAGAAGAAAAAAGCGCGCTATGCAGCGATGCGCGATGAAGCATCGGTCACTAAAGACGGGGTGCCAGTTTCGTTGATGATTAACGCTGGTTTGCGCGATGACATGTCAGCTTTGGCGACAACCGGCGCGGAAGGCGTTGGCCTTTTCCGGACCGAGTTCCAGTTTCTGATTTCGGCGACGCTGCCGCAACGCGAACGGCAGCAGCGCTTTTACCGGGATGTGCTTGACGCAGCCGGCGACAAGCCCGTCATTTTCCGTACGCTGGATATTGGCGGAGACAAGGCGCTTCCCTACCTCAAGGATGAAAGGAGCGAAGAGGAAAATCCCGCGCTGGGCTGGCGCGCGCTGAGGCTGTCGCTTGATCACGCCGGATTGATGAAGGCGCAGGCGCGCGCGTTGATTGAGGCGGCGGCCGGTCGCACGCTCAACGTCATGTTCCCGATGGTCTCTGAGCCATGGGAATTTGATGCTGCCAAGGCCATTTTCGACGGCCAGATTGAATTTCTGGGGCGGCAGAAAAAAATATTACCCAACAAAATTCGTTATGGCGCGATGCTTGAGGTGCCGGCTCTGGCCGAGACGCTCGACATCCTGCTGCCCAAGATTAACTTTCTGTCCATTGGTACCAACGATCTGACCCAGTTCCTTTTTGCTGCGGACCGGGCTGATCCCCGCTTGGCAGAGCGCTATGACTGGCTGAGCCCCGCTATACTGCGCTTCATCCGGCGGGTCGTTAAGGCTACCGAGGGCCATGACGTCGACGTCGCGGTGTGCGGCGAAATGGGTGGACGGACGCTTGAGGCGCTTGCCCTCATGGGCATTGGCATTCGTCGATTATCGATCACACCAGCCGCCGTTGGGCCTATCAAGGCCATGATCCGCTCAACCATTTATTCTGATGTCTGCGCAAAAATGGAAGAGTTGCTCGACAATCCTACAGAGAATTTGCGTGAAGCATTGACGGCTTGGGCGATTAGTCAAGGTATTGAAACCGGATAATTAATTTAGGCATAATCTTTGATTATCCGCAATCCACGTTGACATTATCTTTTTGATGCTCATTATCCGCCCGACTGCACGAAGAGGCGGGGGAGCGGGTCGTGGAGATTGCAGTGGACGAAATTCCTCGTTTGGAAGCGGAGCCTATGAATGTAGGCGAAGAACTTAAGTCCGCGCGCGCGCGGATGGGCATGAGCCTGTCTGACCTCGCCGCCAAGACACGCGTGCCCATGCGACATTTGGAATCGATTGAACGATCGGAATTCAGCGCCTTACCGGGACATACATATACTGTTGGTTTTGTTCGGTCTTACGCCCGCGCGGTTGCACTAGACGATATTGCGATAGTGAATGCGCTACGCGCGGAATTATCTAGCGGGGGACATGAAAGATATGAGGCCCCGCTCCAGAATTACGAGCCAGCAGACCCTGCGCGTGTTCCTTCCAAGACCTTGGCGTGGACCGCTGCGGCAGTTGCGGCGCTAGTTTTGGTCGCCTATGTGATTTTCAAAAGCTACGCATTAGACCCAACTCCAGCGCCGCCAACGCCGGCATCAGTCCCCACAACAGCACCGAAGGCGGCGGCCCCAAAGCCGGTCGCAACCCTGAAAGATGATACAGCCGCTGCGAATGTCGGCTTGGACGAACAAGCTCCTCCGCCCAGCACAGCTGTGGCAGCCACCCCAAATCAGTGAGACCAGTCATTACGGCCCGAAATTCCGATGAATTTCAATTTTTTTATTCCGAAATGCAGCGTTGGCCTTTATCGCGGGATTGCAGTAAGCTATCGCTGCAACTCGATTTCAGTAAAAGGAAGTAACTCAATGTATTTTCGGCGCTTCATTCTTGGCGGCGCAGCGTTTGCGCTAAGCGCACCTGCAATGGCGCAGGACGCAAACATTGACGGGCGCGTGGGCAAACTCGAGAAGGAAATGCGGGCGGTTCAGCGCCAAGTGTTCCCCAATGGTGCCGGCAAATTTGTCGAGCCTGATATACAGTCACCCACAGCGCCAAGCGCGACGAACAGTTCAACCAGCGCAACGGTCGATCTGACCGCGCGTGTGGATGCGTTAGAGGCGCAACTTGCGACTCTGACTGGTCAGGTCGAATTGCAAGGCAATAATATGCGCGGAATTGAAGCCAGGCTGAAGGCGCTTGAGACACAACTGGCTACCCAGCCAGCATCGCCCGTTGAAACGGTGGCACCAACGGCAACGCCCGCAGCGGCAGCGCCGAAAACTAAAGCCGGCGTAGTTCCGACAAAGCCTGTTACCACCGCTAAGCCAAACCCGGCCCGCGTCGCAGCGGTTGCCGCAATCGAACGCCCCGCCAGCGGCGATGCGTTCGAGGATGGCTACAGTTATGGCTTCCGCTTATGGGAAGCCAAATTCTATCCGGAATCGCAAGCAACGCTTGAAGAAACCTTGGCCAAATTTCCCAAACACAAACGCGCAAGCTATGCGCGCAATTTGCTTGGCCGGGCATGGTTGGATGACAAAAAACCAGCGACTGCGGTGAAGGTTTTCTACGACAACTATAAGGCTGATCCGCGTGGTGACCGCGCGCCTGACAGCTTGTTTTTCTTGGGATCGGCTCTGACTGACCTTGGGAAGGCGGCTGAGGCATGCGAAGCTTTTGGTGAACTTGCAAGGGCGTATCCAGATGCGGCGACTGGCCGCTTGGCCGAACGGATCACATCTGGCAAAACAAGGGCGAAGTGCAAATAACGCTAAAACCGGTCTTTCTTGGCCGTTTTAGGGCAGCACTTCACAGGCTGGAAAGTGCTGATGATCGCTTATTATGCGCGGTATCGGGTGGACCCGATAGCCTTGCGCTGTTGTTGTTGGCGCAGCAAGTTGTGCCCGGCAGATTGGTTGCCGCAACAGTAGACCATCAATTACGGACCGAATCCGCTGACGAGGCGCAGATTGTTGCCGAAATTTGCCGCAATCTTGGCATTCCGCATATCATTTTAACTCCTGACGAAAAGATCTCAGGCAATCTCCAGTCATCCGCGCGCGCGGCCCGTTACGCGTTGTTGGAACGTGCGGCAGATAGGCAAAATTGCCAACATATTGCCACGGCGCATCATGCCGATGACCAATTGGAAACACTGCTCATGCGGCTGGCGCGGGGCAGCGGCGTTGATGGGTTGTCCGGCATTCGCGCCCGCAATGGACGCGTGGTCAGACCACTACTGGAATTCACAAAAGCGGAGCTTATCGACATCTGCTGCAGCAATGGCATTCAATGGGTCAACGACCCCAGCAACGCAAACATCGATTTTGACCGGGTTGCGATGCGGAACTGGTTGGCCAGCACGCAGCATCCATTTCCTGCAACCCGTGCGCTGCGCACGGCAAGCGCATTGGCCGACGCGTCCGATGCACTGGTCTGGATGACGGACACGCTGGCCGCGCAGAGGATAAGCCACAAAAATGAAGTTATCGTTTGCCAGGCCAGCGGCCTTCCCCGCGAATTGAAGCGGCGGCTATTAATGCGCTGCCTCAGGATGATAGACATCAATCTTGCTCCGCGTGGTGACGCCATCGACCGCGTGTTAACCGACCTCGAAAATGCACAGACTGCCATGATTGGCAATGTCAAATGCGTCGGCGGAGAAGATTGGCAGTTTTCCAAAGCACCGCCCCGTCGTGGTTGAGAAAAACAGCCTGTAAGTTTTGCCAATCACTATATTGTCATTCACGCATTCGCTCCTACATTAGCTGCATATCTCCGAGCATTTAGCGCGGGCAAAGAACAAGGCAGTGATGATGAACGACGAACAAGAACCCAAAAGCAACCCGATGCTCCGCAACTTGGCCATTTGGTCGGCGATCATTGTCGCGCTTTTGCTTCTCGCGTCGATGTTCAGCGGGGCATCCACGCCAACCAACGGCATTACCTATTCGTCTTTTCGAGATAAGGTTGAGTCTGGCGAGGTTAAGTCCGTAGCCATCGCGCCGGAACGCATCAACGGCAAGTTGCAGAATGACGAAACGTTCGCGACAGTGCCGCTACCAAATGATAGCAGCCTTATCCCCCTGCTCAGGGAAAAAGGCGTAGTGATTGAAGTCAAAACAGCAGAACAGCCAAGCTTGCTTCTCCTGCTTGTATATCAGGCCCTGCCATTCTTGCTCATCCTTGGCATCGCATTTTTTGTCTTGCGGCAAATGCAAAAGGGCGGCGGTGCTGGCGGAGCTATGGGTTTTGGCAAATCAAAGGCGAAATTGCTGACTGAAAAGCATGGCAAGGTAACGTTTGATGACGTGGCCGGCATTGATGAAGCCCGCGAAGAGCTTCAGGAAATTGTCGAGTTTTTGAAAGACCCGCTTAAGTTCAGCCGCCTTGGTGGCAAAATTCCCAAGGGCGCGTTGCTAGTTGGTTCGCCAGGTACCGGCAAGACGTTGCTCGCCCGCGCAATTGCTGGCGAGGCTGGCGTACCATTCTTCTCGATTTCTGGTTCTGACTTTGTCGAAATGTTTGTGGGCGTTGGTGCAAGCCGTGTACGCGACATGTTCGAACAGGCGAAGAAAAACGCACCCTGCATCGTCTTTATCGACGAAATCGATGCGGTGGGCCGCAGCCGTGGCGCTGGACTTGGTAATCAGAATGACGAGCGCGAACAGACTTTGAACCAGTTACTGGTCGAAATGGACGGTTTTGAAGCCAATGAAGGCATCATCATCGTTGCCGCGACCAACCGTCCTGACGTTCTTGACCCGGCCCTGTTGCGTCCTGGCCGTTTCGACCGTCAAGTAGTTGTGCCGCGCCCGGATATTGATGGGCGTGTCAAAATCCTTGCCGTACATATGAAAAAGGTTCCCTTGGCACCTGATGTCGATGGCCGCGTGATCGCGCGCGGGACGCCGGGTTTCTCCGGTGCCGACCTCGCCAACCTTGTGAACGAAGCTGCCTTGCTGGCCGCACGTCGTGGCAAGCGGTTGGTCGCTATGCAAGAATTTGAAGATGCCAAAGACAAGGTGATGATGGGCACCGAACGCAAGTCGATGGTCATGACCGAAGATGAAAAGAAAATGACCGCTTATCATGAGGCCGGCCACGCAATCGTGTCGATCCATGAAACCGCGTCTGACCCGATCCACAAGGCAACCATCATTCCCCGTGGCCGTGCCTTGGGTATGGTCATGCGCCTGCCCGAGCGGGATAATTACAGCTATCATCGCGATAAAATGCACGCCAACCTGTCCGTATCCATGGGCGGACGCGTGGCGGAAGAATTAATCTTCGGCTATGACAAGGTCAGTTCAGGCGCATCCAGCGACATCCAATATGCAACCAGCCTTGCGCGCGACATGGTCACCCAATGGGGCATGTCGGATGCGATGGGCCCGCTGCAATATGAAGAGCGTCAAGAAGGCTATCTCGGCTATGGCATGTCCCAACGCTCCGCCATGTCGGATGAGACGGCACGAAAGATTGACGCCGAAATCCGCAAGCTAGTTGAGGGCGGGCATCAACGGGCGACCGAGTTGTTGACGACGCATAACGAACAATTGCACCTGCTGGCCAACGCACTTCTGGAATTTGAAACGCTCTCGGGTGACGAAATCAACCAGCTTTTGGAAACGGGCAAATTCGAACGTGACGATGGCAAGGTCGTTAAGCCTTCGTCCATTCCAACGGTGGGCACAGCCATACCAAAGGCGGGACGCGGCAAATCTGCGTCGGTCGGAGGCACCGCGCCACAAGGCGTTTAGTTTTCAGCTTTTATTTGCGGCCTCAACGCTCTATCCTCCATGGAGGGAGAGTTGAGGTCGCAAAATGAAATATGCTGTGCTTGTGGTCATGGGCGCTTTGTTATGTGCCGTTCCTGCAAACGCCATGGACGCTGAAACCTTTTTTACGAAAGCTGTGGCATTGCAGAAAAAGGGTCTGGGCGCAGTCTTTGCAAAAGACTTGAAGCCCATGGTCCGCGTTTTTGAAGAAGCGGCGAAGTCGGTCAAAGCCGAGAATGAAGCCGCGCGCGCCGCAGGGGCCCCCTTATTCTGCGCGCCCAAGAAATACCGACTGAACGCAGAGCAGTTCATTGGCGAATTCAGCCGAATCCCCAAAGAGCGCCGACAGGTCCAGTCAGTCCGCGATGCGTGGCGCGAAATAGTCATCCGCCGTTTTCCCTGCTAACCTCACATAATATGAGGAGCAGTCAGCATGCCGATCTATTGCGATGAGTCAGGCGGCGTTGGGCGTGGGGTCATGACACTGGCGGCCATATCCGTTGAAGACGATGATGCTGACGCGGTAGTGGCACGCTTTCGGGAGATTACCGGCCTAGCCGGCGAACTTAAGGGCAGCCGTATTGATTTGGCTGAGCGCGGATTGCTGTTTGAGCTGCTTGGTCAAAAGCCTTGGACCGCAACCATAGGCATCGCGATTTCCGCGCTCGCGCCCAATCCGGACGAAGACCGGGGTACGCACGACATCGACATCTATGTGCAATTGCTTGAGGAGGCCGTTACGCACATGATAAAAGGCAGCGATCATTGCGTGCAAGTGGTCATTGACGACGGTCGCTATGGCCCCGAGACGCTGGCCCTAATCCGCAAAGATATCGCAGACTTCATTGGTCCTTGCGGTACTGCATCCCTTGATCTTAGTCACCGCCGGTCGGGGCTTCAAATTGCGGATGTCATCGCCAACACCTTCTTCAACCGCGCGATGGCAACCGAGCGCCAAGGCCGAATGGCAGCCATCGTCGCGCCATTTTTGGAAAGTGGCAAAATTAGCCTGCGGGTACTTTCACGCGATACTAAGAGTGAATGAAGGCACAAAAGAAAAGGCCCGGACGAGCCGGGCCTGATTCATTCAATAATGATATTGAAAATTACCGGTCATAATCGCGCTGCATACCTGCGCCGCGTGCTGGCGCAGCGGCAGTCAAACGAAGGGCTTCGGCGGACAGGCTGATCGAGCCGACTTCATCCGCTTCTTCATCCTCATCAACCTGAACCTTCTGAAGCGACTGCACGAGGCCTTCTTTCAATTGATCCGGACGAACGGTTTCCTCAGCGATTTCGCGCAAAGCAACGACCGGATTTTTGTCGCGATCACGATCAACAGTCAGTTCAGCGCCACCAGAGATTTCACGCGCACGTTCGGCGGCGAGTAATACAAGGTCAAACCGGTTGGTGATCTTGTCGATGCAATCTTCAACAGTAACGCGTGCCATATTGGCTCCTGATTCTTCGTAAATTCGGGAAGTTGCTCGCGCCTAGAGATAATGGGCCAAAATGTCAACGAAAAGGGCTGGTCGCTTGCCGTGCGCTGCGCAAAGCGGTATCGCTAGCAACATGGCAGTGCAATCAGGCAAGCCCGGGTTCCCCGGAACGCACTTTCAGGTTGCGGGCCATGACCTGCACCTGGTTCATCAGCCGCAAGATCGACTCAACGCCGTTTTGCAGCTTATCGCGATGGCGCAAAAATCGATTCACATGTTTTTCTACATGTTTTGTGCCGATGAAACTGGCCGGGAGGTGCGCGACGCGCTCATTGCTGCGGCGACACGCGGTGTGCACGTGCAATTGATTATAGACAGCTTTGGATCAACACAGGTGAGCAATCGATTTTTCGACGCTTTGCTTGACGCTGGCGGCAACTATCACAGTTTCAGCACCCGCAAGAGCCTGGGTTACCTAATCCGCAATCACCAAAAGATGCTGATCATCGACGGCGCACACGCGCTTGTAGGCGGCTTTAATATCGCCGATCCATATTTCGGGCGTGCCGGAGACGATAGCTGGGAAGATCTCGGCATAATCGTGTCTGGCCCGCAGGCGCAACGGCTAAGCGATTATTTCGAGGATATGGCGCACGCGTCGAACGGCGGCAACGTCAGCTTCTGGCAGATCCGCAATATCATTCGACAATGGCGACCGGGCATTGGTCAAGTGCAATGGCTGTTGGGCGGGCCAACCAACCGCATTTCGCCATGGGCACTCACGTTCAAGCGGTCATTGGACGCGGGCAAGAGATTTGACATCGTTTCCGCTTATTTTTCGCCGTCCCAAACCATATTGCGACGCCTTGCCAAGACTGCAAGACGCAACAAAGGGTCGCGCCTCGTGATGGCCGGAAAAACTGATAATGGGGCAACGATTGCCGCTGCGCGTTTGCTTTATCGCTACCTGTTGCGGCGTAAGACCCAGATTTTTGAGTATAAACCGCATCCACTCCATACGAAACTGATGGTCATTGATGACACGGTCTATATTGGCTCAGCCAATCTAGATGTCCGAAGCATGTTTATCAATTTGGAGATTATGGTGCGTATCAAGGACGCTGGCCTTGCGTTGCATATGCGCACACTGATTGACGGGCTTGTCTCCCAATCGGAAGAACAGACACGGATTTTGTTAAAGAGGCGGGACACTATTTGGAGCCGGTTTAAGTCGGGCCTTGCCTATTTCTTAGTCAATTCGGTCGATTACACCATTGGTCGGCGGATCAAATTCCGCCTGATCCGTAGCAAATAGTCATTCTTTCCAGCCCCAGAACAGATGGCAAGGCAATATATTCCATAAAGCATAACCATTGTCGATCTTACGGAAATGCGGAGTCATGAAATCACGCGCACGGGCGCGGAATTGATAGACCAGAAATGCGCCGCCGGGCCGGATCGCCTTTGCTGTTTCCTCGGCGATCACGGGGCCAAGATTATTGGGAAGCGTCGAAAATGGCAGGCCAGAGAGAATATAATCGGCATGTGCAAACCCGAAATTGTTGATGATTGCGTTCACATCTGCTGCCGAACCATGGACAGCGATGAAGCGGCTATCGCGAACAGTTTGACGCAGATATGCAATAAAATCTTCGTTAAGATCAATGACCAGTAACGTCGCGTCGGGGCGCATGCGGTCCAGAATGGGCTGACAGAATGTACCGATGCCCGGGCCATATTCCACGAACAATTTGGTGTTGTCCCAGTCAACCGGCGCAAGCATTTTTTTCACGGTGAAGGATGATGACGGGATTATTGACCCGACCATCACCGGATGTTTGATAAAGCCTTTAAAGAAAACACCCCATGGGCCAAAAAAGCGGCTTGCACGGCTTTTAAGGCGGTTCAGCACCGTCGATTTGGCCAAGCTTGAAGATATCATAGGTTGAGTCCGAGGGAAGTTGTCACGAAGCAGGCACACTCGCAAATTGATGCAGTTCGTGCAACCGCGTTTAGCAACTAACTGTTCCACCAGGGTCAGGACCTAGCTTGCATTGCAGATCAAATCAGTCTTATGCTGCCGCCATGCCAAAGCTAAGCTGTAGCACCATATCCGTTATATTTGTGGCACAGCGCACGGAGCTGGACGCCGATGGTTACGCAAGGGCTGCCGCGATGATGGTTGAAATTGCCGCACGACAAGAAGGCTATGTTGGCATGGATTCGGTGCGTGGCGCAGATGGCCTTGGTATAACGGTCAGCTATTGGACCGACGAGGCCAGCGCAAAAGCATGGCGCGATCATCCCGATCACGCCGAAATTCGCGATGCTGGCCGGGACCGATGGTATTCGGATTACAGCCTGCATGTGGCGCAAGTCATAAGAAGCTATGATTGGAAAAAGCCATGAGCGCGGTTCAAGCTATCCCCAATAGCCGCGTTGTTGTGCTGTTCCTCGTGATGCTTGTCGCAGCGGCTGGCAATACCGCGATGCAGTCCGCCCTTCCCGCAATCGCTAGCGAATTGGATATGCCCGACGTGTGGGTCAGCTTGGCCTTTAGCTGGTCTGCCTTGTTATGGGTTATCACTGCACCCAAATGGGCGCGCCTGTCGGATCGCCGGGGCCGCAAGCAATTGATGAGTATCGGCATCATCGGCTTTGTTGCCTCGATGGGCATGTGCGGGCTGGTGCTGTGGCTTGGGCTGGCCGGCCTGATTGGTCCAGTCGTGACCTTCATCCTGTTTGCCTTGTTCCGAAGCCTCTATGGCGGCTTTGGTTCAGCCGCCCCGCCTGCTGTTCAGGCCTATGTCGCCGCACGCACCGAACGCGCCGAGCGCACCAAGGCGCTATCAATGCTTGCATCGTCTTTTGGCGTTGGCACCGTGATTGGCCCTGCCACCGCGCATTATTTTCTGTTCCCACCTTTCGGTCTGGCTGGACCGCTCATCATGTTTGCCGCCTTCGGTGTCGCCGTGTTGATTGCGTTGCATGTTCAATTGCCCAATGACACCCCGCGTTTTGAGGCACGCGGCGCCGTTGCGACTTACCCGAATTCAGCATCCATGAATTCGCCGGATGATGAAGATGTCGATGGTGATGCTTTGGGGTCCGTGTTGCCCACCCGCGAAATCCGCCTGCCATGGCGCGATGACCGAATGGCATCCTGGTTGATTGCAGGTTTGATCGGTGGCCATGCACAGGCAATCATTTTGGGCGTGGTGGGTTTTCTGGTGCGCGACCGGCTGGGATTGCATGATCGTCCGTGGGAGGCAGTGCAAGCCAGCGGATCGGTTATGCTGATTGGCGCAATGGCGACCTTGTTGGCACAATGGGGCCTCATCCCAATGCTGTCACTTGCCGCGAGAAGTTCCGTACTCTGGGGCGCGGGCCTCGCGTTAGTGGGCACGATCTTGACAGGCATCAGCCATGATTTTTATGGCATTAGCACCGGCTTTGCCATTGCCTCGCTTGGCTTTGGGCTGTTCCGACCGGGCTTTACCGCAGGTGCATCTCTAGCAGTCCATCGGCATGAACAAGGCGACGTTGCGGGCAAGATCGCCTCAATCAACGGTGCAGCCTATATTTTCGCGCCTGCGGTTGGCGTTGCGTTGTTCAACTATTGGGAACCCGCCACATTCATTCTGATCTCGGCGTCTTTGCTGTTCCTGATCATTTGGGGACGGCGCGCTCTGGTCGTGCCCGACGGCGCGCAGTAATAGGTCCTGACCCTAAGACACAGCTCATGCCTAATTCGGATAAAAAAAGGGCCGACCGAGGTCGACCCTGAAAAAGTCTTTAGGAGAGGATGCCTAAAAGGCCTTTCTCCTTTGGTTGGGTTTCATTATTTGTGCAAGTGCGAACAGTGCAATAGCTGTTGCAAATGATGCAACTACAATTTATAGGTTTAGCATGATTTTCGTGACATTTGCACGATCACGAAAGCAGAAATGTTTTGTTGCAGTGCGGCAAAATTAGGAGATGATATGCGCAGATTGCCCCCCCTACGCTCGCTGGAAGCCTTTTTGCGCGTCGCTAAGCTGGGTTCGGCAAAAGCGGCCGCGAGCGAACTCGCATTATCTCCGCCCGCGCTCAGCCGTCGTATCAAGGCGCTGGAAGACTTCATCGGCAAGTCCCTTTTTGACCGCCGCGCACAAGCGATGGTCATTAATGCGGATGGTGAGGCACTTCTGGCGGCCGTTGAACCAGCGATGGACGCAATGGCAGAGGCGGTTGACGAGTTGGCCGGTCGCGGCGGAGAGTATCGCCTGCGTTTGGGGCTCTTGCCGCTTTTTGGTTCGCAAAGACTGATTCCGCGCTTGCCTGAACTGCGTAAGGCATTCCCGAAGCTTCATATCGATGTGGACACATCTGGGCATGCCGAAAATCTGCTGGGTGATGTCGTCGACGCAGCCATCATCATCTCAGCAGACGTCGACCCCAAGCTTTACAGCGTCCGCTTAGACCGCAATCTTGTTTACGCCATCGCCTCTGAAAAATGGGCGAAGGAGCATAATGTCGAAAAGCCTGAGGACCTCGCAAAATACACCGTCATGGTCCACAGTGACATGCCGATGATATTTGACGCATGGCGGCAGGCCATGGGGGTTCCCCGCCTGAAGCCGGCTGCGATCGATAGCCTTGATAGCGGCGCATTGATGCTGGAGGCAGCCGCAAACGGCCTTGGCGTTGCTATCATGCACGGAAGCCACTTCTCCGACGCGCGCGACCCGCGCCTGACACGGCTTTTCAGTGCAGAAGTCGAAAGCCCCTACAGCTATTACTTCGTGTGTCGCCCCCGCGCGCTGAAGCAGAGAGCCGTGAAAATCTTTCACGACTGGTTGTTGAAGTCAGGCGTATAAATACAAACCTCCCCTCAACTCCCGTTCGTGACCCTAAACGCGTTTTGGCTCTGCCTGCCCGTTTAACGCTAATCTGATGTGCACTTCTGGACTGGCAAGCTTCGTCATCAACCGATGGCGATGGAGCGAAGCACTTGACCCAGTCGGCGGTGGGCGTCATTGCAGAACTATGACTCAAGACGTTGCCGACATGAATTTTGAAACTGCGCTGCGTGCGCTTGAAGACATCGTCCATAAGTTGGAAAGCGGTGAGGCTCCGCTGGATGAATCCATCGCCTTGTACGAACGCGGCAATGCGTTGCGGGCCTTGTGCCAACAGCGGCTTGATACAGCAAAGGCGCGTATTGAGGCCATTGTGCAAGGGCCGGATGGATCGCCAACGGGTACAACAACATTCGATGCCGGTTGAGCAATATGGCTGCGCACATATCATTGTTACAGGACTCACTCGCGCAAATTGCAGCGGACATTGATCACGAATTTGACGCGCTTCTGACGCTGCCCGGCGACGCGCGGGACCGCCTATATGCCGCGATGCGCCATGCCGCGATTGGCGGCGGCAAGCGCCTGCGGCCGTTGCTTGTGACTGCGACCGCGGCTCTGTTCCATGTCGACCGCGCGGTTGCCTTGCGCGTTGGCACGGCTGTCGAAGCCATTCATGTTTACTCTTTGGTGCATGACGACTTGCCCTGCATGGATGACGACGACATGCGGCGTGGCAAGCCGACAGTGCACCGCGCGTTTGATGACGCGACCGCGGTTCTGGCGGGCGATTCTCTCCATGCCTTGGCATTCGAGATACTGGCGAGCCCACAAACACATGGCGACCCGTTCGTGCGCGGTGAACTGATATCAACGCTGGCTTTAGCGAGCGGCCCGGAAGGCATGGCCGGCGGCCAAATGATGGATATAGAGGCCGAGAAATCCGTTGTTGATTTGCAAACCGTCATGCGCCTGCAAGCGCTGAAGACGGGTGCTCTCATTGCCGCCAGCGTCGAAATGGGCGCGATATTAGGGCATATCCCGACAGAAGGCCGAACGCATTTGCGGGGATATGCCCGGGACATTGGCCTCGCCTTTCAGATTGCCGATGACATCATGGATGTTGAAGGCGATCCTGAACTGGCCGGCAAAGCGCTTCAAAAAGACGCAGCAGCTAATAAAGGCACATTTGTATCTCTCATGGGCCTCGAACGCGCCAAGCAGCAAGCGGAAATGCTTGTGCAGCAGGCCAATGACCATCTGTCGACTTATGGTGCCGAAGCCGATCTTCTGCGCGCCATTGCAAATTATATTACCGAAAGGGATCGCTAAATGACACACCGGATTGGCGTATATCCCGGCACATTTGACCCAATCACCTTGGGCCATATGGACATCATCCGGCGCGGCGCAAAATTGGTAGATGAGTTGATCATCGGCGTAACCACGAACGCGGCCAAATCCCCGATGTTTTCCGATGATGAACGGATTGCAATGGTCGAGCGGGAAGTTGCCAGCATCGGTTCGGCGCATATTCGCGTTGTCGGGTTCAACTCATTACTTATGGATTTTGCCGAAGCGCACGGCGCAAGCACCGTTATTCGTGGTATTCGCGGCGTCACGGATTTCGAATATGAATATCAACTCACGGGCATGAACCGCCAGTTGAACGATCGCGTCGAAACGCTGTTTTTAATGGCCGACGTGTCCCTACAACCCATTGCCTCGCGGTTGGTGAAGGAAATTGCGATTTACGGCGGCGAAATCGGGAAGTTTGTGACCCCCGATATTCGCGCCGAAGTGATTGCGCGCGTGCAAAAGCTGGGCAAAAAAGGCGGTTAAGCGCTAAACTGGCTTGTGTCGCTTGCGTTCCTTAGGGTCAGGACCATAAGTGGAAGACGTGCCATATACCCTGCCTTACGAAAATCAGAGAAGCGATTATTTCGGGGATGACGCAATTGTCACCGGAATTGAAGGCTAGGTAATTCCTCCCCGGCACGGGGGAGCCGTAGGCGTTGCGGAGCAACAGCGGGACCATGCGAAGCATATTGGAGGGGGACCCGCAGATTGTCGCAATCTCGCGGTCATGCCCGGTCGAAACCCTGCGCCAATATAATCTCGCACAAAGACGCGAAGATACGAAGAAGGTTTTGGCCCGACCGGTCATAGTATAAAGCTATTTCGGAGATGACGCAGATGTCATCGGGGTTCTAAGTTTACAAACTTATACGCAAAATGCGGTATTTCTGTAAACTTACCGCCACTTTTCGACGTTGGCTTACCGGGTATGAAAGCCGGGCTGGGGTTCAACACATTCAAAGAGCCGGTCGCGCAACTTATGCGGGCGTGACGCACAGAATCTCAAAACAAATCCTACATTGCAAGCGAAACCTCTTTCGGGGATGACGCACCTGTTACCGGAATTGAAGGCGAAATAACTCCTCCCCGGCACGGGGAGGGGGACCGTCGCAGACGGTGGAGGGGCACGTTCAGGATATCATCACGCCAGAAGGTCAGGATAGCCAGAGCGTGCCCCTCCCCCATGCTTCGCATGGTCCCCCTCCCCATTCTGGGGAGGATTTGCACCAGCCTGCGCTGGGGCGACGGCGTTTTTTGCTGAACGGGTCGTTTCGGGAATGACGCACCTGTCAACGAAATTGCCCTCTGCGCTTCTGCGTGCACAAAATTGCTGAGACACCGCGCATCACGCGGACTTTAGCAAAGAGGGGAAAAGTGGTGCACCCGGAGCGATTCGAACGCCCGGCCCTCAGATTCGTAGTCTGATGCTCTATCCAGCTGAGCTACGGGTGCACTGGAACGCAGCTATTAGGGCGGTGATGTGCAATTGGCAACCGCAATTTTTGCACTTCCAACCCAAATATTGCACGCGGCGGTCTCATAGAATGCGCAGATTCATGTGCGCCGCTTTCTCCGTGCCCTGTGCGTTCACGGCTTAGCTTTTTGCCAACGCCGCCTGCGCCGCCGCTAGCCTTGCAATCGGCACGCGATAGGGTGAGGCGCTGACATAATCGAGGCCGACCTTTTCGCAAAAAGTGATCGATGCCGGGTCGCCGCCATGTTCGCCGCAAATGCCAAGCTTCATGTCTGGACGCGTTGCGCGGCCCTTATGGACGGCAATCTCGATCAATTGGCCAACGCCTTCGACATCGAGGCTGACGAAAGGATCGCGGGCGTAAATGCCCTTGTCGACATAATGTGTCAGGAAACGTGCAGCATCGTCGCGGCTGACGCCCAAGGTGGTTTGCGTCAGGTCATTGGTGCCAAAGCTGAAGAAGCTGCCGACTTCGGCAATTTCATCGGCCATCAACGCCGCGCGGGGCAGCTCGATCATCGTGCCGACAAGATATTCGATACGCTTGCCCTGTTCGGCAAAGACGTCTTCGGCGGCCTTGTCGACGACATCCTTCATCAATTCCAGTTCGCGGCGCGTGCCGACGAGCGGGATCATGATTTCGGGCACAGGTGCAACGGCAAGGCTGCACGCGGCTTCAAATATCGCCCTTGCCTGCATCTCGTAGATTTCGGGATAGGTGACGCCCAAGCGGCATCCACGGTGGCCAAGCATGGGGTTAAATTCGTGCAATTCGGACGCGCGTTGTTTCAACACTTCAACGCCAACGCCCGCTGCGGCCGCAACCTCGGCAAATTCGCTTTCCTGATGCGGCAGGAATTCATGCAAGGGCGGGTCCAGCAAGCGGATGGTGACGGGAAGGCCCGCCATCACTTCAAAAATCGCGGCAAAATCCGTACGCTGTTCGGGCAATAATTTGTCGAGCGCGATGCGGCGGCCCTTTTCATCGTCCGCGAGGATCATCTGGCGCACGGCAGTAATGCGCGCCGCGTCAAAGAACATATGCTCGGTCCGGCACAGGCCAATGCCTTCTGCACCAAAATCGCGGGCGGTTTGCGCGTCGGAGGGAGTTTCGGCATTGGCGCGGACCTTCATCCGGCGGCCCGCATCGGCCCAGACCATCAACGTCCCGAAATCGCCCACCAATTCGGGCTGAATCGTCGGCACTTCGCCGGCCATCACTTCGCCGGTCGAACCATCCAGCGTAATGACATCGCCCTCTTTCAAGATACGCCCGGCGATACGCAAAACTTTGGCCGTGGCGTCGATTTGCAAGCTGCCTGCGCCTGATACACAAGGCCGGCCCATGCCACGTGCGACGACAGCAGCATGGCTGGTCATCCCGCCACGCGCGGTCAATATGCCCTTGGCAGCGTGCATGCCGTGAATGTCCTCAGGGCTGGTTTCGATGCGGACCAAGACAACCGCCTTGCCCAATTCGCTGAACCGTTCGGCGGTGTCGGCATCAAAGACAATTTCGCCCGATGCCGCGCCCGGTGACGCAGGCAGGCCAGAGGTCAGCACATCGCGCTGCGCTTGCGGATCAAGCGTTGGGTGCAGCAACTGGTCCAGCGCCATTGGGTCAACGCGCAGCACAGCCTCATCGGTTGTAATCATGCCCGCTTGGGCCATATCGACGGCGATTTTCAAGGCGGCCTTGGCGGTGCGCTTGCCCGAACGGGTTTGCAACATCCACAATTTCTCCCGCTCAACGGTAAATTCAATATCCTGCATATCGCGATAATGCGTTTCGAGGATGTCGAACACACGGGCCAGTTCATCATAGACCTGCGGCATCGCCTCTTCCATCGACAGCGGCTTTGCGCCTGCGCGTTCACGTGCGGCCTTGGTCAGATATTGCGGGGTGCGGATGCCAGCGACAACATCCTCACCCTGCGCGTTGATCAGATATTCGCCATAATAGGCATTTTCGCCCGTTGCCGGGTCGCGGGTGAAGGCAACGCCCGTCGCCGACGTTTCGCCCATATTGCCAAAGACCATCGCCTGCACATTGACCGCAGTGCCCCAGTCGCCCGGAATATTGTTCAGGCGGCGATAGACCTTTGCCCGGTCGCTTTCCCATGATCCAAACACCGCGCCCACCGCGCCCCATAATTGATCGTGCACATCTTGCGGAAACGGCTTGCCCCATTCGGCGGCCACAAGGCGCTTATATTCGGCCACGAGCGCCTTCAGGTCATCGGCAGAAAGCTCTGTATCGAGGTAGAAACCGCGGTCTTCCTTGGCGATCTCCAGCGCCTCTTCAAACGCGCCATGATCCAGTTCCAACACCACATCGGCATACATTTGAATGAAGCGGCGATAGCTGTCCCACGCAAAGCGGGCATCGCCCGACGAAGCCGCCAGCCCTTCGACCGTCTGGTCATTCAGCCCGAGGTTCAACACCGTATCCATCATCCCCGGCATCGACACCCGCGCGCCCGAACGCACCGACACCAACAACGGATTGGCCCAATCGCCAAAGGCTTTGCCCGTCACCTGTTCAATATGTGCAAGGCCATTGGCGACTTCGGCCCGAACGCTGTCGGGGAAGCTTTGGCCATTGGCATAATAAGCCGTGCACATTTCGGTCGTGATCGTGAAGCCGGGCGGGACAGGCAGACCAATCGACGCCATGCCATCCAAATTCGCGCCCTTGCCGCCGAGGATGTTCTTGTTGCCGCGAACGGTCTCGTCACCATCCGAAACACCGCCACCGAACCGATATACATACTGGGTCATTCATTACTCCAACCTGACCCTCTCCCCTTGCGGGAGAGGAGCGAGACTTGGCAACTAGTTGCCTAGTCGCAGCGGTGAGGGGTGCAGGTTGTGAGGAACCCCCTCACCCTCCCACTGCTGCGCAGCGGGCCCCTCCCTCTCCCGCAAGGGGAGAGGGGTTTTACCTATCCCTCAATCTTCGAAAAATCGGCCACTTGGGTAACCGCATCGCGGAACCGTGCGAGTAAGCCCAAACGAAACGCGCGCTTGTCTTGGTCGGGATCATTGACCATCACAGCTTCAAAAAAGGCATCAATCGGTGCGCGCAACGTCGCCAACGCGGCCATTGCGCCTTCGAAATCTTCGACCGACAAGGCGGCTGCGGCCTTGGGTTCGGCGGCGTCGAGCGCGGTGCGGAGAGCACTTTCCTCGATGCCCAAATCCGCGTCGCTCCAGCGTAGGCTGGAGCCTATCTCGTCTGTCGTTCCAGACTGAGACACGTGATGGGCCCCAGCCTGCGCTGGGGCGACGGTGTTTTTGTCCACACCCTCAGCCTGCTTCAATATATTCGCCGCACGCTTATACGCCGCCAACAGGTTCGCACCCTCGGCGGTCGTGATATAGGCCTGCAAAGCCTTCACCCGCGCCAGCAGCCGGACAAGATCATCCTCACCACCAAGGCTAAACACCGCGTCGATGAGGTCGTGGCGGACGCCCGCTTCGCGTTGCTGGACTTTGAGGCGGTCGGCGAAGAACGTTACGAGTTCATCAGGCTTTACAAGTAATTCAACTAACTCAGCTAAGAGTTCTGGTTCAATTGTTTCTAGGCTCGCAGTTTGCAGATTGCCCTTTTCGTCTTTCCATTCAGCCAATCGGCCATCTAGATCTAAGTCAAAATCATCATTCCATCGCCCAACCTGATCGAGTCTGTAAACAGGGGCGTCACCATCACCGCCGATTTGATCGGAGGATAACTCCCCCTCCAACACAGCTAGCCGCCTGATGTAATCGATGGTTTCATTTAACTTAAATCGTAGTTCATTGTGCTGCATGAACTGCAAAATTCCCAAGGCAGCGCGGCGGAGAGCGAACGGATCTCGAGAGCCTGTGGGCAGCTCGTTAACAGCAAAGAACATCGCCAACGTATCCAACTTATCCGCTAAACTCACCGCAACCGTCACCGGCGCAGTTGGCACATCATCGCCCTGCCCGACTGGCTTGTAGTGATCGCGGATGGCGTCGGCGACGGCGTCGCTCTCGCCTTGTGCGCGCGCGTAATAGCCGCCCATGATGCCTTGCAATTCGGGGAATTCACCGACCATACCCGTGACAAGATCCGCCTTGCACAAACGCGCCGCGCGTTCGGCTTGACCGGCGAGCGCACGCACAGAAATATCTTCGTCATTCCCGCGAAGGCGGGAATCCATCTCCTGCCCTTTTGATTCTAGCTGCTTACTCCGGAGTTGGCCCCCCGCCTTCGCGGGGGTGACGTTGGGGTTTGAAGCGCCTTCCAAATCCTGTGTGCCCCGGCGAAGGCCGGGGTCCAGAACCTGATCAAATGACTCATTCGTTGCGGGCTGGGCCCCGGCCTGCGCCGGGGAGCGCGGCCCAACAATACCTTCTTCCACCAACCAACGGGCAAGCTTCGCCACCCGTTCCACCTTGTCGGCAACGCTGCCCAGTTTTTCATGAAACGTAATCTGCGCCAATTTCTGCGCTTGGGTATCCAGCGCGACCTTTAGGTCCTGTTCCCAGAAGAATTTCGCATCGGACAGGCGCGCAGCGAGAACCTTTTCATTACCCGCAACAATCGCCGCCCCTTTGTCATGCGCGTCGATATTCGCGGTGCAGACAAAGGCGTTGGCCAGTCTGCCCGCTGCATCATGGCAGACAAAATATTTCTGGTTCACGCGCGCCGTCAATTGAATGACCTCTTGCGGCACGTCCAGAAATGCGGGGTCGAAGCGGCCAAGCATCGGCACTGGCCATTCGGTCAGGCCAGCATTTTCGATGACCAGTCCTTCGTCCTCAACCAACGTCAGGCCAGCCGCCTCCGCCGCTGCCTTCGCGCCTTCACGGATGATGCGGCAGCGTTCTGAAAAATGGACGAGGACATGTGCGTCGCGCAGCTTTTCGATATAATCGCCCGCATTTCCGATAATGATAGGCCCGCTGTGATGGAATCGATGGCCCATCGTCTCCGCACCGCTAACGATGCCGTCAATTTCGCAATGCACGACCGCGTCACCGAGCAAAGCGACAATGCCCTGCAATGGGCGGACCCAGCGCAGGCTCTCGGTCGAGACCGACGCCGCGCCCCAGCGTTGCGATTTCGGCCATGGGAAGGCACGGATGATCGCGGGGATCGCCTCTGCCAAAACATCCGCCGTCTGACGCCCGGCCTTTTCAACTACCGCATAAAAGACACCATCGCGTTCGACCAACTGGTCTTGCGAAAGGCCAGTTTTGCGCAAGAAACCCTCCATCGCCTGCGGCGGCGCGCCGACCTTTGGCCCTTTGGTTTCTTCGGAAACCGCCTCTGTTGCCAACGGCAATCCGGTCGCGATCAACGCAAGACGGCGCGGCGTGGCGAAGGTTTCCACCGACGCCGCCGCAAGCCCGGCCTTTGCCAATGTATCATGAAACAGGCGCGCCAAGTCTTCCTTGGCCTTCAATTGCATCCGCGCAGGGATTTCTTCGGAGCGCAGTTCAAGCAGGAAGTCGGTCATGCAGCGTCCCCGTCATGCTGAACTCGTTTCAGCATCCATCGTGCCACACAGGCCGAAGGGTAGAGACGATAAATGGACCCTGAACCAAGTTCAGGGTGACGGCTCCGGGGAGGATTTGACATGCGGGCCATCATACTGCCCATCTGTTCTTTTCCATCCATGCCTGGCAACTGCCTTTGGCAAGGTCGCGGACGCGGCCCATGTAACTGGCGCGTTCCTGCACGGAAATCACGCCGCGTGCCTGCAATATGTTGAAGATATGGCTCGCCTTGATCGCTTGCTCATAGGCGGGAATGGGCAAGCCGTGTTGCAGGCAGCTTTCGCATTCTGCCGTCGCTTTTTTGAACGCATCAAACAACATGTCGGTGTCGGCGACTTCGAAATGATAGGTGCTCATTTGCCGCTCGTTTTCGCGGAAGACGTCGCCATAGGTCACCGCCGGACGATCCGCCGTTGCGTTGTTATACACAAGGTCGAAAATGCTGTCCTTGTTCTGGATATACATCGCCAGCCGTTCCAGACCATAAGTCAGCTCGCCCGAAACGGGTTTGCAGTCAAAGCCGCCCATTTGCTGAAAATAAGTGAACTGCGTGACCTCCATACCGTCGCACCATATTTCCCAGCCAAGGCCCCATGCGCCCAGCGTCGGGCTTTCCCAGTCATCTTCGACGAAGCGGATGTCGTGCAGCAACGGGTCAATGCCAATGGCCTTCAACGAGCCGAGATATAGCTCCTGCAAGTTAGGCGGGCTAGGTTTCAGGATCACCTGATATTGATAATAAGCGCCAAGCCGGTTGGGGTTTTCGCCATAGCGGCCATCGGTCGGACGGCGCGATGGCTGCACAAAGGCGGCGTTCCACGGGTCAGGCCCCAGCGCGCGCAGGGTCGTAGCCGTGTGGAACGTGCCAGCGCCCATTTCCATGTCATAAGGCTGCAAAATGGCGCAACCCTGCTTGCCCCAATAAGCATGGAGCGTGAGGATCAGATCCTGAAAACTAAGTGGCGCAACGTCGGACATGGCCAGCCATTGGCGGAGATAGGCGGCTAAATCAAGGTTATGAATAAGCGCACGGGTTTTTGTCAGTGGTGCATAGCATTATGTAAGGTTTTGTTGACATTATCTGCGAATCAATTTAGTCAGGTTTCCATGACATACAGACACCGGAACCTGACATGAAAAATCAGCTCAAAGTGCTGCGGGCGATGCGCAACTGGAGTCAGGCCGACTTGGGCGAGCATCTCGATGTCTCGCGCCAGGCGGTGAATGCGATTGAAACGGGGAAATATGACCCCTCGCTGCCGCTGGCGTTCAAGATTTCACGGCTGTTCGACTTACCCATCGAAGAGATTTTCGATGATGAATTTGTAGGAGGGGGCCATGTTTGATGTAGATGAAAATGCGGACCGAAATGGCATGATACTCTATTTTATGACATTTTTTGTTGCGCTGATTGTCTGGTTCTGAAAGAAATACATATAACTATCGGTCCACTATCGTAGAAATGATTTTCTATCTTTCGTTAAAGGAGAATGAGAATGCGTATGAGTTTGAAGTCATTATTGGCCGCCACTGCGACATGCGCATTGGCATGGGCAGCGCCGGTTGCGGCGCAAAACGCGCCGACGGAGGCACCCGCAGCGGTCACCGCACTTGACCCCGTCAAGGCGGTCCCTGCGGTCAAGGACGTCGATCCTGCCTTGTGGGTGATCAAGGACGAAGACACCACCATTTACCTGTTCGGGAGCATCCATGTCTTAAAGCCTGGTCTTGGCTGGTTTGATGACGGCGTAAAAACTGCTTTTGACAGTTCGGACCAATTGGTGCTGGAACTGGTCGACCTTCCCGCAGCAGAGACCCAAGCCTTGTTCGGCAAGCTGGCGATGGATCAGCAGGGCAAGACCCTGCGTTCCAAAATGAATGACGCGGACCGTGCGGTGTATGACGCGGCGATGGGCAAGCTTGGCATTCCGGCGCCCTCTTTCGACCCATTTGAGCCATGGGCGGCGGGAATCGCCATGTCCCTGATGGCAATCCAGAAATCCGGCTATGAACCCAATAGCGGTGTTGAAACACAACTGACGGCGGCGGCGAAGGTTAGTAAAAAGCCCATCGTTGGACTTGAAACTGCGGAGTTTCAGCTTGGTATTTTTGATACCCTGCCAGAGGCCGATCAAATCGCTTTCTTGGTCGAAACGGCAAAAACGATTGATGATACCAACAGCATGATGGAAAAAATGGTCAACATGTGGGGATCGGCGGACACCGAAAGCCTTGCCCAACTTATGAACGAAGGCCTGACCAGCCGGACATTGTACGACGCCGTACTGACCAATCGGAATGCCAATTGGGCGAAATGGATTTCCGCGCAAATGAAAAAGCCGGGCGTGACGTTCATGGCGGTTGGCGCAGGGCATCTGGCTGGCCCGACAAGCGTTCAGGCATTGCTTCCGACCTATGGCCTGACCGCAACACGGGTGGCCTATTAAGCTAGGGTCAGGACCTATTATGTGTAAACAGGGGAAGGTCGGGCCAAGAACGCCCGCCCTTCACTTATACGCGGGATAGATCGGGAAGACATGCAACTTGGCGAACCTGCCCCTACAATAATATCCGCGCGATCCTTTTATCCCGGCCTGATACCCACCATTGGTTTCATCATAACGTATTTCGCCCTGCAAGGGGTGTGCACAGCCATCATCATCGCCGCAACGCAAGGCGACGTCACCACGCCAGCGCCAATGTCGGTCATCTCTGGATTAGTGGCATCCGCCGTCGTCCAACTGATGCTGATGTGGCTGTATCTGCGCAAAGACGGACGGGCGGAGGCATTGGGCCTTTATGATTTCGGCAGGATCGCGCTGCCCAAGGCAACAGGGCTTGCCATATTATTGGTCATCGCCGCCATGGCGTTCAATTTTGTTTACGCAACCTACGTTATTCCAGGCGTCGGGATGCAAGACGATATGGCGAAAATTCTGGCAGGCATAACGCGGACGCCGCTTAATATGGCAGTCATGTTCTTTGCCATAATGATTGCCGCGCCCGTCGTGGAGGAACTTCTGTTTCGCGGGTTGTTACAAAATGCGCTGGCGAAATATGTGCCCGTTTGGGGCGCGATTCTTTTGTCTTCATTCCTGTTCGCATTGGTGCATTTGCAACTATATGCGATCCCCGCCCTCATGTCGCTCAGCATTGCCTTTGGCTATCTGTATCACCGCACCGGGTCATTGCGCACCAACATCATCCTGCACATGGCCAATAACGTCTTTGCATTGGTGATGACGCAGTTCGTGAATTAGGCCGTGAACGCCTAAACGACAACAGGCTCCAACAAGCGAAGCGTTCCGGCGTCGGCATCGATTTCCGCCACACCGCCCACGGGCAACGTAAACTGGTCGGTGATATGCCCGAAAAAGGCGCCTTGATATGCAGGGATGCCCAAGCCGCCCAGATGCTGCGTCAGCACGTCATTCAGTGTGAATGCGCCATAGCTGCTTCCCTTGTTCACGCAGTCTGTGCATTGCCCAAACACGACGCCTTTCAGGTTCTTCAGCACACCCGCCTGCCCCAATTGCGTAAGCATGCGGTCAATGCGATACTCCGCCTCATCCACATCTTCGAGGAACAGGATCGCGCCGTCGAAACTGGGCAGATAGGGCGTGCCGACAAGCGCGGTCAGCACCGTCAGGTTTCCGCCCAGCAACTTGCCTTGCGCCTTACCCTTGCCCGCGCCCAACACCCGCGTGCGCCATCGACGTTGCGCCATCCGGTCTTCGTCGCCAACAGGGTTCGTGAACAAGGGCGTCCCTGCGTCAAAAGCGATATCGCGATATATGTCCCAAGACGCCTTGCCCCATGCGCTGCCCGCGTTCGGGCCATGCAAGGTCACAAATCCGCCCTTTGCCGCAATCGCCATATGCAAGGCCGTGATGTCGCTGAAACCCGTCAATAATTTGGGATTGGCGCGAATGATGTTCCAGTCCAGAAACGGCAAAAGCCGCGCGCTGCCCCACCCGCCACGCACGGCAAAAATGGCCTTCACATCTGTGTCCGCGAACATGGCGTTGATGTCCGATGCGCGGTCCTTGTCTTGGCCAGCCAGATAGCCGAAGCGGTCCAGCAAATGGGCGGCACGCTTGGGCTTTAGGCCCATGGCGACAATCGCTTCTTCGACCAATTGAATCTGAAATGGTTCATCGCTGGCCGACGCTGGCTCAATCAGGCCAACGGTATCGCCGATACGCAACCGCGAAGGCTTCCGCGCGGCCTTGGCCGCAGGCCCGCTTGCGGCCAAAAGCGGCGGGGACGACAGCATAACCGCCAGCCCCGCCATAATCTGACGCCGAGTTGCATTCATATCCATACCCGGCGATCCCTTAGCTTAGAACTTCGCTTCCACCGACAGCGTAAACGACCGTCCACGTGGGTCAGCCACGCGTGGTTCCCAACTTGAACCCGCACCAGTGTTGCTGTCATAAGTGATCGCAAAGGGTGGATCCTTGTCGAAAACGTTACGCACGCCTGCGGTCAAGCGGAATTGATCCAACACATCCACACTCACCGATGTGTTATAGATCATGTACGCCTTAACCTTCGGATTGAAATCCGGACGGACAACCGATCCATTGGCGATGCCAGGCAGCGCTTGGTTCGTATAGCCGTCCCGATAGATTTGCGAGAAGTTGAACGTGAAATCATCATTGGTAAAGCTTACAAATGCGCTGTGCTTCCACTTCAGACCCAAATCACCCGCAAAGGTGAAGCGGCC
>NZ_JAAVVZ010000011.1 GCF_023910635.1 Sphingorhabdus sp. | reverse complement strand
GTATCTGCTGTGTCGCCGGGCAAAATCGTGACTTCGATTTGGCCAAGCACGGGGCCATCGTCCAGCTCCGCCGTCACCAAATGCACGCTGGTTCCCGCGACTGTGTCTTTGGCGTCAATAGCTCTTTGATGGGTGTGCAGGCCCTTATACTTTGGCAGCAAAGAAGGGTGGATATTGAGCATGCGCCCATCCCATTTTGCGACGAATTCCGTGGACAATATCCGCATATATCCAGCCAAAGCGACATAGACCGCACCGGCCTCGACGATCGCGTCATGCATGACCGCGTCATGCGCGGCGCGGTCAAGGCCGATATGAGACACCGCAAAGGTTGGAATGCCTTCTGTCGCGGCGATTTTTAGCCCTTCTGCGTCTGGATTGTTGCTGGCGACCAGAACAATTTCATAGGGGCAGCTTGGCAGTTTTGCGGCATACAACAACGCGGCCATATTGGTGCCCGCGCCGGAGATGAGGACGGCGATTCTGGCTTTCAATTTCTCTCCCCTCCCGCAGGCGGGATGGGCCGGGGGATGGCCTCCACATTAAACGCTGCAAGCGAACCTTCGGTGCGCCCCGCCCCTGGCCCCTCCCGCCTGCGGGAAGGGAATAAAGGCAGTTTAGCCTCCATAAGTCGCAGTCCAATCGGATTGCGCGCTCCATGTTTCGACAGAACCCGTGACGGTGCAGCCCTTGTTTCCATCTGCAATGTGACCGATGTTGAACACCGTCTCACCAGCGGTCTCAAGCGCAGTTGTCACATCCGCAACATCCGCCTGTGCCACAACAACAGCCATGCCGACACCACAGTTAAATGTGCGCGCCATTTCCTCAGGCTCAATATTTCCTTGGGCCTGCAAAAACGCCATTAGGCGCGGCTGTGTCCAAGCGTCCGCGTTGACATGCGCATGCAGCCCCGCCGGCAAAATACGTGGAATATTTTCGAGCAAACCGCCGCCGGTGATATGCGCCATCGCGTGGATTTTGCCCGTGCGCACCAGCGGCAACAACGATTTTACATAAATCCGGGTTGGCGCCATCAGCGCGTCGATCAGGATCACATTCTGGTCGAACAGAGCGGGACGATCCAGCTTCCACCCCTTGTCCGCCGCAAGTCGGCGCACCAAGGAAAAGCCGTTGGAGTGCACGCCCGAAGACGCGAGACCCAAGATGACATCACCGGCCACAATTTTGTCGGCGGTCAGGACTTGGTCGCGTTCCACTGCGCCGACACAAAAACCGGCGAGGTCATAATCACCGTCGGAATACATGCCGGGCATTTCCGCGGTTTCGCCGCCGATCAGCGCGCATCCAGCCAGTTTGCAGCCCTTAGCGATGCTGGCCACGACCGATGTCGCGATAGTATTGTCCAGCTTGCCGGTCGCATAATAATCAAGGAAAAACAGCGGCTCTGCGCCTTGCACGATCAAGTCATTTGCGCACATCGCGACCAAATCAATACCGACGCCTTCGTGCCGTCCGCACTCTATCGCCAGTTTCAGTTTTGTTCCCACACCGTCATTGGCCGCGACCAGTAACGGGTCACGAAACCCTGCTGCTTTCAAATCGAAGAACCCGCCAAATCCGCCAAGGTCCGCGTCGGCACCTGCACGACGCGTTGCTTTGGCCAGTGGCGCAATGGCGCGCACCAGAGCATTGCCGGTTTCGATGGAAACACCCGCCTTGGCGTAAGTGTAGGATTCTGGGGTTTGATCTTTTGCGTCCATTTGTCGCCGTTAGCGAGAACAGGCTTGGAATTCCACGTCTATGTCGCCTAAAGGTGCCGAGATGACAAATTTGCGCAAGAATTGGTTCCGCATTGCAGCGTTCGGCTTGCCTTTGGCGCTGGTTGGCGGCGGCATCGTTGTTGCGCAGATTGAGGGGCCAAAGCGCGGTATTGCGCCGATTGCGAGCGCCGGAGACTTTGAAGTTACCGGCGTTTCGGTCAATGTGGTTGGCGACAACGCCTTTGAAGCACGAAAAAAGGGGTGGGAGCAGGCGCAGCGCATCGCTTGGGCGGCATTGTGGCGCAAAACCCATAATGAAGCAGGGGCTAATCTGTCCGATTCGACATTGGACGGCATCACTGCCGCCATTGTGGTGGAACGGGAACAAATTGGCCCACGCCGTTATGTCGCAAAGCTGGGCGTCCTGTTTGATCGCGCGCGGGCGGGTCAGTTGCTGGGCGTCAGCGGCGTTGCAAGGCGTTCTGCGCCTTTGATGTTGTTGCCCGTGACCTATTCTGCAGGTGCACCCACAGTGTTTGAACAGCGCACATCATGGCAACGGAGCTGGGCCAAATTTCGTACCGCAGACAGCACGATCGATTATGTCCGCCCAAGCGGGGCAGGCGGCGAGTCGCTTTTGTTGAATGCCGGCCAACCGGAACGCCGCAGCCGCATTTGGTGGCGCACGATCCTTGACCAATTTGGTGCGGCGGACGTTATCATTCCCATTGCGCGGATTGAACGGCAATGGCCCGGTGGTCCAGTCATCGGACGTTTCTCGGCGCGTTATGGCCCGGATAACAAGTTTTTGGGTGCATTCACGTTGCGCACATCGAGTAGCGCGGGCATTCCTGCGATGATGGATCAAGCTGTATTGCGGATGGATCAATTATTCCAATCGGCCTTCTCCTCAGGGCGCCTGCGGGCGGATGCCTCGCTGGTCCTAGAACCCGAAGTGGTTGAGGACGAGGATCTGGAAGGTGCAGTCGAAGACGCTGCGGCCGGGGATCAAACCGGCGCAACGGTGCAGGAATCCGCCGCGCCATCGCTTGATGACGTCGTCAGATCCATTGTGCCAGAGGGGCAGGCCCCTTCCGCGCCTCAACCCCGGCCATAAGCGCATTTAGCGGGTCGATGCGTCAAATTGCCTTACCCTTGGATGAGTTGCGCAGTGGCGCGTCGTCCAGCCTCATCATTACGGATTCGAACGCAGCGGCCTTTGCCGGGCTTTCCAGTGCGGCGGGCTGGGCAACGGGCTGTGCAATTCTTACAGGGCCGGCGCGCTCCGGAAAAACACTGATGGCGCGTTATTTTTCGGGACGGAATGGCACTGTTATCGATGAAGCCGAGGCGCGTTCTGACGAAACAATTTTCAATGCGTGGAACCGTTCGCAAGAGAGCGGCGTGCCGTTATTGCTGATATCGCGTTGGCAACCTTCGGAATGGAATATTGCATTGCCCGATTTGCAGTCGCGATTAGGCGCGGCAATGTTGCTCGACATTGCGCCGCCGGATGACGAGATGATTGAACAATTACTGCAAAAACAACTCGCCGACCGGGGCGCAGCGATTAGTATCGATGCCGTAAGCTATGTGAAACGGCGTATCGAACGCAGCTATGTTGCCATAGAAAAATTTGCGCGATCCGCAAACGCCATGGCGCTCTCGGAAAATGCGCCCGTAAATTTGACCTTGGTAAAAAAAGTTCTCGAAGGCTGATCTAGGTCCTGACCCTAAGCCGGTGTTTCCCGCACCATGTCTTCTTCATGCGTTAGGGTCATCTTGAGCTTGCCATTGACCACGGCAAAGGCCAACCGTCCTTCGACAAGGTCAAGAGCATCGCGCCCGAATTGGTCAAAACGCCATCCCGTTAACACTTCAAGGTCTTCGCGCTCGCCAGCAGCCAAGCGCTCAAGCTCTTCCGTCCGTACAATCAAGCGCGGGGCCACGTTAATTTCGCGTGACCGGATTTTGAGCAATAGCTTCAGCAGATCCGCGACTAACGAACCATCTTTGCCACCGCCAGGGGACGATCGGGCACGGTCTGGCAAATTTTCACGCGCCATAGGCTGGCTCGCTTCAATCACCCCGATCAGGCGCGCACCAATGTCATTGTCGCGCCATGCGGGCGAAAGACCGCGCACTTTGGGTAGGTCAGCCTGACTTTTGGGTGGATGCGCGGCGATATCGGCCAGCGTTTCATCCTTCATAATCCGTCCACGCGGGATATTCTTGCGCTGCGCCTCTTTTTCGCGCCACGCAGCCATGGCTTGAAGCCGACCAAGCACTTCGGGCTTGCGCGATTGTACCTTAATCCGTGCCCACGCGTTTTCGGGGTCATTGCGATAATTGGCGGCGTCGGAAATCCGCTCCATCTCGTCATTCAACCACGCACCGCGACCCGTAGACTTAAGCTTTTCAAGCATCATCGGAAAAATGACGGACAAATGCGTCACATCGGCAATGGCATAATCAATTTGGCGTTTATCAAGAGGACGCCGTGACCAATCGGTGAAGCGGGCGCCCTTGTCCAATTGGATACCCATCCACAGGTCGACGAGGTTTGAGTAACCGACTTGCTCACCCTGACCCAGCGCCATGGCGGCAATTTGCGTGTCGAACATGGGATACGGGGTTTTGCTGGTCAGGTTGAAAAATATCTCGATATCCTGCCCGCCCGCGTGGAAAACCTTCAACACATCCTCATTTTCGCACAGCAGCTCAAGCATTGGCGCGAGGTCAAGCCCCTCGGCCTTGGGGTCAATTGCCGCAGCCTCATTGGCGTCTGCCAGTTGAACCAAACATAAGTCAGGATAATAAGTGTTTTCCCGCATAAATTCGGTGTCGACCGCAATAAAAGGCGATTGTGCAAGGCGTGCGCATAATTCGGCGAGACGTTTGCTGTCGGTGATAAGAGGATGAATCTGCATTGGGTATCGCCGTAGCACCCATTCACGACTTGACAAAGTGCCGCTGCACTGTTGACAGGCCCGCTTTCCACAGCTTTTTTGAATTGAGTAAACAATGCACGCTTATCGTACGCACAAATGCGCTGAACTCCGGGATTCCCATGTGGGCGAAACCGTCCGCCTGTCGGGCTGGGTCCACCGTAAGCGCGACCATGGCGGTGTGTTGTTCGTCGACCTGCGCGACCATTATGGCATGACGCAGATCGTGGCCGATACCGACAGCCCCGCTTTGCCGATATTGGAGGCGTTGCGCCTCGAAAGCGTCATAACCATTGATGGCGAGGTGAAGGCCCGCAGCGCAAGCACGGTCAATGCCCATCTGCCGACCGGGCAGATTGAAGTCTTCGCTCGCAGCGTGACCGTGCTGAGCAAGTCAGAAGAACTGCCGTTGCCAGTTGCCGGTGAGCAAGAATATCCTGAAGAAACGCGTCTGAAATACCGCTTTCTCGATTTGCGCCGCGAAACGCTGCACGCCAATATCGTCAAGCGCACACAGATCATTCGCGAAACGCGCCGCCGGATGGAAGATATCGGCTTCACCGAATATTCAACGCCCATCCTGACCGCATCCAGTCCCGAAGGCGCGCGCGACTTTCTTGTGCCAAGCCGCATCCACGCAGGCAAATTCTTTGCACTGCCGCAAGCACCACAGCAGTATAAGCAGTTGTTGATGGTCGCCGGTTTCGACCGCTATTTTCAGATTGCCCCCTGTTTCCGCGATGAAGACCCGCGCGCCGACCGTTTGCCGGGCGAATTTTACCAGCTTGATCTGGAAATGAGCTTTGTCACGCAAGAAGAAATCTGGGACACGATGGAACCCGTGATGGCGGGTGTGTTCGAAGCATTTGCCGACGGCAAAAAAGTGACACCAGCAGGACAGTTCCCGCGCATCCCACATTCAAAGGCGATGTTAGATTACGGCACTGACAAGCCGGATTTGCGCAATCCGCTGATGATCCACGACGTTACCGATCATTTCAAAACCTCTGGCTTCGGCCTGTTTGAACGCATTGTTGAAGGCGGCGGCGTTGTCCGCGCCATTCCTGCGCCAAAGACTGCGGACAAGAGCCGTAAATTCTTCGACGATATGAACGAATGGGCGCGCAGCGAAGGTCATGCCGGACTTGGTTATGTCACCCGCAAGGGTGGCGAGTTTGGCGGCCCAATCGCCAAGAACCATGGCGAAGAGGGGATGCGCGCGCTGTACGAAGCTATTGGACTTGGGCCAGACGATGGTTGCTTCTTCGCCGCTGGCAAGGAAGAGCAAGCGGCAAAGCTGGCTGGCGCGGCCCGCACGCGGACGGGCGAGCAGCTTGACCTGATTGAAAAGGACGCGTTCCGTTTTTGCTGGATCATTGACTTCCCGTTCTACGAATGGAGCGAGGAAGACAAAAAGGTCGACTTTGCCCACAACCCCTTCTCCATGCCACAGGGCGGGCTACAGGCGCTCGAAACGCAGGACCCGCTTACCATCAAGGCGTATCAATATGACATGGTCTGTAACGGCTATGAGCTTGCGTCAGGCTCGATTCGGAACCAGCACCCCGATTTGATGGTCAAGGCGTTTGAACTCACGGGTTTGACGCAGGCGGATGTTGAGGCGCGTTTTGGCGGCATGTATCGCGCTTTCCAATTTGGTGCGCCACCGCATGGCGGCATGGCCGCAGGGGTGGACCGGATGGTCATGCTCTTGTGCGGCGTGCAGAATCTGCGCGAAATCACGCTTTTCCCGATGAACCAGCGGGCCGAGGACCTTTTGATGGGTGCGCCGTCGCCTGCGATGGCTAAGCAGTTGCGCGAATTGCACATTCGTGTATTGGAACAACCGCCCAAGGCCTGATGTCAGCGACAAAATTAGGCGTAGGATCTGTCCCTTTTGGGGACAGAGCTGCGCTTTTGCTTGTTTGTCCGCGCAATAGATGCTGGAAAGCGGGCATGTCCATTGACCTTTCCAAGTTTGAAGCCGGCAAAATTTATGATGGCTCATATGACAAGGACCTGAAAAGCCTTCAGGATCGCTTGTCCGAGCTACAAGCACTGCACATCCTGCATGAGGCGCGCACTTTAATCATATTCGAAGGCTGGGATGCCGCAGGCAAGGGCGGCGCAATTAAGCGCATGACCTCTTTGCTTGACCCGCGTTTTTATCAGGTCTTCCCGATTTCTGCGCCGACTTTAGAAGAAAAGGACAAGCATTTCCTGTGGCGCTTCTGGAACAAATTGCCGGGCAAACAGGAAATCAGCATTTGGGACAGAAGTCACTACGGCCGCGTGCTTGTGGAGCGTGTGGAGGGATTTTGCACCGAAGCCGAATGGCGGCGCGGTTATGACGAAATCAACGAATTTGAATCGCGCCAAGGCGAAATCGGCACAAAGATTATCAAGATATTCCTGCATGTGACCGCCGAAACACAAGACAAGGTTCTGATCGAACGGCTGGATGATCCAACCAAAAGGTGGAAAGTCACTGCAGAAGATTTTCGCAATCGCGAAAAGCGGGAGCAATATCTCGACGCGCTAAAGGATATGTTCAAGCGCACGCATACGCATTGGGCACCCTGGACCGTTGTTGACGGCAATAATCAAAAGGCGGCGCGAATAGCGGTCCTTTCGCATGTGATCGCAGAATTAGAGAAGAGCGTGCCGCAGGAGTTTCCGGACGCCGATCCAGCGGTCGTGGCGTTGGCGCAGCGGACGATTGGCTATTCCCCCAAGGGATAGTCTATACGTAATACTTCCCATTCTTTGGGCCCTGTGGGCAAATTTACGGTTTTGACATCACCCACGCGCGCCCCGCGTAGGGCGCGGGAAAGCGGCGCGTTCCAGCCTATGCGTCCGTTGCTGGCATCTGCTTCGTCATCACCAAGGATTGTGATCGTGCGTTCCATGTCATCGACATCCGCAATCGTGACGCACGCACCAAAGAATATGCGGCTTCGGTCCTCTTGCTTGGATGGGTCGAGTATTTGCGCGACTTTCATCTTTTTGGACAACTGACCCAATTCCCGGTCAATCGCGCGCAGTTTCTGGCGGCCATAGATATAATCGCCATTCTCGCTTCGGTCGCCATTGCCGGCGGCCCAATGGACGATTTCGACGACTGCTGGGCGGTCGATGGCGAATAGTTGTTCATAGCGTTCGCGCAAGGCCGCGAATCCGGCTGGGGTGATCGGGTTGGTGCGCTCGGCCATACATCTGCCTTAGCCGTTCGGGTCGAGGAGAGTCGAGAGACCCCAGACGCGCCGCACAACCTTGCGGTGCCGTGACTGCGCCCGGCACGAAAGGGCGGATGTTAACCCGGCGTAGACTTGCCCAAATAGGCGCTAAGTGGCGTAGATGACTGCACCCGTGCCTTTTCGGGGTGGAGATGGTCATACATCACCGCATTTTCCAAAACGCGGTAGACATAATCGCGGGTTTCGCTGAGCGGGATTTTCTCAATCCAATCCATCATATCGATGCTGCCTGTGCGTGGGTCGCCATAGGCGCGGAGCCATTTGTTCACGTTACCCGGACCGCCATTATATGCGGCAATGGCCAAGGGATAGCTTCCGTCATAATAATCGAGCATGCGCTCAATATAGGTGGCACCCAAGGCGATGTTGTAATCGGTATCAACGGTCAGCGCATCAGGACGATAGGCCATTGAGATTTTGCCCGATGTCTCCCGCGCGGTTCCGGGCATCAATTGCATCAGGCCGCGTGCTCCTGCGTGGCTGACGGCGGCGCGGTCAAACTGGCTTTCCTGACGCATGATCGCATGGGCGAGCGTCCAAGTCTGACTATGCGCCGCTGGAACATTGACGGTGGGGTAGCTGTTACCCAGCAAATCGGGGATGCCATCGGTGCGCGCTGCACGACCCGCCATGACAGCTAAATCGGGACGGCCAAGCGCTTGCGAAAGGCCAATCGCAGCGGTATATGCGTCACGGTCATCCGCGTGGCGGGCAATGGCTCTGAAAAAATTGCTTTGGTCACGCCAGCTACCATATTTTGCGGCCAGCGCCGCCGCCAAATGCACAGGGGGAAGATTCCCGTCCGCCAGAACAGGCGGGGTAGCTGCCACGCGCGGAACTTGCGGTAAGGCACGACGCAGCTGCTCCAAAGACAACTGGCCAAAAAAGCTTTCATAATATGCCGCTGCTTGTTCATAATAAAGCGTCGCGCTTGACGGGTCGCCAGCCTTTGCTGCGGCCTTGCCCGCCCAATAAAAACCCTTTGATCGGGTTTGTGCGGTTTTTGCGGCAGTCGCATAGCGTTCGAACATGCTTACGGCATCACGCGGGCGGCCCAAACGGTCCATAGCCACCGATCCGGCCAGCCAAGTAAGGCTGGTATAGCGATCACGCGTCGGCAGATCCTGATCCGCCATGACAAGGCCAGCAGGGATGGCGTCGTCCACACGCGAGGCGATGCGATATGCCACGTCATACTGGCCGTCCATTTCGGCAGCGCGGGCATGCGTGAGTAGCAATTGGTACCAATCCTTGGGGACGGGCACCGGTGCGACCAGATTCCCGCGGTTTGCAAGCAATTCGCGCACAGCAAAGCCGTTACCAGCATCACGCATCGCGTCCGCCCGCGCCGCCAGCAGACTGGCTTCGTTATTCGCAAAAACGCCTGCCTCTTGCACCTTCAAGTCGGCATCTTGTGCCTTCATCCGCGTTGCAAGCGCAGCGACAAACGCAGGGCGGCGCTGCGGCGAGGTGAATGCGATCCAACGTTCGGCGGCGCGCGTCGATCCTGACCAGAGCAGCCGGTCGATTCGTGCATCATGGTCGGCGGATGTCAGGGTGCCGCTGGCAATGCGGAAAACCCGACCTTCATCTTCGTCGCTCAGCGCGCCACCGCGCCAAGCTTCGCGCGCTTGTGTTTCGGCACGCGCCTTGTCGCCAACGCTATCCAGCGCCAATGCAAATTTTGCGCGGCCTTCATTGGTGACTGGCGGCAAGCGGTCAAAATAAGCCACTACTTGGTTTGGAGAGTAAGACAGGGGATTTATCGCCTGTTCCGCCTTTTTGCGCATGTCGTCCGCATTTGGCCAATCCGGGTAAAGCATGAGGAATGATGCATAATCGTTAAAGCTGAAATTGCCGGGTGCGCTTAACATTTTCCAACGCTGCAGCGCGGCGGGGATTTTGCCCTCGCTTGGGTCGTAAATGACGGGTGTAGACAGTGGTTGTCCAGATGGCGCGGACATTTGTCCACCGCCAGTGCCGGGTTTCCATATGATACCATCGGATTGCTGCGCGGAGGCGAGCGCAGCAAATGAAATAATGAGAGCCGATGCTGAAAGAAGGTGCTTTACCATGCCGGACATATTATGGACCTCAAACTTATCAATCGCTGAACAAGCGACTATATTAAGCTTAGCGTTCAATTTGGATCAGAATGGAAGTCCTGTTATATGTTTTCCGGATCAATACCGGCTCTAGTGACTCCTTTTTGCGACGGAGCGTTTAGCGAAAAGCATTTTCGTGCGATAATCGATTGGCAAATCGAGCAAGGCTCAAGCGCGCTTGTGCCCGCAGGAACCACTGGAGAGGCGTCGACACTGTCTAACGCGGAGCATCATCGTGTCATTGAGATATGCATCGAGCAAGCCGCTGGGCGCGTGCCTGTCATCGCGGGTTGCGGTTCAAACGACACAAACAACGCTGTCCTGCACCTCAACTTTTCTAAGAAAAGCGGGGCCGCCGCTGGGCTTGTGGTTGCGCCTTATTACAACCGGCCAAATCAAGAGGGCATTTACGCGCATTTCGAACATATGACGAAAAAGAACGATCTGCCGATACTGCTCTACAATGTGCCGGCGCGCACGGTGACGGATATCAAGCCGGAAACCGTCGCCCGTCTGGCAAAGTTGCCAACCATAATCGGCATTAAGGATGCCAGTGGCGACATGCCGCGTGTCACCGACCACCGTTTGGCCTGTGGGCCGGACTTCTGTCTGTTGTCAGGCGTCGATGAACAGTCGCTCGCGTTCAACGCAGCAGGTGGCAAAGGCTGTATTTCGGTGACGGCGAATGTCGCGCCGAAGCTATGCGCAGAGTTTCAGGCGGCTTGTGCATCGGGTGACTATGATTTGGCGCGCAAGCTGAACGACAAACTCTATCCCTTGCATTTGGCATTGTTTTCTGATGCGTCCCCCGGTCCAATCAAATATGCTCTGTCTCAGGTAATCGAAGGCTTCCCGACGGAGTTGCGTTTGCCAATGACACCGCCGAGTGAGACGAGCCGCCGTCAGGTTGATGCCGCTTTGGAGAATGCAGGTCTGATCTGATGACTCGTCCAAAGCCGGAAGCATTTAACAAGGTCAAAACGGTCGCCGAAAACCGGCGGGCGCGCTATGATTTTCATATCGATGACAAATATGAAGCTGGCATTGTCCTGACTGGTACGGAGGTAAAGTCGTTACGCTTTGGCGAGGGGTCAATTGCCGAGAGTTACGCCGAAGTTCGTGATGATCAAATTTGGCTGATTAATGCCAATATTCCTGAATTCAGTCATGGCAACCGCTTCAATCACGAACCGAAGCGCCCGCGCAAGTTGCTACTTAATGAACGTGAAATAAATAAGCTGCATGGAGCGGTTATGCGTCAAGGTATGACGCTCGTGCCGCTGTCGATTTACTTCAATGGCCGGGGCCGGGCGAAAGTGGAACTGGCTTTGGCAAAGGGCAAAAAGGCCCCAGACAAGCGTGCGACGGAAAAAGAGCGTGACTGGAAGCGCGAACAAGGACGAATTATGCGGGATCGCGGATGAGCAAATTCAACGCCTGGTTACATAAGCAAGCGCCGACTCGCGACAGCTTTGAACGCAGCCGTTTTCTGCGTCCTTTTGCGCAACGCGTTTTCCACCCGGCATTGTGGCGATTTACGCGCCGTTCGGTGCCGCGCGGCGTCGCGCTTGGCCTGCTCGTCGGCATTTTCCTGCTGATACCCGGTGTCCAAATTGCTGGCGTAGCATTATTGGCGCTGCCGTTCCGTGCCAATATTCCAATCGGCGCGGCGATGACTTTTCTCAGTATGCCAGCGACCACGCCGTTTATCCTCTTCGGGTCGATCTATGTCGGTGAATCCGTTTTGCGGTTAAACAATGGTTCCGGGCGATTTTATGAACTCATTGAAACGGCTGCGCCATTATCCGCTTGGGGTGATTATGTCTGGAATGAAGCGCCGCTTGCACTTGTTCAGGGGATAGCTGGGCTGGCAATTATTTCGATTGTGATGGCCGCCGTTGGCTATTTCATCTCCGCCTGGTTTTGGCGTTGGCGCATAAGTGCCAAATGGCGTCGTCGGTCGAAGTCACTTCTGTCGGGCAGATGAAGTTTCGGTAAGTTCGAGGCAGAACCTGCATGGCGATCACGAAATCTTGACAAACGGTGCGATGCGTTCCAGCCCATGGCTATGGTAAACTGTGCTTTAAGTCTGCGCCGCGCGATTTTATCGGGTAAGGGGCCGTTTTGAACAAGATACCGTCGCCGACTGATTTTCAGATGCTTGGCGGGGATGTCGATGCCTATCCGCGGCTGGATTTTCAAAAGCTCGGGGTCGTGGTGCTGGCAACCATATTGTCGCTCACAATTGTGTGGTTTTCGACGGAAAATATCATCCTGTTGGGATCATGCGCTGCAACGATAATCGCCACCGTCGGCGTCATTCATTTTTTCCGCAGCGGGCCTTCTGTCGACAGCGCGTCTGAATTGTCGGTGCCTGATTGGTCGATAACCCATGCCGCGACTCAGATGAGCAATGCTGCCATTGCGATCAGCGACCGGGCAGGCCGTTTGGTCTGCGCCAATGACCATTACACAATAGCCTTTCCGGGATTGAAAGCGCCACCAGACCTTGGCGTCGATGACGCCAATCGTGCATTGCTTGTTGCCGCAGGTCGTGCCGCATGGCGCGACGGAAGCACGGATATCGCAACGATCGTTCAAGATGGCAGAACCTTCCGCGTAAAGGTTGCTCGAGCAGGCATGGCCGATGAATATCTGTTGTGGCATTTGGCGGCGGTAGAGGAGATCGCCATTGAACACCGCGCGATTGAGGTGATTACGGGGCGCATTGGCCGGGCGATGTCCAGCAGCGGCGTGATGGCGGTCGCCGTTAGCGCGGATGGCGCAGTGCGTGCGGCCAATGCCGCCTTTGCATTGCGCGCGACGGGCACGGATATGGAGCCTATTCTTGGTCAGCTCTTTGCCGATTTTGTCCGAATGGATGAAAAAGGTAGCGTATACTTTGAACGCGAGGGGCGCCGGGGTTTGCCGATCCGGTTGCTGCACGTGCCTTTGAACGAAGAAAATGCCGAAAGCGCAGCGCTTTTGCTCGCGGTCGATGAAGAAGGCGTGAAAGTTGATCGCGGTTTGGCGCTGGCGCATGTGGAACAATTGCTGTCGACGCTTCCACTTGGGCTTGCGCTGGTTGATCGCGACGGACGGTTCCTGTTTGCCAATGACGCCTTCGCGCGCGTGCTTGATGTGCAGGCAGATAAATTGCCGCCTTATCCGGGCGATCTTGTCATCAACGAGGACAAAGGCGCGGTCCTTGATAGCATTCGGCGCTACGGCAGCGGCGCAGTAACTTCAGGCGATATCGCCATTCGGCTGAAGGAGCGGCCCGACGAGGTGATCGCTTTGTCGATCGCTGGCGTGCGCGGACTAGGTGAGGCTGCGGTGCTGCTCGGGCTGAAGGATAATAGCGAAGAGATTACACTGAAACGCCAAGTCGCGCAGCAGACCAAGATGGAATCCATTGGCCAGCTTGCAGGTGGCGTCGCGCATGACTTTAACAATATCCTGACTGCGATCATTGGCTATTGCGACCTGATGCTGTTGCGACATCAGCCGGGCGACAGCGATTATGACGATATCCAGCAGATTAAGAATAACTCCAACCGCGCGGCCAGCCTGACGCGCCAGTTACTGGCCTTTTCGCGTCAGCAGACCCTGCGTCCGCAAATCCTGCAACTCGCCAATGTGGTGGCCGATGTCTCCAGCCTGTTGAAGCGACTTTTGGGCGAAACCGTGCGGCTTGAGGTGCATCATGGGCGCGGCGTTGGCGCAGTGCGGGCTGACCCGGGGCAGCTTGAACAAGTTATCATCAACCTGGGCGTGAATGCGCGTGACGCTATGCCCAAGGGTGGCGTCGTACACATCAGCACCGTCGCTGTCAGCCAAAGCGAAGTTGCCGCAATGGGCAGAGAGTTTTTACCAATAGGTGATTATGTCCAACTGTCTGTCGAAGACAGCGGCGTTGGCATCCCGAAAGAAAATCTGTCGAAGATATTCGAACCGTTTTTTACGACCAAGGAAATGGGCAAAGGCACAGGGCTTGGCCTGTCAACGGTATATGGCATCGTCAAACAATCTGGCGGATTTATTTTTGCAGACTCCCAACTGCAAAATGGAACGCGGTTTGACATCTTCCTGCCGGTCCACCGGGGCGAAATTCCAACGCCTGAAGTCACGAGGCGCGAATTGTACAAGCCAAAGGACCTTTGGGGCAGCGGCAGGATATTAATCGTTGAGGATGAGGACATGGTGCGCGCCGTGGCCGAACGGGCGCTGGTCCGGCAAGGCTATGTGGTGGAAACCGCGAATGATGGTGAACAAGCACTTGAACTCTTCGCCGACGGGAAGCGTTACGACTTGGTCGTATCCGATGTCGTGATGCCCAATTTGGATGGGCCATCCATGGCACGGCGATTGCGCGAAAGTTATGGCGATATCCGGTTGCTGTTCATATCTGGCTATGCAGAGGAGCAATTGCGCGAAACGATCAGCCTCGACAATGTCGCTTTCTTGGCTAAGCCGTTTTCCGTCCAGCAAATTGCCGAAGCGGTTCACGATGCGCTTGCGAAGGACGATTAGATTAGATATTGAAATACAAGATGTAAATTTATTTGTTCCACTCTTGTTCTTTTGGAACAGAAGGCGTACATAGGTGGTGTTCCGACGAAGTATTTCGGAATAGGCATGACGCTAAGGAGTGGAAAAATGGCAGCTAGTCTCAAGATAATTGATGGGAATCAGGCAAACGGTATGAAAAATTCGGAACGTGAAAAGGCCCTAGAAGCAGCCTTGGCGCAGATTGATCGCGCATTCGGCAAGGGTTCGGCGATGAAGCTTGGCAGTCGTGAAGCGATTAGTATCGATGCGGTGTCGACGGGTTCGCTTGGGTTGGATATCGCGCTTGGCATTGGTGGATTGCCCAAGGGACGCGTGATTGAAATTTATGGCCCTGAAAGTTCGGGTAAGACGACATTGACCCTGCACGTGATTGCAGAGGCGCAAAAAGCAGGCGGCACGGCGGCATTTATCGACGCAGAGCATGCGCTTGATCCCGGCTATGCGAAGAAGCTTGGCGTCGACGTGGACAATTTGATCGTGTCGCAGCCAGATACGGGTGAACAAGCGCTTGAGATTGCCGACACTTTGGTGCGTTCAAACGCCGTGGACATCATCGTCATCGACTCGGTCGCGGCACTTGTCCCGCGCGCGGAAATCGAAGGCGAAATGGGCGACAGCCATGTGGGTTTGCAGGCGCGGTTGATGAGCCAAGCGCTGCGCAAGATTACAGGTTCGATCAGCCGGTCGAACTGCATGGTCATCTTCATCAACCAGATTCGTATGAAGATCGGGGTGATGTATGGTTCGCCAGAAACCACAACGGGCGGCAATGCGCTGAAATTCTATGCATCGGTGCGTTTGGACATTCGCCGCACAGGCCAGATCAAGGCAGGCGAGGATATTGTAGGCAACACGACCCGCGTGAAGGTTGTGAAGAACAAGGTCGCGCCGCCATTCAAACAGGTCGAATTTGACATCATGTATGGCGAAGGCATTTCCAAAACGGGTGAGCTGCTCGATCTGGGGGTGAAGGCGGGATTGGTCGAAAAATCGGGTAGTTGGTTTAGCTATGATTCGATCCGTATTGGCCAAGGTCGTGAGAATTCCAAAAACTATCTGACCGAAAATCCGGAGGTTGCGGCCCGGTTGGAAGCCGCCATTCGCGGCAAGACAGAAGAGGTCGCTGAGGTCCTGATGACCGGGCCCGACGCAGACGACGACGTTTAAGAATTGACGAACAAGCGCGGCCTTGCCTGAGGCTGCTGCTTTCGGCCCGCCCTGGTCCACCCCGGGGCGGGTCATTTGTGTGAAGGTCGATAGATGCTTCCCCTTGCCGCCTTCACTGCATCGGCGGACGCACGGGCGCTAGGGTCAGGACCACTTAAATCCACCTTCGCGGTTTGAGGCCATACTGTTCAGTGCAAGGCGGCAAGCGCAGGGCTTAGTGGTTCTAAGTCCAAGCTTGCCAACGCGGCAATGGACAGTATGGGTCAAATCCGAAGGACGCCAAAATGGCTTCGATCTCAAAGCAAAATGCCCTTGCTGGCAGAATAACTGCCTGCGGCGGACATTTTCCTTCGATACCTTTGCCATTTTGACGCCGCGACGGTGGATTTAAGTGGTCCTGACCCTAAGTTCTTGACAGGCACAATGGCTGGGGCACAACGGTCGGCATGGGGCCCGTCATTCATCTTATCGGCTTGCCGACTGATCAGAACAGTTCATTCGCGCGCGGTGCAGCATTGGCACCACCGGCCATCCGCACGGCATTATGGAGCGACCGGGGCAATCTATCCGCGCAATCCGGCCTTGAAATTGGTACGGACGTCATGCTCAAGGACCTTGGCGATTTGCCCTTATCGGACGTTGACTGCGCTGCCGATGACGCATTAATTCTGCGGGCGGTGACCCAAAGCGTGGAGGCAGATGCTATCCCGCTGTTGCTTGGCGGTGATCATGCGGTGACGTACCCCATCGTTGCGGCGCTAGCGGCGCGGCATGGACCGCTAAACATCCTGCATTTTGATGCGCATCCCGATCTATATGCCGATTTCGAAGGCAATCCGCGCAGCCATGCCTCGCCTTTTGCGCGCATAATGGAAGGGGGCCATGCAAAACATATCGTGCAGGTCGGTATTCGCACGTTGAATACGCACTGCCGCGCACAAGCGGACCGTTACGATGTCGAAATTCTGCCGATGTTGAACTTCGACGCCAATATGGTGCCCATCCTTGACGGCCCATTATATATCAGCGTTGACCTTGACGGCATCGACCCGTCCGAAGCGCCCGGCGTGGCACATCCAGAGCCCGGCGGCTTAACGGTCCGCGAAGTCCTGTCCATTATCGCCAAACAACGCGCGCGGATCGTGGGCGCGGACATCGTCGAACTTAACCCCGCGCGTGACGTGAACGACATTACCGCCATAGTCGCCGCCAAGCTGGTGCGCGAAATCGCCGCGCAAATGCATCAAAATTACGACCATATATAAGGAAGCAGCTATGACTATCATCGTACACCATCTCAACAATTCGCGTTCGCAACGTATCTTGTGGTTGCTGGAAGAACTGAACCTTCCTTATGAAATCCGCCATCATGCCCGTGATGCTGTGACCAATCTTGCGCCCGAAGCGCTTTTGAACGTCCATCCTTTGGGTAAATCGCCGTTGATTGAAGATGACGGCAATGTGATTTTCGAATCCGGCGCAATCGTCGAATATCTGTGTGAACGTCATAATGGTGCGCATCTTGTGCCGGCACGTGGAACCGACGCGCATGTCCGCTATCTTGAATTCATGCATTTTGCCGAAGGCTCGGCGATGACGCCGATCTTGCTAAACCTGTATACTGCGCGTTTGGGCGATGCTGCGGCACCCTTGCATTCGCGCATTAGTCAGCAGCTTGAAAGCCATTTTGCGTTTATGGACGACAATTTGAAAGCGACGGGCTGGTTTGTTGGCGATACCTTCACTGGCGCTGACATTATGATGAGTTTTCCGGCCGAAGCAGCGGTTAAAATGGGCCGGGCTGCAAACCTGCCAAACCTCACTGCTTTCGTCGAAAAAATCCACGCCCGTCCGGCGTATCAGACCGCCCTGCAAAAGGGCGGACCTTATGCCTATGCGTGATGGCGGTCGCAAACTGCATATCCGGCTTGCAGCGCGGCGAGTCGTTCCCTAAGTCGCAGTCATTATGACATCGACCAATGACATTCGCCGCGGCTTCCTCGATTATTTCGGTGGTGCCAATCATGACATAGTGCAGTCTGCACCGCTCGTGCCCTATAATGACCCGACATTGATGTTCGTCAATGCCGGGATGGTGCCGTTCAAAAACGTGTTTACGGGCCTTGAAAGTCGCGAAACGCCGCGTGCCGCCTCAAGCCAGAAATGCGTGCGGGCAGGGGGCAAGCATAACGACCTCGATAATGTTGGCTATACTGCGCGGCATCACACGTTTTTTGAAATGCTCGGCAATTTTTCCTTCGGCGATTATTTCAAAGAGCAGGCGATTACCCATGCATGGACATTGTTGACCAAGGAATGGGGGCTTAACCCAGCACGGTTGACGACCACCGTCTATCACACCGATGATGAGGCGTTCGACCTGTGGCGCAAGATTGCCGGCCTGCCTGAAGAACGGATCATCCGTATCGCCACGACGGACAATTTTTGGTCGATGGGCGACACTGGGCCCTGCGGACCATGCAGCGAGATATTCTACGACCATGGCGACCATATTTTCGGTGGCCCACCGGGAAGCCCGGATGAAGATGGCGACCGTTTTGTCGAAATCTGGAACCTCGTGTTCATGCAGTTTGAACGGCAGGACGACGGCACCGACGTGCCATTGCCCAAGCCGTCTATTGATACGGGCATGGGCCTTGAGCGGATCGCGGCGGTCATGCAAGGCGTGCCGGACAATTACGACACGGATACGTTCAAGGCATTGATCAACGCGTCTGAGGAGCTCACGGGCACAAAGGCGGTTGGCGATCAAAAGGCCAGCCATCGCGTCATCGCGGACCATTTGCGCTCGACCAGCTTCCTGCTCGCCGATGGCGTGATGCCGTCCAATGAAGGGCGCGGCTATGTCTTGCGGCGGATCATGCGCCGCGCCATGCGCCATGCGCATATTCTTGGTGCCAAAGAGCCATTGATGCACCGTCTGGTCGGAAGCCTTGCCGCCGAAATGGGTGCGGCCTACCCCGAACTATTGCGCGCGCAGCCCATGATTGAGGCGACGTTGAAGCAAGAGGAAACGCAGTTCCGCCGGACGCTTGATAAGGGCATTAAGCTACTCGACGAAGCGACCGCTGGCATGACGCCGGGCGATATCTTGGCAGGCGACACAGCGTTCAAGCTGTATGACACTTATGGTTTTCCTTATGACCTGACCGAAGACGCTTTGCGTGCGCAAGGCTTTGGTATTGATCAGGCGGGTTTTGAAACCGCGATGAATAGTCAAAAAGCCATGGCGCGGGCTGCGTGGAAGGGTTCCGGCGCGAAGGCGTCGGACGATGTCTGGTTCGATATCGCCGAACGCGTCGGCAGCACCGAGTTTACCGGCTATGCCGCAAGCGAAGGCGAGGGACAGGTTGTGGCTCTCGTCAACGACGGCATTGAGGTGCAATCGGCCCTCGCCAATGACACGGTCACGGTCATTACGAATCAGACTCCATTTTACGGCGAGAGCGGCGGCCAGATGGGTGACGCTGGCGTTATTTCCAGCAGCAATATGCGCGGCGAAGTGACGGACACGGCAAAGCCCTTGGGCCGACTGCATGCGCATCAGGTAACGATTGGCACAGGCGAGATCAAAGTCGGCGATTTTGTGACGCTGAAAATCGATACTGCGCGCCGCGACGCATTGCGCGCCAACCACAGCGCCACACATTTACTGCATGCATCATTGCGCCATCGCTTGGGCGACCATGTCAGCCAAAAGGGCAGCATGGTGGCACCGGATCGCTTGCGGTTCGACTTTTCGCATAACCAAGCAGTGACGCCGCAAGAAATTGCGATGATCGAGGCCGACGTGAACGCGCAAATCCGTGGCAATGACGCGGTGACGACGCGGTTGATGACCCCCGATGACGCCGTCGCCGCTGGCGCGCTGGCCTTGTTCGGCGAAAAATATGGCGAAGAAGTCCGCGTTTTGACGATGGGCAAGAGCGAGGACGCGCATTATTCGTTGGAACTGTGCGGCGGCACCCATGTCAACGCCTTGGGCGACATCGCCTTGTTCACGATCATCTCCGAAGGCGCAGTTGCAAGCGGCATTCGCCGCATTGAGGCGCTGACGGGCGAAGCGGCGCGCTTATGGCTTGTTGGCCGTGAGACGCAGTTGAAGAATGTCGCTGCGATGCTGAAAACTGCGCCGGACGAAGTGGGCGCGCGCATCGAAACGCTCATGAACGAACGCAAGCGGATGGAGAAGGAACTGTCCGAAGCCAAAACTGCGCTCGCTTTGTCCGGTGGCGGTGGTCCGAAGGTAGAGGCCGAACACATCGGTGATATTACCTTCATGGGGCAAGTTATCGCAGGTATTGAACCAAAAATGCTGCGCGGCCTTGCGGATGACCAGATGAAGGCCATTGGCACGGGCATCGTCGCCATCATCGCCGCGAATGAAAACAGCAATACGGTTGTGGTCGCCGTCTCGCCTGCCTTGCATGGCACCATAACTGCGCCTGACCTTGTGCGTGTGGCGACGCAGGCCATGGGCGCGCAAGGCGGCGGCGGACGCCCCGACATGGCGCAAGGCGGCGGTCCTGCGGGCGCTGAATTGGCGCAAGCGGCGTTGGATGCGATTAAGGCAAAAATCTCTGGTTAAGAGGTAAGTTTAAGCTTGGGGGTCTCTTCAAGCCCCCCGGCTTCCTTTATCTGACGCCGGAATTCGTCGCGCTTTTCGTGGATCGACGCGATGACGGGGCCCATGGCAACGCCCAGATCGACGAGCACTGCTTCCGATAGCTGAAGCGAGCTTTCCAGCGTTTCCGGCACGGCGTCGGTCGCGCCTGCCTGATAGAGCCGCGCGGCATGGTCCGGATCACGGGCGCGCGCGACAATCGTGATATCGGGCAACCATTGACGGACGCGCTTGACGATATGTTCGGCCAATACCGGTTGGTCCATTGTCAGGATCAGCGCCTTGGCATGACCCAAGCCCAATTTATCCAGCGTTTCGGGCCGTGAAATGTCGCCATAAATAACCTTATAACCCCCGCGCCGCGCGGCGGTTACCGCGTCGACATTGGATTCCACGGCAACATAAGGCTGCCCGTGCGTGATCAGCATATCGGCCACTAGCTGTCCGACCCGGCCAAAGCCGATCACGACCGTTCGCGGCTCCTGCGTCGGGTCTTGTTCGTGCATCTCATCATCGCTCTCGCGCAGCTCGAGACGGCGGGCCATATCTTGACCGATCCGCGCCAATATGGGGGTGATCGTCAGGCCAATCGCAGTTGCCACTTGCCAGAAATTGATTGCGGCAGCGTCAATAATCTGAGCGGCACCGGCGGCACCCAGCACGATCAACGTCGTTTCCGACGGACTGCCCATAAGGACGCCGGTTTCGGTCGCTGTGCCCGTGCGCGCGCCATTTAGCTTTAACAAAGCTGCGGTGACACATGCCTTGATCAGCACGACCGCCGAAACCGCGCCCACCAAAGCCACCCAGTTGGCCGCCACAAAGCGCAGATCAACCTGCATACCGATGCTGATCAGGAACACGCCCAGTGCCAGCCCTTTGAATGGTGCTGTCATCACTTCGACTTCGTTATGGTAATCGGTTTCGGCAATCAACAGGCCAGCGATCATTGCGCCGACGATAGGCGAAAGGCCAACCGCGCCCGTCGCCAGACTTGCGACAATGACAACGAGCAAGCTGATCGATACAAATAATTCAGGGCTTTTTGTGCGCGCAGCTTGCCCGAACAGGCGGGGCAAAAAAAAGCGGCCAAGCACAAGCATTCCGATAATAACCAGCGCCCCCTGCCACAATACGGTGACGAGACCTGTCCATGAATCCGCCCCGGCTTGTGGCGCCAATGCACCCAAAACGAATATTATTGGGACGATGGCCAAATCTTCGAACAGCAACATGGCCAGCGCTGACTTACCCACGGCGGAATGCGTGCCGGATATTGGAAGCACCAACGCTGTGGAAGAAAGCGCTAATGCAACGCCAATGCCGATGGCGGCGGTCGCGCCATATCCGAACAGATACAGACCAGCCGCGATAATCAGGCCAGCGCCAAATAATTGCGCTGCGCCGACGCCGAACACCAAGCGCCGCATTTTCCATAATCTGCGGAAAGATAGTTCAAGACCAATGGAGAACAGCAATAAAATAATGCCATATTCGCCTATGGGATGAATCGCCTCTGGATTGGTGATGGTGACCCATTCGAGCATGGGATAACGAGGCACCAACGATCCAAGTCCCATTGGGCCAACCATTATCCCGACCAATATAAAACCAATGATGGGCGTGATGCGAAGCCGGGCAAAAGCGGGGATCACTATTCCCGCTGCGCCCAATATGACGAGCAGATCGCTAATGCCTTCGGTTTGTAGTTCGCCTGCCATAAATGCCATTTACGCACAGGGGGCATGAGAAAGAAAGGGTAGGGCAAAAAAAAAGCGCGGGAGTTACCCCCCGCGCTCTCACCTATTCAAACGCGCTGGAGTTACATCCAACTGCCCATTTTCACTTCGAGATTGGCACGTACCTGCTCAAAAAACTGCTCTGTGGTCATCCAAGCCTGATCCGGGCCGATGAGGATCGCGAGATCCTTTGTCATATGGCCATCTTCAACGGTCTGAATGCAGACTTCTTCAAGCGTTTCGGCAAAGCGCGTGACTTCGGGCGTTTCGTCGAACTTGCCACGGAATTTGAGGCCGCCCGTCCATGCGAAAATGGACGCAATCGGGTTGGTTGAGGTTGCCTTACCTTGCTGATGCTGACGGTAATGCCGCGTAACCGTGCCGTGCGCGGCCTCGGCTTCAACCGTCTTGCCATCTGGTGTCATCAGTATGGAGGTCATTAGGCCAAGCGAGCCGAAACCTTGCGCAACTTGATCGGACTGCACGTCACCATCATAATTCTTACATGCCCAGATGAACTTGCCGGACCATTTCAGCGCCGATGCGACCATATCGTCGATCAAACGGTGCTCATAGACAATGCCCAGTTCCTTGAACTTTGCCGCGAATTCGGCTTCGTACACTTCTTGGAATAGATCCTTGAAGCGACCATCATAATATTTCAGGATGGTGTTCTTAGTCGACAGATATACCGGCCATTGCCGGGTCACGCCATAGTTTAACGACGCACGCGCAAAGTCGCGGATGGAATCGTCGAGATTGTACATCGCGAGCGCTACGCCCGGCGACGGGTAACGGAAAACCTCCTCGTCAATTTTCTGCCCATCATCGCCATCCCATACAAGACGCAGCGTTCCAGGACCGGGAACCAGGAAATCCGTAGCGCGATATTGGTCACCGAAAGCATGACGACCAATGACGATTGGGTCAGTCCAGCCCGGGATCAAGCGCGGTACGTTATCAATGACGATTGGCTCGCGGAAGACCACGCCGCCCAAAATATTGCGAATGGTGCCATTGGGCGACTTCCACATTTTCTGAAGACCGAATTCTTCAACGCGCGCTTCATCTGGCGTAATCGTGGCGCACTTTACGCCGACGCCGAATTCGCGGATTGCGTTGGCGGAATCGACGGTGACCTTATCATTGGTCTTGTCGCGATACTCCATACCAAGGTCGTAATATTTCAGATCGATATCGAGATATGGCAAAATGAGTCGCTCACGAATCCATTCCCAGATGATCCGTGTCATTTCGTCGCCATCAAGCTCAACGACTGGATTTTTGACCTTAATTTTTGCCATGGCAGAAAGCGCTTTCCATTAGGGAGATGGGAACTTGAGCGGTGCCATAGCAAAGTTTGCCATATGTTCAACTGCATCCCCAATATTGTCTGAAAATGGCTGAAATTGTATCTTAGGTTGTAAGATGGCGGCGCATCCCCTAGCTAAGCCAAATGAGCAGACAAGAATTGACAAACCGGGGCACCGGGGTTGCGAAATGGTCGTTTCCACCCATCCATCCCGAGGGCCGCAAGTTCGGACTTATCGCCGCGGGCATAACGCTGTTTTTCGCCTTCATGGCCTGGGAAACGCTGGCTTGGCCGATGGCGGCCGTCACCGTGTGGACATTGGCCTTTTTTCGCGACCCTGCGCGTGCGACGCCAATCGACGAGCGGTTTATTGTGGCACCCGCCGATGGGCTTGTCACGCTGATCGAACAAGTCCCTCCGCCAGTTGAACTGCGCGGGCCTGAAGGTCTTGGTGATCAGCCGATGACGCGGGTGTCGATTTTCATGAGCGTGTTTGACGTTCACATCAACCGGACACCCATTCGCGGCACCATCAAGCGCGTTGTGTATATCGCGGGCAAATTCCTCAACGCCGACCTTGATAAGGCCAGCGAAGAAAATGAACGCCAACATTTTCTCGTGGAACGCGGCGATGGGGTTCGCATCGGTTTCACCCAAATCGCTGGCTTGGTCGCGCGTCGCATCGTTGCTTTTGTGAAGGAAGGCGACAGTGTTGCCAATGGGCAGCGTGTTGGCCTGATCCGTTTTGGCAGCCGCGTTGATGTGTATTTGCCGCATGGCACGTCGTCGCGCGTCATCAAGGGGCAGCGTTGCGTTGCCGGTGAAACGGTTCTCGCCGAAATCGGTGTTGACCAAGACCTGATTGCCGTCGCGCATTGATGGACGTAGCGTCCTCCCGTCCTGGAATATCCTTGCGGGCGCTTGCGCCTAACGCGGTCACCGCGCTTGCACTTTGTACCGGATTGTCGGGTGCATGGTTCGCGATGCAGGGCCGTTGGGAAAATGCCGTTGCCGCAATCGTGATTGCTGGCGTGCTCGACGCCATGGATGGCCGTATCGCGCGGATGCTGAAGGGGGAAAGCCGTTTCGGGGCTGAACTGGATTCGCTTTCTGACGTGATTGCTTTCGGGGCCACGCCTGCTTTGGTCATATATATGTGGGTCATGCAGGATATGCCGCGCTTTGGCTGGACCATATCGGTATTCTTTGTGCTGTGTGCGGCATTACGTCTGGCACGGTTTAACGCACAGATTGATACCGAGAACCAACCGCACAAGTCCGCTGGGTTTAACACGGGCGTGCCGTCGCCACCGGGCGCGGCGCTGGCTTTGTTGCCTATGATGGTCTGGTTTGAAACCGGCGCGGATTGGGTGCGCGATTACCGCTTCATTGCGCCATGGTTGCTGCTGTGCGCGCTGTTGATGATTTCCAATGTGGCAACCTATAGCTGGTCGTCGATTAAGGTGCGGCGCAGCCTGCGTTTCATGGCGCTGGCGGTCGTTGGTCTGTTTACCGCAACCTTGGTCGCGGCGCCATGGGTTGCGCTCATCGGTGTCGGCGTCTTTTACGTCGCCCTGCTGCCGCTGAGCATGATGAGCTACGCACGGGTTAAGAAGTCGCGACGGGACTTTGCCGAAGCCACTTGACCTCCGCCCCGCACGGGCTATGTTCCAGTTTCGTTCTAATTTGGGAGGTGGCCGTTGGAGCCGTTGATTGTCATTGTAGCGGTGATTTTTGCCTTGTTGGGCGGACTGTTGCTTGGCTGGTTTGCGGGTAACCGCACGGGCAAAGCAGGGCAGGAAACCACCACGCAGTTGCGGGCTATGCTCGATCAGGTGGTAGTCGAACGTGATAGCGCCAAGGACCGCTTGGCGCGGCTTGAAACCAGTTTGGAAGAACGCGAGCGGAGCTTTGCAGAACAGATCGCGGCGTTGGGGGATGCGAAGGAAAACCTGTCCGCCCAATTTGGCGAGATTGGGCAGAAGTTATTGGGCGAAGCGCAGGCGGCGTTCCTGCAACGTGCCGATGAACGTTTCCATCAAGCCGGCGAGAAGAATGAGGAGCGGCTGAAGCAATTGCTTGGCCCGGTAGGCGAGAAGCTGAAGGCTTATGAAGAGCAGGTCGGCAGAATCGAGAAGGACCGGACCGAAGCCTATGGCGACCTGAAGGGGTTAATCAGCGAAATGCGATTGGGTCAGGAACGCGTATCGAGCGTCGCGTCGGGGCTGATGAACTCTTTGCGTAATGCGCCCAAGGCACGGGGGCGTTGGGGTGAGCAGCAGTTGAAAAATGTGCTTGAAAGCTGCGGCCTGTCTGAGCATGTCGATTTTAATCTCGAAACCAGCATTGATGTTGGCGATGGTTTGCGACTGCGGCCCGATGCTATCGTCCATGTCCCCGGTGGGCGCACCTTGGTGATTGATGCCAAGGTATCGTTGAACGACTATCAGGACGCATTTGATTCGGTGGACGATGATGTCCGCGCTGTGGCCATGAAGCGCCACACCCAATCGATGAAGAACCATATCGATGGGTTATCGCGCAAGGCCTATTGGGATCAATTTTCCGAAGCGCCTGATTATGTCATCATGTTTGTCCCCGGTGAGCATTTCCTTGCGGCCGCGCTGGAGCATGAGCCGCAATTGTGGGATTTTGCCTTTGATAAGAAAGTGCTGCTGGCGACGCCAACAAACTTGGTCGCAATTGCCCGCACTGTGGCCAGCGTCTGGCAGCAAGAGGGGCTAGCGCGCGAGGCGAAGCAAATCGGGGCACTTGGTAAGGAAATGTATGACCGTATTGCGGTGGCCGCACAGCATCTGAAATCGGTTGGCAGCGGGCTGTCGTCGGCGGTGAATAACTACAATAAATTCGTCGGCAGCTTCGAACGCAATGTCATTTCAACGGGCCGAAAATTTGCCGATTTGAACATCGAAACCGGTAAGCGTGAATTGGAAGATATTCCTATGGTCGAGGCTTTGCCACGTTATGGCGATGGCGAAACGCCTTCGTCGCCACCGATTGAGGACCAACGCGAAGCTAATGTCTGAGGCTAGCCGGCTTCTGAATGCCGAAACTGGTTCAGAACCTCATAGGCCATCACTGCGGTCGCGACCGCCGCGTTTAAGCTGTCCGCCTTGCCACGCATCGGCATTTTGACGCGCAGGTCGCACTCGGTTTCATAATCGTCCGGCAGGCCCTGCGCCTCATTACCCGTCAGGATGAAGCATGGCGCGTGGTAGCGGGCAGCTTGATAGTCGGTGTCGGTTTGCAGGCTGGTGCCGACCAATTGGCCTGCGCCCGCCCGCAACCAAGCGGTGAATTCTTCCCACCGGCATTGCACGACCTTTTGCGTGAAAATTGCGCCCATGCTGGCGCGGACGGACTCAACAGAAAATGGGTCCGTGCAATCATCGATCAGGATTAGTCCGCCAGCCCCCACGGCATCGCCCGTGCGCAGCATCGTGCCAAGATTACCCGGATCACGCATCGATTGTGCCACAAGCCAGATTGGCGCGCTGCTCCGGTCTATATCCCCCAAAGCAGTCCCATGGTCCCGATAGACGCCAACCACGGCCTGGGCGTTGTCCTTGCCCGACAGTTTCGCCATGATCTCGGCGCTGGTTTCAATTACGTCGCCCTTATTGGCCAGAACATCGGCCTCTAAAGCCACCTCAAGGTCATGTACGGGTCGGTCTTTAACGCGAAACAGCATTTCGGGAAGAAATCCCGCCTCGCGCGCTTCGGTCATAATGCGCAGCCCTTCGGCAAGGAAAAGCCCAGCGCGTTTACGGAGCTTCTTTTCACGAAGCCCGCGTATTTCCTTTAATAGCGGATTGGAAAATCCGGTAATTTCACGACGCATCAATCTTCGCCAAAACCGTCGACAACCAACCCAACCAGCTTTTCAATGGCGAGTTCGGCCTGTTCACCTTGGACATGAATGATAATTTCACTACCCTTCGCCGCGCCCAGCATCATTAAGCCCATGATGGACGTGCCAGTCACGGATTGACCATCCTTTTCGACCTCAACGCTGATCCCTTCGGGGAAGCGGGACACGAACGTCACAAATTTGGCGCTGGCGCGGGCGTGGAGGCCTTTTACGTTAACGATAGTGACCGGGCGGCTAATCCGCGTCATCGTGAAGCTTCAAGCACTTCAGAAGCGACGCTGATATATTTGCGTCCCGCTTCACGTGCGGCAGCGACCGCGTCTTTCACGTCCAGGTTTTTGCGCGCGCTATCCAGGCGGATGAGCATGGGCAGGTTCACGCCAGCGATGACTTCAACGCGTCCGCTATCGAGCAAGGAAATGGAGAGATTTGAAGGCGTTCCGCCGAACAGATCGGATAGGATGATGACGCCCTTGCCTGTATCGACTTTTTTGATAGCAGCCGCGATTTCATTGCGTCGCGCTTCCATATCATCATGCGGGCCGATGCAGATGGTCGCAACGTCCTTTTGTGGCCCCACAACATGTTCAAGCGCGACAAGAAACTCGTTCGCCAGTTTCCCATGCGTGACTAAAATCAAACCGATCATGTGATGTTGCTGCCTTGTCGCGACGTTAATCTGTCTGCGCCGTTAGCAGGCTCTTCCAGCGCGTCAATCGGTCTTAATGTCAGATCGCGATGTGCCACCTTCAAGGCAAAGCCATCCTCACGCAACCAAGCGCCAAAAGTTTCGGCAACATGGACAGACCGGTGCCGTCCACCCGTGCACCCAAAGGCGATATTTATATAAGCCTTACCCTGCGTGTCATAGAGCGGCAGCAGGAACCGCAGAAGGTCACGGATTTTATGCATGGCTTCATCATATTTCGGGTCGGCGGCAACATAATCGGCAACCGCCCCATCCAACCCCGTCAGGGGTCGCAAATTGCCGTCCCAGTGCGGGTTCCGTAAAAAACGCAAGTCGAATACCAGGTCGGCATTGTGCGGGACTCCGCGCGAAAAGCCAAAGCTTGATACCGTGATATTTGAGTGCAGAGACGTATCGCTGCTGAACCTTTCGCGGATGACGACTTGCAAATCATGCGCCGACAGCTTGCTTGTATCAATGACGGCCTCCGCCCATCGGCGAAATGGCTCCATCACGGCCCGGTCAATGGCGATGCCGTCCATCGCAGGCCGGTCTTGCGCCATCGGGTGACGGCGGCGGGTTTCCGCGTAGCGGCGCTCGATCTCGACGCCTGCGCAATCCAAAAACAGCGTCATTATTTCAAGGTTAGCTTGCGCCTGCAGTTTCCTGATTTGCCGAATCAACGCCTCGGCATCAAAACCGCGTGTCCGGCTATCAAAGCCCAGCGCCAGCGGAATATTTGGTCCATTTTCACCGCCCGATGCGGGAATTTTAAGCAACTGGCCTGCCAGCTTAATCGGGAAATTGTCGACCGTTTCCCAACCCAGGTCTTCCAGCGTTTTAAGCGCGGTTGTCTTACCTGCGCCGGACACACCGGTAATCAACAGGATTTTCTGCGGTTCGGGGGCTGTGTTCTGGGTCACATTGTTACGCTTTCATTCGACGTGGCATCGGCGTTTGCCACCGGGTGCAACCCAGCGTCAATGACCGACCGGAGCGCCCATTCCACCTTTAATGCGCTGCTCGCCTGAAATGGGTCCAGCTTGAACATGGGCACGGAGTAACCGGCTATGGTTATGCTCTGATGCTCTGGCGGCATGCGGTCCACGTCCTGCGTGAATTGTACGATGAGGCGCAGTGGTGCGCAATCGACGAAATCAATGGGACATATCCCAATGCCACGCACTTCTATTTTTCCGGCTATATTTGGCGCAATGGTCAGTTGTGGCAAACCATTGCAGCTTTCGATGTGTAATATATCGTCGCAGATCAGCTTTGCTCCGCGGTCAATCAGGCGAAGCGCCAAGTCTGATTTTCCGCTGCCGGACGGCCCAAGCAACAGCAACCCGTTCCCGTCAATGGCGACTGCGCTACCATGCACCATGTCCGACATTAAAGCGTTGCCGCAGCAGCGCAGGGTAGGGCGATTTCGAAGCATGCCCCGCCTTTGCCATCGACCCGGTCGCGTACTGCAATGCGTCCATGATGCCCCTCTATAATTGTCCGCGCAATGGCGAGGCCAAGCCCGCTATGCTTACCAAAATTCTCGGTCGCTGGCCGTTCGCTGTGGAAGCGTCGGAAAATGGCCTCCCGCTCTTGTGGTGGCACACCCGGGCCTTCATCGCTGATCCGAATGATGACGTCTTCATCGGCAACCGTCGCGGATATTTCGACGACTGCTCCGGGCGGTGAGAAGGAAACCGCATTATCGATCAAGTTGGTCAACATGCGTTCAAGACGGACATCCTCACCCATCACTGTCGCGATTTTCCGGCGTGGTCGTGCAAAGGCAATGTCGACATCTTTGTCGCTGCCCCGGTCTTCGCGTGCCTGAAGCAATTGCTCGATCATGTCGCCAAGGTCGATAGGTTCAAACTTCGCTTTGGCCAGTTGGGAATCCACCCGGCTGGCGTCCGAAATATCGCTTATAAGGCGGTCCATTCGAAGTACGTCGGCTTTTGCGACATCCATCAATTGTTTACGCAATTTTGGGTCTTCAATCCGCTCTGCGCCATCAAGTGCGGAGCGCAGAGAAGCAAGCGGATTTTTAATTTCATGCGCGACATCGGCGGCAAAGGCTTCGGTGGCGTCGATCCGTTGGCGAAGCGCTATGCTCATATCCGAAAGCGCACGTGCCAACATACCAATTTCGTCGCGGCGCGAGGGCAGGCGGGGAACGGTAACCTCTTGTGCGCGACCAAGCCGAACCTTTATGGCGGCGCGGGCCAGATGGCGCAACGGACGGACGATGGTGCGGGCAAGAAATATGGAAAGCATAACGCCGATGCCAAGCGCAAAAAGGAAGAACATGCCGACGTTGAACCGCTCTGCCCGGACGAACAAGCGGATGTCGCGTTCATTGGCGGTGGTCAGCACAGTAAAGCTTCGGTCGCGCGCAGTTGAGGCTGCGCTAATCATGTGCGTCAGGTCGGGCGCAAAGCGCACCATCGAGGCGGCTTTGGAAGGCGTTGCCGCGCGAATTTCTGGCCATGCGGAAGGGATATCTTCTACAGGCTCAACAAAGCGTTCCAGCTTGGCCGCGCCGACGAGGAAATCGAATAGGACATCCATCCAGCGTGCTGCAATTTTGGGCCAAGGTTCGCTGTCTGGGTCGCGAAAGACATAAGTGGGTTGTCGGCCAGCAAAGCTGTCTAATATTTTCGTTCCGTCTTGGTCGTAAACGCGGATCCGCGACAGGTTCAATTGACCAAATCTGGCGATATAGTCGTCCCGCTTTTGCGTGGTGATAAGGGGCAGGCTGGATACCAGGAAGCTGGCCTGAACGCGGGCTGCGTTTTCGCGCTCTGCAATTAACCGGACGCGATAGCTGTCGAGGAAGAACAGACCGGCACCCAGCAGAGCAAGCACGAAGAGGTTGACGGCAAGTATACGGGTGGTCAGCGATAACCCCCGGCTCCATCCCAGCTGCAGATCAGCGGGCTCAGCTGTCTGCGAAGCGATATCCGGCCCCATAAAGCGTATCAATAGCGGTGAATTCAGGGTCAATTTCACGGAATTTGCGCCGGAGCCTTTTGATATGGCTGTCAATGGTTCGGTCGTCCACATAGACGTCGTCCTGATACGCCGCGTCCATGAGTTGATCGCGGGTGCGCACGACGCCCGGTCGATTGGCCAGCGCCTCAAGGATCATAAACTCTGTCACCGTAAGTGTAAGCGACCTCCCGTCCCATTTGACGTGGTGCCGTGCCGGGTCCATTTCTAGCTTGCCACGCACCATGGGTTCTGGTTCGGGCTCCGCCTCGCCATTGCCAGCGACTTTGTCATAGGTTGCGCGTCGCAATATGGCTTTCACCCGCGCAATCAAAAGCCGTTGCGAAAATGGCTTGGTTATATAGTCATCGGCGCCCATGGCGAGGCCAAGTGCCTCGTCCAGCTCCTCATCCTTTGACGTTAGGAAGATGACGGGCATATCGCTTTTTTCGCGCAGCCGACGCAGCAGTTCAAGCCCGTCCATGCGCGGCATTTTAATGTCGAAAATACCAAGGTCTGCGGGATTTTCGATCAACGCCTTTAACGCAGTTTCGCCGTCCGAATATATCCGCGTCACATATCCTTCGGCCTGCATCGCAATAGATACAGAGGTCAGGATGTTCCGGTCGTCATCAACCAAGGCGATATTGGCGCTCATCCTCTGACTATAGGGTGGCAACGTCAGGGGTTCAATCTATTGCTCATGCTATGCGAAGTCTGTCGTGGATAACCTTTGTCCTGTAAATTGATACGTCCCCTATTTGACCTTCGATGATGCATCGTATACCGGCGGCGTCTTCACAGTGCATACGTATGCCCTAGATTCGCACTTTTGCCGGAGCATTTAATGTCGACACCACTGAATATCTCACTTTCGCAACAGGGTTTTGGCACGGATGCGACACTGTTTTGCAACCTCGGCACGGCGCCGTTGGTAGAGGCCGCTTTGGCCAATTCAGAAGGCATATTGGCCAAGGATGGCCCGCTTGTTGTCAAAACCGGCACGCATACTGGCCGCTCGGCGAAGGATAAATATATCGTTCGCGATGCCGAGACCGAAAACAGCATCTGGTGGGGCAAATCCAACGTAGCCATGGATCCTGCGCATTTCGCAGCGTTGAAGGCAGATTTCATTGCGGCGCTTGGCGGTAAAGACAAATTATACGTCGCGGACCTGTTCGGCGGGTCGCAGCCTGAGCATCGCGTCAATGTCCGCGTCATCAACGAATTTGCGTGGCATAACCTGTTCATCCGGACGCTGCTGGTGCGCCCGACGCCGCATGAATTGGCAAGTTTCGAACCCGAATACACCATCATCGATTTGCCAAGCTTCCGCGCGGACCCGGCGCGCCATGGTTGCCGCAGCGAGACGGTGATTGCGGTCAACTTTACCGAAAAGCTGATCCTGATTGGCGGCACCGCTTATGCGGGCGAAATGAAGAAGTCGGTGTTCGGCATCCTCAATTATTTGTTGCCGGTAAAGGGTGTTATGCCGATGCATTGCTCGGCGAATATTGGTGCGGACGGTCATACTGCGGTATTTTTTGGCTTGTCAGGCACCGGTAAGACTACCTTGTCTGCCGACGCCAGCCGCACCTTGATTGGCGATGATGAACATGGCTGGTCCGACACCGCTATATTCAACTTTGAAGGTGGTTGCTACGCCAAAATGATTCGCCTGTCGGCAGAGGCCGAGCCGGAGATTTTCGCCACAACCAAGCGTTTTGGTACTGTGCTCGAAAATGTGGTCATTGACCCGGAAACGCGGGAATTGGATTTCGACGACAATAGCCTCGCCGAAAACAGCCGTGGTTCGTACCCCATCGAATTTATTCCGAACACGTCGGAAAAGAATATGGGTCCCGTGCCCAAGACGATCATTTTCCTGACCGCTGATGCCTATGGCGTGTTGCCGCCCATCGCGCGGTTAACGCCTGATCAGGCGATGTATCACTTTCTTTCGGGCTATACTGCGCGTGTTGCCGGGACCGAAATTGGCGTGACGGAGCCGGAGGCGACATTCTCCACCTGCTTTGGCGCGCCATTCATGCCGCGTCACCCGAGCGTCTATGGCAATTTGTTGAAAGAGCGCATTGCCAAGGGCAACGTCCAATGCTGGTTGGTCAACACCGGCTGGACCGGTGGCAAGGCAACGATGCCCGGCATCAGCCGCATGCCGATCAAGGCCACGCGCGCGCTTTTGAACGCAGCGTTGGATGGCAGCCTGAACAATGCCGAATTCCGTAAGGATCCAAACTTTGGCTTTGAATTTCCGGTTGCCGTGCCAGGCGTCGACAGCGGCATTCTTGACCCTCGTGCGGCATGGTCCGACGGCGCGGAATATGATGTGACCGCGCAAAAGCTGACGCAACAATTCATTGATAATTTCGCGCAATTTGCCGATCATGTTGATGAAGGCGTAAGGCAGTCGGCACCTAAAGCCGCTTAACGCGTCCGGATATGCCGGACCAGTTGGAAGTCCGGAAAATGACCAGTTTTGACATTCGCTTGTTTCACGACGATGCATCCATCGTCGCCATTGGCGAGGGTTTGTTGGCCGCCACTTTGCCGCGTGCGGCATGGACGCATGAGGCGCATTTGGCGGCGTGCTGCTGGCTACTGCGTCATCGGGCCAATATCGATATAGAGCGCGAACTGCCCGCAATTATTTCGGCTTACAACGTCGCCAGCGGCGGCGTGAATGACGACACGCAAGGCTATCATGAAACGATTACGCAGGTGTATATTGCGGGGGTGGGGGCGTATTTGGCAGAAGTCGCGACCGACCTGCCGCTTTATGAGGCGGTCAACAGATTGTTGCTGTCCCCGCGGGGAACGCGAGATTTGCCGCTTCGCTTTTATTCAAAAGAACTATTATTTTCAGCGCAGGCCAGGCGGACATTTGTTGCGCCTGACCTTGTTGGCCTCGATCAAATGTAAATAATACCGAAGGCCGTGGAAACCCCCAGAAAAGCGTCAAAGGTCACACTAAGGTCTCACCTAAACGGCTGTACGCACGGGCCGGGTTGCGGCATCAAGAGGTAACCGCAGGCCAATGAATTTAGCGGTGCAATTTGCTTTGAACAAGAACCAGATCACGATGTCAAAGAACCGCGTCCACGCCAAAAAGCGCTGACGCGGCCGACTCTCTCAAAACAAATCCTACATTGCAAGCGTGGCAATATCCGCTCAGGTGCCCTCAACCAACAACACCGCGCCGTCCGACCCGATGACTCGCACATTGGCCCCCATAGCTGCATCCAGGCCGCGCGCGTTCCATACGCTGTCTCCGACTTTCACGCGGCCATGGCCGTTGGCGATAGGTTCAACCACGGTGACGATTTCGCCGGTCATGCGCGCGCCGCGATCATTCAGATTGACGTCGTCGGATTCAATGGGATTTTTCTGCAGAAATTTCTTACCTGCAAAGACAGTAAGGACCGACAATGTGGCGAACATCGCGACTTGATAGGCAAGGGTGATCGGTAGGAAATAATCCAATATGCCGACAATCAACGCGGCAAGGCCAAGCCACATCAGGAAGAAACCCGGCGCAACCATTTCGGCCACACCCAAGATCAGCCCAAGCGATAGCCAGAACCAGTGCGTTGATATTGTGTCGAGCCATTCTGCCATTTTATCACTCCTGCGCCTTCGGTGAATCTTCATAACCGTTTGTCACGCCTGCGGGAATGACAAAATAGGGAACGGCGGTCCATATTGCCGCCCCCTATGCGCTCATTGGTCCTTTGGAGCCAGCGCCTCTCTCGCCAATTCCCCAATGCCGCCAAGCGTGCCAATCAATTGCGTCGCCTCAACCGGGAACAATATGGTCTTGGCATTGGGCGATGTCGCAAACTGACTGATCGCTTCGGTATATTTTTGGGCAATGAAGTAATTCAGCGCCTGCGTGCCTGATGACGCGATGGATTCGGACACCATCACGGTGGCTTTGGCTTCGGCCTCTGCTTCACGTTCGCGGGCTTCGGCATCGCGAAAGGCGGCTTCTTTTCGGCCTTCCGCCTGTAGAATCTGGCTTTGCTTTTCACCCTCTGCGCGCAGGATTTCGGCGGCGCGCAGGCCCTCGGCCTCCAATATTTGCGCACGCTTTTCGCGCTCCGCCTTCATCTGACGCGCCATGGCGTTGGAGATGTCGGCTGGCGGGCGAATGTCCTTCACCTCAACACGGGTGATCTTCACGCCCCACATGCTGGTGGCATGGTCAACCACCGAGAGCAGGCGGCCGTTGATGTCGTCGCGTTTCGACAGGGTCTCGTCAAGGTCCATGCTGCCCATCACGGTCCGCAGGTTGGTCGTCGTAATCTGCATGATCGCGTTATACAGGTCAGATACCTCATAAGCGGCCTTAGCGGCATCGAGCACTTGGAAAAACACAACCGCATCGACGCCGACCATGGCGTTGTCCTTGGTAATGATCTCCTGCCCCGGAATGTCGAGCACTTGCTCCATAACATTCACCTTGCGGCCGACACGGTCGAAGAACGGGATGATGATGGTGAGACCCGGCTGCGCCGCATAAGTGTAGCGACCGAACCGTTCGATGGTGTAAACAAAACCTTGTTGCACCACAGTTACGCCCATCATCACAAAGATGATGACGATCAAGGCCAGTAGGCCGAAGAAATATTCCATGAAAATCCTCCCGTTTGCTGGATCACAGATTGTGTTGGATTATGCGGACGTTGCAAGCAAAATCGGATATTGGCGGGAGCATTTACCTCATTTTACAATATCTAATGCTGCCACGCTCGACCGAGTCACAAAATCTGTCGCCCAAGGCGACGGGTTGGCGCATGCCTAAAAGCGGTCGCAAAAATTGCGGCGAGTTGAGGCGCGCGATGATCAATTAAAGGTCGCATGAATGAATTGATGGATGTAGGGCGTTCAATTGACGACAGAACGTGCCCGACATGCGACGGGTGACGTCGTGTCTTCGTCTGGAGCGAACCCTCATGCGTCTTGTCCATTCGTCAATTTTCCTCGGTCTGGTCGCCTTGGCGGCAAGCCCATCTTTTTCCAAGGCGGTGACAGAAGCCGATTTGCGCGATCATATCGAGATACTCGCCAGCGATGAATTTGAAGGCCGCAAGCCTGGCACTGCGGGCGAGGCAAAGACGGTAAAATATATTGCCGAAGCATGGGCCAAGGCCGGACTGAAACCTGCGGCTGCCGACGGTAGCTGGTTTGACCCGGTGCCCCTCATTCAACGCGGGCAGGGCAGTTCTACTTATGCTTTTACGGCAAAGGGACGCAAATTGCGGATCGTTTCGGACGATATTGTTCTAATCGGTAAGCAAGCGGACTATGCGCGCAGCAATTTGCCATTGATGTTCACCGGATCAGGCGTGACAGCAAATGGTCAGGTCGCCGCTGATGTCAAAGGTAAGGCGGCGATTGTTCTATTTGAAGCCGAAAATGTGCCCGATAACATGAAATCACCCCGAGCGCGGCGCGAAGCCTTAATCGCGGCGGGTGCAGAGGCGGTGATTTTTGTAGGGGATAGCCAAGGCAATTGGCTAACATTGCGCCGTCAGCTTTTGTCGCGACCCATCGCGCTTGAGGCCCGGGAAAAGCGCGCAGCGTTGGAGGGCGCCATCAGCACGGAGTTCGTTGTCGGGCTGGTCACGGCGGCTGGGCAAGATTGGGACACGTTGCGCGCCAACGCAAAGCAGGCGGATTATGCGGGCGAAGCGCTTAGCATTGATGCAGATTTTGACGTAAAAACAGACCTTTATCGTTTCAACAGTTCAAATGTCATCGGCAAGATCGCTGGGCGCAAGAAAAATAGCGGCGCGTTGTTGTTCATGGGGCACTGGGACCATCTGGGCATTTGTGCGCCAGAAGGCGCGCCCGACCGTATTTGTAATGGCGCCGTTGATAACGCCAGCGGCATTGCGATGATGAACGAAGTTGCCGAAGCCTTGGCAAAGAAGAAACATGACCGCGATATTTATTTTCTGGCGACCACAGCAGAGGAAAGCGGTTTGCTGGGCGCTTATGCCTTTGCCGATAAACCTGTGCTGCCTTTGGACCAGATCATATTGTCGTTAAATGTCGACACGATTGCGATTGCACCGCGCGGGTCAAAGGTGGCGATTATTGGTCGGGGAACAACGCCGTTAGATGCCGTGGTTGAAACCGTGGCAAAGAAGACGGGCCGTGCAATTGAAGAATCAAACGACGCCAATGCCTTCATTCAACGGCAGGACGGGTGGGCGCTGGCGCAAAAGGGTGTTCCTGCGTTGATGGTGGGCGGTTCATTCGCCGACCTGAACCTCTTGCAGAAATTTTTGGGTAGTGATTATCATGGTCCAAATGATGAGTTGACCGACAGCACCGAATTGGGCGGTGCAGCCGAAGATACCGATCTGCACATTGCGCTTGGCCGCCATTTTGCCGACACGCGAAAATATAAATCGAAGAAGGCTGGCGAATAAAAGGGTTACTGTTTACATGGGCCGCCACGAATCAAAGCTTAAAGCGGTGGCCCCATGAAAGAAATTCCCCTCGGTCTGACATTTGACGACGTGCTGTTGCAGCCGGGCGCGTCGGACATTTTGCCCAGCCAAGCGGACACGCGCACGCGGCTGACCAAAAGCATCTCATTGAATATCCCCGTTTTGTCATCGGCGATGGACACCGTGACCGAAGCGCGGATGGCCATCGTCATGGCGCAGCTTGGCGGCATTGGTGTCTTGCACCGCAATCTCAGCATCGAAGAGCAATGCGCCGCGGTGCGTCAGGTGAAGCGTTTTGAAAGCGGCATGGTCGTCAACCCAATCACCATCGCGCCGGATGCAACCTTGGCCGAGGCGCAGGCGTTGATGCTCGCAAATGCCATTTCCGGCATTCCAGTGGTCGAGGCGAGTGGCAAGCTTGCGGGTATATTGACCAACCGCGACGTGCGCTTTGCCGAAAATCCTGCGCAGCCTGTGTCCGAGCTGATGACGCATGAAAATTTGGCGACGGTGTCTGCATCCGTCACACAAGAAGAAGCGCGGCGTTTGCTGCATCAGCGGCGGATTGAAAAGCTGTTGGTTGTCGACGATGCCTATCATTGCATTGGGCTGATTACGGTCAAGGATATCGAAAAAGCAGTTTTATACCCCAATGCCACCAAGGATAGCTCCGGACGCTTGCGCGTTGCGGCAGCAACCACCGTGGGTGAAAAGGGCTTGGCGTATACAAAAGCGTTAATTGACGCGGAATGCGACCTGATCGTTGTGGACACCGCGCATGGCCATAGCGCGATGGTTGCCGCTGCCGTTGCCGAAATCAAGCGTATGGCGCCAGAGGTTCAAATTGTGGCCGGCAATGTCGCAACCGCCGCCGCCACCCGCGCGTTGATTGATGCGGGCGCAGATGGCATCAAAGTCGGAATTGGCCCCGGGTCAATCTGCACCACTCGCGTGGTTGCGGGCGTTGGCGTGCCGCAATTGACGGCGATTATGGAAGCGGCAGCAGAAGCTGCAAAATCCGGGATTCCCGTGATAGCCGACGGCGGTTTGCGGACATCGGGTGACGTTGCCAAGGCGCTTGCGGCGGGTGCATCATCGGTGATGGTCGGATCATTGCTGGCGGGCACCGAAGAGGCACCGGGCGAGACATTCCTGTATCAAGGCCGCGTTTATAAAAGCTATCGCGGCATGGGCAGTGTCGGGGCGATGGCGCGCGGATCCGCCGACCGCTATTTTCAGCAAGATATCAAGGATCAGCTTAAGCTGGTCCCCGAAGGCATTGAAGGGCAGGTACCTTTCAAAGGGCCTGCACGCGACGTCATTCATCAGCTTGTGGGCGGCGTGAAGGCTGCCATGGGGTATACAGGTTCGCGCACTATCGCCGACCTTCAGGAACGCGCGCAGTTTGTGCGCATCACCAATGCCGGATTACGGGAAAGCCATGTTCATGACGTTACCATCACACGCGAAGCACCCAATTACCCGACGCGTTAAGGCATGAGGCCCGCTGCGCGCCTGCAATCGGCCATTGAGCTGGTTGACCACATCATCCTTGCGGCCCGCGATGGCGGAGCATCCGCAGATCAGATTGCCAAACGCTTTTTTGCCGAGCGTCGCTATGCGGGGTCAAAGGACCGCCGCGCGGTGCGTGATTTGGCGTGGGGTGTTATCCGGCGTTTTGGTAAACGACCGGCAACCGCGCGTTCGGCCTTCGCCGCGATGGCGGATGCGGATCCGGAATTGGCCGCTTTATTCGACGGCAGCGATTATGGCCCAGCAGTCATTGACCCGGCGGAGGCCCGGTCGACGGGGGGTGCCTTGCCCAAATGGATAAAGGCTTTATTCTCCGCACTTGTCGATGAAACGGAGCAGGCATCCTTGCTGGACCGCGCGCCGATGGACCTGCGCGTCAATGCGTTAAAGGCCCGCCGGGACGAAGTTGCCGCGTTGCTGCCAGAGGCGGAAATATTGCCAGCGCTCGACTTTGCGCTGCGCTTGCCTGGCGGCACTGCGATCGACAGCCATGTTGCGGTTGAAAATGGCCAGGTTGAAATTCAGGATTTGGGTAGCCAGCTCATCGTCGAGGCCTGTCAGGCCAAGGGGCTTGGCACTGTGCTTGACCTGTGCGCTGGTGCGGGCGGCAAGACGCTTGCTTTGGCCGCTGCGATGCGCAACGCTGGACGCTTAATTGCCACCGACACTAACCGGAACCGGCTTGACCAGCTAAAACCGCGCGCAGCACGGGCAGGGGCGACAAATATCGAAACACGGTTGCTCAACCCAAATAAAGAGAAGGACATGCTGTCTGACCTTAAGGGCGGCTGCGACCTTGTGCTGATCGATGCACCTTGCTCTGGCAGTGGGACGTGGCGGCGGAACCCCGAAACGCGCTGGCGCTTGGACGCTGCACGGTTGAAGCGTGTGGTCGATGAACAGGCCAAGCTGTTAGACATTGGTTCGGAAATGGTCGCGCGTGGCGGGCATTTGGTATATGCCGTATGCTCGCTCATTGAAAATGAGGGCAAGGGGCAAGTGGCAGCGTTTTTGAAATCGCATAATGGCTGGCGCACGGTGCAAACCGGCGTTTCTATGGGCCGTGCCGATGGCGATGGTGTGCTGCTGACACCGTTACATGATAATAGCGATGGATTTTTCTTCGCGAGGCTCCAAAAGCTGTGATAGCGTCGCGAGGCAAAAATATTTGGATACTGATTATGCGTTTTTCTCCCGCAACTATTGCCCTGTCACTTACGTTCGCCATTATGTCGAGCGCCAGCATTAGCGGGCGGGCGGACGATGATGTTGATGCGCGCTCAATCGCTTTGGTTAAAACCGGCGACGAAGAAGTCAGCGCTGGTCGCGTCGATAGCGCAATTGGCTGGTATGAGACCGCGCTCGCGGTCGACCCGCGCAACCGCGCCGCTTATGTCGCGATGGCGCGCGCCGTAAAGTCCCAAGGGTTGAACGGTAAGGCTATTGGTCTCTACACAGAAGCGCTTGAGATTGATCCTAACGACCAGATCGCTTTGGCCGAGCAAGCCGATGCCTTTATTGCAAAAGGCGCGCTGGAACAGGCACGCAAGAATATGGCCCGTCTGACCAATGTGTGCCGCGCCGATTGCGCCTCCGTCACCCGGCTTTCACGCGCCATTGACGCGGCGTCACGCAAAGAACAGGCGCAGGCCAGTGCGGTTGACCTGAAAGCGACATTGGGCGCAACGCCAGAGCCTAAGGCGAATTGACCGCTTAGGCTTAGGGTCGGGGCCCTAAATCAGGTCGGCAAATTCAGAGAGAATATTTTCATATAGCCGCTTTTTGAACGGCACGATAAGCTGCGGCAATCGGGGGGCGTCCACCCATTGCCAACTACTAAACTCCTGATGCTCGGTTTCAATGTTGATATCGGCGTCTGTACCTTTGAACCGCATGAGAAACCACATTTGCCGCTGACCGCGATATTTGCCCTTCCATATCTGCCCAATCATATCGTCGGGTAAATCGTAGAAATGCTCTTCCTTGCTGCGGGCGAGAATGTTCACGAGGTCAGCGCGGACGCCGGTTTCTTCGAACAATTCACGTAAAGCAGCGGTCTCTGCCTCTTCGCCGTCGTCAATTCCACCCTGCGGCATCTGCCATGCGTCGGTGCCTTCGGGCCTGTCCATGCGCTGCCCCACGAATATCTTGCCTTGCATATTGGCAAGCATGATGCCGGCGCAGGGGCGGTAAGGCAGTTCGTCCAATGGAGCGGTCATACAGATGGCATCACTTCGGCGAGCATATTTTTGAGAGCCTTAACATAGCCTTCGATATCGGCCTGAACCGACGGAATGGCTTGGCGAATGTTGATATGGCCGTGGATATTGCCATCGGCGCTGATATGTTGAACATGAACGCCTGCTTGTTCCAGCTTTTCCACATAGGCAAGGCCCTGATCACGCAAGGGGTCCAAGCTGGCGGTAGTCACCAGGCTGGGCGGCATGCCTTCCTGTGGGAAGTTAAGTGGTTCCGAGCGATAGTCACCCGGCACCGCTGCATGGCCTTGGCCGAAATAGGTCATGGCTTCTTCGGTCAGCAAATAGCCATTGGAAAATTCGCGCATGCTTGGCCAATCGGGGTCAAGTGTGACGACAGGGTAAATGGGAAACTGCAATAGCACTGGAACGGCAGCGGGCTTGTCGCGCAGTGCCATACTGGTCACAATGGTCAGGTTGCCGCCCGCGCTATCGCCCGATGTGATGAGACCAGTTACCTTTAGGCCCAATTCCGCCGGGCTAGACGCGATCCACCGCGTTGCGGCTTCGCAATCTTCCGCAGGCGCGGGGAAGGGATATTCCGGCGATAGACGATAATCTATGGAGATAACCGGCAGGTCGAGCAATCGCGCGACTTCGGCGCAATAAGGCTCATACGTATACAGGCTGCCGATCACAAAGCCGCCGCCATGGTAAAACACCATAACAGGGCCAGGGCCACGATCGGCGCGGTTGTCATAAATCCGTGCCGGGATTGTTCCTGCGGGGCCGGGAATGTCTATATCGCGAATGACGGCAAGTTCACCCACTGGCGCATCGGCAACATCACGCATGGCAGTCGTTATCGCGCGCGCTTCATCGGCGGAAACTTCCCAAAATTTAGGGCCGGGAACGGCATTCAAAAATTGCAGGAACAAGGCCACATCAGGGCGGACAAAGGGCGTGGTTTCAGTCATTTGTATCTCCATGTTCAAAGGCTCATAGGTCGGCTGGCGAGGTAGGTCCAGCATATTGGGTCGTGCGGCGATTTGGTGCGCACAAAGACACGAAAGCGGTAGACATTACCGGCTGTTTGAACCCGGGCTCCCCGTTGCACGTTCTCCGTCACTTTGCATGAACAAAGTCCGCATCGCGATAACGCCGTATTGCCATTCCGGCCCTAATCCGTCAGCAGTTGCTTCATGGATAATCTCACACACAGCCTCGTCGGCGCGCTTATTGGGCAGATGGGTTTGAAACGAAAAACTGGCCTTGCGATGCCGACGCTGATTATCGCGGCGAACATCCCAGATATTGACGCCGTGGCGACTTTGCTTGGCGGACAACAGCATCTCGCGTTGCGGCGCGGGCTAACGCATGGGCCGATTGCGATGTTGGTCTTGCCGTTGTTGCTGTGGGGCATCATGCTTGCGTTTGACCGCTGGCAGACACAGCGCGGCAAGCGGCCGGAAAAGCGGTTGCCAGTGCATAAAGGCTGGTTGCTGGCGCTCGCCTATATTGGCTGCCTCAGCCATCCGTTGTTTGATTGGTTCAACAGCTATGGCATTCGGTTGTTGGAGCCCTTTTCCAGCCAGTGGTTCTACGGTGATACCTTGTTCATTATTGATATCTGGCTATGGGCTGCGCTGATCGCTGGTGTCTGGGTTTCGCAACGTCGTGAACTTCATGGTAAAAACTGGCGCATGCCGGCGTTGGTGAGCTTCACGGCCATCTGCGCGTATATTCTGGCTAATGGCCTGATAACCGACCGCGCGGAGCAATTGACGGCGGAGGCGGTGCGGCAAAAGCATGATCTTGTTCCCGCTTTGGTGGTCGCAAACCCGGTTCCGGTGATATTCTGGAAACGGGAAATGCTGTGGCGCGACGACAGATATTATGGGCAGGGCAGCTACAGCGCGTTCGATGATGTACGCGTCGATGATAGCGCGCGCGCGCATTATATGGGCGTGGAGGATAAGAGGGCGTTTGCAGCAAATGTCGTTGAGCAGTCACCGTTGCTGTTCTGGTCCCGCATGCCCGTTGCGCAGATTGTTGGCGAGGGCGATAAAAAGACGCTGAAAGTGTCCGACCAACGCTTTGTCGACCCGATGGTTGGTGACCGGTTTTCTGTGTTCTTTCCGATCGGAGATGAGGGCAAATGACCGCACCCGTGATTCTCTGGTTCCGTCGTGATTTACGCCTATCGGATCAGCCCGCATTGGCGGCTGCGCTGGCAAGTGGCGCGCCGATCATTCCGCTCTATATTCTTGATGACGACACGCCAAAACATCGCAAAATGGGCGCTGCTTCACGCTGGTGGCTGCACCATAGCCTGAAGGCGCTGGATCAGGATTTGCAGAAATTGGGTTCAAGGTTAATCCTGCGGGCGGGCAAATCCGACGAGATTTTGTGCGCATTGGCCGCTGAGACCAATGCGTCGGCCATTCATTGCATCCGCCATTATGAACCTTGGTGGCGTAATGCCGAAAAAGCGGTCGCGAACGGATTGGGCGAAGGCTGTTCTCTCATCTGTCATGATGGTAATTATTTGCTGCCCGCAGGGGCCGTGACAACCGGTAGCGGCGGGCAGTATAAAATCTACACGCCCTTCATGCGCGCCTTGTGGCAGCATATGCCGCCGCCAGCGCCATTGGCACCACCCACGCATGTCGATACGCCAGAGAACTGGCCAGCGAGCGAGGATATCGTTGCATGGAGCTTGCTACCAACTAAGCCTGATTGGTCGAGCGATATGGTGCGCATGTGGACGCCGGGTGCGGCGGGCGCAAAAGATCGGATCGAGGCGTTTGTTGATAAGGCCCGATTTTACGATGAAAAACGCAACCTGCCGTCTGTAGAAGGTTCATCCTTTCTGTCGGCGCATTTGCACTTTGGAGAGATTTCGCCCGCTGCGTGCTGGCATGCAACGATGCAGGCGGGTGGTTCGGTGGATGTGTTCCTGAAAGAACTGGTCTGGCGGGATTATGCGCAAAATGTCATTGTCCAGATGCCGGAATATGGCGCAAAAAATGCGCGCGATGCCTTCGATAAGCTCCCTTGGCGCGACCTGTCCGATCCGGCGGTGAAGGCGGATTTTGTTGCTTGGACCAAGGGACAGACGGGCTATCCCATCGTCGATGCCGGCATGCGGCAATTATGGGCGACGGGGTGGATGCACAACCGCGTGCGCATGATAACGGCGTCGTTCCTGGTCAAACATCTGCTGATTGACTGGCGCGAAGGCGAGAAGTGGTTTTGGGATACGTTGGTCGATGCCGATTATGGCAGCAATGCCGTCAATTGGCAGTGGACCGCTGGCACGGGTGTTGACAGCAACATGTTCGTGCGCATCATGGCGCCATTGTCGCAATCGGAGAAATTCGATGCCGCACGTTATATTCGCACTTGGGTGCCCGAACTTGCGGCGTTGCAGGAGCCTTATATCCACGACCCAGATGAATATGGCGCGCGCCCGAAAAGCTATCCACGCAAGATCATTGGTCACAAAGCCGCGCGTGAACGGGCGTTGGCGGCTTTCGCTGTAACGAAAGATTAATCGACCAACAACGATTGTCATTCTCGCGAAGGCGGGAATCCATGGCCGAAGCTGTTCGCGAAAACGGCACCCTTGGTCTAAACTGGATCGTCAGCCCATGGATTCCCGCTTTCGCGGTAATGACAAATTTTGGATTGGTAACGCTATCCCTCAACCACCAACCGGTGCCCGGTCGCGAACTCGGTTTTGAGCATCTGCACGATTGCATCTGCAACAACCGATGGCTCTTTGACCGTTGACGGGTCCTCGCCCGGATAAGCCTTCGCCCGCATTGCGGTGCGTGTGCGGCCGGGGTCGACGATAACAGTGCGCACTTGCGACAGGTTCTTGACCTCATCGCCATAGCATTCGACCAGATTTTCCAACGCGGCCTTTGATGCGCCATATGCGCCCCAAAATGCACGCGGGGTTGCGCCCACGGAGGATGTGAGCGCCAATAATCGGCCTGCGTCACTTTTGCGTAACAAGGCATCAAATGATGCGATCATCACTTGCTGTGCCGTTACATTCAATGTGAACAATCGCGCAAATTCCGCGCCATCAATCGCGGGCACCGGGCTTAACGTCCCAAGCATTGCGGCGTTCAAGACAAGGATATCGAGCTTGCCCCAACGCTCCGTCACGGCAATAGCGAGGCGCGATATGCTGTCGCCATCGGTCAAATCAAGTGGGGCGATGGTCGCATTACCGCCGGCGTCAAAAATAACGTCTTCGACAGCCTCAAGGTCTTTTGCCGTCCGTGCGGTCAAAATCACATGTGCGCCTTGCGCCGCCAGTGCCGTCGCCGTCGCCGCGCCAATCCCGCGACTTGCACCGGTTACCAGCGCAATCTTGCCTGCAAATGCGTTCGCCATGGTTATGCCCGTTTTTGGCCGCCAAGCATCATGAGGTCACTTGCCTCATGCTCTTCATGGTCGGTCAGGGTGGTGGGATAATCGCCTGTGAAGCATGCGTCGCAATATTGCGGCTTGTCCGCATGGCGCGAATCTTCGCCCAGCGCGCGATAGAGGCCGTCAATCGACAGGAACGCAAGGCTGTCGGCCTGAATAAACTGTCGCATTTCTTCGATATCCATGCGGCTGGCGAGCAGCTTAGAGCGTTCGGGCGTATCCACGCCGTAAAAGCAACTGTTCATGGTGGGCGGGCTTGCAATGCGCATATGCACTTCGGCAGCGCCAGCTTCGCGCATCATCTGCACGATTTTGAGCGAAGTTGTGCCACGGACGATGGAATCGTCGATAAGGACGATGCGTTTGCCTGCAACCAGGTTTCTGTTTGCATTATGCTTTAACTTCACCCCCAGATGGCGGACTCCGTCGCCGGGTTGAATGAAGGTGCGGCCGACATAATGCGAACGGATGATGCCAAGTTCAAACGGGATTTTGGCGGCTTCGGCATAACCGATGGCCGCAGGCGTGCCGCTATCGGGCACTGGAATGACATAATCGACATCGACGCCATTTTCGCGCGCAAGTTCGGCACCAATCGCCTTGCGCACCGAATAAACGCTGATGCCTTCGACGATTGAGTCGGGTCGTGAGAAATAGACATGCTCAAAAATGCAGGGCCGTTGCGAAATGGGAATGAACGGCTTGTGCGACTGGATATCCGTTCCGCGCACCACAACCAATTCGCCGGGCTCGACCGACCGGATATATTCGGCACCCACAATATCAAGCGCAACGGTTTCCGAGGCAAAGATGATGGTGTCGCCCAGCTTGCCCATGACCAATGGCCGAATGCCCAACGGGTCGCGGCAGGCAATCATGCCCTCTGTTGTCAGGCACAGGAGCGAATAGGCACCCTCAACGCGCTTCAACGCGTCAATCAAACGGTCGAGCAACGTCCGGTAGCCGGAGGTCGCGACCAGATGGATGATCACTTCGGTGTCGGATGTGGACTGGAAAATCGACCCGCGGCGCACAAGGTCACGGCGCACGGTCATCGCGTTCGAGATATTGCCGTTGTGCGCAATAGCGAACCCGCCTGTGGCAAGATCGGCATATAAAGGCTGCACATTGCGCAGGGATGTTTCGCCAGTGGTCGAATAACGCACATGGCCAATGGCGCATCGTCCGACCAAGCCGCCAATGATTTCTTCACGGTCAAAATTGCCCGCGACATGGCCCATCGCGCGGTGCGTGTGGAAATCATGATCGTCAAAGCTGGTGATGCCTGCGGCCTCTTGCCCGCGATGTTGGAGGGCGTGGAGTCCAAGTGCCACCATCGCAGAAGCGCCTTCCGTGTCGTAGACACCGAAAATCCCGCACTCCTCGCGAAGTTTGTCGTCATCAAAAGGGTCGGTGGTCAGCATATATCGAATCCCGCTGCGCTTCGCTGCGTCGCCTATAGGCATGGCTGTTACAATTGTCTCCCCCTTGTCGTATGATTATCAGAAAGAAAATGTTGGCGGGGCAAAGATGGTTGGGTTACGCAACCCGCATGACCGACGAACGAGAAAGCGGATGGGTGCTTGACCCCAAATATGACGCCAATGGATTGGTGACTGCCGTCATCACGGATGAAGCCGATGGCACCGTGTTAATGGTGGGGCATATGAATGCAGAGGCGCTTGCGAAAAGCATCGAAAGCCGCTGTGCCACATTTTTTTCGCGCAGCCGCCAGCGGCTTTGGCAAAAGGGCGAAAGCAGCGGCAATGTCTTGCATATCGTTGAAATGCGCATCGACTGCGATCAAGACGCAATATGGATCATCGCACGGCCGCAAGGTCCGACCTGCCATACCGGCGCAAGAAGCTGTTTTTATCGCAAGGTGACCGATGGCGGGTTGGAACCCGTTTGAAAGCGTCGGCTTTTTTCTGTGTACCCTTTTGTTGCCTGTTAATGGCTTGCGGAGACGGATTGCCATTTTTGCTGGGGGGCAGCGACAATGCAGGCCCGGCTCTGGATGCAAAGGCCATAGAAGCAGGCATTCTGCCTGATCCAAAGAACAGTGGCCTTGCCGGGCGATACGAAACGCACGGCGACCTTGGGGTCGATAGGTTTTGCGCGGTCGAAAGGACTGAAAACAACTTTGCCATCGGCTTTCTCTCCACCATCGGCTCTGAAAGCAAATGCGAGGGCATAGGCACAGCGAAATTAAACGGCGAAAATGTGGAAATCAGCCTCAGCGGGCAAGGGTCTTGCAAGTTCACCGCGCGCTATGATGGTTTTGAACTGCGTTTCCCCGCAGCGCTCGACAGCGGTTGCGCGCAATATTGCACGGACCGGGTAAGTTTTTCCGGCACGCAGTATTTCATGATTGAAACTGGCAGCGCTGCCGCACGTGACACGCTTGGCCGAGGCATCGAAAGATTGTGCCGCTAGGGTCCTGACCCTAAGATGCGGATAGGGTCCTGACCCTAAGACGCGGATAGGGTGAGGCATGGCTGCCCGCTTGCCTTCAACTTTTTACAGATTGCCTCGGCGTCCGCTTTGCTGGCGAATGGCCCTGCTTGTAGCCGGGTAATACCAAGCTGCGGTGAGGCTGACTCAGATTTGGGATTCCCAAACGGTGGAAAGTCTGATTCTATGTTGTTCTTCATTTGGAGGACGTGACATGGGATCAGCGATTAGCTTGCGGGATGATTTTGACGGCACTGCCTTGAGGCGACTGGCGCGGAAGTCGAAAAGTGCGAACCAGGCCCGCCGGCTTTTGGCATTGGCCGAGATCTACGACGGTGGCAGCCGGACAAGGGCGGCGCGGATCGGCGGGGTGGGCTTACAGATCGTGCGTGACTGGGTGGTGAGGTTCAACGCCCGAGGTCCCGATGGGCTGCTCGATGGCAAGGCCCCGGGAAGACAGTCGCTGCTCAATGATGCCCAGCGCCGCGCGCTTGTCGAAATGGTCGAGTGCGGCCCGATCCCGGCGATCCATGGCGTCGTTCGCTGGCGGCTGGTCGACTTGGTCCAGTGGCTTCATTACGAATTTGCTGTCTCGCTTGATGCAACGACCGTGGGGCGTGAGCTAAAGAGACTGGGCTATGTCAAGCTGACGGCGCGGCCTCGCCACTACGCCCAGAACGAGCTTGCGATGGAGGCCTTTAAAAAGGGGGCTTTGCCGCCGAGCTTGCAAAGGTCAGAGCAACTCTCCCGAAGGGCACGCCGATAGAGATTTGGTTCCAGGACGAAGCGCGGATTGGCCAGAAGAACAAGATCACGCGGCGTTGGGCCAGACGCGGGACGCGGCCATCGGCACCCAAAGACCAGCGGACCAAATCGGCCTATATCTTCGGCGCAATCTGCCCGGAGCACGGCAAGGGCGCGGGGCTGGTGCTGCCGTTCTGCAATACCGAAACCATGACACTCCATCTGACAGAAATAGCGCTCGCCGTCGCTCCTGGCGCTCACGCTGTTATACTGATGGATCAAGCCGGTTGGCATATGACTGACAAGCTGGATGTTCCCGGCAATATCAGCATCATCGCGCTTCCGGCCAAATGTCCTGAACTCAACCCGGTTGAGAATATCTGGCAGTTCATGCGCGACAACTGGCTCTCCAACCGGGTGTTCACTTCCCACGACAATATCGTCGACCTCTGCTGCGAGGCGTGGAACAAACTCATAGATCAGCCTTGGCGCATTATGACCATCGGGCACCGCAAATGGGCCAGTGGGTTATGATCATTGCAGGTTGGTATAAGCGCGCCGTCGCTTTTCAGGATTGGCTTCATCGTCGCCAGCCTGGGTATATCCTTGGCAATTTTCGTCCAAAGCTTTTTTGCATTGGCGGCATGGCTGAACGCGCCAAGCTGAATGCGCCATTTTTCGTCAGCGACTGAGTCCGATGCGCGCTTTGCCGAAACCGCCACTCCCATTGATACGGGAGCAAGCGTAACCGATTCACGCGAGCGACTGTCCAACGCAAGACCATCGACCTGCGCCCCGCGTGCACCGTCGGCGCTTTGATCCAGTGCACGCGCGCGCAAGATTCCCGCCTGCCTTTGTTCAGCCGGGATATATTGGTCCATGAGCGCTAAGCTGCGTGACGCAGGTGCTATGCCCGCCGATGCAGCGCGCGTCATCATTGCATAGGCACGGATCCAGTCCTTTTCGATGTTGACGCCGTTGAACAATTCGGTTGCCAACAGATATTGCGCGCGCGGTTCGCCGCGGTCCGAGGATGCGATTAGAAACGGAAGTGCTTCATTATACTTTTTTTGGGAATTATATACGAAACTAGACAAGCCATTTAATTCGGCTTCGGTTTCGGCTTTTTGATTTTCTTGTCGGCAGACCGAAAAATAGCTTTGGCGATGTCCTCTGGCGAGGCTGGAATTTGATCCAGTTTGTTCGTGACTGGACGGCCTTTTTGGGCGGGTGGCTTATCGGTCATTCTCTTGCCTTACAAACTAACGCTATATGGTAGCGCTTTAACATATCTTTCCATAAAATCCCAATCAGGTTGCCCGTCCGTCGTGACCGGTAGCCTGATGATGGATTCATTCATGCGACCTAACCCCCATTTTCTCCCATAGTTGAAGCGATACTTTTCTTGCCGGATAAGTGTTGCTAAAAAGATTCCGATGTATTTGTTCATGTCGAATTTTGGCTTAAAAACATGAACATCCTCGGTGGAGGAAAAAGGTATGGGTTGGTAAAATGCTTCTCCAACACTGCCGTTGCGATTTACCGTGATAACATTTCCACTGTGCCGTGGTTTTTCGGAGGTGTAACCTGTCAGGCCATTGTTGCTATCGGTGGACGAAATAAACGGTGTGGCGCCGTGGCTTGTCAAAGTAGCCTTTCTTGGCCCTTTCCCTCGCTCGATATCAAAGATTTCATCATATCTAAAATCCGACCATATTTCATGGGGCGCTGTTTCCGGCATTCCTGCGGAAATTGCGGATTTAGCATCTTCAAATGGCTCCAAATTTGATGAATTTACCCATTCGGGCAATTCGTTTGGTGACGGCACGATCAAGCGGCCAAGGGTTTTGTTCGCCTGCCGCCCATAGCTGTATCGGTAACGGTTGGACTTGATGCAAAGACAGTAGAATAGTATTTCAGCTTTCGACATTGTTTGCTTCGGTCGCAATATCGCAACGTGATAACCTGTGTAAAACGGGCGCTCTTGCAGGCAGGTTGTTAAGACACCATTCCCACTAAGCGCACAGGAAATTTCCCCCGCTTTTGCTGGTTCAAGGTCATCAACTGCCTCCACATATGCTGAAATTCCATTGTCGCCAGCTTTTCGAGAAATGAAGGCTATCCCGTTATCAAGAGATGTCTGGACAAGGCCATTCAATTCTAGCGAATGTCCGTAACGAATATCAAAAATTTCAGAGACAATGGCCGTCATTGTGCAGCACCCTCTATCGTGCCCAGATTTAGCAGCCGGTAAACAGCATAATCTCGAACCGCCTTTTCAAAGTCAGTTTGATCGATCTTGGAGTAATCTGTTGCCATATACGCTTCCGCGCACCACTCATCCGATGCGGAAACTACCTTCATGACACTAAGCCCGGCTTGAGTTTCGCGGTTGATGTATGTGCTTAGCCAGCCTGCCCTTATAGCGTCCCACTGGCCCTTGTTTACGCGGCCAATATGCTTGGTTTTCCTAAACCCATCATCTTTGTAGTAGCCAAAGAAAGTCTTGTAACCCACTGGATGCGGGCTATGCGCCTCAAAAACCATTATGCAAGTAATGACGCCGACCGGATGAAATAGATCGTCTGGCATTGAGAAAACGCCCGTCAGTTTATGCGCTTTGAGCAAGCGCTCGCGAACAAGTATTGCAGCAGCCCCAGTTGACGTTGCGCAGCTCATCTGAACGATTGCGGCACACCTTCCCCCGGGTTGGAGACATGACAGCGCGCTCTCGATAAACGCCAATTGTCCATCCTCACCCACATTATAAGGCGGATTGAGGAAGGCCACTGTTGGCTTGAGCGCCTTAATTATCGTGGTGTTGTCGGGCGAGAATGAATCACCACGATATATATGAGATTTGCCATCACCGCTCATCATCATATTGGAACAAGCGAAGGTGAACATATCCGTTCGCTTTTCAATCCCGATAAGCTGGTTCTTTTTGATCTCACCCTTCTTTATCTCATCGTTACCGGCAAGGCCAATAAGCCGCTTCATTGACGCGATCAGAAAGCCGCCCGTTCCGCAGCAACTGTCATATACAACATCATTGACGTTTAGATTCACCAAATCCCCGCAAAACTCGGTGATATGCTGCGGCGTCAGCACTAGCCCCGTTTTCTTGTCAGAGCCTGCGTAACGGATAAATTCCCGATAGAAGCGACCGAGAACATCATACCCTTTTTCGCCCATTGAAATCAGGGGTAGAATTGATTTTTCGAGCCGTTCGATGAGGTTGCGCAGGACATAGTTATCATCCTCTGCTGCGGCTTTTTTGCGTTTTATCTTTTCGGATTTGGCGATGTCATGGTTGCGGATTTTCTGAAATTCCCCAAGCATGGATTTTACGCGCTCGGCATCAATCTCGTTGTCCTCAAGCACGTTGCCAATACCAGTAATAATCAACTTTGCCACACGCTCGGGGGTAGGCGTCATCTCCTTTGATGACGCCATTTTCTTGTATGAGCTCTTAAAGGCGGGGTTGTGAAGCGCCAACAAAATTGCGCTAACTATAGTGCATCTCTCATATTCGGCTATTGAGTAATCGTCAAAATCATTGTTCAGATCAATCGCAGTTTTAGTTATTTCTGTACTCTCTATATTATGCGCTTGCGCCCCTCCCCCGAGACGTTCGATATAGGAAAATATACCTATTAGCTTTTCATCTTCTTCTGTTACTTCAGTTTCATTCTGCTTTTGATAGAATGACGAGATTTTTAGATTTTTCGGATCGCTGCCACTTACGGCAATAGATATGACATTGTATTCCTGTGCCAGAAAAGCGGAATAGTGTAGCGCGCCGTCAACGGCGTATCCGCAAGGATCATCACCCAATTTGCTTCGATGCGCCTTTGCGTCTGCTTTGCACTCAATAACGATAATATCATCCGGAAGCGCTGGAAAACTAACGATAAATTCGGGAAAACCAGATTTGCCCGTCATGCTTTTCGACGCTTTCGACAGGCAGGACTTTGCCTTGGTAATCGACGTTTTTTGTTCATCAAACCGAACGGCCCCGAACAGCGGGTCATTCTTGAAATGGTCGCGGACAAAATCTTCGGTGATGCGTTCGTTTTTCATCGCACCGCTACCAGATCGTCATAGCGCAACCGTTTACCATCCAGTCCTTTTGCCAGCATCGTCATTTGAACGATGGTATCGCAGCCTCTGACGTTATGCCGACCAGCAAATTCCGTGACGTAGCGCTCGATGTGCTTGGCGCTCATCTGGTGATAGGTGCCTTTATATCCGCGCTTGAGCATCGCCCAGAAACTTTCAATGCCATTGGTGTGCGCCATGCCGTTGACGTATTCACCGACGCTGTGCTTGACCGATTGATGGCTGAATGATTTCGACAGGCCGCTATAGCCCCGATGCTCGTCAGTAAATACCGTCGCGCCTGTTTGCACGCTGTTCAAGATAAAACCCTCCAACGTCGCAGCATCGGTTTTCTCGATTACGGCGACTTTTACTTTCCCGTTGCGCTCTTTCGCACCAATAACAGCCGTTTTACCGACTGCGCCGCGACCAGCATTCAGTCGCTTGTTCCGGTGCTTGTTACGCTCTTTGCCGCCAACGTAGGTTTCGTCAACTTCAACTTTGCCCGTCAGCTGATCGCTGCCGTCAATCCAGCCCTGCCGGATTTTCTGTGCAAGCATCCAAGCGGTCTTTTGCGTGACGCCCAAATCACGGTGCAGCTTCATGCTCGATACGCCCTTGAGGCTGGTGGACATGAGATACATCGCAATCACCCACTTCTGCAGGGCAACTTTGCTGGACTGCATCACCGTGCCGGTTTTGACGCTGAAATACTGGCGGCATTCGCCACAGTGATAAGGCATCGGAATTTCGTTTTTTACGGCTGTTGTTTTGAGCGAGCCGCAGTGTGGGCAAAACCGCTCACCATCCGACCATCGAATATCTTCAAGCCATTTGCGACTTGCCGCTTCATCTGGGAACATCTGGAAAAGTTGGAGGACCGTTAGGCCTGTCCGTTCGCTCTTGCCGGGTGCTTTCTTAGACATTCAACTCACTCCAATTACTATCTAGTTATATATTTTAATTAGACGTTGAGTGCAAGCGATTTTGTCTAGTTTCGTATATAATTCCCCTTTTTTTGGTAATGCAACAAATGGCCGCAATTGTCCCCCGCCTGTATATGACCTTGTGCGGCTGCCTTGCGATACCAATCCAACGCAGTATTTAGGTCGGTTTTTACGCCACGGCCAAGTCTATAGGCCTGACCAAGATGAAACTGGGCTTCGGCGTCGCCTTCAAGTGCCGGTTGGCGCCACTCTTCCACCGCAACCACATAATCGCCGCGCGACCAGGCATCGGTTCCCGCCTTTGTATCCGCCTTTGCCGCGACTGCGCCGGATATCAACGCAAACAAGCCAATTACCAGTTTGACAATATCCGAACGCCTGCCCATTTTTTGCACTCCAAATTGACAACATCTCATATCGTTTCTCAATTTATCATGCAAAAACATATATTCGGTAAATGTTTTGGATTAATATCTTAAGCAAGAAACTTTCAAGAACTGTTCAATTCCTTTGGATTTTCTTTTAAGGAATTTCAATATGACGATATAAAACCCGATTGCGCCATTGCAGGCGGCGTTAACATATTTTTAGCCCCGTTCTGTCACACCCCCATTTGTAACATTTGCAAAAGGGGAATGATGTGAGAGTTCTCGCATTGGCATCACAGAAAGGCGGATCGGGTAAAACAACCCTATCTGGCCATTTGGCGGTTCAGGCGCAACTGGCAGGCGCCGGGCCCGTTGTGCTTATCGATATCGATCCGCAAGGGTCGCTCTCCGACTGGTGGAACGAACGTGAAGCCGACTTGCCTGCTTTTGCGCAGACTACGGTAGCCCGATTGACCGCTGATCTCGCTATTTTGCGAGAACAGGGCTTTAAGCTTGCGGTCATTGATACGCCACCGGCGATCACCATGGCGATCCAAAGCGTCATATCAGTTGCTGAAATCATTGTCGTGCCAACGCGTCCAAGCCCGCATGACCTGCGGGCCGTTGGTGCAACGGTCGACCTGTGTGAACGCGCTGGAAAGCCGCTCATCTTCGTCGTCAATGCCGCAACGCCAAAGGCCAGGATTACCTCTGAGGCCGCTGTTGCGCTTTCTCAGCATGGTACAGTTGCGCCGATCACCCTGCATCAACGTATTGATTTTGCAGCGTCGATGATTGATGGCCGCACGGTTATGGAGATCGATCCCAAGGGGCGGTCTTCACAGGAAGTTGTTCAATTATGGTCCTATATTTCCGACCGTTTGGAGAAGAATTTTCGCCGTACTGTTTTCAGCGCGCCCGCCGCAACCAGTCAGCAGGTATCTGTCGCCCGTCCTAACGGTGGCTTCGGTCGCCGGGTCGTTGGCTAACCGGAGAGGGCAAGAAAATGGGTGAACTGAAACCGATCGCTTCTCTTTCCGGCATCTTGCTAGCGCGCAAGGGCCTGGCACGGCCTGCCATGCGGCGTCCTTCGATGTTCAATGGCAACATGAGTGCTTCCATTGCGCAGGATGACTTGGGATGGAATGATATGGGATTTGATGTTGATCCTGATCCGTCGACACCGATGGATTATGATCACAATTTCCATGGAGCAAACATGCTGGCGGGCGCGGTGCCCGAGGTCAAGCATCAGCAAGACCGTTTGGAACAAGCTATGGAAGCCAATAACGAAGTAGAAGCTGGCTTTGACAGCTTTGCGATGGAACCCGCATTGGTGACCGATGCTTTGACCATTGTCACTGTGACGCCAGAGCCCGTGACACGGCCAATCTCGCGTTTTGGAAAAACCGATGCACCGCGGTCGCGCGCGCGGTCCAAGTCCGGCTCGAAAGACAAAGCTGCATTCACGCTCCGCCTCGATAGTGAGCGCCATTTGAAGCTCCGGCTGGCTTGTGCGGTTCAGCACGAATCGGCGCAGCAGTTAGTTACCGCCGCGCTCGACGCTTTGATCGAATCGATGCCCGAAATTGGTCTCCTTGCGTCCCAAATTCCGGACAAGAGACATTGATATTTGAATTTGGACCATATCAGAGGTGATGTCATGAAGAGCAATTTTATCGTAAAGCTTGCCTTGTCGACCGCCTTTGTGGCGGTACTGGCTATGACGCCGACGGCGTCGGCGACGGGGGCAATTAGAACAAGCAAGGAATCTGCAAAGCAGGCAAGCCCCGAGAAGGCGTTACAATGGGCGAAAAAAGCCGAGCAGGCGATTGCCAAAAACAAGAATGACCGCGCGCTGCAATTTGCCGAACTTGTTGTGGAGGCCGAACCGCAAAGCCCAGATTACCGCGCGCTTTTGGCCCGTATCTATATGGCCAAAGGCCGTTTTGCCTCCGCCGAACGGACGTTGATGGACGTGATTGAACTAGGGAAAGTCGACCCCCGTACGGTCATTAGTCTCGCGCTCAGCCGGATTGCCCAAGGCAACACCGAATCTGCCGTGGCGCTCATCGATTCGCAGCGATCCATCCTTCCCGTCAGCGATTATGGCCTGACCTTGGCATTGGCGGGGCGGTCCGGTGAGGCGATCCGCATTCTGATCGACGCCGTCCGCAATGATAGCGCGTCTTCACGTACCCGGCAGAATCTGGCTTTGGCATATGCATTGGACGGTCGTTGGCGCGATGCCCGCGTCATGGCGTCGCAAGATATGGCGCAGGACGCCGTAAACGAACATATTGCGGAATGGGCGCAGTTTGCGCAACCTGGCGCCTACACCCTGCGCGTGGCGGGTCTGCTGAAGATTCGGCCGGACATGTCCGACTTGGGTCAACCCGCGCATTTGGCGCTGAACCATGCCGCCGCCCCTGCATTAGCCGTGGCCGATAATGTACCAGCCGCGCCCGCGTTTGACGCATTGTCGCCCGACCCCGCAACCGAGCTTGCGGCGATCGCGCCGACTGTAGTTGCCCAAAGCGCCGGCTTTGCAGCGGTTGAAAAGCCGATGATCAAGGTTTCGAATAGGCCTGCAAAGCTTGGTTTGGCAGAAGTCCCAGCGTCTCGACCAGCATTTGTGGGCAAGAGCTACCTCATCCAGCTTGGGGCTTTTTCTTCGGCGGCCAGCGCGCAAGCGGCGTGGAAGAGATATGCGGCGCGATATGGCGCATTGCGCGGGTTAAAATCGGTCAGTTCGACCGTCACTGTAAACGGACGGAAATTGACACGTATTGCGGCTATGGCGTTGGGCGATGCGGCGCGTGCCAGCGCAACCTGCAGGCAAATCAAATCGCAAGGGGGCGCGTGTTTCGTTGTTCCAATCACAGGATCGCAGTCTGTGCGGTTGGCACAAGGCGGAAGATTAAAAATCGCAGTACGATAACAAAACGCAACGAGATGTCGCTAGGGTCAGGACCACTTAAATCCACCTTCGCGGTTTGAGGCCATACTGTTCAGTGCAAGGCGGCAAGCGCAGGGCTTAGTGGTTCTAAGTCCAAGCTTGCCAACGTAGCAATGGACAGTATGGGTCAAATCCGAAGGACGCCAAAATGGCTTCGATATCGAAACAAAATGCCCTTGCAGGCAGAATAACTGCCTGCGGCGGACATTTTACTTCGATATCTTTGCCATTTTGACGCCGCGAAGGTGGATTTAATAGGTCCTGACCCTAAATAAGCTTGCCGCCTTTTAACATCTGCCGAACGCGGCCCTGAACGGGCAAGCGGTCAAAGGGTGTGTTGCCTGCCAACGCAGCCATGCGGTCACCATCGACCTGCCACGGCGCATCAGGGTCGATCAAGATCAAGTCGGCCTCTTGTCCTTCAACAATTTGGCCTGCATTTAATCCTAATATCTTTGCCGGGTTCGACGCGAGCAATTCAAACATGCGGCCGGTTGAGATGACATTATCGCGCACGAGGTTGAGCGCCAGCGCCAGCAATGTTTCTGCCCCCGCCATGCCAGGCGCGCTTTCGGAAAAAGGCAGGCGCTTGTCTTCTGGCCCGCGCGGGTCGTGGCCCGATGCGATGACGTCAATCGTGCCATCGGCAATTGCGGCGATGCACGCCAGCCGGTCGCTTTCGGAGCGCAACGGCGGTGACAGCCGCGCAAAGGTGCGGAAATCCGAAATGGCGTTGTCCGACAGGAACAGATGCGCTGGCGTGATTCCGCAGGTAACGCGAAGGCCCTTCGCCTTTGCCGTACGGATCAGGTCAAGGCCGCGTGCGGTGGTGACTTGCCGGAAATGCACATGCGCGCCGCTTTCTTCCGCCAACATGAGGTCGCGGGCGATCGCGAGTGTTTCGGCAACGCTTGGCGCGCTTGAAAGGCCAAGCAAAGTGGCCGTTTCACCCGCCGTTGCTACGGCATGGCCGGTTACCCCTGAATCCTCATTATGCAGGATGACGGGAAGGTCTAAAGCTGCGCAATAATGCATGATGCGGAGCATGACGCCGCTATCGGATATCCATTTGCGGCCAGTCGCCACACCCACAGCGCCTGCCTCTTTCATTAGCGCAATTTCCGCCATACGAAGCCCGTCAAGGCCTTGAGTTGCGGCGGCAAGGGGGTGAACCCACAAATCGGGCTTACCCTTTAATGCGGCAAAGCGGACGGTCGCTGGATCGTCATGCACAGGTGACTGATCGGGCATCAATGCCGCGCGGGTTATCCCGCCAAATCTGAATGCAGGTTTATCGGTTTTGAAAACACCCAAATCAATTATGCCCGGCGCAACGATCAACCCGCTGGCGTCGATATGTTCGGCAATCGGGGCTGCCTTGCCAACCGAGGCAATTTTGCCGTCCTCGATATGCAGATGCAACGGCTCTGCCTTATCCGCGCCGGGTAGGATGATATGGCCTTGAATGATGTTCACGCCGGTCATACCCACCCCTCCTGACCACGCGCCTTGCGGGTCAATATGTCGAGGCAAGCCATCCGCACCGCAACGCCCATTTCGACCTGCTCGGTAATGGCCGATCGCTCGACATGATCAGCGACGCTGCTGGCAATTTCCACGCCGCGGTTCATGGGACCGGGGTGCATGACAAGCGCATCCGGCTTGGCCAAGGCCAACCGCCGTTCGTCGAGGCCATAAAGATGGAAATATTCACGCGGCGACGGGATGAAATCGCCCTGCATCCGTTCGCTTTGCAGACGCAGCATCATAATGACATCGGCCCCGTTCAATGCGGCATCGAAATTGCTAAAGGGAACGGCGCCAAAGCCTTCAATGCCGCTTGGCATGAGGGCAGGGGGGGCAACCACGCGCACGTCTGCGCCCAGCGATTTTAGGCAAAACAGATTGGATCTTGCCACACGGCTGTGCAGAACGTCGCCGCAAATGACGACAGTTTGACCTTCGACCTTGCCCTTGCGGCGCATGATGGTCAGCGCATCGAGCAAGGCTTGAGTCGGGTGTTCGTGGCTGCCGTCACCGGCGTTCAGCACGGGACAGTCGACTTTGCTGGAGATGAGCTGCACGGCGCCTGAACTGCCATGGCGAATCACAATGGCGTCCGCGCGCATGGCGTTAAGCGTCATTGCCGTGTCGATGAGCGTTTCGCCCTTTTTCACGCTCGACTGCGCCGCGTGCATATTCACGACGTCCGCGCCGAGCCGCTTTCCGGCGATTTCGAACGATAATAAGGTGCGCGTTGAATTTTCAAAAAAGGCGTTGATGATTGTCAGGCCGGAAAGCGTGTCAGCATGTTTTGCAGCGCCAGCGCGGTTTAGCGCAACCCATTGCTCCGCCTCTTTGAGGATGTAGAGAATTTCCCACGTCTGAAGTCCGGCGATGCCAAGCAAATGTTTGTGCGGAAAGGCATCCGACCCGCTTGGAAAGCTGTCGGCGGCGAAGGGTTTTGTCCATGTCATTAAAGATATGCCCTTAATGGGAATTTGGGTGAGACTCAAATGATTTGTCGGGTTGGGGTCTGGGCGCGCCGTGGAGCAAGGTTCTAAAAAATTATCCGTCACCCTGAACTTGTTTCACCTTCGGTGACTGTCGTTCCAGGGTCTATCGCGCAGCACGCCCAGAGCTAGGTGGTGTTTACATTCATCGGCAACATTTGAGTGCTGCGACGAGATTGAGGAAGCCAGCATAGTTTCTGGCGAGCTTGTCGTATCGTGTGGCGATGCGTCGGAAGTGTTTGATCTTGCTAAAGAAGCGCTCGATCAGATTGCGATCCTTGTAGATCGTGGCATCAAAGGTGCGCCACTGTGCTGTCGTGGTTCTGCGTGGGACGACGGGTTTTGCTCCGGTGGCAGCGATAGCGTCCATGGCACGCTGGCCATCATAACCCTTGTCGGCCAGCACATGACCTGCCCTCAGGCCATCGAGCAAGCCTTCGATCTGGGTGATGTCATTGCGTTCGCCGCCCGTCAGGATAAAGCGGACGGGATTGCCAAGCGCATCGGTGGCGGCATGAACCTTGGTGCTCAGGCCGCCTTTTGACCGTCCCAGCGCGTGAGCTTCAAACCGGTCTTCGGATTGATCGCTTTTTTTGGGCACCGGCACTGTGCTGGTGGGCACGCACGATCGTGCTGTCGACGAGGATGTATTCAAAGTCGGCGTCTTGGCTCAACACCTTGAAAAGACTCTCCCAAACGCCGCGACGACACCAGCAGTTAAAGCGCTGGTAAACGGTGTGCCACCGACCAAACTCCTTCGGTAGAACCCGCCAATGCGCACCCGACCGGGCCAGCCACAGAATAGCTTCCACAAATTGCCCATTTTTCTCGCCCACTGCATCCAGGGTCTGTCACCTTGCCCGGCAAATGCGGGGATATCCGCTCCCAAACCGCGTCACTCAGTTCCTGTCGATCCATTCATGCTGACCTCCATACAGCAAGCAGCTTGAATCAGAAAATTACACGATTGGGAAGCATGAATGTAAACACCAATTAGGGTCAGGACCACGTAAATGCACCTTCGCGGCGTCAAAATGGCAAAGCTAGACTTAGAACCACTAAGTCCTGCGCTTACCGCCTTGCACTGAACAGTATGGCCTCAAACCGCGAAGGTGGATTTAAGTGGTCCTGACCCTAACAGATATGCGCACAAAGCTCCGCCTGGCAAATAAACCATGCTAAAAAACTTAGTTGACGCTTGCGTCAAGTGCGTGGGCACCTTAATCATACGATTAAATGCCTATCGTAACGGAGCCCACTTCATGACCGATTCTTCCGCCAAATCCGGTCCGTTAAGCGGCATAAAGATTGTCGAACTTGCTGGTATTGGGCCGGGGCCTTATGCTGGCCAGTTGCTGGCGGACATGGGTGCGGATGTGATTGTCATCGACAGGCCGGGTGGCGCAATCGTGCCCAAGGCCATTGATGCGCGCGGTAAAAAATCCATGATCCTTGATTTGAAGAAACCCGAAGCGGTTGCCGCATTGTTGAAGCTGGTTGAGTCCGCGGATGTCTTGATTGAAGGACTGCGGCCTGGTGTGACGGAACGGATGGGGGTTGGCCCCGATGTCTGTCACACGGTCAATCCTGGTCTTATTTATGGCCGGATGACTGGCTGGGGCCAAACGGGTCCGTGGAACCAAATGGCCGGGCATGACATTAATTATATCGGCATGACAGGTGTTTTGAACGCGATTGGCAAGGACGGGCAGCCACCGGTTCCGCCGCTCAACATGGTGGGCGATTTTGGCGGCGGGTCGATGTTTCTCGTCAACGGTATCCTTGCCGCTTTGGTCGAACGCGCACGGACGGGTAAAGGCAATATAGTGGATGCGGCGATTGTTGATGGCACCAATAGCCTGATGAGCTTTGTGCATGGCATGGCAGGGCTTGGCCAATGGCGCACGCAGCGTGCGGCAAATTTGCTCGACGGGGCGATGCCATTCTACCGTTGTTTTATGACGTCTGACGGCAAGTTTATGGCCGTTGGCTGCATTGAACCGCAGTTTTTCGCCGCGATGATGGAGCGTTTGCCCGTCGACAAGGGCGTATATGGCGGTCAGCATGACCGAACGGCTTGGGCAAAGCAGCATGAAATGCTTGAAGATGTGTTCGCGACCAAAACGCGCGACGAATGGGAAGCGATTTTTGCCGGAACCGACGCCTGTGTTACGCCCGTGCTGGATTATGTCGAAGCCGCATCCCATCCCGCAAACGCCGCGCGGCAGGCCTTTGTGCAGGACGGTCGTTGGTTACATCCGCAGGTTGCGCCGCGACTTGCAACGCAGCCACTGGCTACCCATTTCGATATCGCAACAAAAGGCGGCGATTATGCCGACATATTGACCGAGGCTGGACTCGGTGATCAAGAAATCTCCCAACTGATCGCGGCAGGCGCCGTGGTCGTAACCAAGGATTAAATATGACCGAAGCCTATATTTATGATGCGGTGCGTAGCCCGCGTGGCAAGGGGCGCCCTGATGGCGCGCTGCATGAAATTACGCCTATCGATCTGGCATCGCAGGTCTTGGCCGCGATCCGCGACCGCAATGGTCTGTCGGGCGAAGAGATTGAGGATGTGGCCTTTGGCTGTGTCTCCCCTGTGGGTGAACAAGGCGCAGTTATCACGCGAACGGCAATTCTTGCCGCGGGATATCCGCACACGACGTCAGGGATTCAGGTGAACCGTTTCTGTGGTTCCGGCCTTGAAGCGTCGAACATCGCTGCGGCAAAAGTGAAGTCGGGCGAATGCGACCTAGCGGTTGGCGGGGGCATTGAATCAATGAGCCGCGTGCCCATGGGTTCAGACGGCGGCGCATGGCCCATCGATCCGCGTTCGGCGATTGCCAATTACTTCATCCCGCAAGGCATTTCTGCTGATCTTATTGCCACCAAATATGGCTACAGCCGCGATGATGTTGATGCCTATGCTGTTGAAAGCCAGAAGCGCGCTGGCCGCGCATGGGCCGAGAAGCGCTTTGCGCGTTCGATTCTGCCCATCAAGGACGTCATTGGTGAGGTCGTGCTGGACCATGACGAATTGATGCGCCCGCAAACCGATATGCAGTCCTTGGGCGCGTTGGCCCCCGCATTCCAGATGATGGGCACGATGATGCCCGGTTTTGATGACATTGCCATCATGCGCTATCCCGACGTCGAAAAGATCAATCATGTTCACCATGCTGGCAACAGTTCGGGTATCGTCGATGGCTCGGCGGCTGTCCTTATCGGAACCAAGGAAGCTGGCGAAAAATACGGCCTTAAGGCGCGTGCGCGGATCGTATCGATGGCATCTATCGGTTCGGAACCTGCCATCATGCTTACCGGCCCCGAATTTGCTGCGCAAAAGGCGCTGGCGCGCGCAGGCATGAACAAAGGCGACATTGACGTGTGGGAATTGAATGAAGCTTTTGCTTCGGTTGTCCTGCGTTTCATGGAAGCGATGAACATCGATCATTCGGACATCAACGTGAACGGCGGCGCAATCGCCATGGGCCATCCTTTGGGTGCAACGGGTGCGATGATCCTAGGGACTGTATTGGATGAGCTGGAGCGGTCGGGCAAGTCGACTGCGCTCACAACCTTGTGCATCGGCGCAGGCATGGGCACCGCAACCATCATCGAACGCGTGAATTAACCTAGTTTTGTCATCCTCGCGAACGCGGGGATCCATAGTCCGGCACGTCAGCGTAAACCGACGGATATGGCCATGGACCGCCGATCAAGCCGGGGGTGACAAAGTTTTAGATTGGCGCGAAAACGCGCGAACAAGGAACGAAGATATGACTTACAAAACTTTCTCCGTCGAAATCGACGCCGATGGCATTGCACTTTTGACCATCGATCTTCCCGACGCCTCCATGAATGTGTGGAATGGCGCGTTGATTGAAGAATTCGCCAAATGGGTTGATGATTTCACGACCAACGACGCCGTTAAAGGCGCGGTCATCACCTCGGGCAAGAAATCCGGTTTCTTGGCGGGCGCTGACCTGACTATGCTGGGCGGCGCGAAGGCGAACAGCACCAAAGAAGCTTTTGACCAGGCATTTGCGTTGAACGCATTACTGCGCAAAATGGAAACGGGCGGTCAGTCGGCCAAGGACCTGAGTTCCGGCAAAGTTTCGGCCAAGCCAGTGGCTTGCGCGCTGAATGGACTTGCCCTGGGCGGCGGGCTTGAGCTGGCTTTGGCGTGCCATTATCGCGTCGTTATTGACCATCCGAAAATTCAGCTTGGTATGCCAGAAGTCATGGTTGGCTTGCTGCCCGGTGGCGGTGGCACACAACGGACGCCGCGCCTGATTGGCCTGCAGAATGCAGCGATGATGATCATTCAAGGTAAGGCGCTCGATCCGGCTACAGCAAAGGCGCAAGGCCTGGTCCATGACGTCGTGCCAGCGGCTGACCTGATTGCGCATGCGAAGGCATGGGTGAAAGCCAATCCGAAGGTCACGGCACCTTGGGATAAGAAGGATTTCAAATTCCCGGGCGGGGCAGGGGCAATGGACCCGCGCGCCGTGCAATTATTCGTTGGCCTCAACGCCATGGCGCATAAGGAAAGCAAGGGCAATTTCGATGCCATAAAGGCGATTTTGTCCTGCTTGTATGAAGGCTCGATCCTGCCATTCGACACTGCGTTACGTGTGGAATCGAAATATTTCACCAAGTTGCTTTCGGGCAGCCAAGCGAAGAATATGATCCGTACCTTGTTCATCAACAAGCAGGCTGCCGAAAAGGGTGCTGGCCGTCCCGCAGGCGTGCCTCCGGTTGAGATCAAGAAGGTTGGCGTATTGGGTGGCGGGCTCATGGGTTCGGGAATTACGCATGTCACCGTCAAGGGCGGCATGGATGTTGTCGTTCTCGACCGCAGCTTGGAAGACGCCAACAAGGCAGTCAATTACAGCCGCAAGATCATCGACAAGGCCGTCAGCCGTGGCAAGATGACAAAAGAAGCCGGTGACGCCTTCATGGCGCGTATCACGCCGACCGACAATTATGATGACCTGAAAGACGTCGATCTTATCATTGAGGCGGTATTTGAGCGTCCCGATGTAAAGGCGGACGTTATCAAGAAAGCCGAAGCCGTCATCGGCCCTGATGTTGTGTTCGCGTCGAATACGTCCACGTTGCCGATCACTGGCCTCGCCAAAAATTCGTCACGGCCGGAACTGTTTGTCGGACTGCACTTTTTCTCACCCGTTGAAAAGATGCCGTTGCTTGAAATTATCCCTGGCGCGTTGACGGGTGATCGTGCCTTGGCGGCGGCGTTTGACTATAACGCCAAAATCAAGAAGACCCCGATTGTCGTAAAGGATGTCCGTGGCTTCTTCACCAATCGCGTGTTCCCGCCGTATATGGGTGAGGCGATGAAGCTGGTGACGGAGGGTGTGAAGCCCGCTTTGATCGAAAATGCAGCCAAGGCACTTGGCATGCCCATCGGCCCGCTGGCGTTGCTCGATGAAACCACGCTGCAACTGGGCTATGACGTTATGCAGTCAACGAAGAAGGAATTGGGCGACGCCTATCAACCAAGCGGCACCGAAGATTTTATGGAGTTGATGGTGGTCACGCTTGGCCGCAAGGGCCGGCGTTTTGGCTCTGGCTTTTATGACTATGATGCCAAGGGCGAGCGCTTGAGCCTATGGCAGGGCATGGCCCAGCATTATCCGCTCGCCGCCGAACAGCCGTCGGTGGAAGAGGTGAAGCAGCGTTTGTTGTATATCCAACTGATTGCAACGGCACAGTGCTTTGAAGAAGATGTTGTCAAAGACCCGCAAAGCGCCGATTTGGGCGCGATATTTGGTTGGGGCTTTGCGCCTTATACGGGCGGTCCCATGAGTTATATCGACACGGTCGGACTGGAAAATTTTGTCCGTACCGCTGACAATCTTGCGCAACGTTTCGGGAGCCGTTTTGCACCACCGAAAAGCTTCCGCGAGATGGCGGACAAGGGCGAGACTTTGTATAAAGCTGCTGCATAAAAACCAGAAAGCAAGGCACAAAAAAGGGCGACCTCCACGCGGAGGCCGCCCTTTTTGTTTGTGTCGTTTATTTAGAACTTAGCGCGGACGGTCAGGCCGTACATGCGGGGTTCTTCCACGAAACCGATCAACGAGCGCGTTCCAGCTGCGCCACGCAGCGGCGTATTGGCCGTAATGCCGCGTGTGATTTCATTCGTCAGGTTCGTACCCCATAGTTCAAAGGTATAACGTTCATCCGGCGTGGTAAGCCCAATGCGTGCGTTCATCTTGAAGTAGTTTTCCTGCCGAGCGAGCGGGATGGGTAGATTGTTCGTGTCGAGATCAATTGTCCGGGTTGTTCGGCTGTCCGAATAATTGACGCTACCGTTAACCAGTAAACCCCAACCTGAGCTGTTGAGTGGGCCATCATAGGTCAGTCCGGCTACGCCTGTGAACTTCGGCGCATTGGTCAGGTCTTGTCCGCAGAGACGCACCACAGAGCCAAGAGCGCTTGCGGCAACACCGTCGGCGCAATTGCTTGGGTAACGTGCATCGGCGTAGGTCAGGGCAAGATTAGCATTCATGTAGTTACCGAAGTCACCAAACAATTCGAGTTCCGCGCCGGTTGAACGCGCCGAATTGACGTTAAAGGTCAAGAATTGGACGCCAGTGAATTCAAGGACCTGGAAGTCGCTCATCTTCATGTCAAACAATGCAAGATTTGCCTTAATCGGGCCAAAGGTTGCCTTCACGCCAATTTCGATTTGATCCACCTTTTCGGATTTGAACCGTGGGTCGGCGTAAACTGGTGCTACTGCTGGGAGGCCCAGTCTCTGTGCCTGAATTATTGCCACCGAGTTCTGAAGATTGGCTGCCGTTGGATCAAGATTGAAACCACCTGACTTGAAGCCGTGACTAAATCCAGCGTAGATTAACAGGTCTTCATTGGCTTTATAACCAGCTTGCGCAGTGTAGGTGATTTCATCATCTTTGAAGGTATTAGACCACAGCCGCGGTAATGGAAGGTAGCTGCTCGCGAGGCCTCCGCCCACGACGGTGGGTGCCGTCAAGTTAACAGGCACGGCGAATGGAAAGCATGAGAGACCTACAACACCGTAATACCCCGCCAGACCAGTGGGGTTGAGGCCACCGACGTTCGTCAATAACGAAAGTGGTCCGTTCGGTGTAAGTGCGCCATTTGCAATAGCCTGACATGCCTGATTACTTGCACTAAGCTGATTGAACGCCGCTTTTTTCGTCTCAGAAACATAGCGTGCGCCGATGGTAAGGCTTAGCTTATCCGTTACGTTGAAAACGTTGTGGGTGAAGATTGAATAGCTTTCGGCATCTTGAGAAAACAGGTTGTTGCCAAAAGAATTGTTCGAATTGACCGGCGCACCAAACGTCGGAGCAGCTGCTGTTCCGCCAGATCCCAAAGCAGTCAGGGCAAATAGCGGGTTCACACCTGCTGCTGGGCCAAAGTTAAATGCGCTATTTGCCGCTTGAAAATCGGCACCGAAGGACATGGTTTGCTGAGCGGCAATCTTTTCCTTGGAATAGAAACCACCGATCAACCAATCCAGAGAGTCGTTAAGAGCCGTGCCTTGCAACCGCAGTTCTTGGGTGAAGGTTTTAATCCGGTCACCGTTTGGCAAAACGCCCGGCGCTTGGATTGAGCCACCGACACCTGTTGTGAAAATTTTCAGGCTTGTGAAATCGGACTCAGCTGTCGAGCTGGATTTAAAGTCGCGATAGGAACCGATGTACGTCAGCTTTGCGCCACCAAAATCCCATTTTACTTCACCAGAAACGCCCCATTGTTTTGCGCCATTGAAAAACGTCTGGCTGTTCGTTGCCAGATTTTTAAGCGCCGACTGGCCGGATTCGACAACGCCATCATTCGCCAAGCCATGGAACGCAGAAAATGGCGCCAGTTCCGTTTCGCGAACTATCACAGCGTCACAGCAGTTTTCGTCGACCTTAGAATAATCCGCCAGCAGGCGGATGCTTAGATCGGCGTTTGGCTCCATGTACAACTGCCCACGAAGCATATAGCGATCGCGGTTATTGCTTTCGGCGCCAGTAGAGCTTTTCAAGAAACCGTCACGCTTGCGCCAGGTGCCTGACAAGCGAACTGCGGCGACATCCTGTGCAATGGGGACGCTGATCCCGCCTTGCACATTCATGAAGTTGTAGTTGCCATAAGAGGCGTTAGCAAATCCCTCGACTTCAGAGAGATTGGCGCGCTTTGTCGAGATGTTCAAAGCGCCTGCTGAGGTATTGCGCCCGAACAACGTGCCCTGTGGACCGCGCAGAATTTCGAGGCGCTCAAGGTCGACAAGATCGCCCAACGCAACACCGGGGCGGGATTGATAAACACCATCAATGAAAACACCGACCGAGCTTTCAAGGCCGGTGTTGTTGCCCGTTGTGCCAACACCACGGATTTTAATAGAGGTGCCCTGCGTTTCGGTCTGTGATGACTGAATGTTAAAGCTTGGCGAAATCGACGAAAGCGATTTAATGTCGGACACGCCTTCACGCTCAAGTGCCTCTGGCGCGACTGCGGTCACGGCAAGCGGAATGTCTTGCACATCCATTGCACGCAATGTGGCGGTCACGATAATGGGTTCATCACCACTATCTTCTTCGGCTTGGGCTGTTTGAGCATAAGCTGCTGGCACTAACATCGCGCTGCAGATGGTGCCGCACAAGGCAGCCGTGATTACACGATTAAAACGACGCATTTCTCTCTCCTCCATTTAACCGACAACCCATTGGCATTTGCTGCTCATATAAGGCTGGCGGCGCTCTCAACGCTTCCCGGGTGGGAAAAGTCCGGGAAGAAGAACCCTCTTCGTCCCATCTTATCGCCGAAATTTGACAAATCCAGCAATTTAATCGCGCGATTGAAATTAGGGTCAGGACCACTTAAATCCATCTTCGCGGCGTCAAGACGTCCTTCGGATTTGACCCATACTGTCCATTGCCGCGTTGGCAAAGCTAGACTTAGAACCACTAAGCCCTGCGCTTGCCGCCTTGCACTGAACAGTATGGCCTCAAACCGCGAAGGTGGATTTAAGTGGTCCTGTCCCTATCACTTTGCTGTGGCTTTTGCGTCTTTTGGCGCTAATCATCGCGGGCTATGTTTGACCGCCCCACGATCTTGGACGAGACATTTTCCCGTCGCGTCGCTGCGCATGACTTTCCATCTTCGCGCACCAACCCCACCGCCGAAATGGTTGCGCCGCACGTGCTTGTCGATTTGTTCGACACACAAATCATGAGTCGCCATCTCGACCTTTGGGCGCGGCGTTCCAAGGGCAAGACTTTCTATTCCATTGGCAGTTCGGGGCATGAGGGCACTGCGGCCATGGCCGCCGCAACACGCTCGACCGATATGGCATTCCTGCATTACCGCGATGCTGCGTTCCTGATCCAGCGTAAGAAGCAAGCCGGCGGCCTGACGCCCTTGCATGACATGGCCTTGTCCTTCGCCGCGTCAGCCGATGACCCGATTTCGGGCGGACGGCACAAAGTATTGGGATGCGCCCACACCTTTGTTCCGCCGCAGACCAGTACGATTGCCTCACATCTGCCTAAGGCCGTGGGCGCGGCGCATTCGCTTGGCATGGCGCAGCGGCTGCAGCTTGCTGACGCGGTGTTGCCGCATGACTCGATAATCCTATGTTCATTTGGTGATGCGTCTGCGAACCATTCAACGTCGCAAGGTGCGTTCAACGCCGCATGTTGGGCGGCGTATCAGCATTTGCCTATGCCGATCGTGTTCCTGTGTGAGGATAATGGCATTGGGATTTCCGTGCGCACACCGGGCGGGTGGATCGCGGCCAATTTCGCACATAGGCCGGCGCTGCATTACATTAGCTGCGACGGTGCGGACATGAACGATGCCTTGCGCGGATGCGCACAAGCGGTGACCTATGCCCGCACGCGGCGCAAGCCGGTTTTCCTGCACATGCAGACGATCCGACTGATGGGGCATGCCGGGGCGGACGTTGAATTAAGCTACGCCCCTATTGCACAGATCGAGGCTGCCGAGGCGCAGGACCCCTTGCTACACAGCGCGCGTATCTTGCATGAACAAGCGGGCATGTCAGGCGCGGAGATAGTGGCGCGCTATGAAGATATGCGTGCCCGGGTCGACAGCGTGGCACGCGATGCGCTGGCGAAGCCGCGACTGTTAACGGCGGCAGAGGTTATGGCGTCGATTGAACCCGCAAAATTCGAAAAGCCGCCGCAACCCATGCCCGATGCGGCGAAACGTGATGCCCTGTTCGCGCATGACGCGCGTAACCTTGCCAAGCCAGCGACCTTGGCCAAGAGCATCAATTTTGCCTTAGCGGACATCATGCTGCAATATCCCAATGTCGCGGTGTTTGGCGAAGATGTCGCGCGCAAGGGCGGCGTTTATGGCGTGACGCAGGGGTTGCAGGAGAAATTCGGCGCCGTGCGTGTGTTCGACACATTGCTGGACGAACAAACGATCTTGGGCCTCGCCATTGGCATGGCGCATAACGGCTTTGTGCCGATTCCCGAAATCCAGTTTTTGGCCTATCTGCACAATGCCGAGGATCAGATCCGTGGCGAAGCGGCAACCTTATCCTTCTTTTCAAACAAGCAATATCGCAACCCGATGGTCATCCGCATTGCTGGCCTGCCTTATCAAAAGGGATTTGGCGGGCATTTCCACAATGACAACAGCCTGGCCGTCCTTACCGATATTCCCGGTATCATCGTCGCTTGTCCGTCCAGCGCCGCTGACGCGCCAGCGATGTTGCGGGAATGCGTCCGTCTGGCGCATGAGGACGGGCGGGTTGTGGTCTTTATTGAGCCTATCGCGCTCTATCATATAACCGACCTGCAACAGCCGGGCGACGGTGCGTGGACTGCACCTTATATGGCACCGGATCAGGACAATGTTATTTTGCTTGGTGCGCTTGGTCAATTTGGCAAAGGTAATGAACTTGCGATCATAACATACGGAAATGGTTATTTTCTGTCGCGTCAGGCTGCGGATGAGTTGAAGGCGGGAGGGATTGACCTGCGGATTATCGATCTACGCTGGCTACACCCGTTAAATGCCGAGGCGATTGTTGCGGCGGTGGCGGATTGCGGGAAAATCCTGATAGTCGATGAATGCCGTAAGTCGGGAAGCCTCAGCGAGAAGTTGATGACCCTATTGACCGAGGCAGGACGCGGCGATGCCGTCAGCCGGATTACTGCCGAGGACTGCTTCATTCCGTTGGGACCGGCGGCGGAACTGGTTTTGCCGAGCAAAGAGTCCATTATCGAAGCCGCACGGGCGGCGGTGGCATGAAAAAACGCGCTTTAGTAATCTGCCCCGGACGCGGGACATATAACGCCGCAGAGCTTGGCTATCTTCGGGCGCATCATGCGGCGCGAGGGGGGATAATAGCCACCTTGGACGCCGTGCGGGCGGCGAAGGGGCAGGAGACTGTCTCGCAGCTTGATAGTGCAGACAAATACACGCCATCGGTTCATATGACCGGCGATAATGCCTCGGCGTTGATCTACGCCTGCGCAATGGCGGACTTCGCCGCGATTGACCGCGAACAATATGAGATTGTCGCGATAACAGGCAACTCCATGGGTTGGTATCTGGCATTGGCTTGCGCGGGCATCGTCGATCTTGCGGGCGGGGCGCGGCTCGTCAACAATATGGGCGGGATCATGCATCAGCATGGAACCGGCGGGCAGATTGTCTGGTCAATCGTTGATAATGACTGGAAAATTATCCAAGACAAAATACTTCTTATCAATAACTTGTTGAAGGAAGCGCAGACAGTATCACACATTAATGTCCACATTTCCATTCGCTTGGGCGGGATGATTGTGTTCGCCGCAGACGACGCCGGGCTGAAATGGCTGATGGAGCGGTTGCCCAAGGACGACCGCTTCCCGATGCGCCTTATGCACCACGCCGCATTCCATAGCCCCTTGCTAAACCACATCGTTCCAATGGCGCGGGCCGAAAACCCAATGACCGATTTCGGGGCTGGCGAAATTCCCGCGATTGACGGGCAGGGCCGGATTTGGTCCCCCCGCGCGTTCAGCCATGAGGCCATTTATAACTACACGCTTGGCGCGCAACTGACCGACAGCTATGATTTTACCCGCGCAGTTCAGGTCGCAGCCGCCGAATTCGCGCCCGACACGATCATTGTCCTCGGCCCCGGAACAACCTTAGGCGCACCAACGGTGCAGGCGCTGATCGCTTCGGGCTGGCGCGGTCTGTCGAGCAAAGCGGACTTTCAGGCGCGGCAGCAGGATGAACCGATCCTCATTTCCATGGGCATGGCCGAACAGCGCGCTTGGGCACAAAGCTAGGGTCAGGACTACTTAAAGCCACCTTCGCGGTTTGAGGCCATATTGTTCAGTGCAAGGCGGCAAGCGCAGGACTTAGTGGTTCTAAGTCCAAGCTTGCCAACGTGGCAATGGACAATATGGGTCAAATCCGAAGGACGCCAAAATGGCTGCGATCTCAAAGCAAAATGCCCTTGCAGGCAGAATAACTGCCTGCGGCGGACATTTTCCTTCGATATCTTTGCCATTTTGACGCCGCGAAGGTGGATTTAAGTAGTCCTGACCCTAAGTCTTGCATACGAATAAGCGCTAGACGCCCCGCCGCTTCCGGATAAAGGGAAGGACGAATTGCACGGCAAATGTCTGCTGCCTTGCCAGGAGATCGACGGAATGCGCGACCATAGCTCAACCTTGCTGCTGTTCGGGGCGACGGGCGACCTTTCGCGCCGAATGCTGCTGCCGTCCTTATACGCTTTGCATGCCGATGGCTTGATCGATCCGAACTTGCGGATATTTGGCACCGCCCGAAGCGCCCTGACCGACGACGCCTTCCGCGAGATGGCGCGTGCGGCATTGTGCGAATTTCTACCCGATGATCGCAAGGCCGAAGGGTTGATTGATGCCTTCTTCCTGCGTTTGCATTATGTCGCGCTGGATGCGTCCAATCCTGATGGCTTTGCCGAACTGGCGGCGACAATTGGTGATATCTCGGGGGGTTTGTCGATCTTCCTGTCCACAGCGCCGTCTTTGTTCGAGGCGACGATCAAGGGCCTACATTATGCCGGTCTGTCTGGCGAGAATGTCCGTATTGGTCTCGAAAAACCCTTGGGCAATGATCTTGCGTCCTCGTGCCACATCAATGACGCCGTCAATGCCGTATTCCCCGAAAAACGAACCTTCCGCATTGACCATTATCTGGGCAAGGAAACCGTTCAGAACCTGATGGCGTTGCGCTTTGCCAATATGTTGTTTGAACCATTGTGGAATGCCAATGCCATCGAACATGTTCAGATTACCGTGAGCGAGACTGTCGGACTTGAGGGGCGCGCGGGCTTTTACGATGATACGGGCGCGCTGCGGGACATGGTGCAGAACCATATGCTGCAATTGCTCGCACTGACCGCGATGGAGCCGCCCGCCAGCCTTGATGCCACCGCCATTCGTGACGAAAAGGTCAAGGTTCTGCGCGCGCTCCGTCCTGTGGCCGAAGGCGATGTTGTGACCGGTAAATATACCGAAGGCGCAGTCCAAGGCGATGCGGTCAAAAGCTACGAAAGCGATCTGGGCAAAGCGTCCGACACCGAAACATTTGTTGCGATAAAGGCTTATGTCGACAATTGGCGTTGGCAGGGTGTTCCGTTTTTCCTGCGCACCGGCAAACGCCTGCCCGAACGGCGCAGTGAAATTGTTATCCAATTCAAGCCCGTGCCGCACAATGTATTCCGCGACCGTGGCGGTAAACTTGAGGCAAATACGCTTATCATCCGTTTGCAGCCGGAGGAATATGTGCGGTTGTTGGTGATGGCAAAAGAACCCGGACTGGACCGGGGCGGGGTTACTTTGCGCGAAGTGCCGCTGGATTTGTCGCTAACGGCAGCCTTTGCCGGATCGCGCAGGCGGATTGCGTATGAAAGACTGCTTCTCGACCTCATAGAAGGCGACCAGACGCTATTTGTCCGCCGGGATGAAGTTGAGGCACAGTGGGCATGGATCGATGCCATACGGGCGTTGTGGAACGCCACGGCACTTAAGCCGAAGGCCTATGGCGCGGGAAGCTGGGGTCCGAATGCGGCGATTGCGCTGACTGAACGCGATGGAGTGAGCTGGCATGAATAAATTGCACTTTACCATCGAAGCCGTCACTGCGCGGATTATTGAACGCTCCAAGCCGGGGCGTCGGGCCTATCTCGACCTGATCGCCAAGCAACGCGACGCTGGTGTTAACCGCCCGGCTTTAAGCTGCGGTAACCTTGCGCATGGCTTTGCCGCCAGTGGCGAGGACAAGGCGTCGATCCGCGATGGCAAGGCAATGAATATCGGCATTATCAGCGCGTATAACGATATGCTCTCCGCGCATCAGCCTTATGGCCGTTATCCAGAGCAGATGAAAATTTTCGCGCGTGAGGTTGGTGCTACCGCGCAAGTTGCAGGATCAACGCCTGCCATGTGCGATGGTGTCACGCAGGGGCAGGATTCGATGGAGCTGTCGTTGTTCAGCCGCGACGTAATCGCGATGGCAACGGCGGTAGGTCTGAGCCATGGCATGTTCGAAAGCGTCGCGATGCTTGGCATTTGCGACAAGATTGTGCCTGGTCTGTTGATCGGCGCTTTGCGCTTCGGCCATTTGCCGACCATCCTTGTGCCAGCCGGGCCCATGCCGTCGGGCCTTGCCAACAAGGAAAAACAACGCGTGCGTCAGCTTTATGCCGAGGGTAAAGTGGGCCGCGCTGAATTGCTTGAGGCGGAGGCCGCGTCTTATCATAGCGCGGGCACTTGCACCTTTTACGGCACCGCAAATTCAAACCAGATGATGATGGAAGTGATGGGGCTGCATATACCCGGTTCCGCCTTTATCAACCCCGGCACGAAATTGCGGACCGAATTGACCCGTGCCGCCGTCCATCGCCTCAGTAAAATTGGGTGGGATGGCGATGATTATCGGCCCTTGGGCCTTTGCGTGGATGAAAAGGCTGTTGTGAACGCATGTGTTGGCTTGCTCGCAACGGGTGGTTCAACCAACCATGCGCTGCATATTCCGGCAATCGCGCGGGCGGCGGGGATCATTATCGATTGGGAAGATTTGGACCAACTGTCCTCGGCTGTGCCGCTCATTGCGCGGGTCTATCCAAATGGATCGGGTGATGTGAACCATTTCCACGCGGCGGGCGGCATGGGTTATGTCATCCGGGAGTTGATAGATGTCGGCCTGCTGCACCGCGATATCATGACCGTCGCAGGCAATGATTTGGCCGATTATGGGCGTGAGCCAATGTTAGAGGATGACCGGCTTGTCTGGCGCGATGCGCCAGCCGTCACTGCCGATGACACTATGCTGCGTCCACCATCTGCGCCGTTCAGCCCCGATGGCGGGATGCGTTTGGTGACGGGCAATTTGGGCCGCGCAACATTTAAGACCAGCGCAGTCGATCCTGCCCGCTGGACGATAGAAGCGCCCGTCCGCGTGTTTCATGACCAGAATGACGCATTGGCGGCGTTCAAGGCGGGCGAATTGGATCGAGATGTCATTGTCGTCATCCGTTTCCAAGGGCCTGTCGCCAACGGCATGCCCGAATTGCACAAGCTGACCCCGCCCTTAGGCGTGTTGCAGGATAAGGGCTTTAATGTGGCGCTCGTAACCGATGGCCGCATGTCCGGCGCGTCGGGCAAAGTGCCTGCCGCGATCCATTTAAGTCCAGAAGGGGCGCGCGGCGGAGCTATCGCCAAGCTTCAGGATGGTGATATCATTCGGCTCTGCGCGAATACCGGAACATTGTCGGTTCTGGTCGACGCAGATATTTGGGCGGCCCGCGCGCCAGCGCCGACGCCGGCACGGCATGTTGGCACGGGGCGTGAGCTGTTCGCGTTGCTGCAGGCCGGCGCGGATGAGGCGGAGAAAGGCGGGTCGGCCATGTTGGCGGTTGCTGGACTATGACTGCTATCGTCGCTGTCGATATCGGCGGAACCCATGCCCGCTTCGCAATTGCCGAAGTTATGGACGGCCGCGTGCTTGCCTTGGGCGAAGCGGTGACGCTGAAAACCGCTGAACATGCGAGTTTCCAGACGGCGTGGCAGGAATTTGAACGGGTCAATGGTGCGCCACTTCCCCGCGGGGCGGCAATTGCGATTGCGGGGCCAGTGGACGCCGATGTTATCAAGCTTACCAACAATCCATGGATTATCCGCCGTTCAATGGTGTGCGAGAAATTGGACGTCGACAGCTTTGTCATCGTCAATGACTTCGGCGCGGTGGGCCATGCAGTTGCGCAGGCGGGGCCAGAGCACTTTCAGCATTTGACGGGGCCGGATCAGGACTTTGCTACGGACGGCACGTTGAGCATTATAGGGCCGGGAACGGGTCTTGGCGTGGCACATGTCTGGCGCAGGGGCAGCGCCTATAATGTGCAGGCGACCGAAGGCGGGCATATCGATTTTGCTCCGCTAGATGCGATTGAGGACGCTGTTTTGGCGCGGTTGCGCAAACGTTACCGCCGGGTATCGATCGAACGCGTGGTGTCTGGACCAGGCCTTGTTGATCTCTATGAAACGCTTGCCGGGATTGAGGGGCGTGCGGTCCAGCAATATGATGACAAGACCTTGTGGCAAATGGGAATGTCAGGCGAGGACAGCCTTGCCGCCGCAGCGGTTGACCGCTTCTGTCTATCGCTTGGCAGTGTGGCAGGTGACATTACGCTCGCGCAGGGCGGGTTTGCTGGCGTTGTGATTGCGGGCGGGCTGGGCTTACGGATCAAAGATAGCCTCATCCGTTCGGGCTTTGCCGAACGGTTTCGGGCAAAGGGCCGCTTCGAAGGGCTGATGTCCACCATCCCGGTAAAACTGATCACACATCCCCAACCCGGCCTTTTTGGCGCAGCGGCCGCCTACGCCCAGCAATATATTTGAGGATTTACACCATATGGTCGCAATAGAAAAAATCATGCGCACCGCGCCCGTCATTCCGGTGCTGGTCATCGAGGATGCCGCGCATGCGCGTGACATAGCGCAGGCGCTAGTTGCAGGAGGGCTTCGCGTGCTTGAGGTCACCTTGCGCACCGCTGCGGCCTTGGACGCGATTGCCGAGATGAAGAAGGTCCCCGGCGCGATTGTCGGCGCTGGCACTATCATTGATGTACCCGGTCTCGAATGCGCGATCGCCGCTGGCGCTGAGTTTATTGTATCGCCTGGCCTCACCAACAATTTGGGTAAGGCAGCCATCGCCAAAGGTATACCGTTCTTGCCCGGCATCGCCAGCGCCAGCGACATCATGCGCGGGCTAGATTTGGGACTGACGCATTTCAAATTCTTCCCGGCAGAGGGTAATGGTGGCCTTCCCGCGCTCAAGGCTCTCATTGGTCCATTCGGCCAGTGCCAATTTTGCCCAACGGGTGGGATAAAACAGGACACAGCGGCAGATTGGTTGGCGGTGCCGGAAATTTTATGTGTTGGCGGTAGCTGGCTTGTTGGTAAAGGCGTTCCAGATGTTGCCGCGATTGAATCGGCAGCGCGAGCCGCATCGGCATTACGGAACTAACGGAGACGCAAGGCATATGGCCGAAGAAATCGAATGGTGGGATTTTGACGCTGCGGAAGATCTGATTGAGGCCGTTGTCGGCGACGTCAGCTTCATCATCGAAAGCGCGTTGGATGCCCGTGGACAGGCACTGGTAGCATTCCCCGGCGGCTCAACGCCTAAACCGATTTTGGAAAAGCTTGCTCAAGCCAATATTCGTTGGAAAAATGTTACGATTATCCCAACCGATGACCGATTGGTACCTGTGGACAATCCCTTGTCCAATGTGGCGATGATTGCCAAAATCTTCATTCCAAAGGGTGCGCGGGTGTTGCCAATCGCAAGTGATGCCGCCGATCATAAACTGGCGGGCAGCGCGGCGAATGCTCGGTTGGCCGACCTCCACTGGCCGCCGGATTTGGTCTGGCTCGGCATGGGCGCAGACGGTCATACCGCATCAATCTTCCCCGGTCCTGATTTGGAATCGGCGATGGACAGCGGCAAAGATGTGCGCGCTGTAGGCGTTGCGCCCGATCCGTTACCACCCGAAGCGCCCGTCAATCGGGTGACATTAACAGGTGCAGCCATTGGCGCGGCGCGGACCGCTATTTTGGTGATCAACGGTGCCGAAAAGCGCAAAGTGCTTGAAACGGCAATCGAACAGGGTGGAAAGTCGACCTATCCGGTTGGCCGCGTGCTTGACAAAATTGTCGTGCCTGTCGACATTTACTGCCTCGACGACTGATTAGGCTCGGCGCAATTTGCCGGGGATAGTCGCTGCGTTCAGTTTCTTAAGATAAGGCGGGATATCCAATTCGGAGACCGCAACGGGTTTGCGCGCATCTTTCGGATTGATCGGATTTTCGAACGCGATGCCCACGCGCCCCTCGGTGACCCACGCTATGCGTCCACTGACCCAGCCAATGTTGTGCAGGTTCACTTCGACAAGCTCGCCCCGCATTGGGCCAGTTGGGAGTTCGGCCATCAAGCCACCGGCGGACAGATTTCGGATGCGTACCGGCCGTTCTTCTTGTGTATTTGGAAAACGTAATATAGCCGTCAGCAAAAGGCTATCGCGTTTCACGCTACGCTTTGCGACAGAGAATAATGTATCGCTTAATGGGTCGTCCATATTACAGCGCCAAACAAGATTAGTGTTAATTCGGCCTTGCACACTGGCATTAAAACATCGCCAAAAGGTTAATGCGGCGAACCTTTCCGGTATTCCGCTCTAATTCTTAACCAAAGGCGGTAAACGCAAGCGCCGTTTAATCGTCGCGTGAAACGCGTTCTTGCCGTTCGTGGCGCTCCTGCGCTTCGAGTGTCATTGTTGCAATCGGACGAGCGCGCAGGCGTGCGAGCGAAATAGGCTCGCCGGTCACTTGGCAGTAACCATATTCGCCCTCCGTGATGCGGCGCAAGGCGGCCTCGATTTTGGCGATAAGCTTACGTTGTCGGTCGCGGGTACGAAGTTCGATACCCCAATCGGTTTCGCTCGAAGCGCGATCGTTGAGATCTGGCTCACGCATGGGGCCATCCTGAAGCTGGTTCAGCGTTCCTTGTGCCTCCGCCAAGATGCTATTCTTCCAGTCAACAAGCTGCTTTTCAAAATATCTTAATTGCCGATCGTTCATAAATGGTTCGTTGTCGCCAGGAACATATGAATCGTCGAAGCCAAAGTCAGCATCGTTTGTTTCGTTGGTCGTATCTTGAGGCTTGGCGCTCACGCCCATCGTAATTCTCCACCCCCAGGGCAGCCCCTCCAGAACGAAGTAGTCTGCGTCCAATCCACACTTGGCGGCGCTATAGACTCGGGCCAAATGCGGCACAAGCCAAATGTTACGTGGCGTCTTCAATTGGGCAAAAGCTTTTGAAGGTGTCCAAACGCGGACTGGTTTGCGTTTTATGCATGGGCAATTTCGCGTTCAATTGCTCAGTTCGCTGCGAAAGCATCCGTTGCTTCTTTGTGCGGGCAGCCGTTCCGCTAAGAAAACGATGGCAAGCCAGTTTGTGCAAGTGCCGCGCAAACGCCGCCTACTTTGCGTCGCCCTTTTTCATTGCGAAACCGCCACTCGCGGGGCATAGCCTGCCGTCATGCATGACCTAAAATATATCCGTGAAAATCCAAAAGACTTTGATGCTGCATTGATGCGCCGGGGCGCTGAACCCGTTGCCGCGTCCATCCTCGCTTTGGACGAAAACCGGCGCGCAATCTTGACTGAGATGCAAAATGCGCAGGCCCGCCGTAACGATGCGTCAAAATCCATCGGCGCAGCCATGGGCAAGGGCGATGCCGCAACGGCGGAGGTGTTAAAGGCCGAAGTTGCCCAGTTGAAAGATATTTTGCCGCAGTTGGAAGAACGCGAACGTGCGGCGGGCATCGAACTCGACGCCTTGCTTGCGGGTTTACCGAATTTGCCAGCTGCTGACACCCCCGATGGCGCAGATGAGACCGAGAATATCGAAATTGCCCGCTGGGGCGAACCACGGGAGTTTGATTTCGAACCCCGCGACCATGCTGATATCGGTCCCGCCCTTGGTCTCGACTTTGAAACCGGTGTTGCCATTTCGGGCGCGCGGTTCTCCTTCATGCGGGGGCAGATGGCGCGCTTGAACCGCGCGCTTGGCCAATTCATGCTTGACCATCAGACTACGCAGCGCGGCTATACCGAGTGCGCTACGCCTTATTTGGTGCGACAGGAATCTTTGTTTGGAACCGGGCAGCTTCCTAAATTTGCCGAAGATAATTTTCAGACAACCGATGGCCGCTGGCTGATTCCCACTGCTGAAGTGTCGTTGACCAACAGCGTGCGGGAACAGATTTTGGACGAAAGCGCCCTGCCGATCCGGCTGACGGCGCTGACCCCATGTTTCCGCTCCGAAGCAGGCGCCGCCGGCCGCGATACCAAGGGCCTCATTCGCCAGCACCAGTTTGAAAAGGTGGAGCTGGTTTCCATCGTCCGGCCCGAAGACAGCGCGGCAGAGCATGAACGCATGGTGCAAAGCGCCGAAGGCATATTGCAAGCGCTTGAATTGCCGTATCGAAAGATGCTGTTGTGTACTGGTGATATGGGTGCAAGCGCACGGCGGACCTATGATCTCGAGGTCTGGTTGCCGGGCCAAGGGCTATACCGCGAAATCTCCAGCTGCTCGAATTGCGGTGACTGGCAGGCACGTCGGATGAATAGCCGTTATCGTCCAGCCGAAGGCAAGGGCAATGTCTTTGTCCATACGCTGAACGGCTCCGGCCTTGCAGTTGGCCGCACACTTGTTGCGGTGCTTGAAAATTATCAGCAGGCCGATGGTAGCGTCACCGTTCCGGCGGCTTTGCTGTCCTATATGGGCGGGCTTACAAAGTTGGAGGCGACCGCCTGATGCGTATATTGTTGACCAATGATGATGGCGTGAATGCGCCAGGCCTTAAGGTGTTGGAGGCGATTGCCCGCACGATCAGCGATGATATATGGATCGTTGCGCCTGCGGAGGAAAACTCGGGCGCCGGTCATTCGCTTACCTTGACCAAGCCTGTGCGCATTCGCCAGCATGGGGATAAGCATTACTCGGTTGCAGGCACGCCTACGGACTCCGTAATGCTTGGCATTGGCGTGATCATGAAGGATGCGAAACCTGACCTGATCCTGTCCGGCGTGAACCGTGGTGCCAATTTGGGGGATGACATTACTTATTCCGGCACTGTGTCTGCCGCGATGGAAGGGGCGTTGGCGGGCATTCGTTCTATCGCACTGAGCCAAGTCTATAGCAAAGAAGGCATGGCCGACGCTGTCCCCTTTTCGGCGGCGGAAGCATGGGGCGAACGCGTCCTTCGTCCGCTGCTCGATATGCCAAATACGCCGCGGACATTGACCAACATCAACTTTCCGCCTCTGCTGCCGCAAGACGTGAAGGGGATCAAAGTCGCACGTCAGGGTTTTCACGACTATAGTCGTGGGTCAATTGTCAAAGGTACTGATCCGCGCGGATATGATTATTATTGGTTTGGCCTCCATGGCATGTTGCACACGCCGGGCCATGACACCGACCTTGAGGTTATTGAAGATGGTTATATTGCCGTGACCCCCTTGCAACTTGACCTGACGCACCATGAATCTTTGGGAACATTGCAGCAAAGATATGGCGGCTAGGGGGTCGAGGATGCGGTTGAGGTTGATGGCAGCGTCGAAGTCCACAAATCCTGCCGGAGGTAAGTTCTCTAAGCTATATGGGTCCATTCATGGCTGATCCTGACGTCCCTTCCAAATTCAGAGTTGCGCTTCGTCGTGCAAGCAAGTTGCCGGTATGGGCGGACGTGCTCCTTCGGCTATCGCTGGCGTTCTTCCTGATTGTGCTGGTCATCATCATTCACTGGTTTGACAGGGCTGGTTTGAAAGACAATCATGACGGTGTAATCAGCTTTCTGGATGTCGTCTATTTCACGATGATTTCGGTCACGACGACGGGATTTGGCGACATTGCCCCTGTCTCAGACCGATCACGCTTTATCGAAGCGATTATCGTGACGCCGGTACGCATTGCCGTCATCTTTATTTTCGTAGGTACAGCCTATAACTTTGTCATCAAACGCAGTTGGGAAAAATGGCGCATGAAAAATATTCAGCAAACCTTGTCCGGACATATTGTGACATTGGGTTTCGGCATCAGCGGTTCGCAAGCCGTTAATGAGCTCATCAAGCGCGGAACCAAGCCCAAAGACATCGTGGTAATTGATTGCAGCGAGGAACGGCTTGCCGAGGCAGAATATCTGGGTTGCAATATTTTGTGCGGTGATGGTACGCGAGACGAAATTCTAAACGCCGTTCGCATTAAGCAGGCGTCGTCGGTGATTGTTTCTGCCGGACGCGATGATGCGTCAATCTTGATGGTGCTGACTGTACGCCATCTGTCGCCCAATGTGCCAATCAGCGTCGTTATACGTGCTGACGATAATGAATTGCTCGCGCGTCAGGCCGGGGCAACGACGGTTATCAATCCGGTCAGTTTTACCGGGTTGTTGTTGGCCAGTTCGTGCCATGGCGAACATATTTCGGAATATTTGACAGATTTGGCGTCTGTCGGCGGCGAGGTCATTATCAAGGAACGTGAAGTAACGCCAAGCGAAGTTGGCAAAAGCTTACGCGATTTGCCCGAGGGAATTGGCCTTCGCATTTACCGCAACGGCGTGAACTTTGGCTTTTGGCAGCCCGAAGCGCAAAAATTGGAAGCCGGCGATTTGCTAGTGCAGATCATCCCTTCAGAAGCTTAGGGTCAGGACCACTTAAATCCGCCTTCGCGGCGTCAAAATGGCCTCAAACCGCGAAGGTGGATTTAACAGGTTCTGACCCTAATGCCCAAGTAACAGAAAAACCAATCCCATTGCCGCGTAAAACACGATCCAATACCCCGCATCAATGGCGAACAACCGGCCTGATTTGCGCGAAAACAGATAATTGGTGCCAATGGCGGGGATAATATAGCCAAGCGAAATGCCGACAGATATCATCAGTGTAGAACGTGCATTTGTATCAAAAAATGCTAGTAAATGGCCAAGGAAAACGGCCGATAGCACCGAAAAGGCAAAGGTCAGGCCGTAGATTTTCAGCATATTGCCACCGCGCAGTTGCTCCTCGGTAAATCCATGCTCCGCCATCCACGCTTTACCGAACAATGGCCCATACCATAAGCCACCAATCAAAAAGCCCGTCGCGGCGGCCACCAATATCGCCAACAGATTTGCGTTTGCCATCAATATCCCTTTCGTCATTTCGGGCCTTAATCATGCGCTTGTTCACTAGCCGTGACAAGCGCACCGAAACCCGCTATGCGGCCCATCATCATGGCAACAGTAATTAAAGCAGCGCCCAAGGTCGGCATGGTATCGCTTGGCTGCCCCAAGGCGCTGGTCGATAGCGAACGGATTCTCACCAAACTGCGTGCAGACGGCTATGGGCTGTCGCCCGATTATGCCGGTGCCGATGTCGTGCTCGTCAATACGTGCGGTTTTCTCGATTCTGCAAAGGAAGAAAGCCTGGAAGCTATTGGCGAGGCTATCGCGGAAAATGGCCGTGTCATCGTGACGGGCTGCATGGGCAACGAAGCCGATGTCATTCGCGCACGCTTTCCCGATGTTTTGGCGATTACGGGCGCGCATCAATATGAGGCTGTCGTATCGGCGGTCCATGAAGCGGCGCCGCCGACGCGCGGTGCGTTCGTTGATCTTGTGCCTGAAGGCGGATTGAAGCTTACGCCGCGCCATTACAGCTATCTGAAAATTTCCGAAGGCTGCAACCACAGCTGCGCGTTCTGCATTATTCCGTCCCTGCGCGGAAAGCTTGCAAGCCGCCGGATTGACGCTGTGCTGCGTGAGGCGGAGAAGCTTGTTTCCGCTGGCACCAAAGAGCTGCTGGTCATTTCGCAAGACACATCGGCTTATGGGGTGGATACGCGGCATGAACCGCGTGCGTGGAAGGGGCGTCAGGTGCGTGCACATATGACCGACCTTGCGCGCGAATTAGGCGGCTTGCGCACCAGTGATGGCGTCGCGCCATGGGTCCGGCTGCATTATGTTTACCCTTACCCGCATGTGGATGATGTCATTCCGTTAATGGCGGAAGGGTATTTGACGCCTTATCTCGACATTCCGTTCCAGCATGCGGCACCCAATGTCCTCAAGGCCATGAAGCGGCCAGCCAATGAGGCAAAAGTACTTGAACGCATCCGCAAATGGCGCAGTATTGCACCAGACATCGCGATACGTTCGAGTTTTGTCGTCGGCTTTCCTGGCGAAACCGAAGCCGACTTTGAATATCTGCTCGATTGGCTAGAGGAAGCGCAGCTAGATCGTGTCGGCGCGTTCCGCTTTGAACCGGTGGACGGCGCGCAGGCGAATAATCTGCCCAACCCAGTGCCCGAAGCAGTCAAGGAAGAGCGGTTCCAGCGTATCATGGCGAAAACCGCCGCGATCAGCGCCGCCAAGCTTGCGGCAAAGGTTGGCCGCAGCATCCCCGTAATTATAGACGAAATCGGCGACGTGGACGAAGACAACAGCATCGGTGCGACCGGACGGTCGCAGGCCGATGCGCCTGAGATCGACGGCCATGTCTATCTGCGCGATGTTGCACCAACTTTGAAGGCGGGTGATGTCGTGATGGTCAACATTGAAGACGCTGACGAACACGACTTGTTTGGAGTGGTCGCCTGATTATTTGCGCTTTGGCGGTAAGGGAAAGAAGCCCGATGTTCGGGCGACATAATCAGCATATTCGGGCCGCGTCTTCTTCATGCCACGTTCCAATAATGGCTTTCCCGACCAACGCGTCAGGGTGAATGTCAAGAATATCGGGCCAATGACGCTAATCCATCCGACCAGCCCTACTTCGCACGCGATGAGCCAGATGCCCCACCATGTGCAGGCATCACCAAAATAATTGGGGTGACGCGTATAGCGCCACAGGCCGGTATTAAGAACCTTGCCCTTATTCGCCGGATTGGCGCGGAATGCGTTAAGCTGCGCATCACCGATGGTTTCAAACAATATGCCGATGATCGCAATGATGGTACCGAAGAATGCCAACGGGCCCAACACTGAGCGCCCGCCTTCGCTTGCCCAAATCCCAAGTTGCGCGGGTAGGGCGGTTATGAAGAGCAGTGGCGCTTGGGTGAGAAACACCGACAGAAGCGATGTCTTACTCCAACTCCAGCCTTTCTTTTCCATGACGCTGCCCATAATTTTTGCGTAGCGTGGGTCTTCGCCATGCGCACGCCAGCGTGTCCACAGATGGAATGTGAGACGTAAGCCCCACAGGCTGGTCAGGCCAAGCAGCAGGTGGGACCGTGCGCCCGGCGCGCTTGACTGCGCCCAAGTCGCCCAAGCCAGTAACACCATCCCGAATGCCCAAAAGGCATCGATGAATGACACATCCCGAATTTTGACGGAGTAAGCCCATAAGGCAAGAATCACGGTCAGCAACGCCGCAGCATTGATAAGCATCGTCGAACCAAGATCAGTCATGCATCGTCCCTTGCAAATATCTCTGTCATTCCTTTGGCAGGGTGCTTTGGTTTAACCTTCGCGTAGATTTCTGCAACCTTTGCCATATCGGCTCTATAATCGCCGGTTGGCCAGATGGCAGGCCCAAGCCCGCCGGTTTTGGAACCATAATCCATCATGCCCAATACCAACGGTACGCCTGCACCCACGGCAATGTGGTAGAACCCAGTTTTCCAAGCCTTGACGGTGCCACGCGTCCCTTCTGGCGCGATGGTCAGCATGAATTCGTCGCGACGGCCGAATTCATCGATCATCTGCTGCACATAATTGCGGTTTGAACTGCGGTCGACAGGAACGCCGCCCATATCGAGCATGAAGTTGGTAAACGGCCAGCGGAAAAGTGAGGTTTTAGCCATGAAATGTGGCTTAAATCCTAAGTCCTCGGTCAGTCCTAAAAAATAGACAAAATCCCAGTTGCTGGTGTGCGGTGCGGCAATGAGCACGAATTTGCGTGGTTCCGGAACGACGCCATGCGCCCGCCATCCGCCGTGTTTATATATACCGACCAGCGCCCGCCGAAACAGCCGGGACAACCAGCTTGGCTGGCGTTCATTCAACGACATTAAGATATTCCTCCCCCGTCGCTCACATAACGCCGTTACGATGCATTTCAAACGGCTTGTTTCGTAAATACGCAAAGGCTAGGCATCCGGACGCAATAAAAATCAACGCGGGAAAATACATGTCGCAACATGCACACGGTTCCACTCCAGTCATTTCGTCGACAGGATTGTTTACGCCATCGGACACCATCAGCAACGAGGAACTGGTCGCGAGCTTCAACGCCTATGCCGACCGATACAATGCGGCTAACCCTGACGCAGAACCGCTCACGCATAGCTCAGTTGAATTTGTCGAGAAGGCCAGCGGAATAAAATCCCGGCATGTGATGGATAAGCGTGCCATCGTCGATCCCGACATCATGGAGCCACGTTACCCCGAGCGGCCAAATGACCAGATTTCGTTAATGGCCGAAATCGGTGTCGCGGCATGCCGTGATGCGCTTGAGCGCGCCGGGCGGAGCATCGAAGATGTAGATGCCGTCTTATGCGCTGCGTCGAATATGCAGCGTGCTTATCCTGCCATGGCGGTCGAGATCCAACATGAGCTTGGTATGCAGCGCGGCTTTGGCTTCGACATGAATGTGGCGTGTTCGTCCGCGACATTTGGTATTCAAACTGCTGCGGACTATATCCGCAGCGGCAACGCGCGCTCGGTATTGGTCGTAAATCCCGAAATTACTTCAGGGCATCTTAACTGGCGCGACCGCGATAGCCACTTCATCTTTGGTGATGTGGCCACAGCAATATTGGTTGAGGCAAAGGATATGGCCCCTGCACAACATTGGGAAATTTTGGGCACGCGGCTGAAAACGCAATTCTCGAACAATATCCGCAACAATTTTGGTTTTCTCAACCGCGCGCATGGGCAAGGCCCGGTCAACCAAAGCGGGCCGCGCAATGACAAGTTATTCGTTCAAGAGGGCAGGAAGGTGTTTAAAGAGGTTGTGCCGATGGTCGGGCAAATGATTGTTGAACATGCCGAAAGCTTGGGCCTATCGGGATCAAATTTGCGCCGATTGTGGTTGCATCAGGCCAATACGGGCATGAACAGGCTGATCGCACAAAAGGTTTTGGGGCATGAAGCAAATGAGGATAAAAGTCCCACAGTGCTTGATACCTATGCCAACACCTCAAGTGCCGGATCGATCATTGCGTTTCACAAGCATAATGAAGACCTCACTGCAGGGGATATTGGCTTAATATGCTCGTTCGGCGCGGGATATTCGGCGGGCTCGATATTCGTGCGGAAAGTTGCTTAATCCATTGGGCTGCGGATTTACGAGGTAAACTTGGTTGCCAGTTGACGTCAGCTAATAGTTCTTTGCGCAATCCGGTCTGTGATGGGCAGGTCTGTGATGGGTTGTTCAAGTCATTTTTCTTTCACGCAAGCGCGCTGGCGGCGGTTTTATGCCCGTTAGTCGAGTATCAACGCCAGCAAAATGTAAATCAAAACCGGCGAACCAAAGCCGACAACTGTTGCAACGGCGAAGATCAAGCGAATGATCATGGCATCCATGCCAGTCCAGTTTGCCAGGCCAGCGCAAACGCCAAGAATTTTCTTGTTGGCTTTATCAAGTGTTAAACGTGCCATTAAATTGCTCCCTAATTCCAAAACGCGGGTTTATGTTATGCGATGAATGCTGCGGCGGGCGCAACTGCAGGTGCCACGCTGATGCCGATGGTGATGAATGCGCAGACAACTGCTGCGAAAGCCGATAGAACTTGTATGCGTGCATATTGTGTCATGTTGATTTCCTTTTGTATGTCCCGGACCATTCCGGCTATGCGAACTACTTTGCACGGCCTATGCCAAAATCAATATATACATTAAAATCAGTATTTTAGGTAATTTTTGGACAATTACAATATTGGAATAAATTCACATATTGGGAAATAATACCAATATTTGGTAGTAGAAGATTGCCAATAGCCGCTTGACCAAAAGCGGCCATACTATAGCAGACGCATGATATGACGCTGTCGCGACTAACCCTGAGTGATTTTCGAAATCATGCTGCGCTGGACATCCGGCCAGTGGCACAGTTCATTGCACTTCACGGGTCAAATGGCGCTGGCAAGACCAATATCTTGGAGGCAGTTTCGCTGTTGGTGCCAGGCCGAGGTCTTCGCCGGGCGGCCATGTCTGACATGGTGCGCAACGAGGGCAGCGGCGGCTTTGCCATCGTTGCGCACGCCGGTGGCAATGTTATTGGCACGGGCGTCAGCGCAGAGCAGCCTGAACGGCGCAAGGTACGGGTGAACGAGAGCAATGCTACGATAAACAGCCTTGCCGAATGGCTGTCGGTTATCTGGCTAACCCCGGCGATGGACCGCTTGTTTGCGGATGGCGCAGCCGCGCGACGGCGGTTTCTGGATCGCTTGGTATTGGCGATAAACCCGGGCCACGCGCGGCACAGCAGCCGATATGAAAAGGCCATGCAACAACGCAACCGGCTTTTGGCGGGCGGTGTTGCCGCCGACCCACTTTGGTTAGATGCGCTTGAGGGGCAGATGGTGGAGAGCGGAAACTTTATTCAGGCGGCCCGCTTTTGGGTCATTGAGGCGTTAAGTGCACAATTGCTGACGACAACGTCCGGACCATTTGCCACGCCGCAAATCAGATTGGTCGATAAGGTTGCAACTGTAGATGGCGATCTTGCGTCTGCATGGCGTAAGGGACGTAACCGTGACGCGGCTGCCGGGCGCACTTTGCTTGGCCCGCATCGTACCGATCTCGAAGTATTGCACAGCGCCTCAGGGCGGATCGCTGAGCAATGTTCCACAGGAGAGCAGAAGGCATTGCTGCTTTCCCTCATCCTCGCGCATGCGGCGCTTGTAACGGCGCAACGCGATGCCCCGCCAATCTTGTTGTTGGATGAGGTCGCGGCGCATCTCGATCCGTCAAGACGTGCTTCGTTATTTGGGTTGTTGGCAGATACTGGGGCGCAAGTCTGGATGACCGGAACTGAACCCGAATTGTTTAAGGATATTGGGCCGTCAGCCCAGTTGTTGCCAATCGGCCAGATTTAAGAGGTCCTGACCCTAGGCATTCACGGCCTAGAATGCTCCCCTGATTACAGGGGAGCGTTCATTTAGCGGGCTTTGCTGGACTTTTTAACAGCACTCTTCTTTGGCGGCCTGGGCTTGGCAGACTTAGGCGGCGCAGGTGTCACTTCAAATGTGGGCTGGTCGTCCTTGATGCGCACAGCAACTTCGCCGCCATGAATGAGTTTGCCAAACAACAGCTCTTCGGCCAGCGGCTGCTTGATCTTTTCTTGGATAAGACGACCCATGGGCCGCGCGCCGTATAGCTTGTCATAGCCACGCTCGGTCAACCAGGCCCGTGCTTCATCATCAAGCTTGATGTGGACATTTTGGTCGGCAAGCTGCAGTTCCAATTGCAGTATGAACTTGTCAACGACGCGCGCGACGACTTCGGTCGGCAGATAACTGAATGGTACCGTCGCATCGAGGCGATTGCGGAATTCCGGCGCAAACATCTTCTTCACGGCCTCATCGCCAGCATCTTCTTTGCTGATATTGTTGCCAAAACCGATGCCTTCTTTCGCCATATCACTGGCGCCCGCGTTGGTTGTCATGATCAAAATGACATTACGGAAGTCGACTGTCTTGCCGTGATGGTCGGTCAGGCGGCCATTGTCCATGACTTGCAACAGGATGTTGAACAGGTCCGGATGCGCCTTTTCGATTTCGTCGAGTAACAATACGCTGTGCGGGCTTTGATCGACGGCATCGGTCAAAAGTCCGCCCTGGTCAAAGCCGACATAGCCGGGAGGCGCACCAATCAGACGGCTGACGCTGTGGCGTTCCATATATTCCGACATGTCAAACCGCTTGAGCGGAATGCCAAGGATAGACGCCAATTGCCGCGCGACTTCGGTTTTACCGACACCGGTCGGGCCACTGAACAAATAGCTGCCGATTGGCTTTTCGGTATCGCGCAGGCCGGCACGGCTGAGCTTGATGGCGCTCGCCAACACTTCAATCGCCTTGTCTTGCCCGAACACCACGCGCTTGAGATCTGCCTCAAGCGTGCCAAGCGCAGTCTTGTCATCGGTCGAAACCTGCTTTGGCGGGATGCGAGCAATTGTGGCGATAACTGCTTCGATTTCGCGGGCTGTGATCAGTTTGCGGCGTTTTGACGGGGCAACAAGCATCTGCATGGCACCAACTTCGTCAATGACGTCGATGGCCTTGTCTGGCTGCTTACGGTCATTGATGTAGCGTGAGGACAACTCCACTGCGGCCTTGATGGCATCGGGGGTGTATTTAACTTTGTGATGCTCTTCAAATGCGCTGCGCAAGCCCGCAAGGATTTTGATCGTGTCCTCAATGCTTGGCTCGTTGACGTCAATCTTCTGGAACCGGCGCAGCAATGCGCGGTCCTTTTCGAAATGGTTGCGGAATTCCTTGTAAGTGGTCGAACCGATGCAACGGATTGTCCCGCCTGACAACGCCGGCTTTAGCAAGTTCGATGCGTCCATCGCCCCGCCGCTGGTTGCGCCCGCGCCAATGACCGTGTGGATTTCGTCGATGAACAGGATTGCATCCGGAAGCTTTTCCAGTTCGGACACAACCGCCTTTAAGCGCTCTTCAAAGTCACCGCGATACCGCGTTCCAGCCAGTAACGCGCCCATGTCGAGCGAATAGATCACTGCTGGTAACAGAACCTCAGGCACCTGCTTTTCCACGATGCGTCGGGCAAGGCCTTCGGCAATCGCTGTTTTCCCAACGCCCGGCTCGCCTACATAAAGGGGGTTATTTTTAGACCGGCGGCATAAAATCTGGACGGTACGGTCAACTTCGGCCGTTCGCCCGATCAGGGGATCAATGCGGCCCTGCTTCGCTTTTTCATTCAGATTGACGGTGAACTGATCCAGTGCACCTTCTTTTTTGTCCTTTTTCGCCTTTGCGTCTTCTGGCTCTTCGTTTTTCAGCTCAGCGTCGGCTCCTGGCCGAGGCTCGGCTAACTTGCCGTCCTTGCCAATGCCGTGACTAATATAAGATACGGCATCTAGCCTGCTCATATCCTGCTGTTGCAAGAAGTATACGGCATAACTTTCGCGTTCCGAGAACAAAGCGACTAGGACATTTGCCCCGGTTACGACGTCTTTGCCGGAACTTTGGACATGCAGAATTGCGCGTTGAACAACGCGCTGGAAACCACTTGTCGGCGATGGGTCAACCTTGCCCTCCACGCGCAGGCTTTCCAGCTCTGTATCCAAATATGTAATGATGATGTCCGAAAGTTCGCCGAGATCGACACCGCAAGCCTGCATGACTTTCGCGGCGTCCGCATCTTCGATGAGCGCCAGCAGGAGATGCTCCAGCGTGGCGTATTCATGCGCGCGGTCGCCAGCATGCTTCAATGCGTTATGAAGAGTGGTTTCCAGCGACTCTGCAAATGATGGCATAACTTCGTCTCCCTAAAATGAGTCGCTGCGCGGTCTATACACTATATCGGCGTGGCCTTCGGTGCTTTCAAGCATGATGAGAGAGATAACGGTTTCGGTTCCCGCTTTCTTAGGGTCAGGACCACTTAACATTGGCCCGCGATGAGTCACTTCTTGAATAACGCGTCGGCAACGCTTCTGTGCTTGCTTGCAAAGGTAATTTTGGCTTCGCAGCGCGTGATTTCGGCCTTTAGCGCAGCGATCCGCAATTCAAGTTCCGCTACAGATAGGGCGTCAATATCCTGCTTGACAAGATTGGCCACAGGATCGTCGCGCCGGCGCGGTAGATTTTCGTCAATATCCATAACGCATATTTTACCGATGGGCAGTTGCTGTCAATATGAAGCTTGCCTAGGGTCAGGAGCACTTAAAAGGGATAACTCAGTAATGGTACAGTTACCGGATCTAATGACCGTAATCGAAATTTCGACGCCAGGCGGGCCCGAAGTGCTTGTCGCTTCGCGTCGGCCGCTGCCCGTTCCGGGTGTGGGCGAGGTGCTGTTGAAAGTCGCTTATGCGGGCGTCAACCGGCCTGACGTTATCCAGCGCAAGGGGCTTTATCCCGCGCCTCCGGGCGCGAGTGATCTACCCGGGCTTGAAGTGTCGGGAATAATCGTCGCCGTGGGTGATGATGTCGACCCGACTAATGTCGGTGCCCGTTACTGCGCCTTAGTATCTGGCGGTGGGTATGCCGAATATTGCCTTGCACGGATGGAACTGTGCTTGCCGGTTCCAGCGGGCATGGAGATGGCCGAAGCGGCTGCTTTGCCTGAAACATTGTTCACCGTATGGCATAATGTGTTTGAGCGGGGCTATGCTTCTCCTGGCGAGGCCGTGCTTATTCACGGCGGGACCAGCGGAATTGGCACCATGGCGATCAAGCTGGGCAAGCTTTTCGGCCTGACTGTGATTGTGACCTGCGGTTCTGACGACAAATGCGAAGCAGCGCAAAAAATTGGCGCGGATCACGCCATCAACTATAACAGTTCCGACTTTGTCGAACGTGTGAAGGCGCTCACAAGTGGCGAGGGCGTTCACCTGGTGCTTGATATGGTCGCAGGGAATTACGTGGCGCGAAACCTGCAGTGCTTGCGTGAAGATGGGCGGCATGTAACCATCGCGGTGCAAGGTGGAATGACAGCAGAAATCAACATGGCTTTTGTCATGTCTCGCCGCCTGACGCTGACAGGGTCAACGCTGCGCCCTCGAACCCCCACGTTTAAGGCGATGCTTGCCCAGGAAATATCTGCAACCGTTTGGCCACTGGTCTGCGATGGTGCGTTGCGTCCGGAAATAGACAAGATTTTTCCTTTGGCCGAAGCCGCCGATGCGCATGCCTATATGGAATCCGGCGCGCATGTCGGGAAGATCATGTTGGCGGTTTAGTGGTCCTGACCCTAGGCCACAGACTCATTATGTCTCAACCAGATCCGGATTGATGCGAGTTGGACAGAGGCGAGATAATTATCGTCT
>NZ_JAAVVZ010000002.1 GCF_023910635.1 Sphingorhabdus sp. | reverse complement strand
AGACGATAATTATCTCGCCTCTGTCCAACTCGCATCAATCCGGATCTGGTTGAGACATAATGAGTCTGTGGCCTAGTATGAACACATGCGTGTCTTCCTTGCGCCACCAAGGCTTTGGTGGCGACACGCCTTGAACTAACCCGCTTAAGTTTGGCGACGTTAAGTGGCGCAACAAATGGCGCAGGGATTCATTGTAAATGACCCGTAGTCTTTTCATCATCACGGAACGTTAACGTTTTGTTAGCGATATTGGCCATCCTAAAATGCCGCGAAATCCGACATAATTGCCCGCTGTCCCAATTTGTGACGGCCATTAAAGGTTTTTTAACCATTTTCTTTCGCATAAGTTGGCGGGCACTTGTCGCGTCTGTTATGCCATGCGGCGACAATCAGGAGATTTGGGCCGATGGAAAGAGCCGCACAAATTCAAAGCACCGGCGGACCCGAGGTTATTGCATGGACGGACGTTCAACTTGCCGAACCTGGCCCAGGCGAAGTCCGGATGCGCAACCTCGCAGTCGGCCTCAACTTTATCGACACCTATCATCGTAGCGGACTTTATCCGATGGCCCTACCCAGCGGCTTGGGCATGGAGGCCGCTGGCGTAATTGAAGCCGTTGGGCAAGGTGTCGCCGACTGGCGTGTGGGCGACCGAGTCGCGACCTTTGGTCCGAATATTGGCGCGTATTGCACGGCGCGAAATATCCCGGCGCATGGTCTGTTTCTTGTCCCCGACGGCATCAGTGACGAAGTGGCGGCGGCGGGTTTACTGAAAGGCTGCACCGCCGAATTCCTTGTTGAACGCTGTGCCAAGGTGCAACCCGTATGGGACGTTTTGGTCCACGCTGCCGCTGGCGGGGTCGGTTTGTTGCTCGTCCAATGGCTGAAGCATGTCGGCGCGCGCGTCATTGGCACCGTCAGCACGGAAGACAAAGCCGCATTGGCGCGGGCAGCAGGCGCCGACCATGTCATTTTATATGGCAGGGAAGATGTGGCCCAGCAGGTCCGCGAATTGACCGGCGGCAAAGGCGTTGAAGTGTCCTTCGACGGTGTCGGGCAGGAGACTTGGGAGACTTCAATCAACGCAACCGCGCGGCGCGGCCTGGTCATCAGCTATGGCAATGCGAGCGGCCCTGTTTCGGGCGTTAATCTCGCATTGCTCGCGCAAAAGGGCTCGCTTTATGTCTCGCGACCGACTTTGTTTGATTATTACCACAACGCAGCCGAGCGGACGGCGGGTGCGGAATATGTGTTCGACATGTTCGCGCGAGGCATCATTGAGATGACGATTGGTCAACGTTATGCCCTTGAAGATGCCGCGCAAGCGCATCGCGATCTGGAGGCGCGGCAAACCATTGGTTCATCGGTGCTCATTCCGTAAACAACTCAGTTTAAGCAAAAGAGGGCGCATAATGAAAATCACAAATAAGACCGCGTTGGTGACGGGCGGGACCGACGGCATTGGCTTGGAAATCGCGCGCCAGTTGACGGCAAAAGGCGCAAGCGTAATTGTATGCGGCCGTCGCGCAGATGCGCTGGCATCGGCGCGCACGGAGGGTTTTGAGGCCATTCAAGCGGATATTTCCACCGCCGCTGGCTGCGCGACCCTTGCCGCTGCTTTGGCGGATCGGCCCATCGATATGCTGATCAACAATGCCGGGATGAGCGGGAATTTCGGCCCCGATGAGCCACTTGACCTTGCGCTGACCGATCAGGCCATTTTCCTGAACCTTAACGCGCCTTTGCATCTGATCGGCCATTTCCTGCCGGGCCTGTTGCAGCGGCAAGAGGCGGTGATCCTCAATGTCACCTCGGGCCTTGCGATTGCACCACGCGCGGGCGGTCCTGTTTATTGCGCCACCAAGGCGGGCTTGCGCAGTTTCACCCAATCGCTGCGGCACAATTTGCGCGACACTAACGTCCATGTGATTGAGGCACTGCCGCCGGTGGTAGATACCGCGATGACGCGTGGCCGGATCAACGGCAATAAAATGTCGGCCAAACAATGTGCGGCGGAAATCGTTGATGCCATTGCGACCAATGCCCAAGAGGCCAATGTCGGCATGGTTAAGATTCTGCGGATGATTTATTCCATATCGCCTGCGCTTGTGCGGCGGATCATGATCAAATTCTAAGGATCAATCGGAACCCACGAAGTTGGTTTCCCATTTGGGAAACCCGCAATCTGCAATGTTAGGAGAATAAATGGTGCCCCAGGCCCGACTCGAACGGGCACTCCTTTCGGAACAGGATTTTGAATCCAGCGCGTCTACCATTCCACCACTGGGGCACATCTTTACCGAGCGAACCCGATGAAGCGGAGGACCCTCTAACCGAGCCTCCTCCATGATGCAAGTGCATCCTTATCTCTTCAGTTCCCTTATTTCTTCAGCTCTTTTGCCAATGTCTTGAGCGTTGCCTTGCCATAAGGGGCCTTGAACCCGCCCATGCCGGCAACATCGATGCCCGTCTGACGATAGACCGCGCGCATATGGCTGAACGTCTTGAACCCGTCGGCACCGTGATAATTGCCCATGCCCGATGGCCCGACTCCACCAAAGGGCAGGTCTTCCATCGCATTGTGGAAGACCACATCGTTGATGGTAACGCCCCCCGAAATGGTCCGCGTCAGCACGCGTTCTTCCTCGGCCTTGTCCGATCCGAAATAATAAAGCCCCAGTGGCCGGTCATGCGCGTTCACATAATCAATGGCTTCATTCATGGAGGAATAGGTCATCACGGGAAGGATTGGGCCAAAGATTTCCTCCTGCATCACCTTCATATCGTCGGTGACATTGCGCACGATGGTCAGCGGCATTTTGTTGCCGTTCGATGTGGCAAATTCCTCATTGGCTGGGTTAATCTCGATAAGCTCCGCACCCTTTTCCCGCGCATCGTCGAGATAGCCCTGCAGCCGTTCATAATTACGGCCATTCACGACCGACGTATAATCGTCATTGTGCAGCAATTTTGGATATTGCGCCGTGACGCCAGCCTTCACAGCCTCAATCACATCATGCTCCTGATCGCTTGGCACCAACAGATAATCGGGCGCGAGGCAGATTTGGCCTGCGTTCATCATCTTGCCCAACGCGATCCGCTCGCCCGCTTTTTTCTTATCCGCGCTGCGGCCAATGATGGTCGGCGACTTGCCGCCAAGTTCCAACGTGACCGGCACCAGATTGTCGGCGGCAGCGCGCATGATATGTTTGCCAACGCTCGTCGCGCCCGTGAAGATCATATGGTCAAAGGCCAGTTTCGAAAAGGCCATGCCGACTTCAGCGTCGCCGGTGAAAACCGCCATTTCCTCTTCAGCGAAATATTTGGGCACAAGTTCTTCAAACAAGGCCGATACCCGCTCTGTAAATTCGGATGGCTTGATCATGGCGCGGTTACCGGCGGCGAGAATACCCGCCATGGGCACCATCACCATGCCAACAGGGAAGTTCCACGGCGCAACGACGCCGACCACACCCTTAGGCTGGAACACAACCTCGGCCTTGGCACCGATCAGCCCCAACGGAAAGGTGGGCTTACGCTTCTCGCCCTTGGCCCAGCTTTCAAAATGCTTCTTGGCGTGCTTCATCGCGCTGACCGAAGGCATGATATCGGTCAACAGCGTCTGTTCGCGGCTGCGATGGCCAAAATCCGCCGAAACGGCCTTTGCAAAATCTTCGGCATGGTCGATCAGCAGCGCAATCGCGCGGTCAATACGGTCGCGGCGCACCGACATCGGTTCCGGCATGGCGACGGTAAACGCGGCGCGCTGTTTTTCGAGCACAGTCTGCATATTTGCGGTCAATTTCTCTCTCCCTTTAATCAGTTGACGAATTGCTAGCGCGAAGCGTTGCACATTGAAACCATTTTGGCGTATCGACATTACGAACATGCGAAAAGCGTGGCGATTTGAAGGGAGAGAATATGATCGAGGCAGGCAAAAAATGGACGCCACCTGCGGGTTGGCCCGTGATGACCCGTGATCAGGTAAAGGCCGCCTTGTGCGCACCGGGTATGCCATTTGAAATGGAAACTGCCGTGATTGAAGGCGTGCCAACGCGCGTCTGGAAAAATGCTGTGCCCAATCTGGCCGTGCTTGCCGGACATGCCAAGGCATCATTCGGTGACCGCGAATTTGTGGTGTATGAAGATGAGCGCGTCACATATGACGCGTGGCACCGCGCCGTCGCGTCATTGGCGCAGGCTTTACAAGAATGCGGCGTTAAAAAGGGTGACCGCGTAGGCCTTGCCATGCGCAACCTGCCCGAATGGCCTGTTGCCTTTTTCGCCGCCGCCGTGACTGGCGCGATTGTCGTTCCGTTGAACGCATGGTGGACGGGCGAAGAACTGTCCTTTGGCATGGCCGATTCGGGCGCTGCGGTTTTGATCTGCGATGCTGAACGCTGGGACCGCATTGCGCCACACACATCCGAAATGCCCGCGCTAAAGCATGTGATGGTTGCGCGTGGCGGTGGGGCCGCGATGGCAGAGCCTGCTATTCCGCTCGAAAATGTGATTGGCGGACCAAAAGGCTATTCTGATTTGCCCGACCTAGCGCTGCCCGATGTTGCAATCGCGCCGGATGATGCCGTCACGATTTTCTACACCAGCGGCACAACCGGCAAACCCAAAGGGGCGCTGGGGTCCCACCGCAATTTGCTCACCAATGGCCTTTCCAGCGCTTATTCCGGCGCGGCGACCATATTGCGTCGTGGCGATGCTTTGCCTGAGCCAAGCATTCGCGCTTCCTTGCTTGTGATCCCGATGTTCCACGTCACCGCCTGTTCTGCATCGATGATCCCCACCATTCAGGCGGGCCACAAAATCATATTGTTGCACAAATGGGATACCGTGAAGGCGTTCGAGATTATCGAGCGTGAGAAGATCAATGCCACGGGCGGCGTGCCCTTCATCGCATGGCAGTTAATCGAGCATCCCGACCGCGAAAAATATGATCTCAGCTCCATCGACGCGATCAGCTATGGCGGCGCGCCATCTGCGCCGGAATTGGTGAGCAAGATTTACGAAATCTTCGGCGCGTTCCCCGGCAATGGCTGGGGCATGACCGAAACCATGGCGACCGTAACTTCTCATGTAGCCGAAGATTATCTTAACCGCCCCGATAGCTGCGGCCCGGCGGTTGCTGTATCCGACCTGAAAATCATGTCCGAGGACGGCATGACGGAATTGCCCGTTGGTGCGGTTGGCGAATTATGGGCACGCGGCCCGCAAATCGTTAAAGGATATTGGAACCGCCCCGACGCCACCGCCGAAACCTTTGTCGATGGCTGGGTACGAACAGGCGACCTAGCGCGCGTAGATGACGAAGGTTTCTGCTTCATCGTTGACCGCGCCAAGGACATGATCATTCGCGGCGGCGAGAATATCTATTCGTCCGAAGTCGAAAACATCCTCTACGAACATCCTGCCGTTACCGATGCTGCATTGGTGGGCATACCGCACCAGACCCTGGGCGAAGAACCCGCAGCCGTCGTGCATTTGGCACCCGGCATGACGGCCACTGAGGATGAGCTTCGTGAATATGTCAGCGAACGTCTGGCGAAGTTCAAGGTGCCGGTAAAGATCATCTTCACGCAGGATACGTTGCCGCGCAACGCCAATGGCAAAATCCTGAAACGCGATTTGAAGGCCCTGTTCTAAAGCGGCAATAGGGGTGATTCACATTTGTTTTTGATGGCCCGGCGGCCTATAAGGCGTCAAATCGAAACCAAAGGAATCTCCCATGCGCCAAGCCGATCCCGTTGTAATCCTGTCTTATGCCCGCACGCCAATGGGCGCGATGCAGGGGGCATTGGCCGACGTTTCGGCAACCGACCTTGGCGCGACGGCGGTGAAGGCAGCGGTGGAACGCGCAGGGGTCGATGGCGCAGATATTGAGCGTATCTACATGGGTTGCGTCCTACCCGCAGGCTTGGGCCAAGCCCCTGCCCGTCAGGCGGCGATCAAGGCTGGCTTGCCCAAATCGGTGCAGGCAACGACGGTGAACAAGGTATGTGGTTCAGGCATGCAGACTGTCATCATGGGCAGCGAGGCTCTCGCCGCAGGGTCGGTCGATTATGTCATCGCAGGCGGCATGGAAAGCATGACCAACGCGCCCTATTTGTTGAAAAAGCACCGCAGCGGCGCGCGCATCGGGCATGACACGGCCTATGACCATATGTTCCTCGATGGCCTTGAAGACGCCTATGAGGCTGGCCGCGCGATGGGCACATTCGCGCAAGACACCGCCAATGCGTATCAACTGACCCGCGAGGCGCAGGATGCGTATGCGATTGAATCGCTACGCCGCGCACAAAAAGCGATTGCCGATGGCGCGTTCAAGCAGGAAATCGTCGCCGTGACCGTTGCCACGCGCAAGGGCGATGTCATTGTCGACACGGACGAACAACCCGGCAAGGGCATGCCCGATAAAATCCCGACGTTGAAAGCGGCCTTTGCCAAGGACGGCACGATTACGGCGGCAACCAGCTCATCCATCTCCGATGGTGCGGCGGCGCTTGTCCTGACGCGTCAGTCGGTCGCCGATGCCAACGGACAAACACCCATCGCACGTATCGTGGCCCATGCCGCCCATGCACAGGAACCATCGGCGTTCACCACTGCGCCAGTCGGCGCGATCAACAAATGCCTGGAAAAGGCGGGTTGGACCATCGCTGATGTGGACCTGTTTGAAGTGAACGAGGCCTTTGCCTGTGTCGCCATGTTTGCAATGCACGATCTTGGCATCGCGCATGACAAGATTAACGTGCATGGCGGCGCGACCGCGCTTGGCCACCCCATTGGCGCGTCGGGCGCGCGGATCATCACAACCCTTGTCGCGGCGCTGCAACATTATGGCAAGACACGCGGCGTTGCGTCCTTGTGCATTGGTGGCGGTGAAGCGACGGCGCTTGCGATTGAGCTGATCTAAACGGCTATAACGTGCGGCAATATGAACATCGTTTTCGTCCTATTCGACAATGTTACGCAGCTCGATTTTACCGGGCCAGTGCAGTTTTTGTCGCGGCTGCCCGGCGCGCAAGTGCATGTTGTCAGCAAAGACGGACAAGCCGTGACGACCGACTGCGGTTTTTCAATCCTGCCGCGCTCCGGCTTTGCCGATTGCCCGCAAGCGAACATATTATGCGTACCCGGCGGCCACGGCGTGCGCGATGCGATAACAGACCCAGTGATTGTCGATTTCGTTCGCCAACAGGCCAAGGGCGCCGATTATATAACCAGCGTGTGTACTGGCGCGTTCATCCTCGGCGCGGCAGGGATGCTTCAAGGCAAAAAGGCAACGTGCCATTGGGCCTATACGCAATTGCTTCCCCTGCTCGGCGCAACGCATAAGCCAGCGCGCGTCGTGCGTGATGGCAATCTGATCACGGCCGGTGGCGTCACCTCAGGCATTGATTTTGCGCTTGACCTGATTGCGGCAATCTCTGGCGAGGATGTCGCAAGGACAATCCAATTGGCGCTCGAATATGACCCCGCACCGCCCTTCGGCGGGGGTTCGCTCGCAAGTTCCTCAGAAGAGACCGTCGGTATCCTGCGGGCGCGCGTTTACGACAAGGCCGCGTCCGAAATGAAAACTGCCATTCAGCAGATAATTTAATCCGCCGATTACATTCACACTGGACGTGCGCGCGGCATCGGCATAGCCTCTCCTTTCGGGGAGAGAGAATATGACACATAAGCTTTTGGCCGCAGCTGCATTACTAAGCGCGGCATTGATTCTGGGTTCCTGCGGAAAATCTGCGGTGGACCCGGACGTTCCAGCCTTTGCCGCGATTGACGGTGATTATTTGAAAACCGGTGGTGATGGGTCCAATTGGGCGATGACCGGCTTCAATTATGATGAACAACGCCACAGCCCGTTGCAGCTGATTAACGACAGCAATGTGCAAGATTTAGGGATCGCGTGGTTTGCCGACTTACCCGATGCGCGCGGCCAAGAAGCAACGCCGGTGGTGGTCGATGGCAAAATGTTTATCTCCACCGCTTGGTCCAAGGTTTTCGCCTATGATGCCAAAACGGGCAAGCCATTATGGAGCTTCGACCCCGAAGTCGACAAAGCGCGCGGCGTCAAAGCCTGCTGCGACGTTGTCAATCGCGGCGTCGCTTTCTGGAAAGGCAGCGTTTTCGTCGGCACCATCGACGGCCGCCTGATCTCGCTTGATGCTAGCACTGGAAAGCAGAATTGGAGCGCGCAAACGCTTGATCTGGAATCGAACGGTACCATCACGGGCGTCCCGCGCGTGGTGAAGGACAAGGTCGTCATTGGCTTTGGCGGCGCTGAATTTGGCGCACGTGGTTATGTCACCGCCTATGATGCAGCGACCGGAAAGCAGGCATGGCGATTCTACACCACGCCTAATCCTAAGGGCGAACCGGACAACGCCGCCAGCGACGAAATCCTGAAAACCGCAGCAACGAAAACGTGGAGCGCCAAGCCGAAAAAGGGTGACTGGCGGGAAAGCGGTGGCGGCGGGACCGTGTGGGACGCGATTGTCTATGATGCCGAACTGGATCAGCTTTATCTCGGCGTCGGCAATGGCAACCCGTGGAACCACGGTATTCGTTCCAATGGTGAAGGCGACAATCTGTTCCTGTCCTCCATCGTCGCGCTGAAACCCGATACCGGCGAATATGTCTGGCATTATCAGGAAACACCTGCCGAAAGCTGGGACTATACCGCGACGCAGCCGATCATCTTGGCCACCGAAACGCGGGGCGGCAAAGAACGCAAAGTTCTCTACCACGCACCCAAAAACGGATTTTTCTTCACGATCGACCGATTGAACGGCAAATTGCTGTCCGCCAACCCGTTCATTGACGGCATTACATGGGCGACCGGGTACGACCTGAAAACCGGGCGTCCGATAGAAAACCCAGACGCGCGCTATGAAAAAACTGGCAAGCTGTATATGGCGAACCCCTCCGCGCTTGGCGCGCATAATTGGCACCCGATGAGCTTTAATCCCGCCACCGGCCTTGTCTATATTCCTGCTTTATATATCGGCGGCGCGTATCTGCCGCCAATTGCACCCAATGAGATGGAGCGTAAGAAGCTTGGTTTTAATACTGGCGGCGCGATGGCGACGGCGGATTTGCCCGATGATACCAATTTCGTCAAAGCGGTGAAGGCCGCCACGACTGGCAAATTGGTGGCGTTTGACCCCAAAACCGGCAAGGCCAAATGGACCGTTGACCATCCCGCATCATGGAATGGCGGAACGATGACCACCGCCGGCAATCTGGTGTTCCAAGGCACGGCGATGGGCGAATTCCGGGCTTATGCGGCGGATACGGGCAAGCAATTGCTAAACATCAATGTACAGTCAGGGGTGCTGTCTGGCGCGTCGACCTACACCGTGGATGGCGAACAATATGTGGCGTTCCTCACGAGCAAGGGCGGTGCTTTTCCCTTGGTGTCGGGCTATGCTGGGGCGACCAGCGCATCGGTGCCAAACTTGCCGCGCTTGATCGTGCTTAAATTGGGCGGCAAAGTCGCCTTGCCCGCCTTACCGAAAACCCCGCCTTATGTGTGGAATCCGACCAAGCAGTTCGGGACGCCAGCCGATATCGCAGCGGGCGGATCAAACTATCAACGCTATTGCCTCGTCTGCCACGGCCCCGGCGCGGTTGGCAACGGCGTGCTGCCTGACTTACGCAAATCCGGCACGATTGCCGATGCTGCAACGTGGAAATCGGTTGTCATCGACGGCATCTTGAAAAGCAACGGCATGGTCAGCTTTAGCAGCGTGCTCAGCCCAAAAGAGGCAGAGCAAATGCGCGCTTATGTGGTCAGCCGCGCACATTATGCCAAGGCGAATGACGCGGCCTTGAGCGGAGGCGCAAAAAGGGCGGCCAAGTAAAATCTGCTGCCCATGAATCTGGCATCTGCCTAAAATTTAGGCAGATGCCATGGCCATAATCGCGCAAAAATCCGCCGTTTGTGCGCCACCCGATCTGGCACGATACTTGATAAGCATTAGCCATCATCCGTGCGCGCGGAGCCAAATCCTCACGCGCCATACAAGGAAATGCCATGAAAAAGATCGAAGCGATCATCAAGCCGTTCAAGCTGGACGAAGTGAAAGAGGCGCTGCACGAAGTTGGCGTATCTGGCATCACCGTGACCGAAGCCAAGGGCTTTGGCCGTCAAAAGGGCCATACCGAATTATATCGCGGCGCCGAATATGTCGTCGACTTCCTGCCTAAGGTGAAGCTTGAGGTTGTAGTGGAAGACGGCCTTGCCGACCGCGTTGTTGAAGCGATCGCCGCCGCCGCGCAAACCGGCCGTATTGGCGATGGCAAAATTTTCGTTATTCCCGTTGAGACAGCGCTGCGCATCCGCACCGGCGAACGCGATAATGATGCCGTCTAAAAAATCCAAATCACTTAAGAAAGACAAGCGAAAGAAGGAACGCATTATGGGCACTTCAGCCAAAGACATCATCAAGCGCATCAAGGATGAGGAAATCGAGTGGGTCGATGTGCGCTTCACTGATCCCAAGGGCAAATGGCAGCATCTGACGATGTGCGCGGGCGTCATTGGCGAAGATGAGTTGGAAGACGGCCTGATGTTCGACGGCTCGTCGATTGAGGGCTGGAAAGCAATCAACGAATCCGACATGATCCTAAAGCCTGATCTGGACGCAGTATATGTAGATCCCTTCTCGGCAACGCCAATGATGATCATCTTCTGCGACATTGTTGAGCCATCGACAGGCGAGCTATACAGCCGCGACCCGCGTTCGACCGCCAAGCGCGCCGAAGCCTATTTGAAGACCACGGGTATTGGCGATACCATCTATGTCGGTCCAGAAGCCGAATTCTTCATGTTCGACGATGTGCGTTTTGAAAACAGCTACAACACGTCTTATTACAAGATTGACGATATTGAACTGCCCACCAACAGCGGCACGAAATATGAAAGCGGCAATATGGGCCACCGCCCGCGCGCTAAGGGCGGTTATTTCCCCGTCGCACCTGTCGACAGCGCTATGGACATCCGTGGCGAGATGGTTTCGACCATGTTGGAAATGGGTCTGCCGTGCGACAAGCATCACCATGAAGTTGCCGCAGCCCAGCATGAGCTTGGCCTGACTTTCGGCACGCTAACGCAGACCGCCGACCGTATGCAGATCTACAAATATGTCGTGCATCAGGTGGCGCACGCTTATGGCAAGACCGCAACGTTCATGCCAAAGCCAATCAAGGAAGATAACGGTTCGGGCATGCACACCCATTTGTCGATCTGGGAAGGCAAGACACCGCTCTTCGCGGGCGACGGCTATGCTGGCCTGTCGGAAATGTGCCTGTTTTTCATTGGCGGCATCATCAAGCATGCCAAGGCAATCAACGCATTTTCCAACCCGACCACCAACAGCTACAAGCGTTTGGTTCCCGGCTATGAAGCGCCCGTGTTACTTGCATATTCCGCGCGTAACCGTTCGGCGTCATGCCGTATTCCTTATGGTGCCGGTGCCAAGGCAAAGCGCGTCGAAGTGCGCTTTCCAGACGCAATGGCGAACCCGTATCTGTGCTATGCAGCGCTGTTCATGGCGGGGCTCGACGGTATCCAGAACAAGATCCACCCGGGCGAAGCCATGGATAAGAACCTGTATGACCTGCCACCGGCAGAACTCGCGCAAGTTCCAACCGTTGCCGGCTCACTCCGCGAAGCACTCGATTCACTGGCCGCTGATCACGACTTCCTGTTAAAGGGTGACGTGTTCTCCAAGGACCAGATTGAAAGCTATATCGAACTCAAGATGGAAGACGTCGCCCGTTGGGAAATGACGCCAAGCCCAGTCGAGTTCGACATGTACTATAGCTACTGATCCTAACGCATCGGATCAGTGCTAAAGGCCCGGCAGTTGGGGGACTGCCGGGCCTTATTTTTTGACTTTAATTGTTGCGCGCTTGACGTTCGCTTTGTTGAAAGCGTTTTGTCAGCCGGTCCAGACGTCGCTGTATTATCTGCTCTTCGCGTGACGTAAATCGACCGTCGCGGTTGAACTGGCGGTTCTGCGCCTCAATCGCGGTCAGCTCACGCCGCGCATATTGCGCACTTGCCCGGCTCATTTGCTGTGATTGCACCGAATTTCGAATATACTCCCGCATCCAGCTAATCCGGCTCGCAATGTCCATCGGCATTTGGTTTAGGTCATATTGCCCCGTGCCCGGGCGATATTGGTTGTTCGGACGGTTATCATTGTTCTGATAACTACCCTCACGTGTTGAAACCCAGCGTCCCCGCGAGTCATAATAGCCATATGCACGGCCAGCAACCCATCGGCCGTTGGTGTCATAATATCCTGGCTGTTCCACCGCATTCCAATTGGCGTTGTTTTCATTCGCATATGCCGTGTCACCAACAATCCAGCGGCCACGGGCATCGTACCGTCCCTGTGTGGGGCCTGCGACCCAACGGCCGTTAGTGTCATAATAGCCCGTCGCCGTGCCACCTACCCAACGATTGTTGCGGTCATAATAGCCGACGGATGATGCCGGAACCCAATAGCCGTCACGATCGACATAGCCTGCGTTTTCGCGGTCGCCGCTCGCCACGACCCATCGGCCATTGTCATAATATCCGTTTGGCTGGCCTTCAACCCAACTGCCATTGCGGTCATAATAGCCGCGGGCCTCATTTGCGCTAACGCCCGTTGCGTGCCAGCGGCCTTGTTCGTCATAATAGCCGTAAGCCGTGCGGCAGTCGCCACGGTTCGATTTGGACACCTGATTGCCAATGACCGCACCAACGACCGCGCCGATTATGGAGGCTTCGGTCTTGTCGCCACGCCCAGCTATCACATTGCCAAGCACGCCGCCGGCACCTGCGCCAACGACTGTACCAATGATGCGGCCATTGCCGTCGCGCCGACAACCATCATCCTGCGCAGAGGCCATAGAAGGCGTAAGAACAGCAAGCGCAATACCTGCGAAAAATATCGGACTTTTCATAAGATTCTCTTTTCACGTAATTGTTTCGTGAAAGCGTAATCGGTTCCAAGCCCGAATGTTCCATTTCGTCACCGTTCGGAGATGTGTCTTGCGGACAAAAGGACCTGTTTACAGTCCGGCTTCGACCGCAATGCGAATGGCATCGGCAGAGGTGGCAGCCCCCAATCTTTCCATCAATAATGCCCGGTGCATTTTGACAGTCTGCTCGCTGACACCAAGCCTGAAGGCAATTTGCCTGTTGAGATGCCCAAGCGCCATTTCGGCCAGCACCTCGCGTTGCCGCCGTGACAATGCCTTCACCGCCGATACCGCGGCGATACGGCGGTTCTCATGCGACATTGGCGCGCCGGCTTCCAGTTCGACCTGCGAGCCCAGAAAGAACTCAAGATCGCCCTCTTCGTCAAATATCGGCGCAACGAGCACCGCATTGCGAAAGGGTGTTCCATCGCGCTTGTAATTTAGGATTTCGACAAGGACTGGCGTGTGACGTTGAACCGCGTTGCTTATTGTTTCACTCAACCATGGCTCAGCGGCTGGGCCAGCCAAAAATTTGCAGTTCCGGCCAATGATTTCATCTTCGGCGTATCCCGTTAGCGCAATAAAGGCTGCATTGCAGGCAATGATTGGATTATCACGCTGACGCGGATCGCTAACGACCGATGCTATCGGACTGTTCGAAATCAGGGCGTCCAGCCGCGATTTGTTATGTTCAAGAACAGACAAATTGCACTGCCTCCTAACTCGCCATTCCGCGCGTAGCGACCCCAACCTACCCTTTTTCCGCTGACCGACGGTTTGCGACAATATAGGAAAAACATGGTATAAAGGATGGGTTGACACATCTAATGCATAGGTTAACATCCTACCTCCCGGCACCCTTAGGGGTGTCGCCAAAAGGGGGGAAAAACGTGGAAAATCTAACTTTTGGCCAATATTCATTGGTCTATAATGCATTCTCATTTACATTTGCTACTATGGCAGCAGCAACGCTGTTTTTGTGGTTAGGTCGCTCGCAAGTGGCCCCAGCCTACAAGACCGCGCTGACCATTTCCGGCTTGGTTACTGCCATTGCCGCATATCATTATTTCCGTATTTTCGAAAGCTGGGAAGGTGCATATACCGTTGAAGGCGGTGTAGTGGCCGCAAGCGGCTATGCATTTAACGATGCCTATCGTTATGTCGATTGGTTGCTGACCGTGCCATTGTTGTTGATCGAGCTCATCCTCGTGATGCGTTTGAGCCAAGACGAAACCGTATCGAAGTCGATCAAGCTCGGCGGCGCAGCAGCGCTGATGATCATCCTGGGCTACCCAGGTGAAATCGCAACCGACATTCCAACCCGCGTATTGTGGGGCACATTGTCGGCAATTCCTTTTGTCTACATCATGTGGCAACTGTTTGCTGGTCTCGGTGCATCAATCAACAGCCAGCCAGAAAATGTGCGCGAATTGGTGAAGAAGGCACGTTTGCTGACCTTCGCATCATGGGGTTTCTACCCAATCGTATACATGATCCCTTACACCAACCTGAGCGGTTCGGACGTAACCGTGGGTGTGCAAGTCGGCTACACAATCGCTGACTTGATCGCAAAGGCAGGCGTTGGCGTCTTGATCTACATGATCGCAGTACGCAAATCGCAAGCCGAATATGGCGATAAGGCCTAAGGTTAAACACTGGACGTACGCCGCTTCGGTGGCGTACACTCCAATATGACTACAATTTTATACTCGCATTCTACAGGCGCAACATTTCCAAAAATGTTGCGCCTGTTTGCGTTACCGGTGGCTACATTGCTGCTGGTTATCATTGATCGCTTTTGGGGCGGCATGAACAGCACGCATGTCAATATGCTGGCTGCTGTTGCAATCGTAGTTGCAGGAATCCCGCACGGAACGCTCGACGTTGAAATCGCCGCGGCCCATTTCGGGCAGAAAGGCATCACTGGCAAAATCAGGATCATTGGCGGTTATCTGTTCTGCGCAGCCTTTATGGTGTTCTTATGGATATTACTTCCTGAGCTTGCGCTCATCTCGTTTCTCATCATTTCAATCGTCCATTTCAGCCGCGACTGGCGCGGCGGAGTTGACCCGTTTCTGGCCATGATGGTCGGATGGGCTTTGGTAGCATTGCCCGCGCTTGCCAGCCCTGACGATGTCGCCATGATATTCGCAGCGCTGACCGGTAGCAATAATGGCGCAGTGATCGCCGCATTGCTTGGCGCGGCGTCGGTTCCGGCGGCCTTGGGCAGTCTCGTTTTTGCCTATTGGGCATTCCGCCATGATGACAAGCAAAGCGCGTTGGAGGTGCTTGCCTGCCTCGTCGCCGCCTTTTTCCTGCCGCCGCTTGTGGCATTTGCGATATTCTTTTGCGGGCTCCATTCGCCGCGGCATATGGCCGACGCGTTACGCGAGACCGGTGACCTGTCGCCATTGAAGAAGGCTGCAATCATTTGCGCGGTATTCGCTTTGTCATTGGGCCTGGGTGTAGTGATGTTCCTGTATCAGGGCGATGTTCCCGCTGACATGGGCATCATCCGGACCGCCTTCATTTTGATATCCACGCTCACCGTCCCGCATTTCATTTTGGAACATATTCTGTCGGACAAAAATCCCGCGTAAAATCGGCCTGTTCAACGCCCTTGCCTCAATCGGCAAAGCACGGCACATCATGCGGGTCTTAATCGGGAGTGTATCATGAAATTCCGTGCCTTCATGCTGTGCAGCAGCATTGCCCTCGTCGCCCTTTCACCCGTGGCGCATGCCAAATTATCTGCACCCGAAACCAAAATGGTCGCGACCGTCGACGCGGAATATGAACGATCCATCACTCTGCTTGAAAAGCTGGTGAACCAGAATTCGGGCACCATGAACTTCCCCGGCGTAAAGACCGTCGGCGACATGATGCGATCCGAGCTGGAGCCGCTGGGCTTCAAGGTCGAATGGATCGATATGGCAAAAGCGGGTCGTTCGGGGCATCTCGTCGCGACCAAGGCGGGTAAGAAGGGCACGAAAAAACTGTTGCTCATTGCCCATCTCGACACGGTGTTTGAAGCAGATAGCCCGTTCCAGACCTTTGTCCGCAATGGCGAACAAGCGATTGGCCCAGGTGCAGGCGATGACAAGGGCGGCATGGTCGTGATCGTGTCTGCTTTGCGCGCGATGCAAGCGGCGGGCACGTTGAAGGACGCCAGCATAGAAATCCATATGACGGGGGATGAAGAAGATGCCGGCGACCCGATCGACATCACACGTGCGCCGTTGATCGCAGCGGGGAAAACCGCCGATGTGGCGCTCGATTTTGAAGGGCTTTCTATTGAAAATGGCAAGGATATGGGCGTTATATCGCGGCGTTCGTCGAACAGTTGGAAATTGGAAGTGTCCGGCGTCACGGGACACAGCTCCCTGATATTCGACACCACTTATGGCGATGGCGCGGCTTTTGAACTTGCGCGCATCCTGCACCGGTTCCGTACGGAACTGCCAGAGCAGAACCTGACGTTTAACGTCGGCTTGGTTGCAGCCGGACAGGAAGTGAACTTTGATACAGATGGCGTCCGCGTCAATGCGAAGGGCAAGACCAATATCATTCCCGGCTTGGCCATTGCGCGCGGCGATTTCCGGACTTTGTCCGAAGAACAAAGCGCACGTGTCCGCACAAAGATGCTGAATATTGTTGCTGCATCTGCCCCCAAAACGACAGCGACGATCAGCTTCGACCCGGGAAGCTATCCGGCAATGGCACCGACAGATGGTAACAAGGCGCTTCTGGCGGGTCTTAATGCCGTCAACCGCGACTTGGGACTTGCGGAACAGCCCGTGCTTGACCCGTTGAAGCGCGGTGCGGGCGATATCAGCTTTGTCGCCAACGAACTGGATGGCCTTGTCGGCCTTGGCGTCTACAGCAAGGGCGACCACGCCCCCGGCGAGACCGTCGATCTGGCGAGCATCAAGCGTCAAGCGAAGCGGGCAGCCATATTGATGACACGCCTTTCGCGCGGGAAATAAAACCCGCCGATTGTCGCCAATATGCATTCGTTAAAGCGCCGTCGCTTTGGCCCATAGCAGGTCAATCCGCTTGCAATGTAGGATTTGGCCTGTCAGCTTGCGTGCGCAACATCGCCGACCGCCCAATGGCTGCAAGGGCATGTAATCGGCCAAACAGGACGATGGCACGTCGATTTAGGTGAGACTTTAGTGTGACCTTTCAGTCAAAGCCCGCGTTGTCCTAGCGCAGGCTTGGTCCCATCACGCTTGTCAGTTAAGCGCGATAGGCTCCAGCCTTCGCTGGAGCGACGGGTCCGGTTTCTTTGCTCGTGAGGATCACACATGCCGTCGCTTGGCGGTTCCGACCTGAGTCGCGGCCATAAGCCAAAGAAAAAGGCGGCGCATTTCTGCACCGCCCCTTTCCATGTCGATTAGTTCGAGGTCCTAGAGACTAACGTCCCTCACGCGACGCCTTACCGAAGACGCGATATTGTTCGTTGCCGACAAATCCGAACTTCGTAATGCCGCTGCGCTTCACAGAGACCAATGCCTTGTCCACGGTGTCATATGGCGCCGTTGGGGCTGGCTGGAACTGAAGCTCCGGCTCAGGTGTCTTCGACCGCGTCTGAACCAGATATTGCTCCATCTGCTGCAATGTCACGGGTGTGCCATTCCATTGGATGGTGCTGTCCGGCAGAATGATGATCTTGTTGATCACAGGATCGATCGGAACTTCCGGTGGTGGTTGATTTGGGTCATTAACCGGAAGGTCAATATTTACGGCGTGCGAAACCGGGGGGATGGTGATCATCAGCATGATGAGGAGAACGAGCATGACGTCGATCAACGGCGTCGTGTTCATTTCCATCATCGGCTGGCCATCATCGTTACCGCCACTCATTGCCATGATGATTGCTCCTTAAATTGCTTACTGGACATTCGCGTTTTCGAATGGCGACGAAATGAAGCCAACGCGCGCGAAACCAGCCATTTGCATGGTGTAAATTGCACCACCGATGCAACGATAGGGCGTGTTAATGTCCCCACGGATATGCGCCTCAGGCAACATTTCCGGTAAGATTTGTCCGGCAGCGGCGGCTTCTGGGCCACCCAGCTTTTCAAACTCAGCCTTCAGATGCTTTGCAGCGCGATCCACCAGTTCGGTCGAATCAACCGGGGTAACGTTCCAGTAAATGCGGCACTCACCACCGGGGTTTGCACCTTCATACGCCGGATCACCCGGGTCGCGTCCGGCGACATCGGTTGTGGTCACCGACAGCAAGACATTTTCACGCTTTGCCTTGGTTGGTTCAAACTTGATGATCGGAATGTCCATCTTCACTGTCTGGATCGCAACCGGAATTGCAATAAGGAACACGATGAGGAGCACCAGCATGACGTCGACGAGCGGCGTTGTGTTGATGTCAGACATTGGCGTTTCATTGCCGCCGCCTCCTGAACTGATTGCCATTGGCCAATCCTCTTCTAACTAAATTGGGTCAAAAATCGAGCGCCAGCTTCATGCTGGCGGATGGGCTGCGCGCAAACGCAGCCCTCACCCAATCTTACTTCTTAACCGCTGCTGGCGCTGGCTTACCTGCTACTGCAGTCACAGCTGGCTTCAAGCGGCCACCCGAAGAGATGTACCCAAGCACGTCATTCGAGAAAGTTGCCAAGCTACGTGCGATTGTCTTGTTACGGGCCTGAAGCCAGTTATAGGCAAGCACCGCAGGAACGGCAACGAACAGACCAATTGCGGTCATGATCAATGCTTCACCAACTGGACCAGCAATCTTGCCGATGTCGGCCTGACCCGCGATACCGATTTTGATCAGCGCCGAATAGATGCCGATAACCGTACCGAGCAGACCAACGAATGGAGCGGTTGCTCCAACCGTTGCGAGGAACGGCAGGCCGCTCGACAGCTTGTTGTTGATCGAATCTTCCGAACGAGACATCGCGCCATGCAACCAATCATGCGCTTCGACCGGGTCAGTCAAAAGGCCATGCTGCTTTTGCGCGGCAATGCCGTCGTCGACGACTTGACGATATGCGCTGTTCTTGTCGAGCTTTGCAGCGCCTTCTTCAAGCGTTGCAGCGCGCCAGAATTGCGCACGGACGTCTTTATACTGGTTCATCACCTTCTGCTGTTCAAACAATTTGGTGAACATGATGTAGAATGAGAAAACCGACATGATGACCATGACGATGAAGATCGACCATGAAATCGGACCACCTTCGTTTAGCGCAGGGATAAGACCGAATTGTGCGGCCACATCTGGGTTTGCGGCACCCGCCGCAGTCAGAAACAAAATCGACATTTTAACTACCTCTCAAAAAATAGAACTATCTAGCAAAAAAGACCCGGCGCGAAGGCTCCCCCTTTGCCGGGCCATGAAATTATTTCGGTATTTGCCACCGTACGCGGTTCGAATACGAGCCTTGAACCTTTTCACCATTACGAACGGCAGGCTCAAAGCGCGCACGACGCTTAACGTTGGTGCATGTTGCCGCATCTAGATCGTCATGACCGCTGGACTGCGTAACTGTGCATTCAATCACCCGACCATCAACGCCAATCGTGACGCGGAAGCCAGTGGTCCCTTCACGCTCCTGCTGCAAGGCGCGCGACGGATAATCGTTCGTGTTGGCCCAGTTACCTGGGTTGCCACGCGGCTTTGCTTCAGAAGAAGGACCTGCCGGTGGCGGCGGAGGTAGTGCTGGTGGCGCAGCCGTTGGCACGATCGGTGCAGTAGGCGGCGGCGTAGCAACCGTACGAATTGTTGGCGGCGGCGTAACCGTTTGAACCAAAGGCGGAGGCGAGACAACGGGTGGCTCGATCTGCTTTTCGGGCTCGGGTGGTGGCTCTTCTTCTTCGGGTGGCTCTTCTTCCTTCACGTCTACAACGGTCATTTTTTCCTTGATGACCGTGACCGCGTCATACGCAAGGCCCGTGACCAAGGCATAACCCAAGAACGCGTGCAAAAGGAGTACAATGACGACAGAAACCAAACGGTTTGTGCTCATCCCATCTTGATCAGCATATGCCATGCGGAAACAACTCTCCTACCTTCAAAACAAAACAGTACACTAAAGGAGCATGCTTGAACACGCCCCTCATGTACCCTCGCGATATCGAAATCTATTTTTTTTTGCTCGATTCACCGACGCATTAGCCAACCCTTACCGGCCTAGCAATCCGGATTCTGCGATTAAGACGCAATTCATGGATGGGTAGGCAATATCCTCCGATATGATAGAGGCCTAAATGGCGTCCACGGACGGGCAAAGAAAAGGATAATGAATGCGATTCGTTCATGCAAAAACCGGTTTGTGCTTGATTTTACTAAGCATCAGCACGGCAACATCGGCACAAGCACCGCTTGACCTGCCGCCATCCTTTGTAATTGAGGCCGATCAGGCAAGCTTTTCAGATATTGCCGATTTGGTGGTAATATCGCCTCTTATTGTCGATGTGACCGTTCGAAATGTCCGAAAATTGTCTGCTGATCAATCGGCAGGTGTTCCAGCTTCGCTCGAACGCGTGCTGGTTGAGGCCGACGTCATGGCTTTGATTCGCGGCCAGGGCGGTATCACGCCGCGCGTCCGCTTCCTGCTCGATGTGCCAAAAAACGCGAAAGGAAGAATTCCCAAACTTCAAAAACAGCGCATGTATCTGTTTGGCCGACAGGTGACCGGTCGACCCGGTGAAGTCCAACTGGCACGGCCAAATGCGTTGGCTTTATTTAGCATAACGAACGATGCGCTCGTTCGCGCCATCACCAAGGAGGCTGTCCAAGCTGATGCTCCGCGACGCATTACCAGCGTGAGCAGCGCCTTTCACAGCGCCGGTACCGTTTTGGGGGAAGGCGAAACGCAGATTTTCTTGAAAACGGATAATGATCAGCCGCTATCGCTCACCATATTGAGCCGCCCGGGCCAGCAAAAAATATGGGCCGTCTCAACAGCCGAAGTCATTGACGCATCAGCAACCGCACCGCAGCGTTTTACCTTATTATGGTATCGCCTCGCATGCGGTCTTCCGCGCGCTCTGCCTTCTGACCGCGTTGAAGGCGCATCCAATGCAGATACCGCCCGTGCGCAGGCCGATTATAAATTTGTCATTGAATCGCTTGGGCCGTGCGGGCGCAAGCGATAGAATATGCCTCACATGCATAAGGGGCCGCATTACCCGCTTATTTGGCATTCCCGCGAAGCGGCCCCTAGCGCGATGCGCCTGGCACCCACAATATATCGCCGCCGCGCGTTGCGTTAATTAAACGGCACAAAGTGAAGAGATAGTCCGACAAACGGTTCAGGTAATGCAACGCTTGCGGGTTGATCGCCACTTCCAGCGATGCGGCGACAAGTGCGCGCTCTGCGCGACGCGACGTTACCCGCGCCATATGCATCTGTGCGGCTGGCAAGCTGCCGCCTGGCAGGATGAAACTGGTCAGCGGCGGAAGTTGCGCATTGGCATTATCTATCGCCGCCTCCAACCATTCGACCTGAGACGCAATTATCCGTAGCTCCATAGGAGAAGGTTCAAAACTCTCCCCCGGCGTCGCAATATCCGCACCTAAATCAAAAAGGTCGTTTTGGATCCGGCGCAATTCATTGACCAAGGGCGTATCGCCTTCATCTGCGGCCAATGACTGGATCGCAACGCCCAACGCGCAATTGGCTTCATCGACTTCGCCAATGGCGTGCAACCGCGACGCTGTTTTCGACACACGTGAGCCATCGACTAAGCCGGTTGTGCCGTCATCCCCGGTCCGCGTGTAAATTTTGTTGAGCTTAACCATGACCGCTTTGTTTATTGCGATCCGGCAACAATTACCAAAACAGCAAGCAGCGCGATCGTGATCGCCTGCCACTTCACGCGCGCAAACATCATCTTGTTTTGCACCGTCAGCGATTTGGGCAGACCGGTTTCATCCACATCTGCCGGACGCAAATTGGCAAAAGCATGCAATCCGCGGATTAACGCAAAGGCCACGGCACCAGCAGCGCCAATGATGAGGAGAACCAACAATATAGTCATCGGGAGAAGTCCTTGTTCAGGGCCAATACCCCGTTGCCCCTATCTAGGCATCCGATAAGGAAATTCCAAGCGGAAGCGTTCGGTGACGCAAATTATCCATAAGTTCGGTTCCGCTTTCGCCTGCCAAATAGCGGGCGGACAAAGCGGGTGAGGATTTGCTCTTGGCCAGCTTTTCGTCCGCGCTATCCAGCAAGAGCGGGTGATGCCAATAGACTGGCTCCGGCAAGTCGAGCAAATTCTGCAACAGCCGATGTATGGCGGTATAGGCGAACAGGTCCTTGCCGCGCACCACATATGTTATGCCATCGGCGGCATCGTCAACGGTCGCGGCGAGATGATAAGATGCCGGCGCGTCCTTACGCCACAGCACGACATCGCCAAAGGCCATTGGGTCTGCAAACTGCTGCCCCGCCGCCAAATCCATCCACAACAGCGGGCCTACCAAGTCCACGGCCTTTTTTACGTCGAGCCGCCAGCTATAGGGAGCGTCTCCCACAAAGGGCTGTTCCCGGCAGGTGCCCGGATAATGCGGACCATCGGGGCCATGGGGCACCGGCTTATGCTTTAACGCTTCGGCGATGTCCCCTCTGGTGCAGCCGCAGCGATATAACAAGCCAGCGGCGTTCAGCCGGTCACGCGCGGTCGCATAACGGGCGGTATGTCGCGATTGGAACTGCACGTCACCGTCATACGCAAGCCCCAGCCATTGCATATCGGCAAGGATCGCCTGAACATGCTCAGGCCGACTGCGTGTCCCGTCAATATCCTCGATCCGAAGGCGAAACTGACCACCAAAGGCGCGCGCAAATTCATGGACACACAGCGCCGAAAAGGCATGCCCCAAATGCAACTGCCCGTTGGGACTCGGGGCAAATCTGGTGACCACCGGGCCCTTCGGCGCCAGAATCAGGCCCAGATAGGAATAGATGAAGTCCAATGCCGTCAAAAAATTATCCCCAATTATACCACATTCAGTAGCTTTACCCTATTGACGTCACAATATGTGTAAATAGGTTGGCGACTGTCAGAATGCTGTAACGCTAATAAGCTTAAAGCATGTATGACAAAAAAGGAGTAGGGTTCGACTGATGTTGCATACCGGAACTTTCGAGGCGGCGGGCCGGGCAAGGCACCCGGAAAACTGTCCTGCGCTTGTGCTGAATGCGGATTATACGCCATTAAGCTATTATCCGCTGAGCCTCTGGCCATGGCAGACCGCGATTAAGGCGGTTTTCCTCGACAAGGTCGACATTGTCTCCAACTATGACCGGCATGTGCATAGTCCAAGTCTGGACATGAAAATTCCGTCGGTGATTGCGCTGCGCCAATATGTGAAGCCGTCGGAATATCCGGCATTCACGCGTTTCAACCTGTTCCTGCGCGACAAGTTCGAATGTCAATATTGCGGGTCAGGTGACAATCTGACCTTTGACCACATCGTCCCACGTCGCCTGGGCGGCATTACCAGTTGGGAAAATGTCACCACCGCCTGTTTGCACTGCAACCTTAAAAAGGGTGGCCGCACGCCCAAGCAAGCGCATATGCAGCTCAACATGGCGGCGATCCGACCGACAAGCTGGCAATTACAAGACCGAGGCCGCGCATTTCCACCGAACCATCTGCACGAGACATGGCACGACTGGTTATACTGGGATATTGAGTTGGAGGGCTAAACCCTTATTTCGTGACCGTTAAAGCCGGCACGGCGCGTGCCGCGTCTTCAGGGGTGATACCCGGCGGCGGGGCGGCGGCGATGCGTTCTTCGCCGCGCATGACACGGCCCGCACGCTTGATCGCGCCGCGCAACCGTGGATAAATGCCGCAACGGCACAGGTTGGTGATCGCGGCGTCAATTTCAGCATCGGTGGGATTGCTGTTTTTCTTCAGCAACACCGACGCCGCCATGATGACGCCGGAAATGCAAAAGCCACATTGCGGGACATTGCCGGCCACAAACGCCTGTTGCAACGGATGGCTCCGGTCACGGCTTAGGCCCTCAATCGTCGTGACAAAGCGCCCCTCCGCCTCTGCTATAGTCACAAGGCAGGAACGGATAGCCTCACCATCAATTTCGACCATGCACGCACCGCAATCGCCAATGCCGCAGCCATATTTGGTGCCCGTCAAGTTCGACGCGTCGCGCAACGCCCACAATAACGGCGTTTGCGGGTCCATCTTATATTGGACCGGACGGTCGTTGACGGTGAATTTGGTCATGCAGGAATTGCTGTAAGTGGCCTTAAAAAACCGTCAATATAAAACCGTAGTCCTGAGCCGCCAGCGCGTAAGCGCTGGCGAAAGTCGAAGGGCGATTTTCCGCCGAGCAACGCGCTAGGCTGATAAGCGTCCTTCGACGGACGCAGTTGCTTCGCAACGGCTGCTCAGGACTACGGTCATTTGGTCGACGTCAAATCAATCCCGCCAGCTTTTGTCGATTTGGTCGGCCTTACGCACCATTGCGTCAAATTCAACGCGGCCCGATCCGCCGGGGGGCGATGCCATGTACAAATCGCGCTGATGCACGGCGATCACCTCTGGCGACACCATGATCGGCTTACCCATTTGGAGCGTCGCCATCTGATGCTCGCACGCGCGCTGGAGCGCCCAATATTTGATAAAGGCATCCGGGAGCGTCTTGCCCATGACGACAGGGCCATGGTTGCGCAGCATCAATATCCGCTTGTCGCCGAGATGCTCAACCAGCCGCGCACCCTCTTCCTCGCGCACGGTGACGCCTTCAAAGTCATGATAGGCCAATTGTCCCATGAAGTTGCATGCGTAAAAGTTCACGGGTTGCAAGCCGCCCTCAAGGCTGCACACGGCAACGGTTGCGGTGGTGTGCGTGTGGATGATCGCATGTGCGTCGGGCAAGGTGCGATGGAACAGGCTGTGCTGGACAAAGCCTGCTTTGTTTACGTGCCACGGGTTATCTACGTCGATCTTGTTGCCATCAATATCGATTTTGATGAGGCTCGACGCGGTAATTTCACCGAAATGCATGCCATAAGGGTTAATCAAAAACGCGCCGTCCTCATCAGGCACTTTGACCGTAATGTGGTTGAACACAAGCTCATCCCAGCCGAACATCGAAAATATCCGGTAACAGGCCGCAAGCTCTTGCCGCGCGGTCCACTCCGCCTCGCTATACCTGCTATTCGACTTTAATTGGGTGGCCATGTGCTCTCTCCTGCTCGCCAGTTGCGTTGCATTATGAAACGAACAAGGCGTGAGGGCAAGTGTTAGGCGATTGGACGAAGGCAGATAGTTTTCCAGCAAGCTACGGCTTCAAACACCAACCAAGCCCACAAAAAGCGCCATTTTCGCTTGATATTTGGCGACGACATGGGTAGGGGCCACATCAACACGCCGCCTGTGAACGCGGCGATTTTCGTTTTTAGCCTTTCAAAGTGGCGGTTTTAAGCCATTTTGCCGATTCGATGCGGAGTTGAGTTTTTTATGCAAATCATGGTTCGCGACAATAATGTTGATCAGGCCCTACGTGCGCTGAAGAAGAAGCTGCAGCGTGAGGGTGTGTATCGCGAAATGAAGCTTCGTCGTCATTTTGAAAAGCCATCGGAAAAGCGCGCGCGTGAAAAGGCTGCTGCCGTACGTCGCGCTCGCAAGATGGAGCGTAAGCAACAGGAACGTGACGGCGCGAAATAGGCGTCCGCACTCTGCAACAAGGAAAGCGCCTTTAACTGGCGCTTTTTTTGTGTCTAGAATCCGCGCCGCATTCTGCTAGTCAGCGCGCAACCCAGCCAATAGGAATTTCTTCATGTCTGTCACCGCCGTTCCCATTCAGCCTCTTAAAAAAGGTTCGCTCACCAAATATTGGGCTGCGATTGCGTTGGTTCTCGCTGCGGGTGGTGGCTTGGCATATTGGGGTACCAGCGACGTGCGGCAGGAATTTGGTGATGTTGTGACAACGCCATCTGGCCTGCGCTACAAAATCATGGAAGCTGGCGAAGGCCCCAACCCTACGGACAATGATGTGGTCCTTGTAAGTTATAAGGGTATGCTTAAGGACGGCACCGTTTTTGACCAAAACCCACAAGCTGGTTTTCCTGTAACGGGCGTCGTTCCCGGCTTTTCCGAAGGCCTGAAGATCATGCAGCGCGGCGGCAAATATCGCCTGTGGATTCCAGCTGAGCTTGGTTATGGGCCAGAGGATCAGCGCAACCCGCAAACAGGCGAAGTTGCCATTCCGGGCGGAAGCGAACTGACATTCGATGTCGAGCTGCTTGAGTTCAAGTCGCGCGCGGAAATAGAAGCAATGCAAAGGCAGATGCAGGAGATGCAGCAACAACAAGGCGGCGCTGGCGGCCAAGGCGGCGGCGCGGCGCAGGGCCTGCCACCCGAAATTCAGGCGCAAATCGACGCCCAAATGCGCGGTCAGTAATTGCGGGGTTTAGACCCCCTGCAACAAACCTTCATCCTTGATGCGTTTTTGCCAATACGCGGGCGCGAGTTGGTGGACATTGTTGCTGTCGCTATCGACCGCAACGGTTACGGGAAAGTCCTGCACTTCAAACTCGTAAATGGCTTCCATGCCTAAATCTGCAAAGCCGACGACTGTGCTGCCCTTAATGGCCCGGGCGACGAGGTAGGCGGCGCCGCCAACGGCCATGAGATAAGCGCTCTTATGCTTGGCGATGGCCTGCGTTGCCGCCGGGCCGCGTTCGGCCTTGCCGACGCAAGCGAGCAGGCCTTGCTCAAGCATCATGTCCATGAACTTGTCCATTCGGGTCGCGGTAGTCGGCCCTGCTGGTCCGACGATCTCTTCGCCAACCGGATCAACAGGCCCGACATAATAGATCATCCGCCCCTTGAAGCTGACGGGCAATTCCTCACCCTTGGCCAGCATATCGGCAATGCGCTTATGGGCGGCGTCGCGGCCAGTCAGCATCTTGCCGTTGAGAAGTAAGCGGTCGCCCTGTTTCCAGCCGGCCACAATGTCAGGCGTCAACATATCGAGGTCGACGCGAATCGCCGCAGCGTCGGGTTTCCAATCCACCTTGGGCCATTCGTCCAACTTTGGCGCTTCAAGATAGGCAGGGCCAGCCCCATCCAGCGTGAAATGGGCGTGGCGCGTGGCAGCGCAATTAGGGATCATTGCCACGGGCTTGCCAGCGGCATGACAGGGCGCATCCATGATCTTCACATCCAGAATGGTGGAAAGTCCGCCAAGCCCCTGCGCGCCAATGCCAAGCGCATTGACCTTGTCAAAAATCTCGATGCGCATGGCTTCAATATCGTTGCGCGGCCCGCGTGCCTTCAATGGTCCCATGTCGATGGGCTCCATCAACGCTTGTTTGGCCAACAACACGCAATGTTCCGCCGTGCCGCCAATGCCAATGCCCAACATGCCGGGCGGGCACCAGCCTGCGCCCATTTGCGGCAGCATCTCCACGACCCAATCGACGATATTGTCCGACGGGTTCATCATCTTGAACTTCGACTTATTCTCGCTGCCACCGCCCTTGGCGGCAACATCGACGGACACTTTAGAGCCAGGCACGAGGTCGACATGTAGGACGCACGGCGTATTGTCCTTGGTATTGCGCCGCGTGAATGCTGGGTCTGCAAGCACCGACGCGCGCAGCTTGTTTTCAGGGTGCAAATAGGCGCGGCGGACGCCTTCGTCGATCACGTCCTGCAAGGGTGTGGAAGTGTCTTCCAACCGGCAATCCATACCCCATTTGACGAAGACGTTAACAATACCCGTATCTTGGCAAATCGGGCGATGCCCCTCTGCGCACATGCGGCTATTGGTTAGGATCTGCGCAATGGCGTCCTTGGCAGCAGGCGATTGCTCCGCCGCATAGGCGTCGCCCAAGGCCCGGATATAATCCATCGGGTGAAAGTAGCTGATATATTGCAACGCGTCGGCCACGCTTTCGATCAAGTCGGCATTGCGGATGATTACAGTCATATCGGCCCCTACGCTTTAAGTATGCCCTGCCCCTTAACGGGCTGGAGCGCCTATTCAAGCGTCATTGCAAATCCTAGTTTGCAAGCACAGCCAGAACGCCGAATATGCGACCCCCAACCGGTACATTCACTTTGGCATATAAAAAATAGGCATTGCTCCATTTTGCATCTTGCGCTCTGAATTTCACTTAGGAGATCCGCGCGTCGCGCGCTGTTAACACGCGCCAAGGTGCGACGAATGGAATCAGATTAGCGACGAATTGAGATCAGAATTTTACATTTATCCCTTGCGTCTGAAGATGAATAAGGCACTATAGGTAGCGGTTGGCCACAGGGGGCATTACCACAAATTGTGCTTTATGCTTCAGCAGACGAATGTGTCGGCGGGGACTTTTTTTCCGTCGATAAGCTGGGGACAAGTCAAAATACTCCCCCTGACAAGGTCAAAAAATGCTAACAGGGAGTTTCGCGCCCTGAGTCGAACAAGATGGGAACATGGGTTCCCGCAAAGATACAGCTGGTCGCTGGATGTCGCAAAACCGACAACCAGTTTCGGGGCGCCGCAATGAATGGAGCTACAGGTTAAAATGGATTTCAGGGATACAGGCCAAGGGGCGGACGACATGACCGCAGGAATGATGACAGATATGCTTGAAAAAGTAGCTGAAGCGGCAAAGGCGGAGATCGTTGAAGCCAAGGCACCTGCGTCGAGCAAGTCCGTTGATGTGCGTCGTTTCAATGTCGTCACTGATTCCGCACGCGATGCCTTGTTGACCGAATTCGGCAAGGATACGTTGCGGGACCGTTATCTGTTGCCCGATGAAAACTATCAGGACCTTTTCGCACGTGTTGCGTCGGCTTATGCCGATGATGAGGCGCATGCGCAGCGTCTTTACGACTATATCTCGCGCCTGTGGTTCATGCCGGCAACGCCCGTATTGTCCAATGGCGGCACGGGCCGTGGCCTGCCGATCAGCTGCTATTTGAACAGCGTAGATGACAGCCTTGAAGGCATCGTCAACACCTGGAACGAAAATGTCTGGCTGGCGTCGCGCGGCGGCGGCATTGGCACCTATTGGGGCAATGTCCGTGGCATTGGCGAGCCTGTTGGCCTGAATGGCAAGACCAGCGGCATTATTCCGTTTGTCCGCGTCATGGACAGCCTGACACTTGCGATTTCGCAAGGTTCGCTGCGTCGCGGATCGGCGGCGTGCTATCTGGATGTTAGCCACCCCGAAATCGAAGAGTTCCTCGAAATCCGCAAACCATCGGGCGACTTCAACCGTAAGGCGTTGAACCTGCACCATGGCGTGTTGCTGTCCGACGAATTTATGGAAGCCGTCCGCGCTGGCGAAGAATTCCACCTGCGCAGCCCCAAAACAGGTGAAGTCCGCAGCACCGTCGATGCCCGTTCCTTGTTCCAGAAACTCGTCGAAACCCGCCTTGCAACCGGCGAGCCTTATATCATCTTCAGCGACACCGTGAACAACGCAATGCCCAAGCATCACCGAGATTTGGGCCTGAAGGTCTCGACATCGAACCTATGTTCGGAAATCACTTTGCCAACGGGCCGCGACCATTTGGGCAATGACCGGACGGCAGTTTGCTGCCTGTCATCGCTGAACCTTGAAAAATGGGACGAATGGAACGGCGATAAGGTCTTCATCGAAGACGTGATGCGCATGCTCGACAATGTGCTTCAGGATTTCATTGATCGTGCGCCTCCCGAAATGTCGCGGGCGAAATATTCGGCGGGTCGCGAACGGTCGATCGGCCTTGGCGTCATGGGCTATCACAGCTTCCTACAATCACGCGGCGTTGGCTTTGAAAGCGCGCTTGCCAAATCATGGAACATGAAGTTCTTCAAACATGTCCGTGCGCAAGTGGATGAGGCATCGATGATGCTCGCCAACGAACGTGGTGCCTGCCCCGACGCCGAAGAAATGGGCGTGATGGAACGCTTCTCCTGCAAGATGGCGATTGCGCCGACCGCATCGATTTCTATCATCTGCGGCGGCACCAGCGCGTGTATTGAGCCAATTCCGGCCAATATCTACACGCACAAGACCTTGTCGGGCAGCTTCATCGTCAAGAACCCCTATCTCGAAAAGCTGTTGCAGGAAAAGTCGAAGGATTCGACCAACGTCTGGAACAGCATATTGGAAAAGGGCGGTTCGGTTCAGCATCTCGACTTCCTCACGCCAGAGGAAAAGGATACGTTCAAAACCAGCTTCGAAATTGACCAGCGTTGGTTGATTGAACTGGCTGCGGACCGCACGCCTTATATCGACCAGGCAACGTCGCTGAACCTCTATATCCCTGCCGATGTGGAAAAATGGGACCTTCTCATGCTCCACTTCCGTGCGTGGGAATTGGGCGTGAAGTCGCTATATTATCTGCGTTCAAAATCAATCCAGCGCGCCGGTTTTGCCGGCGGTGTTGAAGCGGACAATACCGCCGAAGCGCCCGTTATCGAGCTTGCGGCGCAAACCGATTATGAAGAGTGTTTGGCGTGTCAGTAAGTTATCCTCCTCTCCCCTTGCGGGAGAGGATACGAAGCCTTGGGCGCATAGCGACCTAGGCAAAGTTGGTGAGGGGTTTCTACGTAGCAGCCCCCTCACCCAGCTACGACTAGGCAATGATATTGCCAAGTCTGCGCACCCCTCTCCCGCAAGGGGAGAGGGAACAGAAATGAAGAGATATTGGAGCAACGAAGATGTCATTGTTAGAAGCGCGCAACAGCTACAAGCCCTTTGAATATCCTTGGGCCTATGACTTCTGGAAACGCCAGCAGCAGATCCATTGGTTGCCCGAAGAAGTGCCCTTGGGCGAAGATTGCCGCGATTGGGCGCAGAAATTGTCGGACCATGAACGCAATCTTTTGACGCAGATTTTCCGCTTCTTCACGCAAGCCGATATCGAGGTGCAGAATTGCTACCACGAAAATTACGGCCGCGTGTTCAAGCCGACCGAAGTCAAGATGATGCTCACCGCCTTTTCCAACATGGAAACCGTCCATGTCGCGGCCTACAGCCATTTGCTCGACACCATCGGCATGCCCGAGTCCGAATATTCGGCGTTCCTCGAATATGAAGAAATGGCGGCGAAGGTCGATTATATCCACCAATTCGGCGTCGACAGCGACGAAGACATTGCCCGCACGCTCGCGATGTTCGGCGGCTTTACCGAAGGCCTGCAATTGTTCGCCTCCTTTGCGATGCTGATGAACTTCCCGCGCTTCAACAAGATGAAGGGCATGGGCCAAATCGTATCCTGGTCAGTCCGCGACGAATCCTTACACTGCGAAGGCATTACCAAGCTGTTCCACGCCTTCTGCGCCGAACGCGGCTGCCTCACCAAATCGGTGCGGGAAGACATCATCGATTGCTGTCAAAAGGTCGTCCGTTTGGAAGATAATTTCATCGACCTCGCGTTCGAAATGGGTCCCGTCCCCGGCATGACCGCCAAGGAAATTAAGCGCTACATCCGCTACATCGCCGATTGGCGTTTGGGCCAGCTTGGTTTTCAACCCATCTACATGGTCGAAGACCACCCGCTGCCATGGCTCGCGCCATTGTTGAACGGCGTCGAGCACGCCAACTTCTTCGAAACCCGCGCCACCGAGTACAGCAAGGCGTCGACACGCGGCGATTGGGGCCAAGTATGGAACAGCTTCGACAACCGTAAGAAGAAAGACGTGACCGAGATCATCATCGCCGAAAATGACGGCATGGACATGTTTGAAGCGGCTGGGGTTGCGGCGGAGTAAGCACTCTCCATGATCTGATTTATACGCCATCGCGTTAGACATTCACCCTGCCGCGCTTCTGCAAAGAGGCGCGGCAGTTTTTTGTGCATATTGTATCCGGGCGCGGGGATCAGACATTGGCGCGCCAAGCTGCGGCGTAAAGCATGTTGCAGTCATATCACTGGTAACGTTGTGTAAAACCTCCAAATCGGATTTGACTTCACATTTTTTTACAATATGTTGGCCCCTAGCTCCCGCACGCAGTAATTGGGACAAATTATGGAAAAGCTTCAACAACCGAAAAAGAAGATAATCGGCATTGAGCCTGCGGCCGAAAATGACGGTGTTAACATGTTCGAACAGGCGGGAGTGCCACCAAGTGATTTTATCGAGCGTTTGCTAATACCATGCCACAAGACAAACTTCCCGGTAACTCGGACGACGCGACCTTTGATATAAATAAGAGTCTGACTCATAATTATCGTGTTTAATATCATAGTTTTGCGATTCGTCTAGCGAGGAACTGGACGGAGGCCATGAACAGCCATGCCGTTGCGGAAGCGATGCTGCGCTCGAAGTCTTTGGCAAGGCGCCGGTTGCGGTTTAGCCATGCGAACGTTCGCTCGACGACCCAGCGGCGCGGTAGAACAACAAAGCCATTTGCCCGGTCAGAACGCTTTATGATTTCGATGGTCCAGTCGCCGATCTTGGTCAGCGCGGTTTTGAGCTTGTCACCGGCATAGCCGCCATCGGCAAAGACATGGCGCAGCCAAGGGAAGCTATAACGGATGTCGGAGAGCACGATCGGCGCGCCGTCGCGGTCCTGTATATCGGCGCTGTGAATAATGGCGTGTACCAGAAAGCCGTTCGTATCGGTGATGATATGGCGCTTGCGCCCCTTAACTTTCTTGCCCGCGTCATAGCCGCGTATGCCGCCGCTTTCCGTCGTTTTGACAGACTGGCTGTCAATCACTCCGGCGCTGGGTGAAGCCTCGCTACCCTGCGCCACCCGGGCATCCTGGATCAGATAATGGTTGATCCGTTGCCATGTGCCATCATCGCGCCAAGCGTAAAACCAACGCTGCACCGTCGAGGAAGGTGGAAAGCCCGGCGGCAGCATCCGCCATGGCAGGCCACCGCGTAGCAGATACAGCATCGCTTCTACTATCCGCCGCATCGGCCATTTGCGCGGACGGCCGACAAAGGACGGCAGCGGAAAAAACGGTTCCAGAACCGCCCACTCCTCATCAGTTAAATCACTTGGCAAAGCCAATCCGTTGCGTGCATGATGCGCGCGAGTGGTGTCGGTCCACATCGTTGAAATCCTTCGGGTTGTTGCAAAACCGCTGAATCAATGATGTGGAAAGGCGTCAAGCTAACTCGCTGACACTACTCAACTTAATTTCGGGTCAGACACTAAGCATGAGCCACGATAACAGCGAGAGAAGCCATGACCGATTTCAAAGCCGTGATGCGCCGCATCATCACCGGAGACGATGACGATGGGCAGTCGGTCATCATCCTCGACGGCGGCCCTTCCGCCAGCGCTGGTGATCCGGATGTCGGCGGGCTGTTCGAGATATGGGAAGACATCGCTTCCGGCCCGCTCGACCCAAAGGACCACAGCGACCGCGGGAATAGCACTGCGGTCCTCGGCCCGCGCCCCGGCAATGTTCAGGTCCGCTGGTTCGTCATGCAACCGACCCCGCCCGGTGTGTCCAAACCCGCGCTGGACGCCGCCACCCGCGCAGCCTTTGCCACGGTTGGCGGTGAGGGGCACATTATCGACCAGACGCGCCATTCGGGGATGCACGAGACCCACTCGCTCGACATCATCTGTCTGTTGCAGGGGGAGGTATCGCTAATCCTCGAAGGCAGCGAAACGCGGATAAAGCCCGGCCAGGTTGTCATCCAGCGCGGCACCAACCACGCATGGGAAGCGCATAACGGGCCGGCCCTGCTCCTCGCAGTACTGATCGATCGCCCCCTGCTGCGACGCGACTAGTCAAGCCCCACTTTTCCTTTAGTGAAAAGGGCCATGTAAATTTCGGCTCTACTACGTCGCCGCCCATGTGGTTTGTGAAAGAGACGCTAAGAGCCATTGTGTGGCGCTCATACTTCGCAAAGTTGGGTATTAGCGCGACCGGGAATGTCCGCAATCTTGCCGTATCCGGACCGGTGGCTTTTTGTGACGGACCCTTCAAAACTGCCGGTCCGCTCAAGGGCATCCTTAGGCCACAGACTCATTATGTCTCAACCAGATCCGGATTGATGCGAGTTGGACAGAGGCGAGATAATTATCGTCTCTTTGATCGTATCGCGTGGCAACTGCTCTGAAATGCTTGAGTTTATTAAAGAAGCGCTCGACGAGGTTGCGTTGCTTATAGAGGAAGTGACTAAATGCCGGTTTGATCACGCGTTGCGGCATGGCGCGGATATTGGCCCTGGCACCGCGCGCCTCCATTTCGGCGCGCAACGCATCGGAGTCATAAGCCCGGTCGGCGAGCAGGATATCCCCTTTGCCGACGGTATCGAACATGTCTGCTGCACTGCGACCATCGGCGGCTTGCCCTTCGGTCAGCTTGAGCATGATCGGCATGCCCATCGCATCGACCAGTGCATGTATCTTGGTGGTCAGGCCGCCACGCGAGTGACCCATGCAACGGGATCGCTGGTCTTTTTTTTACCATTGGCTCCATGTTGATGAACCCGGATCGAAGACGAGTCGATCATCTGGATATTGCCTTCGTAAGCCACGGAAACTGCATCCAATATATGCTTCCACACACCGGCTCTGCGCCAGCGGTTGAACCGGTTCACACAGGTCGTATACGGACCGTATCGCGCCGGAATATCCGCCCAAGGCGCGCCAGTGCGTAACCGCCAGAATATCCCGTTCAAAACCCGCCGATCATCAACCCGCTTCACGCCACGCACCTTGGTCGGCAACAAAGGCTGGATCACCAACCACTCGAAATCTGTCAAATCAAACCGTGCCATCAGCTTCTCCCTTCCAGAAAAAGCATTGAATCAGATATCAATCACTTTGGGAATCCAATTTATGAGTATGTGACCTAGGTGTTTAGTCCCGGCATTTGATGGTGTATTATTCAGCCATCAATGGAAGGACTCGCTATGGGACAAATTCTACACGGGAGCGCCCGCACGACAGCGGCGGTCCGTCGAGCAATACAACATAGTCAAGAGAGCCTGATTGTGCTTTCGAAGCGTTACAGCATTAACCCCAAGACGGTAGCCAAATGGAAGCGGCGCACGTCTGTCACCGATCATCCTACTGGCCCCAAGGATGCCAAGTCCACCGTCCTGACTATCGAGGAAGAAGCCATCGTCGTCGCCTTTCGTCGGCACACGCTGCTGCCGCTGGATGATTGCCTCTACGCCTTGCAGGCAACGATCCCGAACCTGACGCGCTCATCTCTGCACCGCTGTTTGCAGCGCCACGGGATCAGCCGATTGCCCGAAGTGACGGGAGACAAGGAACCGAAGAAGAAGTTCAAGACATACCCCATTGGCTACTTCCACATCGACATCGCCGAAGTGCGGACTGCCGAAGGCAAGCTGTACTTGTATGTGGGAATCGACCGCACCAGCAAGTTCGTCTTCGTCCAACTCGTCGCCAAGGCAAATAGGATGACAGCCTCAGCCTTCCTGGTCGCCCTGATCAAAGCCGTGCCCTACAAAATCCACACCGTGCTGACCGACAATGGCATCCAGTTCACCTTCCCGCCGCGATACGCCAAGGGCCCGACTGCGACCTGTATGTCGCACATGTTCGATCTGCGCTGCGATGAGAACGGGATCGAGCACCGGCTTACCAAAATCAAGCATCCCTGGACCAATGGCCAGGTCGAACGGATGAACCGGACAATCAAGGAGGCCACCGTCAAACGCTATCACTATGACAGCCATGCCCAGCTGACTACCCACCTCCAAGACTTCATTGATGCCTACAATTACGGGCGGCGACTGAAAACACTCAAGGGCCTAACACCCTTCGAATACATCTGCAAAATATGGACAAGCGAACCAGAAAGATTTAGCCTAAACCCAACCCATCAAATGCCGGGACTAAACACCTAGAGCGCTCAAAAAAGACCGATTATGGGTGGAGAGCAGACCGTCAGCTTTCAGGTGGCCGAAGCCAAAAGCAGCCGTTTGGTCCAGCTGAGGTCGCGACAGCTTCGCGCCCAAAACCCGACGTTCCGCCACTCAACGAATGCTGCCGAAAGCGGCCTGGAAAAGCACTTTTTCGTTTGGTCTAGCTCTGTAAACCTGGGCTCGACGGAGACTAGCTCGTTACACCCTCTGCGAATGTCTGTTCCATGTGGTAGTTCGATTACCAATGGAGGGCGCTGTAACAATTTTAACATGACGCCCCGTTGGACGATTAGGATTACAGGCTATCCCTTGGTGCGGCCGCTGTGGTGTCGGGCACTAAGCTAATCTCTGACAAAGCTTCTGTTTTCAATTGTTAACATTGTTTTTTTTGCATTTTCTGCCGATATCAAAGATGCCGATCAGGCATCGTGAGCTTCATCTTGACGGGCTGTTTTTCACCCGATGTGGATACTAGCCCAAATCCGGGATGCAAATTGCTAGCCCGGTCGTGACCACACGACACCCGTTCATCATCCTCACATTTTTTAATATTTCTGAAAGCTTTCGACAATGCCGCTCCAACTTTGCCGTAAATCTGTTAAATTAGCGTTGTTGATATTGCTTCTTGCCTTCACGACTCAGGTGGCAATGGCGGCCACAACTGTCAGCGTCGGGTTCGAAAGCGGCTTCGTTGGGGAATATTCAAACAACGCCCACCAGCCGGTTTCCATCAAAACGTTACAAACGCTCGGCATAGATTCGGTTACTATCTCGCAAACCACCGATAATGGAGCGTTCGGTGGCAGCCAAGGCAATGACTATGCAGTCAGCGTCAAAATCCAGTTCTCGAACGGCACAACCTCGACCTTTCCAGCAGCTGTGAATTGGCGCGACACGCAAGGTAGCACGATCCACGGCATCGGCTTGACTGTTGCTTCTGGCGTGAACGACGGAACAACATACACGGCGCGTAACGGTTTCAGTAAAACTTACCTTCTTCAGTTCGTCGGAAGCACTCGCACCTATAGTGACACGGCATCCAATGCCTCATCTAACGTCGTGAGCGGCAATGCTGCGACCAACGGGCTGCTAGAGGCGTTGAATACCTACCGAACTTCCGCCCCTGCGTCCACGACACCGTCCGGGCTGACTTCCACAATCACCGCAGCCACGCCGTCGATTTCTGCTAACGGGACGTCGACCACAAACATTACAGTTCAACTGAAGGACGTCAACGGTAACAACCTGACGACAGGCGGGAACAGTGTCACAGTTGCGACGACTGCTGGAACCTTGTCATCAATCACAGACAACGGAAACGGAACGTACAGTGCGACGCTAACGTCTTCGACAAGCGTGGTGACTGCGACGATCACCGGTACCGTCGAAGGCCTCGCGATTTCGGACGATGCTCAAGTGCAATTTGTCAGCACATCGTCAGTGTCTGGCACATTGGTCCGCGCGAATGGCAGCGCGGTTAGCGGGCGTTCCGTCAATCTGGTAAACGCTTCAAGCCAAGTTGTTTCAACGGCAACGACGAGCGGAAGTGGCGCATATAGCTTCACCGCCGTTGCGCCGGGCACTTATTCAATCCAATTCGAAGGATCGGGCAATTTCAAGGCTAAAGCGAAGTCATCCACAGGCCTCAACCAAGGCAACGTGGTCAGCAGCGTTACGGTAGGGTCAGCAAGCACCATATCCAACGTCGACGCGGTTGTAATTGACCCGGCAGGTGTGATCTACAACAGCACGACTCGTGCGCCCGTTGCCAATGCCGTTGCGTCGCTCTATTTTAATGATGCAAAAGTCAGCAATAGCGCACTCGACACCACACTTGGCGGCGCCAACGACCAGACGACCGGAGCGGATGGCGCTTACTCTTTCATTTTGAATGGCACTGCTTCGTCAGGGACATACGAACTTCGGGTTGTCGCCCCGACCGGTTTTACCGGCACGCCAAGTACGGCAATCGCGCCAAGCGGAACCTACACGCCCAGTCTTGGTGGTGGTTTGGAGTTAATTCAGGCCCAATCGACCGCGCCAACTGGCGCGCAACCAACGACTTATCATCTGTTCTTCGACTTCACCATTGGAGCAAATGCGGCGGGCACGTCTAATGGCGTAATTAACAACCACATTCCGATTGATCCCGTGGTAGCAGCGCCTGTGTTTACGAGCACCAATGCGACTGACGCAGGCAGCAACCCGTCTTACAGCTTTACCTATGACGAGAACCGCGCGAGCGGTGCAGCGCTTGGCACTGTGTCTGCCACAGGTACGGGCACGCTGAGCTACAGCATCACGTCCGGCAACGGCAGCAGCTGGTTCGCTATCGATGCAGCTACCGGCGCGATCACGCTAACCGCGGCGGGCAGCACGTCGCTTGCCAACGACTTTGAGACGCAAGCCAACATCCAGACGTTGACCGTTCAGGTGTCTGACGGCACGCGCACCACGACCATCGAGGTCAAGCTCAACGAGACCAATGTTGATGATACGCCGCCCGTCATCACTGGCCCCGGCGGTGTTACAGGTGCCACGACATCTGCCATCTCGGTCAACGAGAACCAGACCGCAGTGACCACCCCGACCGCAGACGAAACTGTAACCTGGAGCCTTGTCGGCGGTGAGGATGTGGCCAAGTTCGCTATCGATTCGACCACAGGCGCGTTTAGCTTTGTTGCAGCACCTGATTATGAAACACCGACCGACGGCACGACCTCTGGCAGCAACACCTATATCGTTCAGGTGAAGGCGCTGGATGCGGCGGGGAACTTCTCGCTGCAGACTATTACGGTTACCGTGCTTGAAGTCATTGACACTGGTCCTGTTATCACGGGTCCAAGCGGCGGGGCGGGTGCGGCGGCTTCGGCGATCTCGGTTAATGAGAACCAGACCGCAGTGACGCAGCTAGCAGCTGATGAGACGGTGACCTGGTCGATCACGGGTGGTTTGGATGTTTCTAAGTTTGCGATTGCGGCCGATGGCACAATTACATTTGTAGCGGCTCCCAACTTTGAAAGCCCAACGGACACTGACAGGAACAACACTTATGTTCTAACCGTGACTGCACTGGATACGACGGGTAACACTTCGCTTCAGACCGTCACGGTCACGGTGCTTGATGTGAACGACGGTGGCCCTGCGTTTACTGGTACCAATGCGACGGGTGCAAGCAATGCGCCTGCGTATAGCTTTGCCTATGCGGAGAACGCTGCGGTTGGTGCAACGCTTGGTACGGTTGCTGCGACCGATCTTGATGGCACTGCGGTGACGTTCAGCATTACCGCTGGCAACGCTGATGGCTGGTTCGCAATCAATCCGAGCACTGGTGTGATTACGTTGACCAGTGCTGGCGCGGCATCGCTTGCGAACGACTTTGAAGCGACGCCTAACCTGCAGACCTTAACGGTGTCTGCGACTGACGGTACGGCGGCGACCAACATTGAGGTACGGTTAAACGAGACCAATGTAGACGATATCGCCCCGGCAATTACTGGTCCAAGCGGCACATCCGGTTCAGCAGTCGATTCGCTTTCAGTGAACGAGGGGCAGACGACAGTGGTTCGCCTCACTGCGGGCAAAGCCGTCACGTGGACGATCACAAGTGGTAATGATCGCGGTAAGTTTCAAATTGCGGCTGACGGCACAATTACATTTGTAGCGGCCCCCGACTTTGAAAGCCCAACGGACACAGACACGAACAACACTTATGTTTTGACCGTAAATGCAACAGATGCCGCGGGTAATCGCAGCACCCAGACCATTACTGTGACCGTACTTAACATCGATGATACTGCTCCTGCTATCACTGGTCCAAGCGGTGGCCCAGGTGCGGCAGCCTCTGCTCTCACGATCACGGAAGGGTTGACGGCTGTAACCCGCTTTACGGCAAACGAATCCGTGACTTGGTCCATTGACAGTGGGGTAGACGCAGCAAAGTTCAGAATTGACGCTGCAACAGGAACAATAGTTTTAGCCGTTGCAACGGATTTCGAGAACCCAACCGACAGTGATCGAAACAACACCTATGTTGTTCGGATCAAGGCAGTCGATGCAGCTGGTAACGTAAGCTTTCAGACATTGACCGTGACGATCACCAACGTTGACGAGATTGCACGTAAGTTGGGGGAAATTGGTGACAAGCTACGCGGCAGCCTGAGGAATTACGCAGCACATGGCCTAAGTGACATGTTGGCGTTCAATGAGTCCTTGATGGCGAGCAATGATGATTTCTGCGCAGACCCAAAGACGCAAAAGGCCCTTTCAGGATCTGCACGCGCTAATGAAAACGGTGCAAATCTAGATTTGAAATACGCTCAAAGACTTTCGGAATGCAGCCGCCCTCATCAGCTGTTTGCTGACGCTGGCCTAAGCTCTTCTCGTATGGGCGGAAATTGGAACTCGCGCATTTTTGGTGCGCTGCGCTTCGAAACAAAAGTCAACGATGAAATCACTCTTGGCCTTGCAGCTCTTGTGTCTCGCTCAAGTGATGAGTTGACTGGCTTCGACAGCAGCTCAATCTCAGACAAGAGCCTGCAGGTAAACGCCTATGGGCGCTACAGAATTAGCGACACCCTAAAAACCGGAGCATTTATTGGCTTTGGTCACACATCGTATGATTTTGCTTTGACCGAAAGTGATGGATTTGACCTCAACGGTTCTATGACTGGTAAACGTCAGGTCTATGGCTGGATGCTAAGCGGTGATTTCAACCTAGGTGAAACGGTTGTCACGACAGATGCCATTATTTCGCATGCACGTGAGAAGATTGGATCTGCCATTTTGGCTGCTCGCTATCTTGGCGAAGACCGCTCTGGTATAGCGTTTGCATTAGGCACCGTTGATGTTACGCGCATAAGCATCCCAGTCACTGCGCCTTTAAGCCTTAGCGGGTCGCCTGATTACGGTTCCTGGTCACGCTTGCTGCTTAGCCCCGGTCTGCTGTGCGAAGACAACGACGTGCAAAGTTCGGGTCTACGTTGCGGTTATCAACTTGGCGCCAAGTTCGTATCAAATGATGGCGTACGCGGACGATTTTACGCTGACTATAATTGGGAAAGCGTAGCAGGCATGCGTCGTTCACTGATTGGGGTCGGCTATGCCTATCGCATTGGTGAAAACAACAATCTTGAGCTTGCTGTTGAAGCAAATCGGGGTCTCACTGCGATGACGGGAAAAGATAACCGCGCCATGCTGTCAATCAGGTTGGCACAGTAATTTGGATTTCTTGTGGCTTGTCGATGGCGTTTGACGCTTTTGGCAAGCCGCAGTTTATAGCTTACGCACTAGCAGCGTTGTTTGAGAATAGCTTTTCTGGTCAGTAGATTGTGATTACTAGAACCATATGCGTGCTCAGATGTATTTGGTCACATTAATGTCCTCTTTCCCTACATTCGTATCCTTAAGCGGCCTGACCGCTCCCGGCTCACTCCCGCCCGTTCCGATTACTTAGACAAATGTCCGCTTTTGGGATGTGGCTTAGCCGTCATGAATGTCTGGGATGTTGTCGTGTTTTGACCGTCCGCCATTGCAAGCAAGGTTGCGGTAAGCGGACATTAGTCGCTTGATTTGGTACGTCCAGCGCGCGCGGGTGATGCTAAGTTAAAATCAATTCATATCCTTGCAAATCGGAACTCTTTTGTCTATTTTACACGAATGTTGAGTCGTGAAATCTTTCCGTTGCTGGTTAAACGGCTTGGGCAGTTTGATAGCGTGGCGATGCTTGGGCCGCGTCAGGTTGGCAAAACCACACTTGCTCGTCAAATCGCTGATACCGCTGGGGATAGGGCAAAATATCTTGACCTCGAACGCCCGGCAGACCGTCGGCTGCTAGATGACCCTGATGCCTATTTCGCTGCCCATGCCCAACATCTAATCGTTTTGGACGAAATTCAGCGCGCCCCTGAGATATTCCGCGTGCTGCGCGGACAGATCGACGAACGTCGGCGAATGGGTGGTGCAGGTGGGAAGTTTCTGATTCTTGGGTCGGCTTCAATGGACCTCCTGCGGCAGTCGTCGGAAAGCCTTGCTGGTCGAATTAGCTACCTTGAGTTGGGACCGCTGAATGCGCGCGAAGTGGACCGCGAGGATGAAGCGTCGCTTGACCGACTGTGGCTGCAGGGCGGTTTTCCCCCGAGCTATGTTCGCGATGATGGGGAGGAAAGCCTGCAATGGCGCCGCGATTTTATACAGACATATCTTGAGCGCGACCTTCCCCAATTCGGTTTCAATGTGGACAGCGAGCAGATTGATAGGTTCTGGCGAATGCTTGCCAATGACCAAGGTGAACTCTTCAACGCGGAACGATACGCACGATCCTTAGGCGTCAGCGGCCATACGGTGACGCGGTATCTCGACATGCTGGAAAAACTGCTACTAATTCGCGTCTTACGACCGTGGTCCGTTAACAGCGGCAAACGGCTTGTCAAATCACCCCGGCCATTTGTGCGCGACAGCGGGCTACTGCACGCACTACTGGACCTTCGAAATACCGACGATATTCGCCGCCACTCCGTTGCTGGAAAAAGCTGGGAAGGCTTTGTCATCGAAAATTTGGTCGGCGCGTCACTTGGCAGGGCCAAACCATATTTCTACCGTTCCAGCGGCGGAGCTGAAGCCGACCTGGTGCTTGAATTTGCGCCAGGAAAATGCTGGGCAATTGAAATCAAACTTTCCAGTGCACCAACCATTGACCGGGGCTTTCACAACGCGGCCGACGATTTGGGAGCAGAGCGCCGATTGCTCGTTTACAAGGGAAGCGAGCGTTTCCCGATGCGCGGCGGTGTGGAGGCGATGCCACTGACCGTGGCAATGGACGAAATCAGTTCAGCGGTGCAGGCATGATGGAGGTGTGGGACTGTATTCCGCGTACCCTTAGCTGGGTCGATGCAGCGCTCAAAACTCAGACAGTGCGTGATCAAGAGATATTCTCGCGATTTTCGGAGCCAGTCGTCATTCTTGGCGACCCGGGTATCGGCAAAACTTGGTTGATGGAAGAGTTCGGCAAAGCGGACGGCCTCCAATTCGTCGGCGCCACCAGCCTGCTGCGACAGCCGGACGGCAGCGATTTCGGGGGCCAGCGCCTAATGATCGATTGCCTCGACGAAGTTGCCTCTATTCCCCGTCGTAAGAATATTTGGCACTGAAAACTGCCTGTCAGGATACGGCCCAGTTTCAGCCACGCGATTTGCTGGCGAAACTGGCCCCCCGAAATTTACGAGGGACCAGACATTCATATTTCCGCTCGTTCAGCCAATGTGAGAGCGTCGTCGATGTCGACTCCAAGATAACGGATCGTATTCTCTATTTTTCTATGCCCCAACAATATTTGCACAGCACGCAAGTTGCCAGTCGCTTTGCAAATTAACGAAGCCTTCGTCCGACGCAGTGAATGCGTACCGAATTCTCTCGTGTTCAGTCCGACCGCAGACACCCATTCGTCGACAAGACGAGCGTATTGCCGAGTGCTGTGGTGCCCGGCGCGGTTAACACGACTTGGAAAAACAAAGTCGTCTACGGACCCGCCGCGCCTTTCAAGCCAAGCAAGAAGGCTCTTGCGGCAATCTGCCATCAATTCAAATTGCACGGGTCGCCTGGTCTTTTGTTGAACGACAGTTGCGCGGTTTCGGATACTGCCACCACTCACAACATTACCAATCTTTAATTTCATGACGTCGCAACCTCGCAACTTACTGTCGATCGCTAGATCGAAAAGCGCTCGATCGCGCATTCGTCGATGCTCATCCAGAAAGAAACGAATTGCTCATACGTCGCGTGGTTTAAGTGGCAGCTTGGCACCAACCAAACTTCCAGCATTCCAAGGTCTACGCTCATGCGCACCAGGATCGAGATTAGAAATACCCATAACACTTCTCCTTTGGCCGGAATGGCCGCGAGAAGAATACACTTGTTAATGAAGGGCAGCGTTTGGGTCGGTAGCGGACTGTCCGTTTTTAGGCATTACTGCGCTTAACGCAGATGCCGCAAGTATAGTAATGCTAGGAAATTAACGTACATCTTGGTCTGAGCCCTTAGATTTCCTCCAGATTTGAGTAGAGTCCGATCCAGTATGGAGTCGGACGAATGAAGCGAAGTAGATTCACCGAAGAGCAGATCATTGCGATATTGAAGGAGCAAGAGGCGGGGATGGTGACGGCCGAAGTTTGTCGGCGTCACGGGATCAGCCCAGCGACGTTTTACAAGTGGAAGGGCAAGTTTGGTGGGTTAGAGGTTTCTGATGCCCGTAAGCTTCGTCAACTCGAAGAAGAGAACGCGCGACTGAAGCGGCTTTTGGCGGACACGATGCTTGATAATGCGATGCTCAAGGAGATTGGAGCAAAAAAGTGGTGACGCCTGCCGCCAAGCGGCAGGCGGTCTTGCATCTTCAGACGGTCTTTGATGTCAGTCAGCGGCGTGCGTGCGATGCGCTTGGTGTCGACCGGACGATGGAATACGATCCACTGGCAAGAGCGGTCGCACCATTATGCGCAGTAAGCTGATATGGATGATCAAACCCAATCGCGACAAAGGCGAACGACGGCGCAAAACAAAAGGCTAAGCCTGCTCAGAGGGTGCGCAAAATAGTCTATTCAGGCGTTTGTCAGAAATCCCGAGCGGGAATATTATTATGCCTGTAGTCGTAAAGGCCGTATTTATTCCTGGTCGGTAATAATTACCTTGCAATTGACCGCCAACCTCAATAATGTCCCGATCGGTAATATGGATAGTAAGGCACTCGGACTGATCGTTCTGCGCGAACGCAAAGCGCAAAAGCTGCGGCAGGCGGAGCTTGCTGCGGCAGCTGGGGTTGGAATCCGCTTCATCGTCGATCTCGAAGCGGGCAAGCCCACGCTCCAGCTTGAAAAGGTACTGCATGTTCTGGCGACGCTTGGTTGCGTTGTGACCATCGTGCCACCTGCGGGTGACCTATGACCAACCGCCTGTCTGTCTGGTGGGAGGGCCGTATTTCCGGCTGCCTCTATCTTGGCCCAGATGGTGAAACGCTGTTTGCTTATGATACCGCGTGGCTGGCCGATCCTAAAGCACCGGCCTTGTCCTGCTCGCTTCCCAAGCAAGCCGAACCTTTCAAACGCAGCGCGGTCCAAGCCTTTTTTGGCGGCATATTGCCAGAGGAAGGCCAGCGCACCGCGATTGCGCGTGCGCTCGGCGTGTCTGCTGACAATGAATTTCGGCTGCTCGAATATCTCGGAGGCGAAGTCGCGGGCGCACTGACTTTATTGCCCGAAGGGGAAACGCCCGCGTCACCAAGCGAAGCCGCGCCAAAATTGCTTGATGACGATGCGCTCGTGCAATTGCTCGATCATCTCCCGCTCCGCCCAATGCTGGCAGGCGAAGATGGATTGCGGCTCTCGCTGGCGGGCGCGCAATCCAAACTGCCAGTGCTCCTGATAGACGGGCAGATCGCGCTCCCTGCGCCGGGGCAACCGACAAGCCATATCCTTAAACCGCCCATATCGCGGTTTGAAGGCACCACTGAGAATGAATATTTCTGTATGTCACTGGCAAGCGCCATTGGAATGGATGTTGCGCCCGTTGAGATGCGCAGCGTTGCGGACCGGTCTTTCCTGCTCGTCACTCGCTATGACCGTGCAGTTGGTACAGACAGAAGCGTTACCCGCCTCCATCAGGAAGACTTTGCGCAAGCCCTTGGTGTGCCTTCGCACCGCAAATATGCCAGCGAAGGCGGGCCCATCTTCCCAGACTGTTTCGCGCTGCTGCGCCGCGCAGCAACGCGCCCCGCGCGCGAAATTCTGAAGCTTCTCGATGCTGCGATCTTCAATCTGATTATTGGCAATGCCGATGCTCATGCCAAGAATTTCAGCTTGCTGCATAGCGGCGGTAGCGGCGGCGGTGCGATCACCCTCGCGCCGCTTTATGATCTGCTATCGACGGTCATCTATCCCAATCTGCATGTGAAGCTGGCAATGAAGATCGGCGGTAAAGCCGTGCTTGAAGACATCGAGCCGCGCCACTGGGAACGGTTTGCCGCCGATGCCCAACTCGGCGCGCCATATGTGCGAACGCGGGTCGGGCAATTGTGCAGCGCCGTCATTGCCGCAATTGATGGCGGATTTGCGAGGGCGTTATCGCCCGATGCTGACTTTTCGACAGTCGAAGCAATAGTCCGTGAACGGGCTATGAGGCTCAGAGACAAGGCTTGACTGAGGGCAGGCGCTAACGCGCCCGCGCTTGCTTAAAATTTCAGTATGCTTCATCATCTCTTGGGTCTCCTTGTGTGCGTGCTTAACTCTCGAGCGACCGGCGCAAAAGCGTTTCAAGTCCAATGATTATACCGCTGCAGACGATCTGATGGCCCTGCCATTGCCCACGCCAAAAGGGCTGCTCGCCGATAAAGGCTATGATGGCGATAGGTTCCGCGAGAACCTCTTGATGCGCGGCATCCTATCAGTCATCCCGCCACGATCAAACCGCAAAATCCCCGAACACCCCGAATATCGGTGCTATAACGACCGCAGCCGCGTCGAGCGCATGCTAGCCAAACTCAAACAACATCGCCTCAAACAACATCGCCGCATCGCTAACTGCTAAGACAAAGCAATACTCTCGTTTGAAAGCTTCCTCAAATTCGCCGCCGCAAGACTACGGCTCAAGTGTTTTGCGGTGGTTGGTAGCTATAGTCTTAATACATTATTTTACATTAATGATGGAATATTTTACATTTACTATTAACTTTGCAAGTTGACCTTTTTAAAAAGTTATCTATCAAATTAAGAAATTAGGCATAGAAAATTATGACATTCTCTATGCTATTTTTTAAATGTGTTAAAAAAATAAATGATAAATTGATTAAAGATACGCCTTTATCATTTTAGCGTCGTTTTTTCTGTTTTTTGAATGGATAAGAAAGAAGCTATGTTGTGACAGAATCGCAATGCACAATAATTTTATCAATCTGTGACTGAAAAACGGCTCCTGCGCAATGCTCCGGCGGCACCATCTCCGGCTTGGGCTGGAATGTTTGGCAATATTGGTAGGTTGGCACCAGTGGAGCCGGTCCCCAGCGATGATATGTTCTGTGCCTTTCTTTCTAAAGCGGATTTGGATCCGGGATCCGATAGCTTTGATCTTACGTTCGAAATGGTCCCGGTCCAATGGATGATTCCAGCGATTGTTGCGCCAACCATATCGATTAACAGCCCAGCGCCGAACAGTCCGGCGCTCATCTATCATATCAGAGGTGCCGATGCGTCAATGGTCGTCACGATGTTGGGTGTGAAAAACACCGACTATGTTGCCGAAGGATCCTGGTACTTGCTTAAGCTTGGCCGGGGGAAGACCGGCAAAGTCTATGGCGACCTCTATGATCCCGATATCGATATGTCCGGAAAAGCGCCGCCCAATGGCTGATCCGGTCACCTTCGTCCCTGATTTAGAAAGGCGCTGCGATGTCCGGCAAGACATATGATCATGGTAATTACAGCATAGAGTCCGCGGAAATCTATGCACTTCCCCAGATGATCGGTGGGGCCTTAGGCCTGGTTCCAGCGGGTGGTACGACTGGCGAAGCGGTGGACGCGACTGCGCCGAAGCCTTTTGCAATGGCGGCAACCTCGGCAGTTGCGGCCCGCCTTCGTCGTATCAACAATGTTAAGAGAGCCAGTGCTCGCTTTCGTGCCGGGAAAACATTGGCGCGCCAGCCTGCGGGAAGGCGGGAGCCTAAAGCGGTGCCAAAGATTGCGGTTGTGCCGCCGCCGGCTTCGCCACCGCCACCGCCACCGCCGCCGCCACCGATTATCGCGGCCATTGCGGTGAATGATATCGGCATCGGCAATTGCAACATGCTGATCGATACGGTCGGGGAACCGGTGGTTTATTATGATTGCGGCTATCCTCTGTGGTTCTTTGTCAGCAGTGCGCCGGCCAATATCCGCGTCGGCACCCCTGCTTATCAGGGACCGATCCTTCAAAATGCCAACAATAACCTTCGAATTATACTGTCGCATTGGGATTGGGATCATTATCGCTATGCCGCGATCACCGGGCTGATCCATCTACCCATCTATGCGCCAACGCAGCCAATGGGACCAGCGACGACCAATTTCGCCAAAGCACTCCGCAATCTTGTTTTGCATCAACCGAACATTTCGATGGTGTCGGGTGCAGCCTATGACATTTATCTATGTATGCCGCCTGCGGGCATGCCGCCTGCGGCTTTGCTGAACAATAGCGGCTTGGCGTTGCGCGTGCCATCATTGTTGCCCATTGCAGACGCAAATCCGCATGATGTGATTCTGACCGGCGATGCGAATTATGCGACGATGCCGGTTGCTGCCTTTAACAATGTCAACGGTGTTGTTGCTGTGCATCATGGATCGAACGCGCATGGCGCGGGAACGCCGCCGCCCAGACCAGCGGCGACGCCGCCTGGTGCCAACGTTTATTCCTATGGCATCACCGCCGCGATGAATCGTCCCTATAATTTCCCGGTCCAGGCGGCCGTGAATGCTTATGGAAATGCAGGATGGGCGAGAATGGCAGCAACGCCCGAGGCGCCTATCCTGGGCGCGCCCACTGTGATCCATCGCGGCAATATCCGAATCGGTAATCACATTGCGCTGCCCGCAGCCTATCGAAATACAGCCTTTTGGCCGTTTATCCGCGTTATTTCTTAAGGGAGGATGCAAATGGCCGCACCCGCTCCTCCTTATACCACATTGGCGGATATTAAGGCATGGCTGGCGACGCTTTCGGTCGGAACCAGTGTTTCGGTGGGGGCGACTTTATTTTCTGATCTTGGGATTCAGGGCATTTTCACCGTCATTCCCGATGCCAACCCAGTTGCATTGCACATTACAGCGGTGGACTCAGCGGCGGCGACGCTGTCGGGAACAACATCGCTGCTGGGCGATGCCGGCACCGCAACCTTCACCTTTACCGAGCCGGACGCGATATTACTGACCAGTTTCGCCTTTTCGCCAACAGGTCTCTCCTGGACCTTATTGTCAGACTTTAATGCCAGTTTTGAAGTCGGTTCAGCGGTTTTTGCAACCGATCCCGATACTGATGTAGTCGGCCTGTCGATCAGCGCCGATCTGGTGGTTGGCACGGCCCCGGATGTGATGTCGCTGCCGATTACCCTCGCGGTCCCGTCAGTGGCCGGTGAGTGGATGTTACAAGCAGGCATCAGCACCCCGGTCCCCAAGCTGAATAAAACTGCGATCGCGTCGCTCGCGGGAGGCAACGATGTGATGTCGATATTGCCGCAAACCGCTTCGCTGCCCGGCAATTTTTCGTTTGACAATTTCACGCTTGATGATTTTGAGATGGCGTTTAACCCGGTTGTGGCCTCGCCCAGCTGCTCGTTGATCCGTGTTGGCCTTGGCTACAAAGCTAATTGGTCGTTTTTCGATGGCCATTTCACCGTTGAAAACCTGGGCTTCCAGTTTGATGCCATCCAGCCCTTTAGTAAGAATTCGGGTTTCGAAGCGACTGTTTATGCCGAAATGCAGATCGGCAGTGGTGGCCCGACCATTGATGTCGGCATGCAGTTTCCGGAATATACCGTCTTTGCAATCCTTGACCCATCAACACCGCTAAATCTGACCGCGGCGCTGGAATTTTTCAACGCCGATTTGCCGTCAAGATTTCCGGATATTCAAATCGATACGCTGAGCTTTATGTTTTACCCCAGCCAGGGTTCAGTGTTTTTCGATATCGGGATCACGAAGCCAATTCAGATTATTGGCAGCATTGCGCTCGACAATTTTGGTTTTGAAATGATGGTCACCTATACGGGCGGCACCTTCACAGCGGAAGGCACGCTGTCCGCGGCCTTTTCGCTGAACCAGACGTCATTGTCGCTGGTTGGCAGCTATACATCATCGGGCCTTGCCCTTGCCGGACTGATCCAGAATGTACCGCTGCGTCAGATTATCACCGATATTGCGGCAAGATTTGGTATCCAAGCATCGGACATACCGGCGCCGATCCGGGATTTGACGCTGGCGTTTGTTCGTGTCGATTTGAACACCGGGGTAACCGACAGCTTTACATTTGCTTTTGATGCCACAACCACCGTCGCCGGCGTCAATGTGGATTTCTATCCGACAATCACGATGACGCACAGCGACAAAGGCTGGTCGGTCGACTTCGGCGGCACGCTGCGCCTGGTAACAAGGTCGGGCGAAATCATCGATTTCGGCTTGACCTTTGCTGAGGACGCCGCATCTAAGCAGTTCAGCGCCAGCTATTCGGATTCAGGCAACGGGCTGACATTTGAAGATATCGCCGGCGTTTTTGGCCTGTCGCTGACCGATGTACCGCCTGATCTTGATCTTGATCTGACCAAAGCCAGTTTCACTTATGATAGCGCAACCGGGCTGCTAGCCTTTGCCTTGACCTCTAAAAACTATGGCGAGGCGGTGTTTATTTCGGTCAGCAATGGATCGGCGCGCACGCAGGTTTTTATCCTGGATGCCAATCAAAGCTTCAGTCTTTCTAACCTGCCGCTCATCGGCCATGATCTGGCGGCAATTGAAGATATCCAGCTTCAGAATCTGACCGCAATTATCGCCTCGGCAACAATCGACGCATCCCAGGCGGCTTCGATCAATGCTGCGATTGCAAAGCTTGGTTCTGGCTATCCGCAATTGCCGACGACCGGCGTCGCCAGCACCCTGCTGCTATCAGCGCAACTGGCGATGGACGGTCAGCTGCTCCCCTTGGTTGTGCCGTTGGGTGACGGATCGGGTGGCGCTACATCTGCGGACCGCGCGGTTATGATCGCCGATAATAATGCGCTGGCGGCCACCGTTGGATTTGGCAATGATGGCGGCACCGTCTGGTTTGCCATCCAAAAAAGTTTCGGTCCGGTATCGCTGCAAAGGATAGGTGCGCTTTATCAACCGGCTACGCAGACGCTGTGGTTTGAAATCGATGCGTCCGTTGCATTTGGGCCGATGACGTTGACCATGGAGGGGCTGGGCATTGGCTCACCGCTGACCTCTTTTGATCCGCAATTTTCGCTGGCCGGTTTTGGCCTGCAATATCAGGCACCACCGCTGACCATTGGCGGTGCCTTTGCCAGCCTTGCGCCGCCGGGTGCGCAATATGTTGAATTTGAAGGCGGTGTGACTGTCGCTACCGGTGATTTTTCGCTCGAAGCATTTGGCTATTATGGCAACCGGCCGGGGTTCCCCTCGCTGTTCCTCTATGGCGATATCGGCTATCCGCTGGGCGGCCCGCCGGCTTTCTTCGTCACCGGGCTGTCGCTTGGTTTGGGCTATAATTCTGATTTACGCCTGCCGTCGATCGACGAAATACCCAATTTCCCCTTTGTTCAAGTGCTGCCGGGGTCAACATCAGCCAATCCGGGACTTTTCGGCAATAATCCCACGCCGCTGACGGTGCTGGATACCATCTTGCAAACCACCCCGCCTTGGGTGTCGTCTGAGGCTGGGCAGATATGGCTGTCCGCCGGGATCACCTTCACCACTTATGAACTGCTCAATTCGCAAGCGATGGTCGTTGTTGAATTTGGCGGTGCTGACGGGTTGGAGATCGCGTTGCTCGGTACATCGCGCGCGCAGTTTCCGCAAACCGGCGACATTCGCTATGCTTATGTAGAACTTGACCTTGATGTTCGCTTCATGCCGGCCCAAGGGGTGTTTTCGCTGGAAGCAGCGCTGGCACGCAGTTCCTTTCTGCTGGATCCTGCCTGCCTGTTGACCGGTGGCTTTGCCTTCTATGTCTGGTATGATACCAGCCCGTATGAGGGCGATTTTGTGCTCAGCCTGGGCGGTTATAATTCGGGCTTTGTCCCGCCGGATTATTATCCATCGGTACCAGCGGTTAGTTTTAACTGGTCGCTGGATTCCTCGATCAGCGTCGTGGGCAGTGCCTATCTGGCGCTGACGCCATCGGTGCTGATGATCGGTGGCAGGTTGAATGCAACCTATCAGACCGGCAATTTAAAGGCCTGGTTCGATGCCCATGCCGATGTCACCATCCGCTGGAAACCATTTTGGATAGATGCTGGCGTTGGCATCACTGTGGGTGCCTCTTATAAGCTTGATCTGCTGTTTACGTCAGTAACGTTCTCGGTCGAGCTGGGCTGCGATCTTGAGTTATGGGGTCCGCCTACAGGTGGCTGCGTGTCCGTTGACTGGTATATTATCAGCTTTACCATCTACTTTGGCAGCAGCAAATCCAGCGGCCAGTCGATCAACGGCTGGAGCGATGTGGAGGCAATGTTGCCCAACGCAGCAGCCAATGGCGGCCAGGTCAACATCGTCAAGCTGGCGCCGGTTGCTGGGCTTGCCAACAGCACGACGGCACCATCGGCGGGTGCAGGTGCTGCCTCAGCGATGCTCAGCGGCGCGGCATCGGCACCTTGGAAAGTGCGCGCCTCCCGTTTTGCCTTTTCAACGAGCGCGGCAACACCCATTAGCCAAGCGACAGTGGGCGGCGCACACAGCTTTACAGGCGGCAGCTTCAACGTTCATCCGCTGACCAATGCCGACAACCCTGCGGCTTGGACCGGGGTAACTGCGTCGCACAGCGTCACCATAGAAGATGATGCCAGTAATGATTATTCAGCGTCTTTCCAGGTCACAGTGCAACGGTCCAACATGCCCGCCTCGCTTTGGGGATCGCCGCCAGAGGGGCAAAATGGTCCACTAGTGCCCAGCGCCGATGAACAGCTAGTTCAAGGACAGATTTCGGGACTTTCAATTACCGTCAATCCGCCACAGCTGGGCGGCTCGGCTGGCCCGATCGACGTTCGCGTTAACCTGTCAACTGTCGATTTGGAGTTACCGGAAGCAATCCTTCCGGTGAGCAATCTCGCGGTCCCACAGGGGCCGAGCGCTACCGTCAACAACAATTGTGTGGGCATCATCGCCGACCCGGCGTCGGGGATCGCAGCACCGACCACCCAAAGCGCCCGTCTGGCCGTTTTTAACGCGCTGCAGACGCTTAGCTATGCGCCGCAGACCAGCAACAGCGATATGTCAGCTTTTGCTGGTGCGATCAGCTGTGCTCTGGCGTCTGTACCCCTGCTTGTCGCTGCCTCTGGATAGATTATGACAAAAGCCACTTTCTTGCGTGCCCCCGCCACAGCACCGACGCAGCCGCTTGGCGCGCTGCAGATTTTCGACGGCTATTTCCCGGCACTTCCTGCGAAAAACTACACGCTGACACTCAACCATGCGGTCAATCCGCCCGCCGGGGAAACCGCCGGCAGCTATGGCGTGACGCAGGCGATCGAGGTGGTGGCACCACAATTTTCGATCGACACAAATATTGTCCAATCGGTCTTTCCGCCGGCTGGCGGTGCCGACCTATATGACGAAACATTGCCTTTCATTGTGCTTGCCGAGCCGGCGCTGCCCTGGGAGCGTGATCTTGATCCTTCTAGCCCTGGCGAAGCCGATCCGGCGAAGCCAACACCGTGGATGGCGCTGCTGATTTTCGCCGAAGGTGAACTTACTCTACAGCCTAGCACCAGCAGTCCGATCCAGACGATGACCGTAGCTCAATTGCTCACGGCTGATCCCAATTTTCTGAAACCACCGCTAGCTGTCACCGATCCTGACATATTGGCGTCGCAGTGCCAGACAATCATCGTGTCAGGTGCGGCATTTCGGGCGACGACCCCGACTGCTGACGAACTGGCCCTGACGGCCCATTGCCGCGGCGTGAATGCGCTGGACGAGCGGGTTGGGCTGGCCTCTGTACTGTTATGCAATCGCTTGGCGATCGCCAACAGCAGCGGCACCACCCGCTATTATGCGCATCTTGTGTCGCTGGAGGGTTTTGCGCCCTATCTCGGCCCGAACGGTCAGGCTTTGCCGGAGAAGCCAAGCGGTGGCGTGGTTGATGTTCAGTTGGTGTCGCTTTACAACTGGTCGTTTTCCTCGCTCCCGGCAACGGCGATCAGTTTCAAATCGTTGCTTGCCGGCCTGATTACCAGCGAACAGGCAACGGCCAGTCTGGCGCTACCGATACCGTCCAGCGCGTCGCCACCAGCTGCGGTCGCCGGACGGTTGAACGATGGCTATGCCCCGATCACCTTTGTTGCTGGTTCGGGCGATCAAAGCTTTGCCTGGTATCGCGGGCCGCTTTCACCGGTTGTCCCGCAACCCTTGCCCGAAGTTGGCGATCCGGCAACGCCCGTGGCACTGGCAAAAAATGCCGATGAATTGCTGATCTACGATCAAGGGGCGGGTCTGTTCGACCTCAGCTATTCGTCGGCATGGAACATTGGTCGCGCGTTGGCGCTTGCCGATGCGAGCTTTGCTCAAGACATTAATGCCACGCGGCTCGCGGCCAATTGTGCTGTCACCACAATCGCGCAAAAGGCCGCGTTGACACATATGGCCGGTATCACTGAGCCGCGGCAGCTTTTGGCGCGTGATGCGGCAAAGCGGGCCTTTACTGGCCATGTCGCAGGCGGTCTTGGGCAGCGCTGGACCGATGCTTTGAACGCGGCGCGTAGCAATGATCATCCGCTGGCGACGCCGATGAACCAGCACCGCCGAACGCGCGTAAGGCGACGGGTACCGCGCGCTGTGGCCGGTCATGTCATGCTCACCACCGCTAGTGCAGGCGAAGCACTGAGCCAAAATCTGGCGGAAAAGACGCAATCGGCCGCGCAATGGCTGGCGGCATTGCGCCGGCTGCAACCGCTTCCTTTTTCCTATCTGGTGCCCCATCCAGCGATGCTGCCGACCGAATCGATCCGGTTTTTTTATGTGGATCAGCAGTGGCTCGACGCGCTGACCGCGGGCGCAACCAGCATCGCTGTGCACCATGCCGGGGACAGTGCCGTCCGACGGGCGATGGTGCCTTCGCTGTCTGCTGCAATCCGCAACGCCGAGCGCACGATGCAGGCGCGGCCGCATCCATTGACGGCCATGGCCCCCCCACAGCCGACAGTGGCGATGACCGGGGTGCTCATCCGGTCGCAATTGGTTGATGATTGGCCCGACCTTGTCGTGTCCGCAACGCTTGACGGTGCACCGGTGGCGATGATCCGCGATGATCGGTTGGCACCAAGCGTTCGGCTCTGTTTATTTCAGGGCATTCCTGATGCGGTGACGCTGGCCGAACCTTATCAGGGCCTGCGTTTTGGTGTCGAAGACAGCAATCAAATCTATGCCCGCGCAGTCACGTCGCTAGCCAATGTCGGTGCTCAGCTGCTGGATGTAGCGCCTGTGACCGCACCGCTGCGCGCGGCAACCGGCCTGTCGTCGCCTCCCAGCGTGCTTGATCTCACCTCGCTTGCGCCAGCATTGGCAACGGCCTGCGGAGTTTTGGAATTTGATGCTGGTGCTGTGGTGAATTGGAACCAGACGGCGCTGCCGACCACTTTTGTTGGCCCGCATCAACTGACTGCGACGATTGATGCCAGCAGCCTGGGCAGTGTCGGTACTGCAGCCATTGTCGTCAAGAACAGTGGTGGCATACCCTCTCAACCAGCCAATTTTACAATCAACCCGTCCTTTGCGACCACCGGGCTGGAACCGCTTGCTGTGCTTGCCGGCAGCAGCGATTTTATGCTGCTTGTCGAAGGCGAAGGCTTTGCTTCTGGTGCGGTGGTGAGCTGGAACGGCACAGCGCTGCCGACCAAATTCGTCGCTGTCACGCAGCTTCAGGCCAGTGTAACCGCGACACAGATTGCTGACCCGGGTTCTGCTGCGATCACCGTTGTGCTTGATGGCGCAACAACCAATGCTGTGTCCTTGCCGATCCTGGCATCTGATCCGATACTTAAGACGGTTACGCCCAATATTGCGGTTGCAGGGGCTGTGGGCTTCACGCTTTATCTTTCCGGCGCTCAGTTTGATGGCTCTGCTGTTGCCCAATGGAATGGTTCGCCGCTTGCCACCAGCTTTGTGGATGACCAATCGCTGACTGCAACGGTACCGGCTTCTGTGATTGCCAATGCGGGTGCCGTAAGCATCGCGGTGCAGAGCGGCGGTGCAACGTCCAATGTGCTGCCCTTTACGGTGGCGGCCAGCAAGCCAACAATTGGTTTTGCCCGCCCGGCGGTTGCCATGCAGAATGGAAGCGGTTTTACGCTGGTTGTTGACGGGGTAAATTTCGCCACCACAGCGGTTGTCCAATGGAACGGCAATCCACTTTCAACGACAGTCGATGATTCAGGTCAGTTAACCGCAACCGTGCCTGCTGGATTGCTCACCACTGCAGGTGATGCTGCAGTGACTGTACTTTCTGGCGGAACCGAATCCAATAGTGTGACTGTCTCCGTATTGACGCCGCAACCGGTTATCGGATTGCTCGATCCTGTGATCGCGCCAGTCGGCAGCGGCTCAATCAAGCTTACCGTTTATGGCGGGTTTGGACCAGGCGGCTTAGCCATCCAGTTGGTCAAAGCCCCCGAATCCCAAACATTCCTGCCCAGCTGACGAGGCATTTTATGACTGACCAGGGCCCCTTAATCGTTCCTATCACTGTCGAGGCGGTTGTGGTCAATGATCATCTTCGCGAAGGCGGCAACGTTTTTGTCCGCTCGCAAATGCAATATGGCCAGCTCAAATTGGGGCTTAATGGCCAAGCTGGGGCGGCTAGCAACGATACCAATTTTACCAGTTCAGGCTATGTCGGCTCTGTTTTGGCATCCGACTATTATAATGGCGTCTATCTGAAATGGCGTTTGCCGCGCGCGTTGACGACAGGGACGCAGGACGCGCAAAATTCGGTGACAAACTATCCGCTGGTGCCCAATCGCTGGCTGGTTGTACGCTATAGCGGCCCGAAAACCGCACGTATCTCCACCGCCTGGATTATAGAAAGTGATTATATCTGGCCAAGCGGTCCCAGCGATCCTGCGTCCGCATCTACGGTCGGATCACTATATATGGTTGCGGCAGGCGGGAGTGGCAAAGCTGAATCCACTTATATTGGCCGCAATATCTTGCTAGGGTCATGGAGTGAAAGCGGTCAGTCGCTGGGCCTGACCGCGATGGGCCCGGGCAATCCTGCCTTTTCCGCCTATCAACCGCATAATAATAACGTCTTCTCGTTCATCGATCCGCTGAACGGCGAAGCCGACGGCACAATGAGCTATCAGGTGATCGGCTGGTTTTCTTCCGGGAAAGACGATCCGCTTGCTGGACTGACGGCTGCCAATTTTTTGGATGCCATCGCCGCGCTCGGCTGGACGTTACCTGATGGCACCGTAGCTGATGCGTTCGCCAGCTGGTCGCTGTATACTGGCAGCGTCACAGGTGTCGCCTGGCAATCAGGCGCGCTGCCGCCGGGTGGAGCGCCCAACCAGACACCTGTGTCAATCGCGGTCGGCAACAGTTCCATAGAAGCTCTGACAGCCTTGGTCACAGCACAGTCGCAGGGAACAGACGTTCAGCCCGAACTGCTCGAAGCATTCCAGCTCGACATGCTGGACGTCATGGATGAGCCCGATGGCGCGGCACGGCTGGCCGACAAACTGAAATCCAGCTTCTACCAGCGCTTTAATGGTGGGTTTAGCTGGGATATCGTCGATGCCCCTGGTGCCGACCCGGTTGCGCCTGCTGAACTGGCCAAAGAAGAAAAATGGCTGGCTGTGCTGGTCCAGAACCAGCAAAAGCTGGATGATGATTTGCGCACATTGGCCGCGCTGCAAGCGCAGCTTTACGTCATGTGGTGGAAATTTCTGCGCTGGCCACAGGCTATTGGGCCGACATGCGCGGTGCCGGGGCTGGAAGATGATACCAAGCTGAGTGCAGCGCTGCAGCCTGCTGATCCCACCTCGCTTGCCGGGAAAGTCGCAGCTCAGCTTGCCATCGTGAACGCAGACTTGCAGACAGTTCCCCAAGGCGACACGCCTGATGCGCTTAACTCCGCAATCATGGCCCATGCACGGGCTCAGGCGTTGCCGGCCACACGCATCCTTAAACGCATCGCCAAAACGCCGTTTCGTCTGCCTAATAATCCGGTGGTGCTGATTGCCGGTGCCGGGTCGTCGGGCATTGTCAAAAACCCGTTCAGCCTGCTCTGCCGCTTTCCCACGCAATTGCTGACCGGGATCAGCTATGCTGGTACAACGATCAGCGCGGCCACGCCGCATCTGACCATTCCACAGCCTGATGTGTCACAGGCATCAGGTGCTCCCTGGACGGCGCCCTTAATCGCGTCGCTGGTTGATGAGTTTTTCCTGACCGATCCCTATAATGCAGCGATCATTGCGCAGGCGCTCAGCAGTTCGGATCAAGAGGGCATTGCAACCGCGATGGGCGATCCGGGTGTAGCAGTGCCCGTCAATTGCTACCCTGTTGCCAGCGTCAATCGCTGGACGCAAAATCCCTGGCACCCGCTGTTGCTGATCTGGGAGGCAAACTATTATCCGGTCAGCATGGGTACAGCGGCGACACCCAATTGGGTCTATGAAGACGGGCAATATCATTGGAGCAGCGGCACCGGCGTCGAAGACGTGCAAACCATCGGCGGGCTGATTCAGCTGACACCAGCAGCGACGTTCAACATGGGCGCGCGGCTTAATGCGTTTCTGACCAGCAACCCCAATTTACCGCAAGATGAACTTGACGCGCTGAACGCGCTACTCAGTCAGGTTCAAAATGCTGATGCATGGGATCTGCTTTCCCAAACGCTTGATGGTTTTAACAATCAGCTGCAGCTTGGCATGTCGGGTGTGTTTCTGGGGCCGACAGCGACCACGGTTGTTACCACACCTTCCTTGCCCGACCTACTTGGCGGCATCGGCAGCTATCCGCCCGACCTTGGCAATATCCCCGAAACGACACCCTTTCCGACCAGCGCCTTTCAGTCATGGCGTGCAGGCCAATTTTCCTTTTCCACTCTGGTCGTGATCGACGAATGGGGGCAGGCGCTGTGGCCGATCACGCAACAATCCCAAGCGACCGAACAGGTTTTTCTGCCCGACGATCTTGCGCCGGTTTTGACATCAACGCCCGCTACATTGACCGTTACAAAGGCCAGCACTGGGACAACAACCGACATGGAGCCGCAGGCAGTAGGTGCTACCGCCTCGATCACCGCGCTGTCGCCCGATTTGATCGAGGCGGGAACAGCGTCAACCGCATTGTTACCCATGGCTGTTACCGGAAATGGTTTTACAGCGGATTCGGTGGTGTTTTGGAACACTGTCGCGCTAGCCACCGACTTTGTCAGTGCCACGTCGCTGATCGCCGATCTGCCTGCGGCATTGCTCGCCGTTCCCGGACAGGCGGAGATTAGCGTCGCCAGCGGCGGATCGACATCGGCTACCATGCCGTTCATCGTCTCAGCCGGAGCCGCTATTGGATCGATTAGCCCGGCTAGCGTGCAACAAGGCGCAGCTACCTTTACCTTAACCGTGAACGGCGTTGGTTTCTCGCCCTTTTCCGGGTTACAGATGGGCCCACCCAATTCAGCGGCAACGCCGCTTGCCACTCAATTTGTTAGCGCAACGCAATTAACAGCGACAGTGCCTGCGGCTCTGGTTGCCACCGCCGGCGCGTTTGAAGTGGTGGAAAGTCAGGGCAGTAAAGTACTGCCGACCGCCTCGGAAACATTGATCCAACTGCCGCCTGTGTTGTTACAACCGGCGCGGCTGGACTTTGATATGGTGTCGGCCAATGATGATCAGTTGATTTTCGGCCCGGCCAATCCGGATGCCGACCCCATTTGCGGCTGGGTTCTGCCCAATCATCTTGATAGCGCGCTTTCGGTCTATGATGCTGATGGCGCGGCATTGGGCGAAATGGCGGTGGGCGTGCCGATCAGCGGTGCGGCGACCATTTGTTGGCGCAATGCGCCCAATAGCGCCTATTCCTCTCTTGCTGACATTGCGACAAACCTGCCGCATTTCGGGCCGTTCCTGCTGGCGCTGAGCCAAAGGACCTTGGCGCAATTTGCCGATTTTCTGCAGAGTATCGATGAAACCTTGTGGTTAACCGTGCCGATGGGTGCAAACTTTGACAACAGCCTTGCTGCGCTCTTCGGTCGCCCGCTGGCCATGGTGCGGGCGCGGCTGGATCTGATGCTTGACGGCCCCGTTCTGCCCGATCCCAGCTGGCAATTTACGTTTGCCCCTGCGCCCTCGCCGCTGCCTGATTATGAATTTGCAGTTGAGCTTGGCGACATTGCGCGCGTTGATGACGGACTGATCGGCTATTTCGCCGACGATAATTATAATCAGTTCAATATCGTCGAACAATCGGGTGCAGCCGCTGACGGCTACCTGAACCCGATCCGTGGAACAGCGCGCAATTATTTGTTCCTGCAACCCACAGGCGCGGCAAGCTATATCTCGATGCTGGTTGATCCGCGCGCTGCTGTGCATGCGACCAGTGCGATTCTGCCGACGGTCAGCGTCACTCCGCCACTCCATTTCGTCGATGCAGCGCTGGCTGCGATGAATATCTGCTTTGGCATCGACGGTGTGATGACAGATCAAATCATCAGTGCGGAAGGCGATGTAACGCTGATGCTGCCAACGCCTAAGCTGAAAGTCGGCAACTGGACCTGGCTGGAAAATGAATCGAGCGGTTGGACGTCTTATCCGACTGCAAAGATCGACAATCGGGCGCGGCTGTCGAACGTCGCCCCGGTGCTTCGCCGGGGCATGCTGCAACTGTCTTCGGGCATTTCCAGTGCCGCCGCACATACAGAAAAGCAATGAAAACCAGGAGAATTTATGACCTATATTCCCAACAGCTGGATATCCTTTGACGCTGGCACAGACACACAATTGACATATGCGGTCTATACCGATCCGATGCCACTGACCGTAAGCCTGCCGAATGAAAATGCAACCATGGGCCGGATGCAAATCGTTATCACCAACTCGACCAGTGCTACGGTCGATCTTGCTTCGGTTTCTTTAAGCATCCTGGTCGGTTCGGGTGCCGCGTTGATGCAATCGACCGGCAATGTAGAAACGCAAGTATCAGACACCACCAACTGGTCCTTCACCAACACATCAGGCACAATCAAAAGTGGGACTGCTTTATTCGTGTTGGCACCTGAAACCGGCGATTCTGTCGCTTTGGCGGCAGGTGCCTCGATCACGCTTGAAATCTACGATTTCCCCACGGTAACAACGCCTGCCTCCAGCACGGTGCAAATCAAAGAGATGGTCAGCGGCAGCGCGCCCCGTTTTGGTTCTTTCACCATCACCACCTTTCCCTATGGCTTTTTCTTCGACAGCCTGACCGCGACGGTGCAGCAGGGCAGTGCCTTTAATGCGGTGTCGCAGGTACCACATGGTACGACTGTGGCGCTGGTATGGAATTCGTCGGTTGTCGATACCACCGCTGTCACCATTTATTACAGCGACCCGAGTCAGGGCCAGCAACAGGTCACACCGGCAGAGATTGGAAAATGGTCCGGTGTGCCTTTGACTGCCGATACGGTGTTTACCGTTGTAGTTACAGCGGCGTTTTGCGGAGGGCGGCCAATCACCGCCTCGCTCTCCACCGCGGTTTCCGTCCAAAATCCCGATCTTGTCGCGTCCAGCCTTGCCGTATCGGGCGTCGCGACTGTGGGCGGTACACTTACAGTAACAGAGGCATCTGCCCTGCAGAGCGCAACGCTCTCTGGAGCGCTTTCAGTTGCTGGCAACACCAATTTATCAACTGCCGCAGTCAGCGGGAATCTAAACGTCACGGGAAGCTCAACATTAGGGACGGCGAAAGTCAACGGGGCCCTCTATGCCAATGGCGGAGCCATTATCACAGGCACGACGCTCAATGGCGGCCCGGTTGCTGCCTTGGCTTCAGCGCAGGCGATTGGTGCGGGCACGCATCAAGCTAATACCGATGGGTTTGTTGTCGGCTATGTCGGTTCACCCGGCTTCGCAGGTCAGTGGGGACTTGCGGTGGCGTCTACCATCATAACCAACAGCTCGGGAGCGGTGGCCCGCGCAACTGGGGGCAATGCTGGCGCATTCTATTCCAACTGGCAGCAGACTACGTTCACAAATGCGCAATCAGCGATGCTACCGATCAGAAATGGCGAGAGCTATTCGGTCTCGATAAGTCAACTTCCAGCCAACGAATGCAACCCGGATTGTTCCTTCTGGTTCATTCCGCTGGGAGCAGGTTCGCCCGGCGCAGCAACGATCCAGCTTTCCGATGAAATCACAGTCAATCCTGAAGCACATCAAGTTGTTGCGTCAACGCCGGTCGAACGCAACACCCACGCAGCCGATGACGTGGTCGAGATCATGGGCGAGATTATGGGCAAATCGATTCCGGTAGCCGAGAAAGAAAAACTCGTCGCCGCACTCAACGCAATGGTCGGCATGAACTTTGGACACAATCTAAAGCCCGAAACGTGATGTGATACCAACCTGCGTTGAGTCTGACTCAATTTAGATATTCCCAAAGCGCCAAAGGTATAAATCTATGTCTTCTTTTAGGATGGCGAAACGACTTTGACGAAGTGGCATTGAGGCAGCTGGCGCGCACAACGAAGAGCGCGAACCAGAGTGAAGTCACCGCCCTGATTGTTTTGCGATCTCGGCGAGGGTGCGGCCTGACCGTGTTGTAATAGTGCTGTCATTCGGCCAGCTCAGCATGTGCGTGAGCCAGCAACGTGAACAGCGTCTCGTTTGGCTTTCGTCGCGCAGTTTGCCATTGAAGCTCTCGACAAACGCATTCTGGGTCAGGTTGCCAGGGGACATATAATGCGATTCCACGCGGCGCTCCTTCGACCAGCGCTTACAATCAATAAGTTCGATAATATATCTTATGTTAAATAATAGACTTGGCCCGTTCATTTGGCAAGGAGGCCTTAGTGCATTATTTAGACACAAATATACAACTCCACCATACTGGGTTATTCAAGCAGAACTGGCAGTCCCAGACCAACAAAACCTATGAAGTACGACAAAATTGGCTGTTTCCCGCCTGTCCACTTTTGGCACCCTAATTGGCCGAAGCAGACATTGCATCAGAAAAGTTGATATGGCAGCTTCGTTGGACTGTGCCGACAGTCTGGTGTTACAAGGAAAGCGGCCAATACGGACGTTCATTCATCGCAGGGCTAATTCCGCTAACGAGACATTTGCGACATTGGAACGAGCAGGAGTTTTGCTCCAAATCCGACATTGGTCGCTGTTGTGGTGTCAGTTATTGACCGGCTGGATTCGCATTGGGGCGCTTGTTAGCTGGGTATTTGGGCAGGGAACAAACCAAACCTGTCATTTTCGCCTCCACCGGTGAAAGTGATGATATTCATTTCCTCCCGTAACGATAACGGAGGGTCCGCGTTCTCCAAGACGACGATTTGAGCCTGATCTTTCAGGCTAATCAGATGCTGATAGAAAGCTTCGTGAAGCGAAGTAGCCTTCAAAGCAGCTTCATCATCAGCCAGCTCACCGTGTTTAGGATTTTTGAGAGGTTCCCGATAAGTTAGCAGCGGGGTATCGAGCACCACAAAGCCAGGATGAGGGAGGTCCTTCTCTTGACACAGCAGTAGCGCAGCCACTTTTGAAGCCGCGTGAAGGATAGCCCTGACGCCCTTTCCATTCGCTGCGCGTGGTTTGCCGTTCAAGCGAATGTCTTGTGTTTCATCGTTAAATGAAACTGTCGGACTATTAGGGAACTGCCAAGCGGACAGCACTTCTTGAACCTTGGCAGCCAAAGCGTGTCCGGTCGGCCCGTCGATACCCACAGATAGTTTGTCATCACCACGGCCTCTCGGGATCGAAGCGGATAACTGCGAAAAGCGGACCTGCAATTTGTCCCTTTGCCTGAATAGTTCAAGCGTTATTCTTAAAGAGTCTCTGACATCACCGCGCTCTTCGTATAATTTACGTGATGCTGCTTCGTCCGGTCGCGCTTGAGATAGGGAATTTTCCGCTTCGTCGATTTTGGCCAATATCCGTAGGATTTCTTGTTCGTTGATGTCAAGCTCAGCGCGCACAGATGCAAGGGTGTAGCGCAAATCGTCCCGCTCACTCTGTATTTTGGCAATCTCCCGCAAAGTTGCGTTTCGGACTTCTGCGATTTGGCTTGAGTCGTAAGTCATCGTATGCGCTTCAGCCGACGCCCCGCATAATGGGCAGGCTCTGCCTGCGCGAACCGCAAAAAGGCCCCCTCCTTCTTCAAGTCCCTGAAGTCGTTCTATGTCAGAGCCGTAGACTCGTTCAAGCTCCTCGAAACGAGCGATTGTGACTAAACCTTCTCGTCGCTTCGACTTGGCCAAATTAAGCTCATCGAGGCCAGTCCTGCGTGCTACTGTCAGCTGGTCAATGCGGTCCTGCCTAGCAATCAGATCGGTTTGAAGAGATTGCAAAGACATTTCGATCCTCGAAAGTTGATCGTGCAGTTGCTGGCGATCTGGACCGCCTTCCCCCAGCTCCTTATCGATATTCGCGATCATCTCCTCGACAAGCGCGAGCTGGCCGGCTTGCTGTGCCTTCCTAATTTTTGGCGGCAAAACGGGAACAACTGAGCTGTCGTCTGCTCCGGTTAGTAGCAGACGAAGAGCGTTCTTTTCCAGTGTTGCCGAATCTCGTTGCCCAGAGAGAAAAGGGCTCCCCTCTGATATAATATTTCCTTCATCAACAAATAGGAATGGCGCAAGTGTCCTAATCGTAAAAGTGGCCTTTTCGCCATTTTCATTTCTGACAAGAATTTTTCCATCCAGACCGATAGGATGGAGTAAGTAAGTTGAGATGTTTTCGGGATGTCCAGCGTGGTATTTCGGAGCCAATTCCACGACAGTTTCGCGTTCGCCTGCCGGTGCTTCTAACCCTTCGAACACGTTGAAGCCGCCCCCAGCAAGCGATCGATAGAGCGTCACGTCAATCCCGCCGGGTAGAGTGAGCCCCAGCCATATGCCCTCATAGCCCTCACGTTGCTCAATTTCCGGCAGCAGCGACGATCCACCGAACATGTAGTTCAGCGCTTTGATAGTGAATGACTTGCCAGTGTTGGACGCACCGAAAATGACATTAGGGCCATCGATGAGTTGGATTTCGGCAGTCGGCACTGTGGGACCACTGAAGGCCAATCGACGGAGAATAATACGCTTACTCGTCATTGCATCGCTGCTTCCTGCTGAAACTCTGCCGTCCAACGGCCGACACGATCTGCGAACACGTCTTCAATTTCATCTGACTTTAGTTCACGAAAATTGCTTGCAACCCATTCCGCACATTCCCTTAACCTTTGGTTGTAAGATGAGCTTAGCATATCGACTAGCGCTGGAGACTCTTCGCCGGGCAAATAGGTTACGCCCTGTTCGTCAAAACAGGCTTCGACGAGATGAAGCTGTTGGAGCAGGTTGAGCGCCTCTTCAATTAGCTTCCTTCGGACCAGTAGTTCACCAACGCTAGAATCCAAATCCGGATGGAGGCTTGGCGGTCCGCCAAAGTCGTTAGTATGCACCACCGCATGATCGAACCAAGTCAATTCGCTCAATCGACACGGTCGGGGATACATGGCTTCGAGCACAATCAATGTGCGCAAGCTGGTTTCCACTGGGGAATTGAAAAGCGGAGCAGACTTGGGCCGCGACGTGGGTGTTAGTCCGTCCACGGAAGGATTCCATCGTTGGCCAAATGATGACAGGTTCCTTGTTTAACTGGAACGCGCGCGTAAGGGCCAAGTACACCGGACACTTGGATCACAGCCGCTTGCGACATCACCGCATCGACTTTGGCTAGTGAGTCAGCGTGGGCGCCTTGGTGGATATCCAAAACTCCATAGTAGACGTCGGTTTCAAAGGCTTCGACGACGCCACGAGGTGTGTTATCTCGATAATAGCGCTTGAAATAAGACGCTTCGAAGAAGCGTGTGCGCTGAACGCTTAACTGTTTTCCATGCTTTTCACAATCGAGCGCTGCTTGTCGACTTGCATAAACCGTTCCGGATCGCGCACCGTAAGCTTTGGCCAGTTGATCAAAATAGCCGAACTCCTCACCTGCAACGCTCTCGGGAACCACCCCGCTGGGTGCAGGGCCGGGATCAGCCCCAAACCACTCAACGAGCACAGCCTTCATTGCTGGGTCAGCAACGAGCTTCCGGCTATCGATCGCATCTACTGATGTGAAATCGAATGCGCTGATAACCTTACGCAATTTGTCAGTTAGCTCATGAGTCTCATTTTGCACCAAATATTGCGCACAACTTTCATCCCATTCGTCAATCATTGCAGCTGCTAATTTTGATGGTTGTGAAATGAGCTCTTTCGCTTTGCGGTTCAAGCCGCGTGGTGCGACAAAATAAAATCTCTCTGGGAGTTGAAAATGACCGCAAGAACTATGAAAGATAATTTTTGCTAGTTCTCGCAGTAGCGCCGGTTTTGTGAGCTGGGTTTTCAATTGCTTGCATTGGAAATTATGCCAAGGGCCATCCAATCTTTGACTTGTGATGTAACCAACAACATCTCGGCCCATATCTCTGGCACCAGAAAATCGTTCTGTTCCATCATATTCTGCGGTTTTTCGGGTTTGCCAAGCATCTACCAGCCGTTCAAGATCATCGTCATCTAGCGCGTGAATCTGATTGGCATAGTTCGGCGGCATTGATTACTTAATCCCCTTAACAAGCTGAATCGGCTAGCTCTTACCAGTCTCGGTACCGATTTACAGCAAAAAGGCAGCTTTTTTGAAAGCACTCACGTAAATCGTGTGACCCACTTTGACTTGCCCTCCTTAGGGTGAAGTTCGGGATTCGCGATAAGGGCGGGCCTCGCCGCAACAAAACGAACTTCAGCCTTCGGCCAGAACCAGTGGCCGAGGGGCGATGAACCAATGGCGGGTTAAAGGGACCGAGGTTGCGCAGTCGAATGTCCGTAATGTTTGCGGAAGATGTCGACAAGCTTAAAGCCAAAACCTGAATTATCCCCTCCATCTGGATCGTAACAAGGTCGGCACTATATTCCATGTCGACGATGCGGGATAATCTGCACCGCTGTTCTAATGAGGCGATACTTTTGTCCAAAATCGTAAATGGGTCGAGCCTGCAACCATTGTCAGGTGGCAGCCCCAAACAGATTGTGCTGCTACTACACGGATTTGGTTCCAGCGGTGCCGACTTAATTGCGCTGGCGCCGCATTGGCAACGCGCACTGCCGGATGCTCTTTTTCTGGCACCTAATGCGCCGCAGCGATTGAGCTATCTGTCGTCTGGATATCAGTGGTGGCCATTGTCGGCCTTTACACCGCAGGCCTTGGCAACAGGTGCGGCAAGCGCAGCACCAGCGATAGAAGCATTTATCGAGCGAAAACTCCATCAATACGAACTGACCGAAGCAAACCTCGCCATCGTCGGGTTCAGCCAGGGAACGATGATGGCCCTTCATGTTGGACTACGTAGGCCACGCCAGGTCGCCGCGATCATCGGCTACTCCGGGATGCTGACCGGCGGGCACGAGCTTGCGCACTTGCCGATCACCAAACCGCCCGTGCTTCTAGTCCACGGTTCGGCGGATCCGATCGTACCCGTTACCGCGCTCCATGCGGCTAAAACGGAACTCGAACATCTCGGCATTAATGTGACAACTCACATATCATCAGGGGTCGGGCACAGCGTCGATCCCGTCGGCTTGCGTATGGGCGGGGAATTTGTGGCCAACGCCCTGACCGAATAACGCCAGATTTGCGCAGTTTTACGAATTCTGTGAGCTTTGATGAACGAATGGAACGTATCGTTTGCCGATATCCAGAGGAGTAATGTCTGCAAAGTTAGCGCTTGCAGCCGTTTAGGTGATGCGTCCGCCGCTCCGAAAACTCCTTATCTAGGTTTTCTGTTTCGTGGCACATCAGACCCCCAACAGCAGTAGGTTTAGTTGATCTGAAACTGCCAGTTCTGCTTAAATGGCTCGCTGTCGTATATATGTGTCCCAATAAAGCACTGAGGCCAAACCCGACTCCTGCTCCTTCAATATCCTAATAATCTGCTCTTCATTAGAGCTTCGTGCATTTAATCTGCAACATAGCCGTCGTGCTTGAGATAGTTCCAGCATTCCTCTGGGGTGTAAAGGTCGCAGATTGATCCAACGGCCTTCCACAGGTCATCGATGGTGCGGGCCTTTGCTTTGCGCAGATGCGCCTTGAGTTTGGCGAACGCCATCTCGATTGGGTTCAGGTCTGGACTGTAGGGCGGCAGAAAGAGGAACCACGCCCCGCGCTCTTTGAGGATGGCTTTGGCCTTCTCGCTTTTGTGGCTCGATAGGTTGTCGAGGATGACCATGTCACCGCGCTGGAGCGTCGGCGCCAACTGGGTTTCCACATAGGTTTCAAAGATTTTTCGGTTCATGGGACGGTCAATGACCCACGGAGCGGTGAGGCCGTCATGGCGCAAGGCCGCGATGAAGGTCTGTGTTCCCCAGTGACCGAACGGGGCCTTCATCTTCAGCCGCTGTCCCCGGCGGGCACGCCCCCGCAGCCGTGTCATCTTGGTTGTGGTCCCGGTTTCGTCAATAAAGACCAGCCTTTCCGGGCGCCTCTTCATCCAAGGCTGACGGTGTGTCTGCCATACGCGCCGGGCACGAACAATGTCAGCGCGATCGGTTTCGCTCGCCAGCAGAGTTTTTTTTGACGGTAAATCCGTGCGCAAGCAGCAACCGGGACAGGGAAGCTGGATGCGCCTTCACCCCGTGCTCCTTAAACAACCGGTCCGCCAGCTCCGGCATCGTAACGTCGCCTTCGGCATCGACCCAGCTGATCAGAACATCCGCATGCGCCGACAGCGGCCCCCTGCCCGGCGGACGACCTTGCCTCTCCGGCGTGATCGATCCCGTCCGCGCCTTGCGTTGCGCCAACCGAACCGCAGTGGCAGCACTCACCCCAAATCGGCGAGCTGCTGCCCGGCATGAATGACCGCTCTCAATCTCTCCAACGATCCGAACCCGTAAATCCGACGAACTGCTTTTGCCCATGATCCACCTCCATGAGCAGTGAATCACAGTTCTCAATCAAAGGGAATCCCAAGAATTACATGATTCACATTTTCAGTGCGCCGCTCTAGCCACCCCGAAGCCGTCACCCTGAACTTGGTTCAGGGTCTATTTTGCCGCAAAATGCAGGGCGTGCTGCACAATGGACCCTGAACCAAGTTCAGGGTGACGATCTGATGTATTGTGACAGCCGTAGAGTTGTGGCGACGGCAATGCGATCAATGCCGACGGTGCCCCTAGAACAACCGCATTGAAGGTGACGTTAAACTATGGGGCATAGTACTAACTAACCGCACCCGCTAATTTGGTATCTTCGCCTGTAACTTCTTCCGCAACTGCCCAAGATTCGAAGCCAGCTTTTGCCCGTCCGATTTCAACTGGGCCAGTTTCTTTTCCGCGTCGGCCTTTTCAAAAACGGCCGTCGTTTCCTCTGCCTGTCTCGCGCGGATTGAAAGGCTTCGTATGACCAGCACCCAAGCGCCATTTCGCGTTGCCGTAACCTGCGCCACGCCGTGACACAATAAGGTCCGAAACGCCTCGTGCTGACGGTAATTCTCGATAGCTTTATGCGCCGCCTCACCCGCTTCAGCAAACGGGCCATCGGGGCCAGTGGCAGCCGATAGATCCTCAAACCGTTGGCCAATCAAATGCCGTAGCTTGATTTTCGCACCCTCTGGTTTGACGCCATCTAGCAGCAATAGGGTTTCGGTCACGGCCTTTTCTGCAGCAGCAATATGGTGCATGCACTCCCCGCGCCAAGCGTTGACCTCGGAGTAGAGCTTATCCCAGCATGTTTCTGTTTCATTGTTGGCCACCGTCGGATGGGTGTAATTCGAAAATATTAAGATAATCTTTCCTTAACCACCTCCTTTTATTCTCCCTAAATGGCCCGCGACTCATTCCTTAAAACCGCTGCACCCTTAGTCGTCCTGACCTTCTTGGCGGTGTATAATTTCCCGGCGATCCCGCGGGGTGCGGGTGGGGATTGGCCTTTAGTTACCCCAACACCGTCACCCTGAACTTGGTTCAAGGTCTATTTTGCCGCAAAATGCAGGGCGTGCTGCACAATGGACCCTGAAACAAGTTCAGGGTGACGTAATGGACTGAAGCTTGGGTCTTTGCAACTTGCCCGCCATCGGCATCTCCCCCGCGCTTACTAAGTTGAAATGCGAGATTTGATCGGCTACATCATAATTAATTGCACTCGCTAGGCCTCTGTTCATCAGGATATGCACACTAAGCGGGTCTTTTAATCCCACGCCTTAGCTTGGACGCGCACTGACCTTCAACACCCTCCTCACCCTCCCCAACGCGCTTGGCCTGTTTGCGCTGGTCAACCTGTGGACGTTCATATTGTTCGGCCTCGACAAGATCCGCGCTGAGGCGGGAACGTGGCGGGTGTCCGAGGGGACGTTGCTGACTTGGGCGTTTTTGGGGGGGACCATCGGCGCCTATGCCGGCCGCGCTATATTCCGGCACAAGACGCGCAAGCAGCCCTTTTCCAGCCACCTCCACCAGACCGCGATATTGCACGCCGTTGCCGCGGCGCTGGCGGGGGGCTGGATGCTGGCGGGCGCGTTATGACGTTATGACTGGCCCCTTCGGCTTCTGCGCCGCGCCCGATGGCGTATCCGGTGCATCAGGCGGCCCAAGCAACTCTGCCTCTGCCGCCGCCTCTGCCGCCGCCTCTGCCGCTGCAAGCTCCGCCGCTTCCTGCGCCGCGCGTTCCCGCCGCGCTTGCTGCACCTCCTCCGGCTGCGCCCAATAAGGCAGCTCTGCGCCGGTGTGGGTCCAATGCGATTCGCCTTCCTGAAACGGCACGAACTCCGTCATTATGGTCGGCGGGTAAAGTTCGCCGTGATAGGGGTTGCCATCTTTACAGGCCGGGACATAATTTTCTGCCGGATCATCAACCAAAATAGCCACGGCTTCATGGTCGTCGGCATTGATCATCTCTTTATCGGCGCGGTAACGTTCGGCGCATGCCTCCAGCGCGGCGGTGATTGCCGCCTGTGCCTCTGCATCTAGTTCGATCCCTTCGAAATTTTCGAGCGCTTTCGCGGCTTCATGGGGTTCGGCAGCTTTGCCATTGCCGGTGATCACGGTCCGCACGGTTGTGGTGCTTGCCTCTGCCGCCGATATGCTGCCTGATCCCTCTCCGTTGGTTGCCCCCGCTTGCGCACGGCTGCTGAAATAGTTGATGGTGGTGCGCTTGCCATTTTCATCCTGCCCATAATGGCGCAGGCAGAACATCAACAGGCGGTCATTGCGTTTGCGGCGATAGCCCATCAACTTTCCCTGTGTAAAAACGGGGATCATTTCGCCCTCAATCGCGCGTTCAAAGGCGATGTCCTTCAATTTTTGCACCCCGAAATCGAGCGCGGCATTCCATGCGGCGCGAAACTCCTCCGCGCCTTTTTGACGGCGTAGATAATAGACACCTTCTAACGACATGTTGACGATGGCGGTGGCGCGCGACACGCAACCCGTGTCGGCCAACGCCTCGATAAAGCCGCGTTGGCGCTCGGGTGTCCAGCCGTCATGCCGATATCGCAACGGCACAGGCGCAAAATCTGGAAGTGGCGGACGGTTTTCGCGGGAAACGGGAACTTTATTACGCATATTTTACTCCATTGGATAAAATGGAGATTGTTATGAGCCAAATGGGTTATTGTAGGAAAGTGCTTTTTGCGCAGGTCGCGGCATATCAACGCTGTAGTCGCCCACATTATACCCCCTTCCCCGCCCGCGCGTTTCGTGCGACATCTTCCGCATGATCCTTCAGCTTGCCGTTTCGACCATCACGGTACTGCTCACGGTGGTTATCCATGGTGGCGGGCTCGCCATACTTGGGCGGATGTTACGCGGCGAGGTGCATGCCGAGCGCGCGCATCATGTGCCGGGCGTTTCGTTGCGGACGATGGGCTTTACGCTGGCGTTGGTGCTGGCGCTGTTTGTGCTGCATGGCATTGAAATTTGGCTCTACGCCTTTTTATACGAAGGCATAGGGGCGGTGGCGAATCTCGAAACGGCGGTGTATTTTTCAACGATAAGCTATGCCGGTATCGGCTTTGACGACCGTTACATTGTGCCCGAATGGCGGCTTGTCGCGGCGATTGAGGGGATTGAGGGCCTGCTGTTGCTCGGTTGGTCAACGGCGTTTTTTGTAACGATTGTCGCCCGTCTGGGGCGGCGATAGGCGCAGGTCAGCACCAGCTTCGCCTACCGCCTTCATAATAACGGGCGAGCCCTTCGTCGACCAACACATCGCCCAGGCTTTCCCCGTCACGCGTCAGGATGCGCAATTTGCGGCCATAGCGATCTTCGTCACGGTCAATGCTTTGCAGTGTGAAGGGGCCAGCATTCACAAGTTCGTGTAGCCGCCGTGTTGCTGCGGCGCCGCGTTCCGCCTCCGCTGCGCAACGCGGTTGATGGGTTTCAGGCGTATCAATATCGGCGATGCGGATTTTGCTGCCGCGATACCAAATCGTATCGCCATCCACGACGCAGTTTGTACCCCCACCGCTTTTGCATATGCCAAATGCGGCGGTTTCGGTATCGGTGACGCTTGCGGCAAAGGCAGCGACGCCGCCAACCGGGGCTGGGCCAGATAGCGTCCAGACGCCCCAAAAAACGGCGGCAGACAGCATCGCGGTAAGCGGAAGAAATCGGTTCATAACTGCACTGGACCTTTGCGTATGACAGCAGGGCACACACGCCGGGTATTTACGCATTGCTTCGTAAACACCGCAGACGTTCGGACACTGCCGCCGGATGATACCATCTTTTACATGTTAGGCTCAACAACTGGTTAAAGTCGCGGTCTGTTATGTCGGATTCGGTGCAATCAGGGTCGCGGTCAGATTTAAGCGGTCCTGACCCTAATGTGGGGTTTTTGATCCAGCGCAAGGCGGAACGGCCGCCCGCGCGTTACCCCTATGCCTAGGGTCAGGACCTATTAAATCCACCTTCGCGGTTTGAGGCCATTTTGTTCAGTGCCAGGCGGTAAGCGCAGGACTTAGTGGTTCTAAGTCCAAGCTTGCCAACGCGGCAATGGACAAAATGGGTCAAATCCGAAGGACGCCAAAATGGCTTCGATATCTTTGCCATTTTGACGCCGCGAAGGTGGATTTAATAGGTCCTGACCCTAACATCAACGAAGAAAGGATAAAGCATGTCGCATACCCCACATGAGCTTCACGAAGAATTCCCTGACGCTGCGCAGAAAATCCATGATCTGAAACGGAATGACCCGCATTTTGCGACGCTGGCCGAGCGTTACCATGTGTTGAACCGTGAAATACACCGTATCGACAGCGGCATTGAACCGGCATCTGACGACCGGACCGAGGCCTTGAAGAAGGAGCGGCTGTCGCTGCTTGATGGGGTGTTTCAAAGACTGAACGACGGGCAAGCCACAGCGTTGTGAGTCGCACAAAAACCGCCGGGGTTGCCCCCGGCGGTTCTGACCCTAGCCAGATGGCGGTGCCGAAGGATTAGAAACGGACGCCAAGGCCGATAACGGCCTGATGACGGTCAACGTCGATTTCACGGTCGAAATCATCCTGGCCAATGTCGAGATTTTTGTAGTTAGAATACCGATATTCCGCCTTGATGAAGCCGCTTGGGCCGAGCAGGTTGAACTTCTGTTCAATCCCGGCACCAATACGGTAGCCGTCGGCTGTCACACCATTGTTGAAAATCGTGCCCGCGCCATTGTCAAAACGGCCCTCGAACTTTGCATTGGTGTAACCACCCTTGGCATAGATCATCGTTGAAGGCGAAACGGCGAAACCAAGACGCGCGCCGACATACAGGTCGCGGTCAGTGTTTAAACGGAACGAGTCGCCCGTGGTCACCAAGTCATTCGCCGCGCCGTTAACGTCGGAATCGGCAAATTCACCTTCGATACCGGCAATCACGCCGCCCAGTTGAAAATCGTACCCAGCGGCCACGCCATACATGAGATCACCGTCGCCATCGGCCACATCGTCATAACCGACGAGCGCTTCGATATGTGGCCCTGTGAACGGCGCGTCTTCCTGCGCAAAGGCTGGGGTTGCAAGTGCAGTGGAGAGGAAGGCTGCACCAATTAAAAGTTTACGCATTTTCAGTGTCCATTTTCATTAAAACTGACGCCATACTTGCGACGTCGTTAACCAAATGCCGCAGCGGCGCGGATAGTTTCATGAATATAAAACAACCAAAATGCTGTGACATCATAGACACGCTTTGGGTCTGCCACAAACCGGCTTGCCCAAATGGTCCGATTTGGACATGGATGGCGCATGGAACACACGCCGCAACCAGCCACCGCATTCAAAATCCTGACCGCAACGCAATGGGCACAATTTGAAGCGGACGGTGTCTTTCAAGGCGCGCCAGTTGATGTGGCGGATGGCTATATCCATCTGTCGACGCAAGATCAGGTTCAGGGCACGCTGGACAAGCATTTTGCCGGTCAGGATGGATTGATCATTGCCGAGGTTGATTTAGCAGCACTTAAGGATGTGATCAAATGGGAGCCATCGCGCGGCGGCGCGCTTTTCCCCCATATTTACGGTGACTTGCCGATGCACGCGATCATCGGACATTTGACCCAGATCAAAGCATGACGGAATTTTTTACGCCATAAAGACCTTCTTAACTGAAGGAAACTGACATGGACATTGTACAAATTCCCGCCGTCGCCATTTTCACCGGCATGCTCACATCATTTGCGGTCATCATGCTCGTCATCACTGTGGGCGACGTTATCAAACGTTAGGGTCAGGATTGCCGCCACGATTGTCGCGGCTGTCGATGTCGTCGGGGTCCAGCGCCGACTCACCAAAGCTGTCCGGTTCGTCGTCGTCGCTGCGCTCTGCGCGATAGGCGTCCATGTCGATTTGCCCGCTGCGTTCCATCTGGTTCATATGGTCCAACACATCCTGCGTATCATCGGGATTGATCTGCGCGGGATTGGTGGTTCCCCCATGTTCGCTTTCCAGATTGGCTGACCGATCGGCAATAGCCCGGATGGCATCGTCGGACACGGTTTGCGCCTGCGCCGCTTCGTCATCTTGCTCGCTGTTAAAGCTCTCCGGCGTATTCTCCGCTTGGTCAACGGGGCCCGCATTGTCGGTGCCTGCGTCGGTTATAGGCGGCTTACCGATGGGTCGGCTCTTTTCTGTTTCGGTCATGGAGGCATCCTGTCCTGAAAGTCGATAGACGCAAACGCGCATAAAGAAGGACGGTTCCCTCAGGCGTTTCAGGGTGCCCAGTTAAAGGCTTCGGCGCTTTCCCCAAGGCCATTCCCAGCTTTATCAAAACGTCGCTCCATAATGCGCCCGACACCATCACGCCCGACCGCCAATATTGTGCTGCAACGCGTACCATAGACAGCGTTGCGGATGAATATCGGATGCGCGTCCAGTTGGGTGGCATCGGCATCACCCAAAACGCCGAATAAAGTCATGGGGTCTTCTGCGCTGCCGCCAAGCCAGCTTATGAGCGCACGGTTCAACCGTTCTTTGCGCGGCCAGCGTTCGCCCTGCACCGCATTGGAGAGACCATGCACACCATGCCCTAATGAGGCGCGGACTTCATCAGGACGGTTCGACAGATATTGCAGGCCTTGTTGATCACCAATCATCAGACTGAACGGGTTGAAGTTGTCCAGATTGTCAGGAAACGCCCCGCGCGCAAGCCAATCAGTGACCAGCGCACCACGTGACGCCTTTTGCGGATCCGTGCTGTCTGGAGTTCGGATATTGGTAACTACGCCAAAGCGCCCGGTGTTGCTCACCCCCATCCATGTGCCTTGCGATAAGATATCGCGCCCAGCCATAATCGACGGATCGTCTGGCCATGGCCCCAACGGCGCTGCCGACCGGGCGTGAAATTCATCCCGGTTTCCTGCAACGATCAATTGCCAACGCGGATGCGCATGCCATGCAATCGACACTACGCACATATCTTGTTCCGATAGGCCCGGGTGATGCCCACCTGTCAGCCTTTATGGCCGCTTTGGGATAAATTTTCCGGGCGCGACATCACAACGGCTTTTCGTAAATGCGATATACTTTGTTGATCTCACCATTGATGGCCTCACCCACCGAACGCATCGGGCCATTGTCGTCCAGTACCCAACCAAATTCCCCGCGCGAGGCACCAAATTTGGCAGTCGAAGCATCGCGAATATAGGTGACCATCATAAACGCCAATTGGCTGGCCAACCGTGTTGCCTGCATTTTCTTGACCACGCCCATCAACGGTACCCGAACGCTGCGGACCTTGGGGGCGCGGAGCCACCAAAGCAGTTTTGCCCAGTTGAACGGGAATAATGATCCCCCGAAACTGCCGATTTTCTCATTGATATCGGGCCATGTCATCATGAATGCCACGGGCTCCCCATCAACCTCGGCAATGCGGATCAAATCGTTAAACACGATGGGCTTAAGTTGCTTTCCGGTATGGGCGACTTCTGCATCCGTTATCGGCACAAAGCCCCAATTGCCGCTCCATGCATCGTTCAGTATCGACAATATGATGGCCGCTTCGGCATCAAAATTGGCCTTGTTGACCTTCCGAATGACAATCCGCTCATTACGCTCACCCGATGCGACGATACGTTGCACCAAGGGTGGGAACGGCACATCAATCGGTATTTGATAGGTATACAGGTCTTTGACACCAGCATAGCCCGCCGCCTGTATCCACGCGCCATAGGCAGGGTTATGATGCCCCATCAGCACCGTCGGGGGGTGATCATGGCCTTGCACCAATAATCCCGGCTCTTCCCAGATCGATAGGCTCAATGGCCCAAGCGCGCGGACCATTTTTTTGTCGCGCAGCCAGCCTTCCGCTGTTTCCAACAGCACTTTTGCAACATCGGCGTCTTCGGCTTCGAAAAACCCCCAATTGCCGACGCCCGGACCCATGCCCTGTTCCGGAGGCTGCGCCAAAGCGAGATAGTCCAAATGCGCCGAAATGCGGCCAGCAATATGCCCATCCCGCTCAGCTAGAAAAAGCTGTGCTTCGCCATGCTCGAACCACGGGTTTTTGCCCGGCGTGATCGTCGCCATGACGTCGCTTTTCAAAGGTGGCACCCAGTTCGGGTCGCCAGCGTATAAGCGGAAAGGCAGATCGACAAAGGCTTGCTTGTCAGCCTTTGTCGAAATCAGGCGAATTTTGATATCTGTCATACACTATCCCTGAAAGCTTGTACGTCCTGCACCGTTCATTCTTCGGTGCGGACCAAAACCGTCTCACCTATCAAGAAGAACAACAAAAAAGGCCCCCATGCTGCAATCCATGGCGGATAAGCGCCGAGGTTCCCCATTGCCAACGCAAAGTTATCGGCCACAAAATAGGTAAAGCCCAAGGCCATCCCGATGACCGCCCGCAAAAAGAGCGCGCCGGAGCGGGCAAGGCCAAAGGCCGCCACTGCGCCAAGCAATGGCATCAACAATGTGGACAAAGGCCCGGATAGCTTGTGCCATAAAATGCCTTCAAGATTATCCGTGCGGCGTCCAGCGGCCTTTAAATCGTCGATTGCGCGCATGAGCGGCAGGAAGGCAAGGCTGTCGCCATCGACTTTAACCAAATTGAACCTGTCAGGCGTGATACCTTTTCCAATGATGAGGCTATCTGCCGTCGTTCCGATTGTTGTCGCCACATTGAACGATTTGGTTTTCTCAAGTTGCCAAGCATCGCCGATGTAACGCGCGCGGGTGGCGGTGATAACTTGTCGCAATCCGCCATTGGCACGCAGATATATGCGAACGTCCTCTAGCACCGTATCATCGCCAGAACCCACAACGTTGCCCGCATTGATAAGGTCATCGCCCTCACGCACCCATATATTGTTGCGGGCGTTGCCATCAGGTGCCACCGCGCCATATTCCGCTTTCTGCCACACTTTTAACTGGGCAGTGTTGGGCGCAACGACGGCATCGTTAAAGGCAAAGGATATCACCGCAACACCAAGGCTGGCGACGAACATCGGCGCCAAAATCTGATGCGCCGATAATCCAGCGGCCTTCATCGCCACGACTTCGCTGTTCTGGCTTAGCCCCGCAAAAGTGATCAAAGTGCCGAGCAACACCGAAAAAGGCAGAAACCGTGCAATAATCTGCGGCGCGCGCATCGAAATATAATGCAGAACATCGCCCTGATCATTTCCGGGAACCGACAGAATTTTGCCGCTTTCCCCCAACAAATCGAGCGTCATCAATATAAGAACGAGCATCATCAGCACCGCAAAGCTGCGGATGATGAATAGCTTTGCCATATATATTGTAATGTTACGCGACGGGAAAAAATGCATGATCTACGTCTCCGCCGATGACGCGGGCATGCCAAGGGTCGCCAGCCGCGACTTTCGACCGAACCGAAATACGCCCTTGACCCATTTGCCAGCCTTTGTGGCAAACACCTCAAGCGCGCCAATCGGCTGCCCGCCGGGCACATGCGCAATGATATGGTACATCCACAGGATCAGCGCTGTGAAAATCAAAAATGGCAACCACAAGGCAATGAAGGGATCAACGATGCCCATCCCGCCCACGCCTTCGGCATATTCGTTGACCTTGTGATAGGTCACCACCATGACAATTGATAAAAACACCCCAAGCGCGGACGTTGACCGCTTCGGCGGGATCGCCAGCGCCAGTGCAAGCAAAGGCAGCAAGAGCATCATTGCGACTTCCACCAGGCGGAAGTGAAAATTGGCCCAAGCCCGGTTGCGGTCCAGCGCAGGTTTCTGGGCATCACCGCCGATCTGGATCAATTCAGTGATCAGATATTCACGATCCTTGCCACCGCGCGTGCGGAAATTTTCGATCTTTGGCAACGGAATGGGGATGTCATGGCTCGTAAAGCTCAACACCCGAGGAGATTCATAACTTGGCGCGTCATGAACAAGCGTTCCTTTTTCGAGCCGCAGCAAGATCGTATCAGGGTCGTCGGTCCGCAAAAACTGGCCTTGCTCCGCCGTCACTGCAATAGTCTGCCCGCTGTTGCTTTGCGCGAAAACAAATAAGCCCGACAGAGCATTGCCGTTATCGCGGCTTTCGTCGATACGGACGGTCAGGTTTTTGCCGACATTGTTAAACTCCCCCACCCGCACTTTCGCGCCAAAGGCACCTGAACGCAGTTCAAAGCGCAGTTCTTCATACAAATAGCGCGAACTTGGTTGAATAAAGCCAACGATCGCGAAATTGATAGCGGCAAGCGCGATTGCGAACATGAACGGAACGCGCAACAGGCGAAAATAGCTCATGCCCACTGCGCGGAAAATGTCGAGTTCTGAAGATGTTGCTAATCGACGGAAGGCCAACAAGATGCCTAGCAGCAGGCCGATGGGGATACCCAATGAGAGATATTCGGGCATGAGGTTGGCCAGCATCCGCCAAACGACGCTGACCGGCCCGCCCTCTGCTGCCACAAAGTCAAACAGGTTCAGCATCTTTTCCAGCAACAGCAATGACGCGGCGATTGCGAGTGTGGCAAGCAGCGGCAACATCACAAGCCGGAAGATATAGCGGTCGGTGGCAGTTAGAAATTTCAATTTATCGTCGCCCTGTCACCCTAATTTGGCCGCAAACTCACCCGATAGACGGTTACAGGTTCAGGGGCAATATCGATGCTATCCGAAAAAAGTGCGGATAACAGACATAAAGTTCCAGGAGTATACAGATGAAGAAATGTGTCGCCCTTGTGGCTATGGTTGGTCTGGTGCTGGTTTCAGGTGTAGCAGTCGCGAGCCAAGAGCTGAATAATGATATGTCGCGGTGCACGTCGGGCAACGGGCCGGCCGTGCTCGTCCAAGTGCGCGGCATTAAGGAAGCGACCGGGAAAGTCCGTGTGCAATCCTACCCCGCAATTGCCGGCGTTTGGTTGGCCAAGGGCCGTTGGCTCCACCGCATCGAAACCCCAGCAAGCGCAGGCAGCATGAATATCTGCGTCCCGGTTCCCTCCGAAGGCAAATATGGCATCGCTGTCCGACATGACCGCAATGGCAATGGCAAGACCGACATTAGCCAAGACGGCGGCGGTTTTTCGAATAACCCAAGCATCAGCATTCTGAACTTGGGCAGGCCATCGGTCAACAAGGTCGCTTTTGACGCAGGCCCCGGGGTCACGCGGATCACAATCAACCTGAAATATATGTGAGGGTTCTTATTTGGCTTTAGTGGCGCTCCTTTCTAACCCGCATTCAACTGGCAACAAATCTATGTTGCCAGAGGTTCGAACCTATTGCGCCAAAAATCCCGATATATTCCATTATGAGGTCGAGGAGATCGGCCAGATTGCCAAGGCGTTGGAGATGATTGCCCGCGTGAAGCCCAAGGTACTGGTCATCAACGGCGGCGATGGCACGGTTCAATCCGCCCTGACCGAGCTTTATCATGGTGGCCATTTTGAAGGCACCCCACCGCCAGTGGCTGTATTGCCCAACGGCAAGACGAACCTCATCGCCTTGGACTTGGGTGCAGAAGGCGATCCGTTGGAGGCACTTTCGCGGATTATTGAGGTCGCAAAAGGCGATATGACGAAGCATATCGTGGTGCGCGAACTCATTGCCCTGAGCGATGGCAGCGAAGGTGCGCGTCCGGTGCTGGGCATGTTTCTTGGTGGAGCAGGACTTGCCGAAACGATTTTATATTGTCGGCACAAAATTTATCCCTTGGGCCTACCCAATGGGCTTAGCCATTTTTTGACCGTATTTGCCGTCATGTTTTCGGCAATCGTCAGCGTAAAATCCCGTTTCCTACCCGCGCGATCCAAGCCGGTCAGCATAACGTTCATCCGCAATGGTGAATTGCACGGCACGTTTTCTGTGCTGATTGTGACGACTTTGGAAAAGCTGTTGCTGGGCGGCCAAGCGGGCAACAACAAGCAACGCGGGCTGATGAAATTTCTGGCGGTTGACCAAAAACCATTAGCCATGCTGAAAATGATTGCGGCGTCATTGCGTGGCAAATTAGGGCAAACAACCATGAGCGGCGTGCATTTCCAACAAGGCGACGTCATTCGCATTGACAGCGAACAAAGCAATGTCGTTCTGGACGGCGAAGTTTTTCAGGCCCATCGCGGTAGCCCAATCGTTCTGCGCTCGACACCGCCTGTCCCGTTCCTGAAACTGGCCGCTTAACAAGCGCCCATAAAGGCGGCTAAGGCCACAGACATGCTCTCGCTTACGCAACTTGTCGCTGAAGAATTGGCTATCCCAGTGCAGAAGGGCGTAAGCGAATTTGCATCGCATATCGCGGCGCAATTTAATGGCGCGGCACGCGCGGTGTTATTCTACGGTTCATGTTTACGGTCGGAGCAATTGCAGGGCGAGATGCTCGACTTTTACCTGATCGTTTCTGACTATAAGGCCGCTTATGGCGAAAGCTGGCTCGCGAAATGGAACCGCCGTCTACCGCCCAACGTCTTTCCGTTTCAACATAATGGCCTCATCGCCAAAGTCGCGGTGTTAAGCGAAAGCGACTTTCATCACCTTAACCGGCCCGCCGCATCCGCCGTTTCGGTCTGGGCCAGATTTGCACAGCCCGCACGCCTCGCCTGGTGCGCCGATGATAAGGCGCGACAAGCAGCGGTAATCGCGATTTCGGGGGCAGCCCCAACTTTGCTCAATGCAGCATTGGCATTTGCCGAACGTGAGGTGGACGTCCTCGATTTGTGGCAGTTGGGGTTCCAGATGACATATAGCGCCGAACTGCGCGCCGAACGCAAAGACCGGCCATCGTCCGTCATCGCATTCGACCCCGAACGCTATGGCCGTTTTGGCATCGCTGCGCTGTGTCACACCCGTATAGCGAACGAGCATCGCGGCGACAAAATCCTGTTATTTCCAGATGTGGACGCCAAAATTGCGCAAGAGAAAAATCGTTGGCCGGGATTGCGCCGACGCGGCAAATTGCTGACCATCGCACGGCTTGCCAAGGCCGCGTTTACTTATGCAGGCGGGATTGATTATCTGGCGTGGAAGATAAACCGCCACGCCGGAACGCAGATCATCATCCAGCCATGGCAGCGCAAATGGCCATTGGTCGCGGCGCTGTTTCTGGTGCCGAAATTATGGGCAAAAGGGGCCGTGCGTTAACCGCCAAATCGGTTATGCGGAGCCAACAGCACAAGCGCGAAAATGCCGGCATAGGCCGCAGGCAACCACAGGCTGTTATATCCAAAGATGCCAAACATCAACGCGCCAACCGCAGCGCCGCTGATCAGGCCAAGCCATAGCAACAGATATGGCACCCATTCCAAACGCGGACCGCCGCTGATCATCGTGGCAAGCCCCTGCCCGATTTTAACAAGCGCTCCTGTCATGTAAGTGAGCCCGAACGATACGGAGCCTTCGCGTTCAAAAAGCGTGTTTTCCAGCCCCATGCAGAATGCCGCAAAGCACAGCCCAATGAGCAGAAATCCAAAGTTTGCAATGAGTGGCGCGGCAAATAGCAACAGCGATATGATGATGAGGATGAATGCCTGACGCCGCGAAGGCGAGAGCGTGTTCTTGCGGCCAATAAGCGACCCTGCAACGACGCCGGTTACAAAGCTTGTCAGCAACGCAGCAACCATGCCCACATAAGGCGCGGCCTCCACCAGACCGACGCTGAGCCGTGTGGAATTTCCGCTCATAAAAGACAGGAAAAACCCGCCACTGGCAAGGAACCCAATGGCATCGACCATGCCCGCCATGGCCGCGAAACTGACGGCCAAAAGGCGGGCGTTACGGTCAAGCCTGTTCACGAGCTTTCCGTCAGATGATCCCGACAGCCTTGCCGGCGCGTTCGAAGCGGTCGAGAATATCTGCGACCTGATCGCTCGTATGCTCCGCGCAAAGCGAGCAGCGCAGCAAGGTCATACCTGCGGGCGTCGCCGGTGGGCGTGCCAAGTTCACATACAGCCCGTTTTCAAGCAACGCTGCCCACATCGCCGCACCCTTTTCCAGATCGGGCATGATGACCGCGATGATGGCGCTTTGTGCATTGGGCGTGCCCAATTGGAAGCCCAGATCGCGCAGCCCCTGATGCAGGTTCTTTGAATTTTCCCACAAATGCGCGCGCTTGTTACCATTATGCATCAGCTTGCGAATACTTGCCGCCGAACAGGCAACAACCGAAGGCGGTAGCGATGCGGTGAACACATAAGGACGGCAAACCAGCCGCATGATTTCAAACTTGGGATGGTTCGACACGCAGAAACCACCCACGGTGCCAACCGATTTGGAAAAGGTACCAATGACGAAATCGACATCATCCAGCACGCCTTGCTCTTCCGCCACGCCGCGCCCATTTTCGCCGATAAAGCCCATTGAGTGCGCTTCATCGACTAGGATCATTGCGCCGGCCTCTTTCGAAACGCGGATCATTTCCTTCAACGGCGCAACGTCGCCCAGCATGGAGTAAACGCCCTCAAGCACAACAAGCTTACCTGCGTCCGAAGGAAGCCGTTTCAGGCGTTTTTCAAGTGCCTCAACATCATTGTGACGGAAGGCGACGATTTCGGCGTCACCCATTTTGCAGCCATCATAAATCGATGCATGGCTGTCAATGTCGAGGATGATGTAATCGCCCTTGCCAGCGATCGTGCTGATGATACCCAAATTCGCCTGATAGCCCGTGGAAAAGACCATGGCATGGTCCATCCCGTAAAATTCCTTCAATGCGTCTTCGCATTCCTTATGACCCTGAAAGGTGCCGTTCAGAACGCGGCTGCCGGTGGTACCAGCGCCAAATTCGTCCAATGCTTGCTTGCCTGCCGCAATGACGTCATCGTCAAAGGTCATGCCCATATAATTATAGGTGCCAAGCAGGATCGTTTCCTTGCCATTGACGACAGCGACGGTGGGCGATTTCACTTCTTCCATCACCAGGCTGAACGGGTCTTTTACGCCGGTGGCGAGCAGACCTTCGCGCTGGGCGATTAAGGCGTCAAATTTTGAAAATAAGTCAGTCATTACCGTCTCTCGTGAAAAATTTAAGCAGCAGTTAGCTTGGTCACGGCGTCGACCAACTGGCCAACATTTTCGATCTCAGCCTGCAAATTCATGCTGATGATGATGTCAAAGCTGTCTTCGACGTCAGCGACAAAATCCATAACGGTCAGGCTGTCCCATTCAAGGTCGCCTGCAAACGTCGTTGCTTCACCAACTTCGGTGCCTTTTTTGTTAAATGGTTCAATCAAGCCCTTCAGGCGATCAAACATTTCGCTCCGGTCAGTCATTCTTAAATCCTCGATATGATTGGCGGCCAATGCCTCGCCTGTTCGCGCTATTGCAAGCGAATAAGGCGGCAAAAGGGCAAGGTTAAGGCGCTACATCAACCCATGCTTGCGATACCAGCCTGCGGTGTCTTTCAGGCCCGAAGTCGTTGGAATTTTCGGCTGCCAAAGCTGCGACGCTGGCGCAGCGTCCGGGTCAATAGTCCAGTCGGGATGCGCAAGGTAATTGGCGCGGTCCGGCGTCAGCTTTGCCATTGGCCCGCGGATCGCACGATCGGCCCATCCGGCAAATTTCAAAAGAAAGCCCGGTGCATGCAGTGCCGTAATGTTGCGGCCGACCGCCGCGCCGATGGCTTTGGCAAAGGCTTCATGACTCCACCCGCCCGCCGTCCCGTCATCGGCTTCGAACACGCGTTTCGACACATTTTCAGCCGACAACAAGGTCACGAGCAAGCGGGCCAGATCATCGACATGGATGACGGACACGCGCCCGCGCGGCGGCAGCAAAGCCCAGCCCTTGGCCGCAATCCGGAACATATCAAACATTTCGGTGTCGCCAGGACCATAGACACCCGGCGGTCGAATGACGATCCAGTCGAGCGGCGAAGCTTTCACAAGATTTTCGGCCCTGGCCTTGCTCGCGCCATATAAGGACAGCGCCGGTTCGCGCGCGGCGAGTGAGGAGACAGCGACGAAGCGGTCAATATGTGCCATTTGGGCAGCGGCGAGCATATTTTCCGTGCCAGCTACATTACCGCTTTCAAAACCAGCCGCATCGGGCGCGTTGACGACGCCAGCGACATGCAACACCGCATCTGCGCCTTTGCATAATAGGTTGAGACTGGCCACATCATCCAGACGGCCATGAACCCATGTCACGCCTGCTGTCGTGGGCTGGTCCCGCCGCGTCAATGCGCGCACGTGCCAGCCATCTGCGACCAATCGATCCAGCGTGATCCGCCCGACAAACCCCGTCGCCCCCGTCAGCGCAACTGTCTTCACAGCAGGACCAATTGATCGCGGTGGACGAGCACAGAGCGCGGCACGGTGCCTAATATGGCGGCAAGCTCGCTTGACCGGTGCCCGCAGATACGCGCCGCATCAACCGCGTCATATTCGGAAAGTCCGCGTGCAATCGCAACGCCGTCATCGGCGCTGATGTCGATGACATCGCCGCGTTTGAATTCGCCCTCTACCGACAGTGCGCCTGCGGGCAACAGGCTGCTGCCGTTCTGGAGCGCTTGTACCGCACCGTCATCAATTCGGATCCGCCCCTTGACCGTCAGCCGTCCGCCGAGCCAGCTTTTGCGGGCCGATGCGCCTTCGCGTGGGGCGAAGAAGGTCGAAAGCCCACCCTGCTCCAACGCCATAAGCGGATGGTCGCGCAGGCCTGATGCGATTACCAGGCCAATCCCGGCCCGCGTCGCAATATCTGCGGCATCCAATTTGGATGCCATCCCGCCGGACCCCATGCCAGAAGAGGAGCCTTCGGCGACCATCACCCGCACGCGGCCGTCAATCTTCTCAATCGTCGGTAGCAACACCGCGCCAGGCAAATGTGGCGCGCGGTCGAACAAGCCGTCAACATCGGACAGCAATATCACGCCCGTCGCGCCCGCAGCCTGCGCCACGCGTGCGGCCAAACGGTCATTGTCGCCAAAGCGAATTTCTTCGGTAGCGACGCTGTCATTTTCGTTGATGACGGGCACTGCCCCTGCCCCCAAGAGGCGATCAAGCGTGGCCGCGATGTTTAAATAACGGCGGCGGTCCTCAAGATCATCGAGCGTCACCAGCATCTGCGCTGCGGCCAAGGACTGACCTTCCAACAGGTCCGCCCAGATGCCCGATAACACAATCTGCCCTACCGACGCGGCGGCTTGCGCATCGGCAAGGCTGGCGCGGCCACCCTTGTCAAAGCCCAAGCGGCGGGCGCCCAGCGCAATTGCGCCCGAGGTGACAATGATGCACCGCTGCCCCGCCTTATGCCGCGCACTGATGTCCGCAACGAGCGTCTGAAGCCATTCCCGCCGCACAGTCCCGTCTGGCTGCACCAGCAACGATGAGCCGACTTTGACCACCAATAAGGGGCAGGATGCGGGTGAGAGTTTATCCACGGGCGTCATGCTGAACTTGTTTCACCGGTGGTGACTGATGTTCCAGCATCCATTTATCCGTTCCAGCGCAGGTTCCGCTGCACGATAGACCCTGAAACAAGTTCAGGGTGACGGAAGCGTGAATGCCGGGCGCAGCGTTCAGATCGGCGACCATGTCCCATCCTCGGTGATGCCATCGGCCTTTGCGCCTTCAATCCCGCTTTTGGCAGGCAGCGCCTCTAATATCCGGTCGAGGACCAGGTCAACGCCTTGGCCCGTCGCGCCGGAAATCGCGATGACATCCTGCGCGCCAGCGGCCTGAAGCTGCTGTGCGATGTCGGCCATTAATTCAGGGTCAAGCAAATCGCCCTTGTTGAGCGCGACAATCTGGGGCTTTTCATCCAAGGCCGCGCCATATTCGCTCAATTCGTCACACACAATGTGCCATGCGGCCACGGGGTCATCTTGCGTTGCATCAATCAAGTGAATGAGGATCCGGCAGCGCTCAATATGGCCCAAGAAACGGTCGCCAATGCCAACGCCTTCGGCAGCGCCAGCGATAAGGCCTGGAATATCGGCCAGCACGAATTCACGCGACTTATGGTCAACAACGCCCAATTGCGGGCGCGTGGTGGTGAACGGATAATCACCAACCTTCGCCTTGGTATTCGACACTTGGTTGATGAACGTCGATTTGCCCGCATTCGGCATGCCGACAAGGCCCGCATCAGCCAACAGTTTCAACCGCAACCAGATATATCTTTCTTCGCCGGGCCAGCCTGGACCATGTTCGCGCGGGGCGCGGTTGGTTGAGCTTTTATACGATGCGTTACCACGGCCGCCATCGCCACCGCGCAGGAACACAACCCGCTGTCCCACTGCAGTCAGATCAAGCAACAATGTGCGTTCCTCGTCATCGGCCAGCACCTGCGTGCCCACAGGAACCTGAATGACAAGATCATCACCATAAGCGCCATGGCGATCACGGCCCATCCCTTGAATGCCGCGCATAGCTTTGAAATGCTGCGCATAGCGGAAATCGATGAGTGTGTTCAGCCCGGCCACTGCCTCAATAACGATATCACCACCCTTGCCACCATTACCGCCGTCGGGGCCACCATATTGAACATATTTCTCCCGCCGAAAACTGACCGCGCCCGGGCCACCTGCGCCGGAACGGACAAAAATCTTAGCTTGGTCAAGAAAATGCATATATTGGCCTTTAGGGGAGAATGCTGGTTTTGGCCAGTGTTGGGTTCAATACCCGAGCTTGTCACCCTGAACTTGGTTCAGGGTCCATCATGCGTCTCAACTCTTCGGGCTAAGCTGGCAAATGGATGCTGAAACAAGTTCAGCATGACGTGTGTCGAAGGTTGGTGGAGCCTAGGGGAGTCGAACCCCTGACCTCTACACTGCCAGTGTAGCGCTCTACCAGCTGAGCTAAGGCCCCATCTGGCCGTCCATTGGACAGCCTTGGTGAGGAGCGCCACTAGCGGGCGCTCCTGTATATATCAAGTCCGAAGATTAGATGTCGTCGGGTTCGCCTTCGGTGCCGGCAACGCCAAGATCTTCGTCTCCGCCCAAGTCAACATCATTGTCCGGCGAAACGTCGCCATCAACCGCATCGACGTCAATGTCGAGGTCGTCATCGGCCAGATCTGAGTCGTCCTTTTTCTTTTCGACTTCTTCAAATGGCATTGGCTGCTTCGATTTCAAAACTGGCTCTGGCGTCCACTGGTTGCCGCATTCGATGCATTCAACCGGCTCGTCCTTGGTCAGGTCGTAAAAACGAACGCCACATTTCGGGCAAGTGCGCTTGGTTCCCCATTCAGCCTTGATCATGGCGGGCTTAAATCCTTTTAAACTGGTTTGGAAAGGCAACGCACATCTGTGAATCACCGTTAATTGGCGCGGCCTTTGCCACAGCGACGCGCCGCTGTCAAAAATTACTGTGGTCGTTGACTTGAACGCGCATCATCCGCAAAGCGCAAAACATCATGCACAGCGCACAACCCAGACCCGGCAGTTTCCAGCCCAGCGGCGCGTTATTCGGCACGCTTAAGGTTCCTGGCGACAAATCCATTTCGCACCGCGCGCTTATGTTGAGCGCGCTTGCGGTGGGTGAAAGCAAAATTTCAGGGTTGCTAGAAGGCGAAGACGTGCTCGCCACCGCGACTGCTATGCGGGCAATGGGCGCGCATATAGAACGCACTGGTGAAGGCAAATGGACCGTCAACGGCGTTGGCGTGGGCGGCTTGATGCAGCCATCTGGCGCGCTCGACATGGGCAATAGCGGGACCTCGACACGGTTATTGATGGGGCTGGTCGCCAGCCACCGGCTAACCGCGACCTTCATTGGCGATGCCAGCCTGTCCAAACGCCCGATGGGCCGCGTGATTGATCCGCTCAGCCAAATGGGCGCCGAGTTTACGGCAAGCCCCGGCGGGATGCTGCCGATCATGGTGCGCGGATTGGTGCCTGCCATACCGATCAGCTACCGTCTGCCGGTCGCCTCTGCGCAAGTTAAAAGCGCCGTCTTGCTGGCCGGGTTGAACATCGCGGGCATCACCGAAGTCATCGAGCCAGTGCCCACCCGCGACCATAGCGAACGCATGCTGCGCGGTTTTGGTGCAGATTTAACCGTCGATGTTGATGCCGATGGTGTGCGGCATATCCGCCTGATGGGCGAAGCAGAGTTACAGCCGCAACAGATTGAGGTTCCCGGCGATCCGTCTTCCGCAGCCTTTTTCGTTGTCGCCGCACTAATTACACCGGGTAGCGAAGTCACCGTCACCCATGTCGGCATGAACCCGACGCGCACGGGCATTTACAAGATGCTGGAGGCGATGGGCGCTGACCTGACCTATTCGAACCAACGCGAGGTTGGCGGCGAGCCAGTGGCGGACATCACTGCGCGGCACTCGGCGTTGCGCGGCATCGACGTGCCACCCGATGTTGCGCCCAGTATGATCGATGAGTTTCCCGTGCTTTTCGTCGCGGCCAGCATGGCGCAAGGCCGAACAACGACCAGCGGGCTGGACGAACTGCGCGTCAAAGAATCCGACCGGCTCGCGCTCATGGCGGCGGGCTTGAAAGCGATTGGCGCACGGGTCGAAGAACGCGAAGACGGCCTTGTCATCGACGGCAGCGGAGGAGAACCGTTAGAAGGCGGCGCGACGGTAACAAGCGCCCTCGACCACCGCATCGCGATGAGCTTCGCCGTGGCAGGGCAGCATTGTTATCAGTCGGTAACGGTGGATGACGTGTCGCCCATTGCGACTAGTTTTCCGACATTTGAAAACATCTTACATAATCTGCAGGTTCAACATTGACCGAATATCTATCGCCTTTCGCCGCTGACCTCATTGGGTTTGCCGGGAGCTTCTTCATCGTTGCGGCGTTTGCGTATAGCAACCTCACGACGCAGATGAACGCATTGTGGTTCAACGTCGCAAACTTCCTTGGCGCGGCCTTGCTGACCATTTCGCTGACGGTGAATTTCAATCTGCCGACAATGGTATTGGAAATCGTCTGGATGGCGATTGCTTTGTTTGGCATCACCAAGGCGCTGATGAAGCACCGTGTCGATACAGGCGCGGCCGAATGATCATCGCCGTTGACGGGCCAACTGCCTCGGGCAAGGGCACGTTGGCAAAGGCCCTCGCCGCGCATTTTGGGTTGCCGTTTCTGGATACGGGCCTGCTCTACCGCGCGGTGGGACGGCAGGTGCAATTGCACCAGGGTAACGCCGACGACCCGGCGGACGCTTTGGCGGGATGCGGGTTCCCGGACAGCTTGCTTGATGACCCCAGCTTGCGGAACGAAGAAGTTGGCGGGTTAGCTAGCCGGGTATCGATCCACCCCGTGGTGCGCGCGGCGCTCAACAAGCGGCAGGTGGACTTTGCCAATCAACCCGGCGGCGCGTTGCTTGACGGGCGCGATATCGGGACGGTCATCGCGCCACATGCTGACGTGAAGCTGTTCGTCACCGCGCCCGCAGAGGTCCGCGCACGCCGCCGATATGATGAAATGCAAAGGCACGGTAACGATGTCGCATTTGCCCATATCCTCGGCGACATTCAGGCGCGCGATGCGCGCGACACGGGCCGCGCCGATGCGCCGTTAAAACCGGCGGAAGACGCGCTATTGCTTGATACCGGCGATTTGACTATAGGCGACGCCGTTCAAGCTGCGATTGCTTTGGTGGAGTCTCAACTTCGCAAGAGCTAAGTAGCCGGCGTGTATCGATAGAACACACCGTCACCCTGAACTTGGTTCAGGGTCCATTTCGCCTCGCTGACCCTTGGTCTAAGTTGATGGATGGATGCTGAAACAAGTTCAGCATGACGTGGTGATTTGGTTCGATATGCACCGTTTTTGAACGCTTTGCTGCTATTCGGGCATCAGGGCAACTCTGGTCAAAGACCGTCGGAACCAACCGACTGGCCGGACAAAATGTACGTAAGGACACTCTAACCTATGGCAACTTCGCCAAACCCGACCCGCGACGATTTCGCGGCACTTCTCGACGAATCACTTGGTGGCGCAGACGGTGGCTTTGAAGGCCGCGTCGTAAAAGGCACCGTAACCGCAATCGACAATGACCATGCCGTCATCGATGTGGGTCTCAAATCCGAAGGCCGTGTGGCGCTGCGTGAATTCGCTATGCCCGGCCAAAAAGCCGACCTGAAGGTTGGCGACGAAGTCGAAGTCTTCGTTGACCGCGTAGAAAATATGAACGGCGAAGCCATGCTCAGCCGCGATCGCGCCCGTCGCGAAGCCGCTTGGGATGTGCTTGAAGGCGAATTCGACGCGGGCAATCGCGTGGACGGCGTTATCTTTGGCCGTGTGAAGGGTGGGTTCACCGTTGATTTGGGCGGCGCAGTGGCATTCTTGCCCGGCAGCCAGGTTGACGTCCGTCCCGTGCGCGACGTTGCGCCATTGATGGACATCGCCCAACCATTCGTCATCCTTAAAATGGACCGCAAGCGTGGCAACATCGTTGTATCGCGTCGTGCCATATTGGAAGAAACCCGCGCAGAGCAGCGCACTGGCCTCATCCAGAACCTCGCCGAAGGGCAAATCATCGACGGCGTTGTCAAGAACATCACCGATTATGGTGCGTTCGTTGACCTGGGCGGCATTGATGGCCTGCTCCACGTCACGGACATCAGCTACAAGCGTATCAACCACCCAAGCGAAGTCATCAACATTGGTGATACCGTCAAGGTTCAGATCGTGCGTATCAACAAGGACACGCAGCGCATCAGCCTGGGCATGAAGCAGCTGGAAAGCGATCCTTGGGATGCAGCGGTTGCCAAGTACCCAGTCGGTACAAAGCTCAAGGGTTCAGTCACGAACATCACCGAATATGGTGCGTTCATCGAACTCGAAGCCGGTATCGAAGGTCTGGTCCATGTTTCGGAAATGTCATGGACAAAAAAGAACGTGCACCCGGGCAAAATCGTTTCGACCTCACAAGAAGTCGACGTTGTCGTTCTCGACATCGACATGGAGAAACGCCGCATTTCGCTTGGCCTCAAGCAAGCGCACGACAATCCATGGGCATCGTTCGCGGACAAGTTCCCAGTTGGTTCGACCGTTGAAGGCGAAGTCAAGAATGCGACCGAATTTGGTCTCTTCATTGGTCTGGACGGCGACGTTGACGGCATGGTCCACATGTCCGACATCGCCTGGGGCATCACCGGCGAAGAGGCCCTGCACCTTCACCGCAAGGGCGAAACCGTCAAGGCAATCGTTCTCGACATTGACGCCGAGAAAGAGCGCATTTCGCTTGGCATCAAGCAGCTTGAAAAGGGTGCACCATCGGCAGCCGGCGCTGCTTCGGCAAGCGGCCTGAAGAAGGGTGGCACCACCACCGTGACCGTTCTTGAAGTGCGCGATGGCGGACTTGAAGTGCAAGCGGGCGAAGATGGTGCAACTGGCTTCATCAAGCGCGCCGACCTTGGCCGTGACCGTGACGAGCAACGTCCCGACCGCTTTCAGGTTGGTCAGAAGTTTGATGCGATGGTCACCGGTTTCGACCGCTCGAAAAAGCCGAACTTCTCGGTCAAGGCGCTCCAACTGGCCGAAGAAAAGCAAGCCGTTGAGCAATATGGTTCGTCCGATTCCGGCGCATCGCTTGGCGACATCTTGGGTGAAGCACTCAAGGGCGTGAAGAAGTAAGCTTCGGTTAAAGCTATCATCCAAAATGCCGTAATAAAAACCTGCTCCTTGCAAGAGGAGCGGGTTTTTTTATGCTTTTGGCACGAAATGATTGGAAGACCGTTGTAATAATGAAAAATTTATGGCAACGTCACGAAATTATTGTAAAGCTTTGTAACGTGAACTTTGATAATCGCGCTGCGTCGCATTAAAAAACCGTAAGAGAGGGACACAATATGATCCGTTCCGAGTTGATCAAAAAGCTTGAAGCCGAGAATCTGGAGCTCAAAACAGAGGAAATCGAAAAGATCGTCGATCTGTTTTTCAACCAGATCATTCAACGTCTTTCCGATGGTGGGCGTGTTGAATTACGCGGTTTTGGCGCTTTTTCGACCCGCGCCCGCAGCCCACGCAAGGGCCGCAACCCGCGCACCGGCGCATCGGTCGAAGTGCCATCGAAGCGCGTACCCTATTTCAAACCGGGCAAAGAGGTCCGCGAAAGCCTCAACAAATAACCCGTTTGTGCAAAGGCACTTGACCCTGCGGGCGTAATGCTGTCTGCGCATGGCTAAGCGGATGTGGCGGAATGGTAGACGCTACAGACTTAAAATCTGTTGTCCTTCTGGGCGTGCGGGTTCGAGTCCCGCCATCCGCACCAATTGGCCTTAGGCGCCCTTTGAATCACTTCATGATTAATGCAAGGCCCGCCCCACATTGCTGCTCAGTTGCGTGGGGGCTGCCTTCGGTAGCTCAGTGCCTCGGCAATGTGGATGCGGCCAACGTCAGTGACGTTAGCCAAATCCGCAATGGTGCGGGCAACGCGCAATATGCGTGTGTAGCCGCGCGCCGATAGGCGCATCGCTTCTGCCGCTTGGGCCAGTAACTTCTGCCCCGCTGCGTCCGGCGTGGCAAATTCTGCAAGTGTATCGCCATCAAGATCTGCATTGGTTCGCAAGTCCGTGCCTTGCAGCCGTGCGCTTTGCAGGAAACGCGCGGCCTGCACCCTTGCGGCCACCTCAGCCGAACCTTCGGCGGGGGGCGGAAGGACCAAGTCTGCGGCGCGGACGGCCTGCACATCGACATGCAGATCGATCCGGTCAAGCAAGGGCCCCGATATCTTCGCCTGATAGTCCGCAGCGCAACGCGGCGCCCGGCTACATGCCAAAGCAGCGTCGCCAAGATGCCCGCAGCGGCAAGGGTTCATCGCAGCGACCAATTGGACGTTGGCGGGGAAAGTCACATGGCTGTTGGCCCGTGCGACGCTGACTTCGCCGGTTTCCAAGGGCTGTCGCAAACTGTCGAGCACGCCACGCTGGAATTCGGGCAGTTCGTCGAGGAACAGGACACCCAGATGCGCAAGGCTGACTTCGCCCGGACGAATGCGCAGACCGCCCCCGACCAAGGCTGGCATGGACGCGCTATGATGCGGTGCACGGAACGGACGTGTCCGCAATAAGCGTCCACCATCCAAAGATCCGGCGACGGATGCAATCATGGACACTTCCAATGCTTCTGCGGGCGAAAGCTCCGGCAGGATGCCCGGCAAACACGAGGCCAATAGCGACTTACCCGCGCCCGGTGGGCCAACCATCGCCAAATTGTGACCGCCAGCGGCGGCAATCTCCAGCGCGCGCTTTGCGGTCTCTTGCCCCTTTACCATTTTCAGATCAGGGCCCGTTTGGCGCGGCGCGGCGCGCCCTGGCTCAGGCGGGCGCAGCAAGGATTGCCCTTTTAGATGGTTCAGCAAGCCCAGTAAGTCGGGTGCGGCCACGACTTCGATTTCACCAGCCCAAGCCGCCTCTGACCCTTGCATCGCCGGACATATCAGCCCGAGCCCGCGTGACGAGGCATGTAGCGCCGCCAAAAGCACGCCAGGTGATGCCGCCACCCTGCCATCCAAACCTAGCTCACCGACCACAACAAATTGCGCTAACGCCTCTGCATCCACCAAACCCATTGCACCGAGTAATGCCAAAGCAATTGGCAAGTCATAATGCGAGCCCTCTTTGGGTAGGTCAGCAGGTGAGAGATTGATGGTGATCCGCTTGGGCGGCAATGCCAGACCCAGCGCAGAGATTGCGGCGCGAACCCGCTCGCGGCTCTCGGCGACAGCCTTGTCGGGAAGACCCACAACGGCGAAGCTTACCATACCTGGCGCGACTTGGCATTGGACTTCTACGCTGCGGGCTTCCAAGCCGAGATACGCGACTGTGGAAACAATCGACACCATATAATGTCCCCAAGGTTGGACCTCCGCCGCACTGGGATATCGTTTCAGCGGAGGTCCGGTCGACCGGTCCAGAGGTCGATAAGACCCAATGCGCCGCGAACGGCTCCAATGGCAACTGCTGCCGGTTAGTATACCAACGGTTGGTATATCTAATTTGACGTTATCCTTAGGGTCAGGACCACTTAAAGCGCGCAAGAAACAGTCGAAGAGTCGGGCGTTTTCCGGACTTAGGGTCAGGACCACTTAAATCCACCTTCGCGGCGTCAAAATGGCAAAGATATCGAAGGAGAATGGCCGCCGCAGGCAGTCATTCTGCCTGCAAGGGCATTTTGTTTCGAGATCGAAGCCATTTTGGCGTCCTTCGGATTTGACCCATACTGTCCATTGCCGCGTTGGCAAAGCTAGACTTAGAACCACTAAGCCCTGCGCTTGCCGCCTTGCACTGAACAGTATGGCCTCAAACCGCGAAGGTGGATTTAAGTGGTCCTGACCCTAGAAATCGACCTGTTCATAATGCTTGGGTGGCGCGATGACTTCCATCCGTTCGGATAGCAAGGGCCTAAAACTGGGCCGCGATTTAAACATGGCGTACCATGCCTTGGTCTGCTCATGCCCATTCCAATCAATGCCGCCAAGATAGTCAGCTACCGAAATCTGTGCCGCTGCAGCCAGATCAGCCATCGTCATTGTTGAACCCGCCAGCCACGCGCGATGGTCGATGAGATAGTCGATATAATCGAGATGGCCGTTCGCCAACTTCATCGCTTCGCGTAGTACTTTGGCTTCGGGCGGCTGACGATCAATCAGTCGCTTCTTCATGCGTTCATGCAAAAGCGGCTGAGTCACGTCGCCATAAAATTGTTCGTCGAACCAAGACACAAGGCGACGAATCTCGGCGCGATATTGCGCGGTGCCGCTGATCATCGGGTTCGTTGGAACAGTTTCGTCAATATATTCCGATATCGCCACCGAATCGGACAAAGTAATATTGCGTTCGGAATCGCGCATTACGGGCGTTCGGCCCGCTGGGTTCATTTGCACAAATTCGTCGCGCTGTTCCCACGGATTCTCACGCACCAAGCTGTATGGCACGCCTTTTTCGCCAAGCAGCAGACGCACTTTGCGCGAAAAGGGACAGAGCGGATATTGATGGAGTTGCCACATTTGCATCTGTTAGGGCTGGTTACACAGAAAGTGAAGGGGGCGTCGCCCCAAAAGCAAAGGCATTAATCCGAATTACCATTTTCACCCGGTTCGCGCTTGGCTTCCTTTGCCATTTCACCATCGATTTTTGCTTCAGCCGCTTTTACCTTGCGCTCCGTCTCCGCATATTGCGTGTTGAAATCCTGCTGACACCCCGCCGCCAGCAGGCAAGATACGGTCAGAGTGAGTAAACACAGGAATCGGCGCATCAATAATCCTTTTTATACCGAACATTGACGTTCGATGTCCCGCTGGTGCCAATCTGGCTAAGCACGGAAAGCGCGCGGGTCAGACTGATTTCCAATTGCGTTGCGGTATAGCCGCGGGCGTCAGTTACGATTTCGACATAGACGTCATTGGTAATATATTGGCCGAATGCAACCGCCGTTTCGCGCCCGCTATTCGCATCTGCATTCAACAGGCGCAAGCGGTCAAGACCCGTCGCCGATTGCAGCACCCCAAGCGGATTTAGCCCGCCCGACCCGCCGCGCAAGCTGTTGAGTGACCCTGCAAGCTGGACCGCCTGAATAGCAGACAATTCGGCGATGGAGTTTCCAAACAAGATCCGCGCCATGATTTCATCCTGCGGCAAGGCAGGCGTTGAACTAAAGCTAATCGCAGGATTTTGACCGGTACCGGCAATATTCACGCGCACCGTCGTCCCATCAACCGAGCTTGCGGCCGTCACGCTGATGGATGGATTGCTTGCAGGCCCGCCGTTGAAGGAAATGCGTCCGCTTTCCAGTTCAAAGGATCGGCCTGCAAAGCCAAGCGTACCGCGCACAAGTCCCATATCGCCCGAAATCAATGGTGCATCGCTGGTCCCTGTGATCCGCAAACTTGCCCCCCATTCGGACTCTAGTCCCATGCCGCTCACATATAATTCGTCGGGGGCCTCCAGCCGGATGTCGAGTTTCCAATTGCTTGGAAGACTGCTGATCGCATCGGCATCGCCGGACACACGCGCGCGGCCCGTTGGCGCCTTGCGGCGAACGCCGGTTAAGGTTGCCACCTTGGCCGCGCCTTGCCTGATAATCTTGAACCGCGTTTCTGGCAGACGCAATGTGCCACTAATCAAGGCCGCGCCGTCGGGCGTGTTGGTGACGCTGATCCGGCCAGTCGCAGTTGTCGAAATCAATTCGCTGCGCGCAACGCGGGCGCGGTCGAGGTCGAGGTTAAGTTGCACAGGAAAGCCCTTGGCCGCGCTTAAGTTGACGATGCCTTTGCCCGTCACTGTCCCATCGCCCGCCTTTGCGCTCAGCTCTGTGACTTCCAACTGGTCATTTGTGAATACGCCCCGCACACGCAAATCGGTCAATCGCGTGCCATAGCTGTCATTTTCATACACAAGGTCATTGGCGCGGACGACGCCCGTCAATATCGGGGTCTGCACCCTCCCCGAAAAATCAGCCGCAACGCCGATGTTGCCAGTCAGGCTTTGGTCCGCAAGTCCGGCCAAGGAAAACAATGTGTCGGCAGGTCCATTATAGCGAATGCCGCCCGACAGGGGCGCAGCGAGCAGCCGTTCGGTCCAGCGGGCATTTCCGGGGGGCAATGGCGTCAAGTCAATCTGCATCCGACCGACCGCTGCCCCACGCCGTCGGATGATAAAGCGCGCATTGCCTCCGGTCGGAAGCAATCTTGCGACGAAGCTGATGTCCACAGGCTGCGACCGGGAACCCAGATATGTCCGGGCAAAGCGGCTGATCTCCAGCCGCGCGTCCGCATTCGGGAAGGCCGCCAATGACGCTTGCGACCAATCCAGACTGCCGCTCACTCGCCCGCCAAGGCCAAGTCCGGGCAGGAGGGGATCGAGCACGGCAATATCGACCTTGTCGAAGCGCGATTGAAGGACAAGGGCGTCGCCATAACTGCCCGCGATGCGCAAGCTGCCATCCGCGACTTTGATATTGCTCGGTAAAATATCATAGCCGTTCCGGCGCGGGACAATGCGCACTGGGCCATCGGTAGCGAAATTGACGCCATTGGCGCGGCCCTTGGCGGCAATCCGCCACAATTGCGGGGTGAAGTGGGCATTGGCGGCAAGGCGAAAAGGAACCTGGCTCCGGCCTTCGGCCAATATTTGTGCCGTACCGATACCTGCACGATAATCCAGTTTTGCGCGTGCTGCGGCGATCGAGATGTCATTTACAACAGCGTTTTCAACTTGCACATCGGCAATGACCTGCGGGCTGTCATATAATATGATGTCCGCATTGATGATCCCACGCCCAATGGCCAGCTTCCGTTCGCCGGAAAGCCTGGCATTTAAAGCAACAGCGTCAATACCCACGCGCTGAAACTTGCCTTGCGCCGACAAAGCGATGGTTCCGTCAAAGCCCGAACCTGCGCCCTTCAATGTCCCAACAAATGGTCCTGACGCGGCCTGCCGGATACGGCCCGTTAAGTCGATGCCTGCAAAATTGCCGCGCAAGATATCCATGGTCAGCGGCCCCTTCCCCGACAGCACATCGACATCGCCGCTGATCGGGCCGTAATCGGTCGAACCCGTCATCGCGATGGCATAACCCCGCGGGCTAGCCGTCACGATGCCAACGACATTGGACATGCCGATGCCGAACCCGGGATTGGTTGCCGTAATGCGATATTCCGGACGGTCGAATGTCCCCGTCATACCCACGAGCACTGGGCCATATTGGTTGGAATAACCCCGGCCATTGAACATGATCCGCCCGCCATCCATCACATATGTTCCGTCGCCGCTGTTCAACCGGAATAAGGGCGACACCAATGTAGCGCGCGTGATCCGCAATATGCCATTGGTGCCATAACGGATGCCGGCATTAACGAACATTTGGCCGCCAAGGAAATTCTGGAAGCCCTGGCTGAATAGCTTTGTTGAACGCGCCTTTACGGTGCCGACCAGCGCATAGCCACGGCCACGCGTGGTTTCGACATCGACATCCGCAACGACATTGAACAGGCCAACCGAGTTGACCTGAAATCCATCGACCTTTCCGTCTAACGCCGTGGTGTAAACGCCTTTATCAATGTCACCGACCAGCAACGCTTTTGCGTTGATCCGGTCGGAACGGATTTTTAAATTGTCGGAGAGCACACGGCCGTCAGCGATAGCAATATCACCATTGACGCGAACGTTGGTCAGCAAACCGCCCGCGATTTGGTTGACGCCCGTTACACGGCGCGCCGTCGCGTTAACCGGGATGATGAAGCGATCCGCCTTCGCCTGCATTTCGCCGGTGACGGTCACATCCTCAAATGCTGTGGCATCAAATGCCAAACGACCTGCACTGGCGGAATAGGCGACCGTGGGACCAACAAAGGCGCCATTGAGCAATGCCCTGCCGCGTATATTTGCGCCACTGACATTCGACCCGATGATGCTGGGGCGGAGAATCCGGAAATCCAGCGCGAGGTCATCAAAGCTGCCTTCGCCCAAATCGGCCACGCCGTCTGCATCTACCGCGACCGCAGCCGAACGGATGCTGCCCGTGATCTTCGCAACGCGGTTGTCGAAGCTTGTCGCCATGTCCAACATTGCCACTGGCGATAGCGCCCGCATCAGCAAGCTGTCGGCTAAGACTTTGGCCAAAGCTGCGGTGCCTTTTATCGTAAACGTCCCTTCGCGCGCGGTAAGCGCAAGGTCCGCAACGTCCTCAGACGCCAATTGCGCAGTCAACGCGCCATCCCATTTCCGCCAGCTGCCGCGACCAGTTAAACTGGCCGTCATCGGCACTTCGCGGCCAACTAGACCGGCAACCAAGCCTTTTGCTGGTGCATCGAGTTTCAAGTCGACATCAAAACGATTATCGTCAGGCACAGCATCGAGTTTTAAAACGATGCGGTCACCGCGCAGGCTGCCTGCGGTCGCGTCAATTATTGCGCGCCTGTCGGCAATCTTCACTTTGCCAGACAATGAGGCGACTTGCGTCTCCCCCGTAATGGCCTTGGCAAAGACGATGCGGTCCACCTGCAGCCGTTCGATGTTAATATCTAGATCAGGGAGCAGCGGGTCGCCTCGGTCGGGGACAATACGAAGCGCGGGCAAGCGCGATAACTTGAGTTCTTTGGCCGTCAGCGCATTGATAGCGATACCGCGGCTAAAATAGGACAAAGGGTTCCAGTCCAGCCGGATTTCGGGCGCGCGCGCAAATTCGCCCTTGGGGTCACGAAAACGGACGTCGGACAAAACTGCGTGGCCATAAATCGACCCATTGATTTTACCGATCCGGATGTTGAGGCCATTTTCCATCTCAAAAGCCGCAATCTGGCGTGCAACAAAGTTCCGACCGGACTGGCTATCAAGCCACACATAGCTGCCCATCACTATCGCGAGCATTAACGCCGCAACGGCAGCTACACCAATGGCGACCCGTCGCCACACCATTAAAATGCCTGCCCAATCGACACGTAAACGCTGAAGCGGGAATCCCCCGGTCGCCCGTTCAACGGCGTTGCAAGGTCCAGCCGGACCGGACCGAAATTGGTATAGAAGCGGCCACCAATGCCAACGCCCACGCGCCAGTCGTTAAATTTGGGGATGCTCGATTCATAGGCTTGGCCCGCATCGACAAAGCCAACAACGCCGAAATTGCCAAAGCGATAGCGTCCCTCAAGTGCGAATTCGTTCACGCTTCTGCCGCCAATGGGATCATTGTTCGGGTCCAAGGGACCGAGCCGTTGATACCCAAAACCGCGAACAGATCCGCCGCCGCCGCCGTAGAATCGGCGCGATGGCGCCAGATTATCCCGCGAAATGCCGGCTATGGTTCCAACGCGCGCGCGGGCCGCCACCACGATATTGTCCTGCACCGGATAATAATAAGAACCGTCCAATATGGCGCGGACGTAAATCTGTGTGCCCGTTCCCAACGATGCCTCAGGTGAGACCCGCAAATTAACGCGATAGCCCCGAATGGGATCAAGCAAGTCGTTTGATCGGTCAAAACCGACCTGGCCCGGCAAGGCGGCAACATAATATAGCTGCCGGTCGCGGGCACCGCGCGCCAATTCAAACGCATCCTCGGACGTGCCTAAGATTTCCGCACCTATCGACCATGTGAATTTCTTTTGCCAAATTGGGGTCGAGACCAACGCCATCGTCACACCCAACCGTCCGGTATATGCCTCAAACGCATCATAATTGCTGTGTAATGCCGACAAGGATATCTCGATATTGCGGTCACGCCGTCCGGCATTGGCGCGGTCAAAAGCGACGCTTGCTGCCTGCTCCTGCATGCCAAGCAGCGCTGCTACCCGTAAGGCACCTTCCGGTGGAAACAGGTTCCGGTGCGTCCAACTGCCCTCTGCGCGAAAGCCCTGCCCCGTCCCATAGCCCGCACTTGCCGCCAAACTGCGCGGCGGTGCGGCCTCTTGGCGGACAAGCAAATCGGCATAAGGCGTTCCGTCCGGTGCCACACCTTCGCCCGGAACAGCTTCGACCGAAACAGTAGACAGCAATCCTGTGGCAATCAACGCAGCGCGCAGGTCATCCACTTTGCGGCTGTCGTAGAGATCGCCCGTCTTAAAGCGTCGCAATATTGCGATATGCTGCGCACCAAATGCTGGGCTACCTTCCGTGCGCAATTGCCCGAAATAGCTGCGTGCGCCGGGGTCCACCGGCAAGGTGTAGTCGCCAAGGCCATTTGCGTTATCCAACAATATATCGCGCTGGCCAACGGCGGCGAAGGGATAGCCATTTTGCGGCAATGCGACAGAAAGGTTCGCTTCGGCCGCCAAAATGACATCCGCAACGATCGCGTCACCCGTTTTTGGCACGAAGTTAGCGCTTATAAGGTTAGCCGGCTGCACCGCTGGGCCTGCAAAAGCGATCTGCCCCAGATAATAACGGCGGCCAGGCAGGACGGTCAGGACGACATTGACTGGCCCGCCTTGTGTTGCCGATGGTTCGGTCTTCACCTGAACATCGGCATCAAAAAAGCCCTGCCCGTTCAAAATGTCCAGCAGCAGTTGCCGGTCCGCACGCGCACGTTGGCCAATCTCGGCGCGGCTATCTGCGCGGCCGCCTTTCTCCTTTAGCGACGAAAGATCGTGAAAGCGCGACCGGACATCATTCCAGGCCGCCGCCTCAACCGCAATGCCATCGGCGTCTTTGGCCAGCTCTGCCGTTGCAGCCGCATCCAAGCCATCCAAGCGCAGGATGTAGCGCACGGCACCCACATCACGTTCCCCAGCCTGCGTGGGTTCAGGCGGGGGTTCTGCATCAAAATTTGCGATAGGCGACAAGGGATCGTCCAACAACGGGTCGGTCAAGGGCGGATCGGGCAGTAATTCCACCGCATCATTATCTTGCACTTTTGATATCGCCGGGTCAGCAGCGGTCTGCGCCACCTGCTGCGCCGCAGAGCTGTCTGCCGCACGATTATCCTGATCGGCCTGCCACGCTTCGATGCTTTCCAACGGGGCATCATCCAGCGACGGAATGGCGGCGTTAAACTCCGTGTCGGTTATGATAGGGGCACGCGGACCCGTTGCAGGCGCCTCAGCCGCCGGATTTTGGGCAAGCAAGGGCGCGGCTGCGCTGCTCAAATATAAAAAGGCAATTGTTCGGATCAATCAGGCATTCCCCGGCCCCAACGCCCCTTTATGCAAAAAGGTTCCGCTTGGCCCGGGAACATTCGATAGTGCGAAAGGCAAATGTTGCAAACAAGAACGCAACGGTGGGGTGTAAAGCGTGCCGGAAGCAGGCTCAAACCGCCCACGCCATGTCCTTAACGGGCGAACATGGAATGACCTGCCCTCGCCACGCATAGCTCCCTTGTGGGACCAGCGTCAGGACCACTTAAATCCACCTTCGCGGCGTCAAAATGGCCTCAAACCTCCCATAATTATGAAACTGTCCTATGTCTCTTTAACGTGCTCAAGCAGCGGAACTCAGAATTTTCATCTAAAATTTATGTGTTTAGCCGCGTTTTGGCGCATGGGTTCAAAAGTTTTGGGTTATTTTGCTGACGATCGCCGTACCGGTATCCACTTCGTGACCCTCTGTTGCATTGCTTGCACTTCAGGACTGGCCAAATTCACACTGTCCGCTCGGCCATAATGGTAGACCATAGCTGATCTGCGCGCACCGCCGCGGTTGTCCAATGATCGATGGAGCAGGAAGCTATTAAACACAAGTAAGTCGCCAGGGTTCATAAGCACAGGAATCGCGCTACCCTCGTCTACGCCCAATATTTCTAAATAGCCCTGGTTTGCGCCCTCCCGAAGATCTGGCACATGTTCCAAAACTGCGTTGGTATGCGACCCGGGTAAAACCGATAAGCAACCGTTATCAAGTGTCGCTTCGGAGATCGCTAGCCATAAACCTACTTGCGGCTGCTGATCAAAATTAAAATAATAGCTGTCCTGATGCCATGGCTGCCCCCAGGCACCTGGGTTTTTGAGAATAAACATGGACTGAAAAACGTCGATGTCATCGCCAAGTATGGACGAGACCAATGAAGCCGCGCCGCCACTTATCGCAAAATCATGCGCGGCACCTTGAAGGTGCGTGTTGAAAACTTTAGCGACAAAATCTTCTGGATTATTGGCCCCGACGGGTACTTGCGCTTCGGGCTGAACCAGCATCCCATTTTTTAAAATATAGGCTGGTTCACCCTGATGCGCAGATGGCGGGTCATTGCGGATGGCTGCAATGGCCTCTGCCTCCATTTGAATGCAGACCTTGGGATCCAAAAAACCTCGAATTACGACAAAGCCGTCTTTTTCCCAGTCCACCATCTGCTGTTTGCTAAGCATTCTCAATTGTTCCCGCGATTATTGACCAGTCGGTCAGATAATAGGCTTATTGGTGTGTGATGCAAGGCAATAAGGGGGGCCGCCGATGCTCAATTGTCATGATAGATGTCATGATAGATATTGTCTGTGTCTGGTGGAGTTTTACTTTTGACATGGTAAGAACGCGCATGAACTCGATTCCTGAAAAAGTTAAGCGCACCCGAAACGTCAAAGGTAAAATTGCCAACGCCGCAGTGTTGGCAGCAGCAACCAGCCTGTTCGCTGAGCGGGGTTATGAGGGCGTCTCGCTGGCAGATATTGCAGCGACGTCAGGTGTTTCTAAACCAAGCGTGTTGTATCATTTTCAGGACAAGGAAACGCTTTGGAAGCTGGCAGTAGATAGATTGTGGGCGGATGTTGATGCGTTTTTTAAAGAGCGACATCCCACAGGTCTTTCGCCGTCTCGAGAGCTGCTGGAAGCTCGGATCGAACTTTTCATTGAGGCGTCGATCATGTGGCCCGCTTACGTACGGATCCCTTTTATTGAAGGTGCAACTCCGTCATGGCGCAGCGAATGGCTGGCTGACCGGCACTTTGGCAAACATGTTTCAATGAACGACAAAATGATCCGCGCCATGCAGCATGAAGGGCTCCTTGGGCCAGGTGACCCCGCGCATTATCAGGCGTTGCTGACGAGTAGCGTAAACGTTTTGGTTGCGCAGAGCGCTATGTGGAATCGCACGTTTGCACGCCAACTAACCGACGCAGCAAATCTGCGGGAAAATATGAAACTGGTTGTTGATTTAATGATGTCAGAATCATTGTCTGACCGAACGGACAAATAACTAGACAACTGAAATCTGCTGATCTACATTCCGAATCAACCGCTTACAAAGGGCGGGTGCAAGGGAGAGAGACTATGCGTTCACATTTACTGGCGCAGACCGCGCTGATGACTGCATTATTTGCCGCGCTGCCGGCATATGCTCAGGATGTTTCGGCAACTTCGTCTGACGAAACCGCCAACGAAGGCGAAATTATTGTAACAGCCCAAAAGCGCGAGGAACGGCTGCGCGACGTACCACTTGCTGTCAGCGCAGTGAGTGGGACCGCATTGCTTTCACAGCAGATAACAACTGCTACGGATCTTCGTTTGGTATCTCCCAGCCTTAATTTTACGCCATCCGCAAACGCACGTGGTGAAGGCTTTGCTATCCGCGGCGTCGGTACCGCAATTTTTTCGGACACGGTTGAACAAAGCGTTGGCGTTGTGGTCGATGGTGTTGTCGTCGGACGCTCAGGGCAAGCGACGGGTGACCTGCTGGATCTTGAGCGCGTTGAAATTCTCCGTGGACCTCAAGGGATGCTTTTTGGAAAAAACGCCAGTGCTGGTTTGATTTCAATAAACACGCGGCGCCCGCAGCTTGGCGAGACGACTATGGAGCTGAAGGGTTCCTACGCGACACTTAATGAAATTAAACTATCGGCGGTGGGCAACCTCCCGTTGGGTGACATCGCGGCAATCCGCATAGCCGTTGGGGGCCAAACAGCCGATGGCACAGTATACAACCGCAAGCTCGATGTTGATGTAAATAACCGGAATGAGCAGAATGCGCGTGCTAGACTATTGATCGAACCCAATAGCGCGCTTGTCATCAATATCTCCGGCGACTGGCAAAAACGACGGTCGAGATGTTGTGCTTGGACCGCGAGATCGGCGCCTGCAAGCTCCCCATTTGGTGCATTGAATGCTGCATCTGGGGTTATTCCATCTATCGGAAATCGCGAAATAGCCGCAGGAGCGCCATTCTTTCAAAATGTAGATGCCTGGGGCACATCAGGGCAGATCGATTATGACTTCGGTTTCGCTACACTTACCTCAATCACAGCCTATCGGCGTTGGAAAAATGCGGACAATAATGATCCCGATTTGTTGCCAATAAACATACTTGATATCAATGACGGGGTTTCCAATCTTCGCCAGTTTTCTCAGGAATTACGGCTAACATCGCCAGCAGGGCCTGTTGAATGGGTCGCCGGGCTTTTCTACTACAATCAGCAAAACCGTACGAAAAGTAACCAGACAGGAACGCTGGGTGCCGTGGCGCTTCCATCACTTCTTGGAACGACACTCGACACAGACACGAAGAATGTGAGCAAGGCTGCTTTTGGCCAGATCACCGTGCGACCTCTTGACGGCCTGAAATTGATTGGCGGATTCCGCTACACCGAAGAAGAAATCGACCTTGATCTGACCCAGTTACGGGCACCGGGTACCGTTGCAACAATCCCTGGTCGCTTCAGTGGTACGATCAATGGCAACACTGGCGCTAACAACTGGTCTTACAGACTAACCGCTCAAGTTGACGTAACGCCGTCATTCATGGTCTACGCAACACACGCTCGGGGGTTCAAGGGGCCCGGTATTAATACATTAGGCGTCAGCACCTCTGTGACAGAAGTCGTTAAACCCGAAATACCGACCACATATGAGATTGGGGGTCGTGGCGCATGGTTGAACAACCGCTTAAACTTTAATATTGCTGCTTATCAGACCAAATATGAAAATTTTCAGGCTCAGGTTTTCGACCAAGGCGTTGTCCCAGGCCGCTTTCGGGTTACCAACGCAGGTCAGCTCGACACCAAAGGTGTTGAGGTTGAACTTGGTGTACGACCCACCGCCGGACTATCCCTGTCGGCCAACGCAAGCTATCTTGACGCGAAGTATGCCGACTTTGAGAACATAGCGTGTTATACTGGGCAAACGATACTGCCTTTTGGAACACCGCGCACATCCGACCGTCAGTGTATCCGAGTTAGTGCGGCCCCTTCAGCCACAGCCGTGACAAATGGCTCGGGTAACGCCCTTACCAACGCACCCGAACTCACGCTCTCGCTATTTGGCCGTTACGAACAGCCCGTTGGTGACCTGACTGGTTTTGTTCAGACAAGTTTCCAGTTCCGCGACAAAGTGAGCTTTTCAGCGGCGGGCGATCCAAACCTGCAACAGAAAGGCTTTGGCATTTTTAATGGCAGTGTTGGTGTAAATGGACCTGACGATCGATGGAATCTGACGTTCTTTGTCAAAAACCTTTTTGACAAATTCTACGCGACGAACATCATCAGCCAGCCGGTGCTGAACGCACCCGGTGTATATTCGCAATTCTACACTCCGGATTCTCGGCGGCTTGTCGGCGTTTCCTTAGGGATTAAATTTGGACAATGACCGCCAGAGTAAGCGACTGGAGACTGACTCGCGGGACGTATTGAACATTGATCGCAGATCGGTGCTTGCAACGATGGGGTTGGCGACGGCAGCGTCGGCAATTCCGTTGCAGGCACGGTCGCGGCGCCGACCGAACATTATTCTAATTGTCGCCGATGATCTCGGTTGGGGCGACGTTGGCTGCTATGGCTCGCCGTTTATCAAGACCCCACATCTGGACGCCTTGGCCCGGCGCGGGGTGCGGATGACCGACTTTTACGCGTCGGCCAACGTTTGCACACCTTCACGAGCAGGGATGTTAACTGGGCGCTATCCCATTCGAACGGGACTCGCGCATGAAGTCATCGCGGTCAAGGACAGTAAAGGGTTGCCACTTAGTGAAGTAACCATAGCTGACCTGCTTAGTCCTACTTACAAAACGATGCTGGCGGGCAAATGGCACCTTGGCCATGCTGCGCCGTCGTGGCCTCCGATGGTGCACGGGTTCGATAGCTTTGCCGGCATCCCTTACTCAAATGATATGCGGCCACTAAACTTCTACCGAAGTAACAAGGATGGAAGCCTTTCGGATGAACCTGCGGTGCAGGAGAAGCTGACGGAACAGTTTTTTGATGCTGGCATCGACTTCATTAAAGCCAATGCGGCGCGCCCCTTTTTCCTTATGCTCACGCCAAGTGCCCCCCATATTCCACTCCGTCCGGGACCCGCACATGCAGGAAGGTCCGCAGCTTCGGTTTACGGTGATGTCGTGGAAGAACTCGACGCTGCTGTAGGACGCGTCGTAGCGGCAGTTGCCAAATCTGGTCTCACGCGTGATACCCTCATAATGTTTACCAGCGACAACGGTCCCTGGTTCGAAGGCTCGGCCGGTCCGCATCAGGGACGCAAGGGCGGGGCCGGATGGGATGGCGGCTATTTGGTACCGATGATCGCCAGTTGGCCGGGAACGCTTCGCGCGCGGACAACCGACGCCATCGGCATGAACATTGACCTGCTGCCAACCATCGCCAGCGTTGCGGGCGTACCGCTGCCCTCGGGGGTAACGATCGACGGGCGCGATTTGCTACCAACCTGGCAAGGCGGTGCAGCTTCGCCACATACCCAATTGATCCTATTTAATAACGAACGCGTGGCCGCATTACGGACACCACAGTGGAAGTATGTTGGTCGTAGTTATTATCGTCCCTATAATGTGCCTCTTGCCGCAATTGGATACCCCTTATTGTTTGATGTTACCCGCGACCCAGGTGAGACAATCAACCTTGCGCCGAGATATCCTGCAATAGCTGCGCAAATGGCGGCACAATTCAAGTCCGCGCGTGATATGTTTGAACCACTCGGCGTCAATCAGGTTCCTGATTCCGTCCCGTCGGCTAGCTAACCATGACCACCGAGACTGTTTTGGCCACACCGGAAGGACTGAGAGGCCTGGCCCATTTTCGGGCATTGCTGGCGATGCATGGCGACGATGCAGACACGGACCTCGAAATCCGGCGTGCCCGGCTCAAAGCTATGGCCGCCGCCGTCCCCCGACCCAGAGATGTTACGGTAACTGACACGGTAATTAACGCCATCAGGGTCTTGCAAATCGATCCTCCTTCATGGTCGGGTCAAGCCGTGTATCTGCATGGCGGTGCATATGTGGTTGGATCGGCTGATACGCATCTACGGATGGCAGCAAAATATGCCCTAGCTAGCGGGGCACGGGTTTGGTCTATCGATTACAGATTAGCGCCTGAGCATCCATATCCTGCAGCAGTCGATGACGCGACGAATGTTTGGAAGGGTGTCAGTGAGAATATGCCTACCGCGATAATCGGCGATTCCGCAGGCGGAGGGTTGGCACTGGCGTTAGTTCGGCGCGTTCTAAGCCAAGGGCTATCACGACCCGCAGCAATAGCACTTGTGAGCCCATGGGCTGATCTTACGCTTGCAAATAACTCTATCAACACAAAGTCTGCAGCAGAAATTATGCTGTCAAAGCGCGGGTTGACGCTGGATGCCGAGCGTTACTGCGGAGGCGTTCCAACTTGTGATCCAAATGTATCGCCGGCGTTAGCTGATCTTCACGACATGCCACCTTTGCTAGTGCAAGTGGGTAGCGATGAAATCTTGTATGATGACGCTCAGATGATAGTAGACCGAATGGAAGCTGCTGGCCGCAATGTGCGTTTGCAGATTTGGCAGGGTATGACCCATGCATGGCCCGCCTATGGCGACCTAGTTCCCGAAGCAGCAGCGTCCGTTAAAGAAGTCGGATTATTTTGCCGCAAATGGCTCAACCACAAGGAATGATTATGGATTTTGAAGCAGAAGCCGACGAAATGCTAAACACGGCAACCCTGACAGAAAAAGTTGGAATGATGTCGGGTAACGGGTTTTTCAAGGCTTATGCCGAAGATGGCGGGTTATGGGGTGCTCGCCCTTATCGCGCAGGATCAGGCATCGAAAGACTCGGTATCCCACCCCTTTTTTTTACGGACGGGCCGCGCGGTGTTGCGCGCGGACAATCGACATGTTTTCCTTGTACAATGGCCCGTGGGGCAAGCTTTGATGTCGATCTTGAGCACCGGATCGGGGAGGCAATGGGGAGAGAAATTCGGGCGCAGGGCTGCACCTTGTCGGGCGCGGTTTGTATAAACCTGCTGAGGCACCCGGCGTGGGGCCGAGCGCAGGAGACATATGGTGAAGATCAGTTTCATCTAGGCGCTATGGGGACTGCACTTGGGTTGGGGATACAGACGCATAATGTCATCGCTACCGTCAAACATTTTGCTGCCAACAGCATGGAGAATGCCCGGTTCTTTGTTGATGTGAGGCTGGACGAACGCACGTTGCACGAAGTCTATCTTCCGCATTTTAAAATGTGTTTAGATGCCGGCGTTGCGAGCGTCATGAGTTCTTACAATAAGGTGAATGGCGAATATTGCGGCCAAAATAGACATCTTCTGACAGATATTTTGCGCGGCGAGTGGGGCTTTAAAGGATTTGTGCATTCTGACTGGGTGAAGGGTGTTTATGAGCCATATGGCGCAGCCGCGGGGCTCGACATAGAAAACCCAGAGCCCTTGCGCTGGGGAGACAGGCTTATTGCCGCCGTCGAAGGGGGTTTAATTGAGCCTTATGTGGTCGACACGGCATGCCGCCGAATCCTTGCAACGCAGCTGCGCTTTTCCAGAGCTGAAGACCCGCTGCCTGAATATCCGTTGGACCTGGTTGCATGCCCGGCCCATATCGCACTTGCGCGAGAGGCCGCTGAGAAGTCAGCAGTCTTGCTGGAAAACGATGGTGTCCTGCCCTTAACATCTGGTTCTAATGTTGCCCTGCTAGGTAAGTTAGCAGCAATTGAAAACACAGGCGACAATGGGTCAAGCCGCGTTCGTGCGCCACACATCATTTCGATCTTGGCAGGAATAAAGGGCCATCCTTCGACGGGAACGATCACCACAGCTGACGAAGACGATTTATCTACAGCTACGGCTGTTGCAGCAGCAGCGGATGTAGCGGTTGTGGTGGTTGGTTATACAGCCGAGGATGAAGGTGAATTTATTCCCGGCGATATTACATTGGGCCAAGCTGGCTCCGAAGCCAGCTTGCCACCTGAAATTGTCGCTGCGCGTGAAAATGCTCCTCCTCGCCCGAAGTCTATAGGCGGCGATCGTCTTAACCTTGGTCTACCGGAGTCCCAAATCGCGTTGATCAATGCTGCCGCCGCGTCCGGAACCCCTGTGATAGTGGTCATTGTGGCGGGATCTGCGGTCATGGTCGAAGCGTGGCGCGTTAATGCAAATGCGATAATGCAAACATTTTATGCAGGCATGCAAGGCGGCGCGGCCCTTGCCCGATTGTTGTTTGGAGACATTTCACCTTCAGGCAAATTGCCGTTTACCGTAGCACAAAACGCGTCCGACTATCCGCATTTTGACCGGGACGCTCTATCTATCGAATACCAATATTGGCATGGCTATGCGAAGTTTGAACAGGATCAATTAATCCCGCGATACGCCTTTGGCCATGGGTTGTCTTACGCAAGTTTCGAATATCGCGCTTTAAAAATTACCCGCGCAAGCGACGCAATCCATGTGTCTGTTGCGGTCTGCAACAGCGGCAGTATTGGGGCAGATGAAATCGTACAATGTTATGTCGGTTTTCCGGGGAGCATTACACCCAGACCTAAAAAATCACTGAAAGCTTTTGCCAGGGTTAGGCTTGAGCCTGGCGAAACAAAGATCGTATATATGACGATCAACATTGCGGACCTGCAATATCGGGACCCCGCAACGCACCAATGGCAGCTTGAGGCGGGTCAGCACAAGATCTTGGTTGGTGGGTCGTCGACCGGGAGTCACTTAATGCGCGAGTTTGCGTTGTGAGCATATCTGGCCCCGTTCTGCCCTTCGGTCGCCGGCTTGGCTATGGAGTGGGTGATTTTGGGTTCAACCTGTTTTTTACCACGGCGTCGCTTTACCTCTTATTTTACTACACGGACGTGCTGGGCCTTTCACCGTCGACTGCAGGATGGGTTTTTGCAGGAGCGCTTGTGTGGGATGCCGTGTTCGACCCAGTTATGGGTTATGTAGCCAACCGAACGCGAACCCGTTGGGGACGCTACCGCCCATATCTGATTTTTGGAGGCTTACCTCTGGCTGCGTCCTGGGCGCTGATTTTTCTTCCAGTTAATCTTGAAGGATCGGCGCTTATTTTGTTTGCGGCGTCCGCCCATATCGTCTTCAGGACGCTTTATGCGGTGGTTTCGATGCCCTATCTGGCCTTGTCCGCGACTATGACTGGCGACAGCCACGAACGTGGCGTTCTGGCAAGCATTCGCATGATCGCTGCAACTTCATGTGGTCTCTTCGCAGCTTTTTCCACTCTTAAGCTCGTCGAGCTCTTCGGCGGAGGCAGCACAGGTTTCTTCTGGACCGCAATTGTTTACGGATTAATCGCCTCGATTGTTTTCACGGTCGTCTTTGCCACCACGCGCGAAATCGCAGATGCGCCTGATGAGGTGTCGCCCACTGCGCGAGAGATGATTGTCATGCTCCGCCGTAACAGCGCATTTTGGGTTGTGTGCGCTGCAATGCTGGCTGGCGCTTTCGGCAGCACCCTGTTTTCGAAAACATTGCCATATTACTTCAAATATGCGGTTGATCGGCCTGACCTGATTGGTCTGGCGTTGACGATGCTTACTGCTGCGGTTGCTATTTCGATGCCTGTATGGACAGCCGTTATGAAGCGAACGTCCAAACGGACAATGTGGCTATCAGGGGCAGCTATAGGCTTAGCAGGCTATGTGCTTCTATGGTTCTCGCCCTCGCATGGTACGGCAATGTTTATACCCATTGCCGTTATCGGTTTTGGTGCCGGGGCAAGTTATCTGGGCTTTTGGTCCATGATGCCCGACACGGTCGAGTTTGGCGAATGGACAAGCGGCATCCGCTCTGAAGGCGCTGTTTTTGGTTTTGTGTCTCTCGTCCAAAAAGCGGCGCTTGGCCTAGCGGCCGCATTTTTGGGTGAGCTTTTATCGGCGATCGGCTATCGTGCTAATGTTGCTCAAGGAGCCGAAACCCTTGAAAGGATGCGCCTCATTATGATCCTGGGGGCCGGTGGCTTTGCAGTTATAGCAGCCTTCGCAATCAGCTTTTATCCTATCGACCGACGCATGCATGCACGGTTGCAAAGCGCTATTGAGACACGGCGCCAGCGGCGGCTGCGCCTAAAACGCTCATGAAAAACTGGTCACTGGGCTTCGATATACGGTGTGGGAAAAATTACCCGGCAGATATTTTACGCAGTCCGCTGTCACGCAGGCCAAGCAACCTGTGTCAAAACCTACCCAACAACAATGACATCTAAATATCGGGCGTGCCCTTTCCACGCGCAGAAACTTGCGCCGTCTGTCGGACGAAGTGCTGACATCGGCACGTCGACTTGCGGAAAATAGGAGGTCGGTGAATGGCGGGTGTCGAGCGCACGCATGGCGTTGTGCGTAACGGCTTTGCGCCGGTCACTACAAGCCACTGGTCAGCGCAATCCGGACGGCCTCTTGCTTGAAATCTTCCATATGCCTCATCATCTCTTCGGTCTCCTTGTATGAGTGTTTAACTCTCAAGTGACCGGTGCAAAACCGTTATAAATCAAGTCTGCTGACGCAGGTGCGCCGGGTGCCAATGCTATCCACTCTCTCCTATTTTTGAAGCCTTATGGCATATTTGATTCCCAGAAATTAGTTCGGTGTTTCCTTGATACGCAACATCGCCAGCGCCGCCAGTGCCATAACAATTGCGGCAAACGCCATAGTCCAGATGGGTTCTGTTGGGAAAAAATGCTTCAGCACTGTTCCCATGGCTGTCGCCACCAAAAGCTGTGGCACGACGATGAATACGTTGAACAATCCCATATATATGCCGAGTTTCTGCTGCGGCAGGCTCGACGCAAGAATGGCATAAGGCATCGCGAGAATTGAGGCCCACGCGATGCCGATGCCGATTTCGGCGAACAGGAGGATTTGCGGTTCGCGGATGAACAAGAATGCCGCAAAACCAGCGGAACCTGCAAGCAAGCAGATCATATGCGTACGCACTTTACCAAAACGCTGCGCCATAGTTGGCAACAGGAACAAGGCTGCCAAAGCGGCCACGCCATTATACACCGCGAACAATATCCCAACCCAGTTTCCACCCTCATTATAAGCAGCAGAATTTGGGTCATTTGAACCAAACGCATATTGGGCAACGACTGGGGTGGTGTATATCCACATGATGAATAAAGCCGACCAGGAAAAAAACTGCGTCAGCGCGAGCTTTTTCATGATGTCAGGCATGCCGGAAAAATCCCCGACAATGTCGCTCAACATATTGTTGCCACGGCCACTCTTCGCAAGCTGAATAGCGATGATGCTGGCTAAGCCATAAGTTGCCAATAAAGCCGCAAGCAGGAACATTTCTTTTTCAAGGCCAGACAGTTCGACAAGAGCTGCGACCAATAACCCTGCGCCAATCCAAACAAATGCACTTGTCTGTGAACGGGCCGCAAGTGCGCGGACGGTTGACTGCGCGTCTTCATGGCCATCGGTATCGAACGCACGCAATTGGTCTGGACTATATTCTTGGGTCGTGAAAACGGTCCACAATACAGATAGCAGATAAACAAGGCCGCCGAACCAGAAGCTATATTTGACGGTGTCGGGGATGCCGCCACCCACAACTTCGTTGGCAACCCCAAATTGATCAAGCGCCCAAGGAAAAATCGAACCTACGACGGCGCCTGCGCCGATGAATGCCGTTTGCAGCGAATAGCCCACGGTATGCTGATCCTTGCGCAGCATATCGCCCACAAATGCACGAAATGGCTCCATTGATACGTTAATTGCCGCATCCAAGATCCACAACATAACTGCAGCTACCCACAAAGCGGGAGACAGCGGCATAATAAATAGCGCCAAAGACGCCATGATTGATCCCGCCAAGAAATAGGGACGTCTTCGGCCCAGCTTCCCCAACCATGTCCTATCGCTCATATGGCCGATAATAGGCTGCACCAAGAGCCCGGTTAGCGGCGCGGCAATCCATAAGACAGTCAAGTTATCGAGGCTCTCGCCCAAGGACTGGAATATTCGCGACATGTTTGCATTCTGCAACGCGAAGCCGATTTGAATTCCGAAGAATCCAAAGCTGATGTTCCACAGCCCCCAAAAGCCCTGACGCGGCTTTTCCATCACCCTCTCCCGAACATATTTTTATGCGCTTAGGCTGGCAGAATATAGACGCCCTCGCAATGCTCAGCGCGGGATTTGCAACTTACGCATACGTATAAGGAGTTGAATCGTTCACTGTGACCCGCACGACTTGCGCACGATCAACTTCGCGGGCAGCACCGCAGTGGGCACCTGTTCGTTACGGATTTGCTTAAGCACACCGTCAACCAATATTTCGCCGGCGAGGCGATAATCCTGTTGGATCGTGGTCAATGGTGGATGCGTTAGGCTAGCTGCTGGAATGTCGTCAAACCCGATAATCGCGACGTCAGAAGGTATATCAAGCCCACGCTCCCGTAAGGCGCGCATGGCGCCAATGGCTATTGTGTCGCTTGCCGCAAATATGGCGTCGAATTTCTCCCCGCTTTCAATCAACCGCATCGCGGCCTCATAACCATCGTCTTGAGCGTTTAGGGCATCGACCTGCAATTTTGGGTTCGCAATGATGCCTTCTCCACCTTGAGCTTCGCAAGAGCCGCGATAGCGATCCTGAAACTCCGGATAATGGCTGCTGGCATCGCCGAGAAAGGCGATATGGCGCCGACCATGCTGTAACAGATGCCGTGCAGCATCAATGCCGCCACGGAAGTTATCACAGCCGATTGTCGTGCCCGGCTGTCCCTCTTGCGCGAAGCCCCAACGGACGAAACGGGTCCCTTGTTCAACGAGTTGCTCAAGTTTGGCGCGGTAGAGTTCGTAATCGCCGTAACCGAGTAAGATTATACCGTCCGCCTTGCGGCTGTCTTCATAATCGACATGCCAATTAGCCGACAGTTGCTGGAATGAGATTAGCAGATCATATCCACGCTGCGCGCAGGTTCGGGTAAGAGACCCAAGCATAGACAAGAAAAATGGGTTGATACGGGTATCGTCCGGCGAACGCTCTTCAAAGAACAACAAAGCCAGCGTCCTTGTCTCTTGCAGACGCAAATTGGAGGCGTTTTTGTCGACCTTGTAATTGAGCTGCTTTGCAATTGCTTCAATCCGCAGCCGCGTTTGCTCTGATACGTTTGAGTTACCGCGCAGTGCACGCGATACCGTCGGCTGCGACACGCCAGCAAGCTGCGCAATATCAAATGATGTGGCTTTGACTGCCATCGCCGTTCCGCGCCTTTCCAGCTCCTACTTACAACGTATAAGGAAAGAGCAAACAGCGCAACAACACCAAAAATATTAGGCGAGGGCGGGTTTGAGGGGGACGGCACGGCACCGGCTGTTGCCAATTCGTCACAATAAACAATACATATTTTGAATACGTATGTGGATTTCTGGTCAATTCAAAAGGCGAGGCGCATTTTGGCAACATCATAAATGCATCCAGCGCTTGTTCGCATGGATGCTTCAACGAAGCCGGTTACCGTCCGCGTAAATTGGATGGAGCCATTTAGGGGAGTGAATGATGGCCAAGTTCCAGTTTAATTCGACGCGCCGATGTGCGCAGGGTACCAGCCGCCTTGCACTTGGCGCTGCAATGGTTGCTGTATTTGCCGCGCCTGCATTTGCACAGGACGCGAGCTCAGCGGAAAGCGAAGAAGATGCGATTGTGGTCACTGGTTTCCGTGCCAGCCTTGAAAACGCAGTCAATGAAAAGAAAAACAATGACCAGATCGTTGAGTCAGTTTCGGCTGAAGATATCGGCAAGCTGCCTGATGCGTCGATTGGTGAATCCATTGCGCGCCTTCCCGGTGTAACGTCGCAGCGCCTCAATGGCCGTTCGAACAACATCTCCATCCGCGGTTTTGGTCCTGATTTCTCGCAAACGACCCTCAATGGCCGTGAGCAGACGTCAACTGGCGATAACCGCGCGGTTGAGTACGACCAATATCCATCTGAAATCGTCAGCCAGGTTGTTGTCTACAAGTCGCCAACAGCCTCGCTGGTTGGTCAAGGCCTTGTTGGCACCATTGATATCCGTACGGTTCGCCCACTCGATTATGGCAAGTCCGTTCTGGCGGTTGGAGCGCGTGGCACTTATGCTGATTTGGGTGCGCTGAATGCCGGTTCGAAAAAATATGGCTATCGCGCAAACGGAACCTTCATTGATAAGTTCGCAGATGACACAATCGGCATCGCCCTGTCGGCATCCTATGTCGACGAGCCTTACCAACTTCAGGAATTCAACGCCTGGGGTTATGCAGGATCTGGCACGACCGCATCGCCTGCCGTTATCGGTGGTTCGAAATCCTATGTCACTTCCACGCAACTGAAGCGTCTGGGTCTCAACGGCACGCTGCAATATCAGGCTTCGGACACGGTTCGCATGACCTTGGACGCGTTCTATTCAAACTTTAACGACGACCAGTCAAAACGCGGCATCGAACTGCCCTTGGGCTTTGGTGCATTCGGCACGGCTTTCAACCAAGCAACCGCCACAGCAAGCGACGGATTTGTAACGGCGGGTACGTTCACCAATGTGCGCGGCGTTGTCCGCAACGACATCTATCAGCGCAAGGCTGACCTGTACTCGTTTGGCTATAACGCTGAATATACCGGCGACGATGGCTGGACGGCATTTATCGACATCGGCTATTCGCGCACCGACCGTAACGAGCTAAGCATCGAGAGTTATGCCGGCACCGGTTTCAATGGTGACGACACCGGCAATGGTGCCGCAGCAACAATCGGATTCAAATCTGGCCCAACCGGGACCGTTTTCAGCCCGAATATCGACTACAGCAACCCAGCTGTCATTCGCCTCACAGACCCATTGGGCTGGGGCGGCGGAACAGTTCCGCAAGCGGGTTATTACAACAACCGCATCGTGGAAGATGAGCTGAAGCAATATCGCGTTGGCGTTGAAAAGGAGTTGGACGGCTTCTTCTCGGCAGTCAAATTTGGTTTCAATTACACCGATCGTGCAAAATCTTTGACGCCGGACGAGGCATTCGTGCGGTTGCCGGGCACTGCCTTGCAAGCAACAATTCCTGCGCAGAATCTGCTCCGGTCAACGAATTTGTCGTATCTCGGTTTGGGACCAATTGTCAGCTATGATACACGCGACCTGCTCGCCGGCGGCGCGCTGGTCTTGGAAAAGCGGGTAGCCACTGGCCCGAATGCGGCCAATGATGTTTTGTCGAAAACTTACTCGGTATCAGAAGATTTGATGACCGCCTATGTGCAGGCGGACATCGAGCAGGAAATGGGTAATAAAACGTTGACCGGCAATGTCGGCGTTCAGGTCATCAACACAGAGCAAAACAGTCGTGGCTTCATCTTCCCGCCAAGCGGCCCTCGGTCAATTACCTTGGGCGACAATTTCTGGGACGTTTTGCCAAGCCTCAACCTTTCGATGCGCTTCGAAAGCGACTACGTCATTCGTTTTGCTGCGTCACGCCAGATTCAGCGCCCACGGCTTGATGACCTTAAGGTTTCCATCGGTTATGGCATTGATACGTCGGTTCCGCGCGGCCTTATCCGCGGCGGTGGCGGCAACCCGTTCTTGCGTCCATATCGCGCAAATGCCTTCGATCTTAACTTCGAAAAGTATTTCGGAAACGCCGGCCTAATCTCTGCGCAGTTGTTTTATAAGGACATTAAGTCGTTCATTTTTGGTGGCAGAATTCCTTTTGATTATTCTGGCTTCCCCGCGCCAACAGGCGCATCGGGATATCCGAACCTGCCAACCATCGGAACGCTTGACGCGCCAATCAATACCGGCGGTGGCAAGCTCTATGGTGGTGAACTGGCTGCGACCGTACCGTTCAGCACGTTTTCGACCGCGCTTGATGGTTTCGGAATCACGGGCGGCGTGGGCTACACGAAGTCGAAGGTCCGTGACGCAGGTGGCAATGTTACGACCATCCCTGGCTATTCGAAGTGGGTTGCCAACGCGACCGCCTATTTCGAAAAATGGGGCTTCAACGCACGTGGTTCGGTTCGGTACCGTTCGACCTTCTTGGGAGACTTCACTGGCTTTGGTGGTTCACCCACGCGTCGTACCGCGCTTGCCGAAATGATTGTGGATGGCCAAATCGGTTACGACTTCCAGGAAGGCAGCTCGCTTCAAGGTCTCTCGCTCTATCTGCAGGGTCAGAACCTGACCGACGAACGCTTTGCATCGGTCGGCGCAAACCGTAATCAGGTCATTGATTACCAGATTTACGGTCGTCGCTTCCTCGCTGGCTTCAACTATAAGTTCTAATGAACTAACGAAGGCCCCCGCCACGGAAGGATTACCTGACGTAGCGGGGGCTTTTTTGTCGTGAGTGGGGATGATGGAGAGATCTCTTAAACGGATCGTGATTGCAGGAGGTGGGACCGCTGGATGGATGGCCGCGTCTGCATTTGCGCGCTTTTTAGGTCCATCCTACGCCATCACTTTAGTCGAATCCGAAGAGATTGGTACCATCGGCGTGGGCGAAGCCACCATCCCAGCCATTCAATTGTTCAACCAAAGCCTCGGCATCGACGAAAATGAATTCGTTCGTGCCACACAAGGCTCGTTCAAGCTCGGCATCGAATTCGCGGACTGGCGTGAACCCGGCCATCATTATCTGCACGCATTTGGCGCTATTGGTCGCCCCCTTGGCCTGTTACCATTCCACCAATATTGGCTGCGCCATCGCCATGAAGGAGGCATGTCGTCATTGTGGGATTATGCACCCAGCGCGCGGGCAGCAAACCAGAACCATTTCGCGCGACCCAATGACAAACCGGGTAGCCTGCCCAGCGGCGTTGCCTATGCCTATCATTTCGACGCGGACCTGTATGCTAAGTTCTTGCGCAAATATGCCGAAGAACGCGGCGTCAAACGAATTGAAGGTCGCATAAATGACGTAACCGTCAACGCAACCAACGGACATATCGAAAGCGTCACGCTGGCCTCGGGTCAAATCGTTGAAGGAGACCTGTTCATTGACTGCTCCGGTTTTCGCGGCCTGCTCATCGAAGAAACTCTTGAGAGCGGATATGAAGACTGGTCGAATTTTCTCCCGTGCAACCGGGCGATTGCGGTGCCTTGCGCATCGGTTGATCCCTTGACCCCATATACCCGTTCGACTGCGCGCAACGCCGGTTGGCAATGGCGCATCCCGTTGCAACACCGCACGGGTAACGGATATGTGTATTGCAGCGATTTCATCAGCGATGCCGATGCACAGGACATGCTGCTATCAACATTGGATGGAGCACCTCTAGCCGAACCCCGACAGCTTCGGTTTGTTACCGGCAAGCGGCGGCACATTTGGAAGAAAAACTGCGTCGCACTTGGCCTTGCAAGCGGGTTTCTGGAACCACTGGAATCAACGAGCATTCACTTGATCCAAACCGGTATTGCCAAGCTGCTTGAGTTCTTTCCATCGGCGGGTTTCCTGCAACCTGATATCGACGCATTCAACAAGCGGATGGATTTCGAGTTTCATTCAATCCGTGATTTCATCATCCTCCATTACAAGGCCACCAACCGCCCCGGCGCATTTTGGAAGCGATGCCGGGACATGGATATACCCGAAAGTCTGGCCGAAAAAATGGACCTATTTCTCAGTAATGGCCGGATAATGCGGTTCAACGAGGAACTTTTTACAGAGCTTGGTTGGCTTCAGGTCATGCTAGGGCAAGGGCTACAGCCCAAAGGATATAGTCCGCTTGCCGATCTCCTGAGCGCCGAACAGTTGCAGGAATTCTTGAGTATCGCGGCGCAGCACGCGCGCCATGTCGCGGACCAAATGCCCCTGCACCAACAATATATCGCGGTGCATTGCGCTGCACCTCCCCAAGAAAAACGGAGAGCCATGTCATGAAAGTAAAGTCGCTCTGTCTCGCCGCGAGCCTTTTCGCGATGACCGCCGCGTCGCCATTATTGGCGCAAACCTATCGCGACCGCCTTCCCGAAGATGAAGTCATTTACTTTGTGCTACCAGACCGATTTGAAAATGGCGATGTCCGCAATGACACCGCGGGCATCAAGGGTGATAAATTCAAACATGGCTTTGATCCCACGCATAAAGGCTTTTATCACGGCGGCGACATTGCAGGGCTTATCAAGCGGCTGGATTATATTCAGGGCATGGGTGCAACCGCAATTTGGTTTGCGCCCGTGTTCAAAAACAAGCCGGTGCAAGGTGGCAAAGGGGAAGAGTCTTCAGGCTATCATGGCTATTGGGTGACAGATTTCACGACTGTCGATCCGCATTTCGGCACCGACGACGAATTTAAGGCGTTCGTTGATGCCGCGCATAGTCGGGGGATGAAAGTCTATATGGACATCATTACCAACCACAGTGCAGACGTCATTCAATATGCGGAATGCCCCAAGAGCGCCTGCGCATATCGCAGCCGCGCCGATTATCCGGATCGCGCATACACGCCAGTCATTCCAAAAGGCGAAGAACGGGTCAAAGTGCCCGCATGGATGAATGACGTCCAATATTACCACAACCGCGGCAACACGACCTTTCGCGGCGAAAATTCGATTATGGGTGATTTTGTCGGGCTCGACGACTTTGCAACTGAAAACCCCCGGGTGGTTGAAGGGTTTATCGACGTATACAAGGGCTGGATCGACAAATTCGGTATCGATGGCTATCGCATTGATACCGCACGGCATGTTAACCCGGAATTCTGGGCTGTTTTTGCCCCAGCCATCATGGCGCATGCAAAGGCCAAGGGCATACCGAACTTCCATATCTTTGGTGAGGTTGCATCAGATGGTTTGGACATTCAGGCGCAGGCACTCCATACAAGGGTAGGCAAGTTGCCCACCGTGTTGGACTTCGTTTTCCGCAGGGTTGCGATTGAAACGGTATCGGGCCGCGCGGGTACTGAATTGCTTGCAACCATGTTTGAAGGCGACGATTTATATGAAGGCGGCAAGGCAACCGCCAAGCAACTTCCTACCTTCCTGGGCAATCATGATTTCGGGCGCTTCGCGCGTGAAATGCGCGTTGCCCATCCCAACGCCGATGATGCCGATATATTGCGGCGCGTATTGCTGGGCCATGCGATGCTGATGACGTTGCGGGGCGTGCCCACGATTTACTCCGGCGATGAACAGGGTTTTGCCGGTGATGGCAATGATCAGGATGCGCGCGAGGATATGTTCCCGTCGAAGGTTGCAGTGTATAATGACAATATTCTTGTCGGCACCAAGGCCACGACGGCGCAAAGTAACTTCGACGTCACACATCCGATATACGCCGCGATTGCCGACCTCTCCAAGCTTCGCAGCGAACAGGTCGCACTTCGCCGGGGTGACCAGGTTGTGCGGAATTATAGCGAAAAGCCTGGGCTGTTTGCGGTGTCCCGCATTGATGCAGCAACGGGTGATGACCTTTTGGTAGTCTTCAACACCTCCAACACGCCGCTGACCGCCAATGTTGAGATCGCCAAGACTGCAACTCAACTGACGCCACTGCGTGGCCCCTGCCCGAGCGCACCGCGTCTGCCGGGTTCCGTGGCGATTTCACTTCCCGCATTTGGTTATATGGTATGTAAAGTCCAATGAGCGAGATACGCCCTTTACCTGCAGTAACAGTCGATAGACCATGGTGGCGGGGCGCTACCATATATCAGGTCTATCCGCGCAGTTTCTGCGACTCTAACGGCGATGGCATCGGCGACTTGCCGGGCATAACATCCAAGCTGGATTACATTGCTTCACTTGGCGTCGATGCGGTTTGGCTCTCGCCATTTTTCACGTCGCCGATGAAGGATTTCGGTTACGATGTTGCTGATTATTGCGGCGTTGACCCAATCTTCGGGTGCCTCTCCGACTTTGACGATTTGATTGCAAAGGCGCATGAATTGGGTCTGCGTATTCTGATCGACCAAGTCTATTCGCATACGTCGGATCAGCATCGCTGGTTTTCCGAAAGCCGGTCAAGTCGCGAAAATGACAAGGCAGATTGGTATGTTTGGGCTGATCCAAAAGTCGATGGATCACCGCCTAATAATTGGCAATCTGTTTTCGGCGGGCCTGCATGGACATGGGACGCAAGGCGCTGCCAATATTACATGCACAATTTTTTGAGCAGCCAGCCGCAAATGAACATGCACAATCCGAAAGTGCAGGACGCGATGTTGGGTGTTGCACAATTCTGGCTTGATCGCGGGGTCGATGGTTTCCGCGTCGACGCCATCAACTTCGCCATGCATGACCCGGACCTCAAGGACAATCCACCTGCACCACTTGGCAATGGCGTACGCACTCGACCGTTTGATTTCCAACTAAAAATCCACAACCAATCCCACCCTGACATCCCGGGTTTCATTGCACGGATGCGGGCCCTGATGGACAAATATCCCGGCCGTTTTTCAGTCGCTGAGGTTGGTGGCGACCAACCTGATCGGGAAATGAAGGCCTTTACCGCAGACAATCGCCATTTCGACAGCGCATACGGCTTCAACTTCCTTTACGCCGAAAGTCTGACCCCAGCACTCGTGCGCGAAGCATTGGAAGCATGGCCGGATCAAGAGGGCATCGGTTGGCCAAGCTGGGCGTTCTCTAACCATGATGCCCCACGCTGGATTAGCCGCTGGGCACCCGAGGATTCTCGGACCGCTTATGCCGCGATGGCAATGATGTTGTTTATCTCGCTGCGCGGCAATGTAATCCTTTGGCAGGGCGAAGAACTTGGCCTCACGCAAGTCGACATACCCTTTGAAAAGCTTCAGGATCCGGAGGCAATTGCCAATTGGCCGTTGACGTTAAGCCGTGACGGTACGCGTACGCCCATGCCGTGGATGGCCGATGCAGCGCAATGCGGCTTTAGCAGTGTCGAGCCATGGTTGCCTTTGGGTGTGGATCACCGCGCCATGTCGGTAGATGTGGAAGAAGCCGACCCACAATCGATGCTGGCATTGACAAGAAAGTTATTGGCGACACGCTCCGCTAACGACGCTCTGCAAATTGGCGACCTCGAAATCGTTGAAGCCCTTGGTGACTTGCTTGTGTTCGAACGGCGCAGTCCGCAGCAGCACCTTATCTGCGCGTTTAACATGGGCCGCAAAGACATTGCGTGGCAGCCAGCACAGCCAGATCGCTGGCGCGTGATAGCTGCTGTGAATGAGACAACACCGTCAGGACTGCCTGCCTTTGGCGCGAAGATTTTGGAGAAAATCGCATGACAAGTAACGACATCTCTCAAATGCGCCACAGCGGCCGTCGGTTCGAACTGATGATCGCTATTGCACTTGGGGCATCGTTGGTGCCTGCGGTCGCTCATGCACAGTCAGTGGCATCAGCAACATCGCCAGATGGTACTGTTCAGGTCGATGTCACAATAGATGGTGATGGCCGCGCAGCTTACGCCATTACCCGCAAGGGAAAGCCCGTTCTCGCGCCTTCCAAGCTTGGTTTCCTTTTCACAGATGCTGTAAAAATTGACCGCAGGCTTTCCGTAACTGGACAGGAAACGTACGACCATGACGACAGCTGGACTCAGCCATGGGGTGAATGGAAAAGCATCCGCAACAATTACCGTGCGTTAAAAGTCCATCTGAAGGAGACGACGACGCTGGCGCGTGGCTTTACGGTCAACTTTCGATTGTACAACGACGGCGTTGGCTTTCGCTACGAATTTCCCGATCAGCCCAATCTCGCACAAGCAAACATTGCGGACGAACTGACGGAGTTTTCCTTTGCGAGTGCGGGAACCGCATGGTGGAAGCCAGCTTTCCTGTGGAACCGCGAAGAATATCTCTACAATAAAACACCGCTTTCATCAGTAGCGAATGCAGACACCCCAATCACGATCAAGTTCGAAGATGGCACACATGTCGCACTGCATGAGGCAGCGTTGGTAGATTATTCGGGCATGGCGGTCGCCCGCACGGAGGGCAACACGCTGCGTGCGGCACTCCATCCCGGCGCTGGCGAGCCCAAGGTGCAAAAAAAAGGCGCATGGAATACCCCTTGGCGCACGCTCATCATCGCTGATGATGCAGCGGGTGTTTACCACAGCCATCTCATGCTCAACCTGAATGAGCCCAATAAGCTAGGCGATGTTAGCTGGATTAAGCCAGGCAAATTTGCTGGCGTCTGGTGGAACATGATCAAGGGCGAATGGAGTTGGGCACGAGGTCCAAAGCATGGTGCGACCAATGCGAATGTCAAACGCTACATCGACTTCGCGGCCGAGAACAGCATTCCCCATGTGTTGGTCGAGGGATGGAATGTCGGGTGGGACGGCGACTGGTTTGGTAACGGCCATGACATGGATTTTGCCCAACCAACAGACGATTTCGATGTAGATATGCTGGTCGCTTATGGCAAGAAAAAGGGCGTGCGTCTGATTGGCCATCATGAAACCGGCGGCGCTGCGACGCATTATGAAAACCAGTTCGACAAAGCGTTCAAATTCGCTGCCGACCACAATTACATGGTCGTTAAAACAGGCTATGTAACCGACGCTGGACAAATGGAACGCGAGGATGCGGACGGCAAGCAATATCGCGAATGGCATCAGGGCCAGTGGATGGTGAACCACCAAATTCGCGTGGTTCAGACCGCAGCAAAATATAAGGTCGGCATTGACAGCCATGAGCCAGTGAAAGGCACTGGCCTGCACCGTACGTATCCAAACTGGGTGGCGCGCGAAGGCATGCGTGGGATGGAATATAACGCATGGGGCGGCAAAAACCCGCCCGAGCATGAAGCAAATGTTGTTTTCACGCGCATGCTTGAAGGGCCGATGGATTTCACGCCGGGCATCTTGAGCTTGAAGGGTGAACGCGACAGCGACATATTGTCGACCATCGCGAAGCAGTTGGCACTATATGTCGTCATTTACTCGCCCGTGCAGATGGTGGCCGATACGCCCGAAAATTACGCCAAATATCCCGAGGCCATGAAGTTCATTCGTGATGTACCCACTGATTGGGAAGATACCCGCGTACTCAATGGTGAGATAGGCGATTTTGTGACTATTGCGCGCAAGGAACGTAGCGGTAAAAACTGGTATGTTGGTGCCGTGGGCGATGAGGAAGAACGCAATGTGACCTTCAACCTGAATTTCCTGACGCCGGGCAAGAAATACACTGCGGAAATCTACCGCGATGGCGACGATGCGGATTACCGCACTGAAAAGCGCCACTCGATAGCCATTGAACGCCGCACGTTGACGAGCGCTGACAGCCTTAACATGCGCATCGCACCCGGCGGCGGGTTTGCAATCCGCTTGGTCGAGGGTTAATGATTAGGTTACGCCGTCGGTCTTTGTTAGCCGCGACAGCCATGCTCGTAGCAGCGCTGCCGTTCGGGCCCTCGACGCAACTTTTGGCACAGGATCAGGGACGCTTTGTTGACTTGGGCCCCGTCACAACCAGCCAGATCGCACCGCCCAAGGTCGTTGTCTGGCTTCCACCAGGCTATGACGCAAGCAAAGGCCGCTATGGCGTTGTATATATGCATGACGGCCAGAATCTGTTCGATCCGAAGCGGTCAAGCTTCAACAAGGTGTGGGCAGCGGATAAATCGGCTTTGCGGCTGATTGCATCCAATAAAGTCGCGCCGTTCATCATCGTTGGCATTGACCAACCCGGCGAAGACCGGTGGCGGCAGTATTTTCCTCGGTCAATGCTCGATTATGTCTCGCCAGAAACGCGCGCAAAGCTAGAGGCACGGGGCAATAGCAAGTCATTAATTGCCGATGCTTATCTGCGGTTTATTGTGTTCGACCTTAAGCCCCAAATCGACCAGATGTTTCGGACCAAGAAAGACCGGTCGCACACTGGAATTATCGGCTCCAGCATGGGTGGTCTCATCTCGCTTTATGCGATCAGCAAATATCCCGATGTGTTTGGCACGGCGGGCGCGGTTTCGACGCATTTGCCGTTGGACGATCCCAATTGGGCACAGGCAGAGCGGCAGGACATTTTTGCAGCATGGCGACACTTTGTGAAGCAAGACTTGGGCAAGCCAAAGAGTCGCCGGATCTGGTTTGACCATGGCACAGAAACGCTGGATGCCTTTTACCAGCCCTATCAAGAAAATCTCGACGCCGCTTTGGTCGCCAATGGATGGAAGAAGGGTAAGGATTTTCAAAGCACAGTCTATGTCGGCACACCGCATGAGGAAAATGCGTGGGCTGCGCGTATGGATGATATCTTTGGCTGGATGCTTCAGGGGCGCTAATGGCTGACGCACCGCTTCGCTTTGTGATATTGGGTGGCGGCACTGCGGGTTGGATGACAGCATGCTTGCTGGCGCAGAAATGGCCGCAGTATGACATCGTTGTCGTGGAATCGCCCGACATTGGCATCATTGGCGTGGGCGAAGGCTCAACGCCGCAGTTGAAGGCATTTTTCGATACGCTCGGCGTCGCTGAAGCTGATTGGATGCCCAAGTGCTACGCGACCTACAAAGCCGGCATTAGCTTTCAAAACTGGTCCGAACGCCCTGGTTTCGAAAAATATTTTCATCCGTTTCATTCGGCATTGGATCACCTTACGGATAATAAATTTTTCTTCCAAACCCGCGCTCGCCGCACTGGCCGCGATGTCGAGGCACATCCCGACCGTTTCTTCTTACTCGCCCGGATAGCCGCCGAACGCCGCGCCCCTGTAGCTGCGACGGACTATCCGCACGCAATTGGCTATGGCTATCATTTTGACGCCACGTTGGTCGGGCGGACATTGCGTGACCATGCTGTTGGCGTCCTTGGTGTCACCCATCTCGCACGCACTGTGAACCATGTACAGATCGACAACACAGGGCATGTAAAGGCTCTGCACATAGGGGATGATGAGGCGATAAAAGGCGACTTCTTTGTCGATTGCAGCGGCTTTGGCGGGACGATTATTCAAAAGGCATTGAATGAACGTTTCATCAGCTTTGGCGACAATCTATTCAACGATTCCGCAATTGCCATGCCGACGCCAAATGATGCTGGGGACATTCCCAGCGAAACAAAGGCAACCGCCTTGTCGACAGGCTGGGCATGGCGCATTCCGCTGACAAACCGCGCGGGTAATGGTTATGTGTATTCCTCGCGCTACATCGACCCAGACGTGGCTGAAACAGAGCTTAGGCGTCATTTGGGACTATTGGACAGCGAAACACCGGCTCGACACCTGAAAATGAACGTTGGTCGGCTGGAGCGGTGCTGGGTTGGCAACTGCCTCGCTGTTGGCCTTTCGCAAGGTTTTATTGAGCCGCTTGAGGCGACCGCGCTGCATATTGTGCAAGCCACAGTAGAAGGCTTTATCGAAGCCTTTGAGAAAGGTGGGGCAACCAACCAATATGCAAACGAACTGAATTGGGGATTGGCAGATCGCATGGAAGGCATCCGTGATTACATTGTTGCCCATTATCGCATGAACCAACGGCATGACTCGGATTATTGGCGCGACAACGCCGGCAATTATGCCTTGTCGGACAATTTAAAAACTCTGATGACCGCTTGGTTCACAGGCGCCGATCTCACTGCCGAAATTCACAGCCTTGGCATTGGCCGTTATTACAGCGCTTTGTCTTGGCACTGCCTATTTGCAGGCTATGGCACGTTCCCATCAGATGACAAACTTTTGGTGTCTTTGGAGGGACTGGATTTGGCGAACCTTACCGAAATAGATGCATTTATTGCCAGTCAAGCGGCGAGGTTTCCGTCACACAAGCAGGCACTAAAAATTCCGTTAGGATAAACGGTTGTTGCTTATGATTGTTTGATAATGTCGGTTTACCGCATGTACACCCAAAAGCTGCCACGCCGTTTCTGGCCCAAAACAAGCCGGAAAACGAAGCCAGTCCGCTGTCCCCCTTCCACCCAAATTAGGTCATTCCCAGCCACGAGATTTTCCCCCAAAACTTGCCATGCAAACGGATGTTGCCCCGGGGACAGTTTCTGAACTGAAACCAGAATATCCGGTTCAATGTGTTCAGAATTTCTGGTGCCCGGAAGAGGACTCGAACCTCCACGCCGTTACCAGCGCCAGCACCTGAAGCTGGTGCGTCTACCAATTCCGCCATCCGGGCACAAGACATGCAGGAAATTTCCGCATGTCGGGTAGGCGCGCTCCTTTAAGCGATTAGGTGATATTGTCAACGGCTGTGCGGCGCGCGCGGTGGATTAAATCCACGCGCCGCGACCGCCATACACAGGTCGGCCTTGAAAGCTGCTTAGCGGTGGTGCAAAGCGCGCGCAGGGTTTCACGCTGGCTGACGGAGCATATATGCAGGGCAAGTTGATAACGGTTTTTGGTGGCGGCGGGTTTTTGGGCCGCTACGTCGCGCAGGCGCTGCTGGGTCAAGGCGCGCGGCTGCGTATTGTGGGCCGCAACGCCAATAGCGCCAATCATATCAAGCCGCTGGGCAATTTGGGCCAGGTGCAATTAATGGCAGCCGACATCCGCAAACCCGCCAGCGTGCAACGCGCGGTGATGGATGCCGATGCTGTCGTCAATCTGGTGGGCAGCTTTGCCGATATGGATGCGGTTCAGAATATTGGCGCGGGCATCGTGGCACAGGCCGCCGCAGACGCCGGCGTTGGCGCTTTGGTCCACATCTCCGCAATTGGTGCGGACGCACAAAGCGACGCCGAATATGGCCAAAGCAAAGCGGGCGGCGAAGCGGCGGTGCATGCGGCATTTCCCGCCGCCGTCATCTTGCGGCCGTCAATTGTGTTCGGCCGCGAAGACCAGTTCATCAACCGCTTTGCCGGGCTGATCCGCATGTTGCCTGTTGTGCCCGTCATCGGTGCGGCCACAAAGTTCCAGCCTGTCTTTGCAGGCGACGTTGCCAAAGCTGTTGCCGCCGCTTTGGTGCATCAGGATGGCCGCGTGCTTGAGCTTGGCGGGCCGGAGATATTCTCCATGATGGAGCTGAACCGCTGGATCGCCAAAGCGATTGGCCGGGACCCCCTGTTCATCGAAGTGCCCGATATTGCTGCAAAGATGCTCGCCAAGGGAACAGGGTGGATGCCCGGCGCGCCGATTACCGATGACCAGTTTAAGATGCTGGGCCATGACAATGTGGTGACGGGCACCGACGGGCTTGCCGCTTATGGCATCGTGCCGACGCCGTTGGATGTCATTGCCGACGATTGGTTAAACATTTACCGCAAGCATGGCCGCTTTGGCAGTAGCCCCACAGCATGAGCGATACGATGATCGCGTTGCTCCTCGGCTTTATTGAGGGGCTGACTGAGTTTTTGCCGGTGTCATCGACTGGGCATCTTATTTTGGCGGGCGAGCTGGTTGGTTTCACCGATAATAGCTCAGTCGCCTTTAAAATCGCGATCCAGCTCGGCGCGATCTTGGCGGTGCTATTGGTATATTGGCGCAGATTTTGGGCGGTGGGCACGGGGCTGTTGAAGCGGCAGGCTGGGCCCGTTGCGTTCACGCGCAACATCCTCTTGGGCTTTGCCCCTGCTGTGGTGATTGGCGTGGTGGCTTATGATGCCATTCGCGCCGCGATGCAGACACCGCAGATTGTTGCCATCGCGTTGATCGTAGGCGGCATCATCCTATTATTGCTGGAGCGCGTGGTGAAGACGGTGCGCTTTAACACGGTTGAGGAAATCCCCTTTGGCACGGCTTTGGCGATTGGCCTTGTCCAGTGCACCGCGATGTTGCCGGGTGTGAGCCGGTCGGGCGCGACAATCATGGGCGGGCTGATGATGGGTGTTGAACGCAAGACCGCCGCAGAATTTTCCTTCTTCTTGGCCGTGCCCACGATGATGGCCGCAACGGTATATGCTTTGTGGAAAGACAGGGCGCTTTTGAACGCGGACGACATGGGGATGATCGCCATTGGCTTTACCATGGCGTTTCTGGTCGCGGTGGTTGTGGTGAAGGCGTTTGTCGCCATTGTCGGCAAATATGGATTTGCCCCTTTTGCTTATTACCGAATCATCGTTGGAACAGCCGCGTTGCTATGGCTGACGATGCGGTAGGTGCCGATACGGACCTATTAATTTGAAATATTATTGCGCGCGCGTAAATTATCGTCTCAAAATGAGTTAGTTTAGTCAACAAAGCTGCCCTATTATTGGATTTTCACGTGACAGCGTATGTTTGCCGCGTTACGCGCAGCGCTTCTGAAGGAGCGTGTTGTGGCAAAAGATCCGATGCTGAAATTTGTTTCGAAGCCGCAGGCTTATCCGCATAAGCGGGAAGCCGAATTGCGCGCCGAAGATTTCGCCGAAATCGCAGATCGCTATGCGCCCGCCGCAGCAGCGGATCAGGCGTCGCGTTGTTCGCAATGCGGCGTGCCCTATTGCTCGGTCCATTGCCCGCTGCACAACCATATTCCAGATTGGTTACGCCTGACCGCCGAAGGGCGCTTGCGCGAAGCCTATGAGATGTCCAGCCTGACCAGCACCATGCCTGAAATCTGCGGCCGTATTTGCCCGCAGGATCGCTTGTGCGAGGGTAATTGCGTTATTGAATTTTCGGGCCATGACGCGGTCACCATTGGCTCGGTTGAAAAATACATCACCGATACCGCGTGGGAGCAGGGCTGGGTTGAACCCGTCGAAGTTGGTTCATCGCGCGGCCAATCGGTTGGCATCATCGGCGCTGGACCGGGCGGGCTGACGACCGCAGAATATCTGCGCGTCGCGGGTTATGACGTCCATGTATATGACCGCTATGACCGCATGGGCGGGTTGATGACCTATGGCATCCCCGGTTTCAAGCTGGAAAAAGACATTGTCATGCGCCGTGTCCAACGGTTGGAGGATGCAGGCATTCACTTCCACGCCAATTTTGAGGTTGGCCGCGATGCATCGCTGGATGATTTGCGCGCAAAGCATGACGCGGTGTTGATAGCGACCGGCGTCTATAAGGCGCGGGCAATTGCGACGCCGGGTATCGGGCTGGAGGGGATTGTCCCGGCGCTGGATTTCCTCACCACCTCCAACCGCAAGGGCTTTGGCGACATTGTGCCTGCTTTTGAAAGCGGCGCGATGAACGCACATGGCAAAGACGTAGTCGTCATTGGCGGCGGCGATACCGCGATGGATTGTGTCCGCACCGCGATCCGCCAAGGCGCAAAGTCGGTCAAATGCCTCTACCGCCGCGACCGTGAGAATATGCCGGGTTCACAGCGCGAAGTGACCAATGCCGAAGAAGAAGGCGTCGAATTTGTCTGGCTGTCGGGTCCCAAGGGCTTTGACGGCAATGGCAAAGTCGAGCGCGTGCATGTGGCGAAGATGCGGCTTGCGGCCCCCGATGCCTCCGGCCGCCGCACACCGGAAAATGACCCCGAAGGCGACTTCACATTGAACGCCGATATGGTGATTATGGCTTTGGGCTTTGAGGCCGAAGACCTGCCCGTGTTATTCAACGCACCCGACCTCAACGTCACCCGCTGGGGCACCGTGCGTGTGGACCATAATACGCAGATGACGAACCTCGACGGCGTATTCGCCATTGGCGACATCGTGCGCGGCGCAAGCCTTGTCGTCTGGGCAATCCTTGACGGGCGCGATGTCACGCAGCATATGCACACTTATTTGAAATCGAAAATCAGTGATGAAAGGATTGCAGCATGAAGTTAGTGAAAAGCGTCCAGCAGGCAGCATTTGGGCTGCTATTTCTGGCAACCATACCAGAAGCGGCAACGGCAAATGAAGCTAAGGCGGCATCAACCCCGGTGGAAGATGCGCGTGCAATTCTCATAGCGAGCGATACAGAAAAAATGCTGAACGCGTTGTTTGCGCAGATGCTGCCGGTGATGGAGTCGAGCTATCTTGGCCAATTGGGGCAAACGGAAGATGGCGCAGAGATACTCAAGCAAGTAAGTGAGAAATATCCAGGCGGGCAGGCCGCATTTGGCAAGCGATTCGGCGAACTCATGATGGCCAGCATTCGAGCAGAAATTCCCAACATCATTGAGCAGACGGCACAGCAATATGTGTTGGAAATTCAACCTGCGGATTTGCTTATGATGCGCCGATTTATGGAATCGAGCGCAGGCAAATCTATGACCGCAGCACAGCCCAAAATACAGCAAAAATTAACCACCGTTGGACAAGGCGTTGGTGCAAAAGCGGGCGTGCAAGCAGCGATGCAATTGATGGTAGAAGCCCAGAAACACCTTGAAACCCCCAAGTGACCATATTCTACCCCACAACCGAACATGAACGTCTTGCCCGTGAAGGCATGTATCATCCTGAGTCCGAAGGCGATGCCTGCGGCGTTGGGTTGATTGCGGCGACCGATGGCAAGCCTTCACGGCGGGTTGTGGCGGCGGGGATTGAGGCGTTGAAGGCCGTATGGCATCGCGGCGCGGTCGATGCCGACGGCAAGACCGGCGATGGCGCAGGCCTGCATATCGATTTGCCGGTCCGTTTCTTTGACGATGCCATTTCGGACAGCGGCCACCGCCCTATGCCCAACCGGTTGGCGGTTGGCATGGTGTTCCTGCCGCGCACCGATTTAAGCGCACAAGAGAATTGCCGCACGATTGTTGAGGCGGAGATTATCGACGCTGGCTACACCATTTATGGCTGGCGGCAGGTTCCGGTTGATGTCTCCGTGATCGGCGATAAAGCGCAAGCGACGCGGCCCGAGATCGAGCAGATCATGATTGCCGGACCAATGCCCGAAGAGGTCGGCGCAACCGAATTTGAAAAGAATCTCTACCTCGTCCGCCGCCGGATCGAAAAGAAGATCATCGCTGCGCAAATCCGCGATTTTTATATATGTTCGCTGTCGTGCCGCTCGATTGTCTATAAGGGCCTGTTCCTTGCGGAGTCGCTGTCGGTATTTTACCCCGACCTGCAAGATGACCGCTTTGAAAGCCGCGTTGCGATTTTCCATCAGCGTTATTCGACCAACACTTTCCCGCAATGGTGGTTGGCGCAGCCATTTCGCGGCCTTGCGCATAATGGCGAGATTAACACCATTCGTGGCAACCAGAATTGGATGAAAAGCCACGAGATCAAGATGGCCAGCATCGCCTTTGGCGCGCAGTCGGATGATATCAAGCCTGTCATTCCAGCCGGATCATCGGACACTGCCGCATTGGACGCGGTGTTCGAAACCTTGGTCCGTTCGGGCAAGGAAGCGCCGACGGCAAAGCTTATGCTGATTCCTGAAGCATGGCAGTCGAACCCCAATTTGCCCGCCAACCACCGCGCCATGTATGAATATATGTCCAGCGTCATGGAGCCATGGGATGGCCCTGCCGCTTTGGCGATGACCGATGGACAATGGGCCGTTGCTGGCGTTGATCGCAACGCGCTACGTCCGTTGCGCTACAGCCGGACGTCGGATAATTTGCTGGTGATCGGCTCCGAAACGGGAATGGTTGTCCTGCCCGAAACGACGATATTGGAAAAAGGCCGCCTTGGTCCCGGGCAGATGATTGCCGTCAATCTGGATGAAGGCAAATTATACCGCGACGGCGAATTAAAAGACCGCATTTCTGCCGAGCAGGATTATGGCGCATTGGTCGGCGGTTTCCGCCGCATCACCGACTTGCCCGAGGCTGGCGACGATAGCGCGCCCGCTTGGTCGCGCGCGGAATTGACGAAGCGCCAGATCGCCGCTGGCATGACATTGGAAGATGTCGAAATGATCCTCGCGCCGATGATCGAGGATGGCAAGGAAGCCATTGGGTCCATGGGCGACGACACCCCGCTGGCCGTCATCAGCGATAAACCCCGCCTGATCAGCCAATTCTTCCGCCAGAATTTCAGCCAAGTCACCAACCCGCCGATCGACAGCTTGCGCGAACGGCATGTGATGAGCCTAAAAACGCGTTTTTCGAACCTCGCCAATATCCTGGAGGAAAAGAGCCAGAATGCCGATGTCTTGGTTCTGGATAGCCCAGTCCTGACGGCGCGCGATTGGCGCAGGTTGAAGGCTGCGTTCGGGCCATTGGGTGCCGAGATTGATTGCACTTATGATATCTCTACCGGGCAAGAGGGCCTGCGCGCCGCCATTACGCGTATTCGCGAAGAAGCGGTGGCCGCCGTGCGGATGGGCAAATCCGAACTGTTCCTGACCGACCAAAATATCGGTCCCGACCGCGTCGGTATCGCGATGATCCTCGCGGCGGCGGCTGTGCACACGCATTTGGTCCGCAATGGCCTGCGCAGTTATTCGTCGATCAATGTCCGTTCTGCCGAATGCTTGGACACGCATTATTTCGCCGTACTCATCGGCGTTGGCGCGACCACGGTGAACGCCTATCTTGCCGAAGCGGTGATTGCCGACCGGCATATTCGCGGCTTGCTTGGCGGCTATACGCTGACCCAAGCCGTCGAAAATTACCGCATAGCGATTAACGAAGGTCTGTTGAAGATCATGTCCAAAATGGGCATCGCGGTCATCTCCAGCTACCGTGGCGGTTATAATTTTGAGGCGGTTGGCCTGTCACGCGCTTTGGTCAACGACTTCTTCCCCGGCATGCCGAACAAGATTTCGGGCGAGGGTTATCACTCATTATATGTCAACGCGCGCGACCGTCATAATGACGCGTTTGATGCGGCTGTTGCGCGCCTGCCGGTTGGCGGATTTTACAAGCAACGCGACGGCGGCGAAGAACATGCTTATTCTGCGGGCCTTATGCATTTGCTGCAAAGCTCCGTCGCGAATGACAGCTATTCGACTTACACGCAATTTGCGCAAGGCGTGAAGGAATTGCCGCCGATTTACTTGCGCGATTTGCTGGAATTCAACTTCGCCAAAGAACCCGTCGCGATTGACGAGGTTGAGGCGATCACCGAAATCCGCAAACGCTTTGTCACGCCCGGAATGTCGCTTGGCGCGTTGTCGCCAGAGGCGCATGAAACGCTCGCCATTGCCATGAACCGGATCGGCGCAAAGGCCGTCTCGGGTGAAGGCGGCGAGGATAGCAAGCGTTTCAAGCCTTATGAAAATGGCGACAACGCCAACAGCGTTATCAAACAGATTGCCAGCGGCCGCTTTGGTGTTACCGCCGAATATCTGGGCGCGTGCGAGGAAATCGAAATCAAGGTCGCGCAGGGCGCAAAGCCGGGTGAAGGTGGGCAGTTGCCGGGCTTTAAGGTGACAGAAATGATCGCACGTCTGCGACACTCGACGCCGGGCGTGACGCTGATTTCACCGCCACCGCATCACGACATTTATTCGATCGAAGATCTGGCGCAGTTGATTTACGACCTTAAGCAGATCAACCCGCGCGCGCGGGTCTGTGTGAAGCTTGTCAGTGCGGCGGGCATTGGCACGATTGCGGCAGGTGTGGCCAAGGCGCATGCCGATGTCATCCTGGTCTCCGGCAATGTCGGCGGCACGGGTGCAAGCCCGCAAACCAGCATCAAATATGCGGGCACGCCATGGGAAATGGGCCTGTCCGAGGCGAACCAAGTGCTCACGCTCAACGGCCTTCGCCACCGCGTGAAGTTGCGCACCGATGGCGGTTTGAAAACCGGACGCGATATCGTCATCGCCGCGATTTTGGGCGCTGAGGAATTTGGCATCGGCACGCTCAGCCTTGTTGCCATGGGCTGTATCATGGTGCGGCAATGCCATTCAAACACTTGCCCTGTTGGCGTGTGCGTTCAGGATGAGGCCTTGCGCAAGAAATTCACGGGCACACCGGAGAAAGTCATCAACCTGATGACCTTCATTGCCGAGGAAGTGCGCGAGATACTGGCGAAGCTTGGCTATCGCAGCCTTGATGAAGTCATTGGCCGCACAGAGCTGCTGCGCCAGGTCAGCCGGGGTGCCGAGCATCTCGATGATCTCGATCTCAACCCGATATTGGCCAAGGTGGACGCGCCCGACAGCGCGCGCCGTTTCAACATCCCGACATTCCGCAATGAAGTGCCCGACAGCCTTGACGCGCAGATGATCCATGACGCGCGGCCCGTGTTTGAACGGCGTGAGAAGATGCAGCTAACCTATAATGTCCGCAACACGCACCGTGCGGTGGGCACAAGGTTCAGCTCCGAAATCACGCGGCTATATGGTATGAAGGGCCTATCCGAAGGGCATGTCCATGTCCGTTTGCGTGGTTCCGCTGGCCAATCGCTTGGCGCATTTTTGTGCCAAGGCATTACGCTCGAAGTATTTGGCGACGCCAATGACTATGTCGGCAAGGGCCTGTCGGGCGGGACAATCATCTTGCGTCCGACGGTCAGCAGCCCGCTGGCGAGCCAGCAAAATAGCATCATCGGAAACACCGTTCTGTATGGCGCAACATCCGGCCATTTGTTCGCGGCAGGACAAGCCGGGGAGCGTTTTGCGGTCCGTAATTCGGGCGCGCATGTCGTGGTTGAAGGCTGCGGGTCCAATGGTTTGGAATATATGACCGGCGGTATCGCAGTTATCTTGGGCAAGGTCGGAAGCAATTTTGGCGCTGGCATGACCGGCGGCATGGCGTTCGTGCTCGATACCGAACGCGACTTCACCCAAATGGCGAACCCGGACAGCATCATATGGCAACGCCTTGAAAGCGTCTATTGGGAAGAGGCGCTGAAAGCCCTGATCACCGCGCATGCCGAAAAAACCGACAGCGCTTGGTCGAAATCAATCATGGAAGATTGGGATCGCAGGCGCGGCGAATTTTGGCAGATTTGTCCAAAGGAAATGCTCACGCGCCTGAGCCAACCTTTGTCCGACCATGAAGCATTGGAAGCGGCGGAGTAAAAAAGAACTGCGGCAGGCTGAGCATCGCTGTTCAGCCCGCCGCGCCAATGCGCGCAAAGAATCGCCGCTGGCCAATTGCCGCTTTCCCTGCTTTATGCGTCACCTCAATTTGTGACGGAGAAGCCTTATTCATGCGTAGCCTATTCATCGCCGGGTGCTTATTTGCGCTTTCAACGCCTGCTTATGCCGATGCCAATGATGATCTCACGGCTTTGGTCGATGACGTCTGGGCGACGACGCTAAAAGAAGCGCCTGTCTACGCCAGCGCGCTCGGCGTGAATGATTATGCCGATGAGCTTGGCGATTATACCCTAGCGGCGCAGGACCGCAGGGCCGCCGATGCGGCAAAGTTTCTAACCCGCCTGAACGCCATTCCGGCACATGCGTTGAGCGCTGCGTCGAAGGTGGAGGCGGGCATATTACGGCGGTCGCTGGTATCTACGATCGAAGGCAATCAGTTCGGCCAGCGCGCCATCAACTTCACGACCTATTCGAGCTGGCACCAACAACTCGCCAGCATGTCGCGAAACTTGCCGTTCAAAACCAAGACAGATTTTGAAAGCTACAATGCCCGGCTTGCGCAATATGGTCGCGTCAATGACGAGAATATCGCGGTCGCCAATGTCGCGATCAAGGGCAGGTTTACGCAGCCGTGCGAAACACTGACCGGATTTGAAGGAACCGTTAGCGGCCTGATCGCGTCGGACATTCGCCGGTCGCGTTTCTACGGTCCTTATGCCGCCAAGCGCCCCGATAGCATTTCGGAAAGTGACTTTGCGGCGCTGGCGGCCAGTGCCGAGGCAACCATCCGCAATATCATCCACCCGGCGCTCAACACACAATTGGCGTGGTACACCGCAAGCTACAAGCCCGCTTGTGCCAAGGCCCCCGGCGTGTCAGCGCAGCCCGATGGCGCGGCTTATTATGCCTTTCGCATCCGCGAAGAAACCACCACCAATCTGACGGCAGAGCAAATCCACCAAATTGGCCTGAGCGAAGTATCACGCATTCGCGCCGAAATGGTCGATGTCGCAAAAAAGGCAGGCTATCCCAGCCGCGAAGCCTTTATCAAACATCTGCGTACCGACCCGCAATATTATGCCAAAACGCCAGAGGAGTTGATGGAAAAGGTCGCGCGCATGACCAAGATCATCGACGGCAAAATGCCCAGCCTGTTCGGCCGCCTGCCCCGCTTGCCATATGGCATAAAGGAAATTCCGGCGGAGACTGCTGAAGGAACCACGACGGCTTATTATAATCCAGGGTCGCCCGAAATTGGGATATCCGGCACCTATTTTGTCAACACGTCGAAGTTGAACCAGCGCCCGTTCTGGGAGATTCCAGCGCTTTCTGTGCATGAGGCGGTCCCGGGGCACCATCATCAAATCGCGTTGCAGCAGGAGCTGCCCTTATCCGATTTCCGCAAATATGGCGCATCGTTCACGGCGTTCACCGAAGGATGGGGGCTGTATTCCGAACGGCTTGGCATCGAAATGGGGCTATATGATACGCCTGCCAAGGATATGGGCCGGCTGTCCTACGAAATGTGGCGCGCATGCCGCCTGGTGGTTGACACCGGCATTCATGCCAAGGGTTGGAGCAAACAGCAGGCCATCGCCTTCATGACCGACAACAGCGCCCTGTCCGCCGCGAATATCGAGGCGGAGGTAAACCGGTATATCAGCTGGCCCGGTCAGGCGCTCGCGTACAAATTGGGCGAGCTGAAAATCCGCGAATTGCGCAATATGGCGAACAAGGAACTCGGGCCGAAATTTGATCTGGCCGCGTTCCATGATGCGGTGCTTGGACAAGGGTCTGTGCCACTGGACGTGCTTGAGCAGCAGATTAAGGACTGGGTCGCGGCGGAAAAAGCGACGCGCTAATTTTAGCTTTTCGGCTGCGGAAGCGGATCGGCCTCTGCATTGGCCGCTTCTTTGGCATCTAACTCAGCCTGCAACTTGGCTTCCCGTTCGGCGCGGCCTTTTTCAAATTCGACAACGCGCGCCTCAACTTCGGCGGCTTCGGCATCAATGCCCGCCATGCGCTTGGCGCGTTCGGCAGCAATCAAGCGGCCAAAAGTGATGCCGGGGTCTTGTGCTTTTTCGGCATAAGCCTTGTTAATCTCCGCCAAGCCGCAGCCGGTAAAACCGCCAGCGCCAGATGGTGAGCAGCTCATCGTGCCGCTTGCCGCGACATATTCGTAGGATTTAATCCGCTCTGACATCGCTTCGTTGCGCGGGTCATTGGGGTTACCGCGCAAGGATGAAGGAATGCGATAACGGTCCGCCTCGCCCATGCGCGCGCAGACGACGATTTCATCGCCAACGCTTTCGGGGCATTTGTCGTCGCCATAGATGATAAGCTGGTTAATTTTTTCATCGCCAGGCTTCGCCGTCGGTGCATCTTGCGCCGACGCCTGAACCGATAGCATCAAGGCGATGCTCACGAGCGATATTCTGGCCATTGCTTTCACGGGATCATCTCCAAGAATGTGTCGGCCTGTTTTGAACGGCGCAGGCTGAATGCGCGATGAAGCTTATATATGTTTCGACACGGCAATGGCGGTGCGGCAACCCATGCGGACCAACGCGCTCATCAACGGATAGGCAGGCGCGCGTTCCGCGCCTTGCGCCAAAGCTGTGGCCTTATGTTCCAACTCATCGGCTTGGAAATCCAATATCATCGCCGATAGTTCGGGGTCACTGTCGCCAATTTCGGCGAGTTGTTCGCTATAATGGCGGTCGATTTCGGTTTCGACGGCGACAGTGCACGCCATGGCCGCCTCCGGCCCGATTGCCGCAGACACAGCGCCAAGCGCAAAGCCCGCGACATTCCAGATAGGGTGTAAGGCCGTGGGGCGAACGCCGCGTTCCGCCATCATCTTGTCAAAGGCGTTCAGATGGCGTTCCTCTTGTTCGGCCATATGCGCAATGCTGCGCGCCGCAGGGGTTCGGTCGCCCATCACCGCAAGCTGACCCGCATAAATCCGTTTCGCGCCAAACTCGCCCGCTTGGTTCACGCGGATCATGCGTTCCATTGCCCGTGTCCGCTGTGCGGAGGTTTTCAGATTTTCTTGCTGCGCCATATCATTGCCAAGATGAGCATTGCGCCGCCAAACGACAAGAGAAAATTATACCCCGCAAGCGAAATGCCAAATAAGGTCCAAGGGGCAACGTCACAACGTACCAAGGGGGCGTTCATGATCGACTTAAGCAGATCATCGCCGCTACCCGAAATTGTCGCGGTGCAAGCCGTCAGCCCTTCCCAATAGCCATATTCCACGCCCGCATGAAACCCGCCAATGAGGCCGCTGGTGGCAATCGCCAATGCCGCCAAAGCGACCAAGACGTTGCGATAGGCAGCGTTGCTGACGCCAAAGGCGACCAGCGCAATCGCCACGGCCGCAAAATGCGGATAACGCTGCCACCAGCACATTTCGCACGGGAAAAGCCCGCCAATATATTGCGACCCATAAGCGCCCCCCAGCAACGCAGCGGGTAACAAAAATGCCAGCATATGGGCCTTGTCGAATTTTGGTGTCATATATGGTGATACCTAGAGAACTGTTATGATGAATGTATTTGAGCATCTTACTACAGCGTCGCAGCAAAAGTAAAATGGAGAAGCAAGATGTGCGCTGCACGCCTTTGGCTCCAAGATGACTCAACGGTGCCACGGCCCCAAAACCGTCACCCTGAACTTGTTTCAGGGTCCATTTCGCCTCGCATCGTCTGGGTTTGCTGCACGATGGATGCTGAAACAAGTTCAGCATGACGGGGTGTTAAAAGCAAATTCGTCATCCTGAACGAATCTCGTCATCCTGGGGCCGAAGGCGTGCAGCGCACAGACAAGTTCAGCATGACGTGGGTTTAAGTTCTCTTTGGCTCCAGCATAACGGATTCTCAATGCCCCTTGGTCGTCATCCCCGCGAAGGCGGGGATCCATCACGCGGTGATGATCTTGCCCAAGACTCTGTGGTTTTACGAGAGGGTGGGTGTTGGATCCCCGCCTTCGCGGGGATGACCAAAAACCACCTACACCGTCGCCCTCAATTCTTGGCTTTGCTCTTCACCGGCTTTGCCGCCAGTTTCATCGTCCGGGGCCCAAGCCGCTGAAGCGTTTCCATGGCGTAATAGAGTTGGAAATCCTCAATCCCCTTTGCCTTCAACTGTTCGGCGGTCATGGCGAAGCGGGGATCGTCGGTGATGTCTTGTTCCAGATCCTTATTGTTGTCTTTCAATTCATTAACCAAATGACGGCGCAGGTCAGATTCGCGGATTGACACACGGCTTTTATAATCAGGGTCAGTCAACTGCGGCACGCGAATGTCAGGCTTGATACCGCCTTCCTGCACCGAACGGCCCGATGGCAGATGGTAACGCGCAATGGTGAGGCGTACACCCGTATCCCCAGGCAAACGGAGCACATCTTGCACCGACCCCTTGCCAAAGCTGCGTTCCCCCATGACCAAGGCGCGGTGATGGTCTTGCAAGGCGCCCGCAACGATTTCAGAGGCCGAAGCCGACCCGGCATCCACCAACACAATGATCGGCGCGCCGCCGGTCACGTCACCGGGAACGGCGCGTTCCGCCCACCAGCGGCCCACATTGCGCGGGTCGCGGCCCCGTTCGGACACAATCTCACCCTTGGTCAAAAACGCATCGGACACGGCCACCGCCTCATCCAAGATACCGCCGGGGTTGGACCGCATGTCAATGATGTAACCCAGAGGATTGCCGCCGAGCGTCTTCTTTATGCCAGCGACCGCTGCAACAACGTCATCCCCGGTCTTTTCGGAAAAGCCCGTGACGGAGATAACGCCAATGCGGTCTTTCACTTCCCATTGCACAGGTTTCAGGTCGATAATCGCGCGCGTCAGTGTGACGTCAAATGGCGCATCGCGGCCAGGACGGAAGATTGTGAGCTTAATCGTCGTACCCGGCGCGCCGCGCATGGCCTTAACGGCTTCATCCAAGGTGCCGCCCACAATCAGCTTGCCGTCCAGATGGGTGATGAAGTCGCCGGACTTAATGCCTGCCTTGTCGGCGGGCGTGTCCTTGGTCGGCGTCATCACTTTTACCGCTTCATCCTCAAGCGTTACGGAAAGCCCAAGGCCGCCATATTCGCCCTTAATCTGGGTATTGAGTGCGCTAAAATCAGATTGATCCAGAAAGCCGCTATGCGGATCAAGGCTGGCCAACATCCCCTGAATTGCGCCTTCCATCAATTTTTTGTCGTCGACCTTGTCGACATAGCTGGATTTGACCTTGCGATAAACAGCAAGGAATTGGTCAAGATCCTCAATCTGCTGCGCCTGATATTGTTGTTGCTGCATATTTTGCGCAACGAGCATCGTGCCGGGCACGGCGATTGCCACGACAATGGCAAGGGTGGAGGGCAGCAAACGGTGCTTCATAGACAATTTCCATTTCATCATATCGTTTTCGTATATCCTGCCTTAACCTTGTGTGAAAGCGTGTTTACGCGGGTCACCCCAATAAGGCGGCAATGTCCATGAAACGACCATTTTTGCGCAGTTCGACGCCAATTTCGGGTGCAGATTTTCCGGCGCGACCAAGCAGACTGCCTTGGTCCACTTTCTGACCCTTTATGACTTGGACAGAATCGAGATGGGTAATCAGGCTGTCCCACCCTTGGCCATGTTCGATAATGACAATCTGGCCATAGCTACGATAGCGCCCGGCAAAGGTCACGGTGCCCGCCGCTGGTGCCATCACGCGCGCTGCCTGTGTCACTGCCAGCCGCAGGCCGCGTTCGCGATAGCCCGTGTTGCTGAGTTCACCAAAGCCCGTCAATAGCCTGCCTGCCACTGGCAGGATATACGCGCGCTTACCCGAAGGTTGCGGATTGGCGCGTCCGGGACGAATGAAGGGTCCATCCAGCGCAGCGAGTTCCGATGCCTTTGCCGCGCTTAATCGCTGGCTATCGATCCGCCCGACAATGTCCCGCGCCCGTTCGCCTTGCGCAATGGCTTGTTCAAAGGCGATGGCGGCATTTGCGGACAAGGCACCTGCATTGCCGCGCGCGTCGCCCTCCAGCTTTGCCAATGCCGCTTGACGGCTTTTCAACTGGCGGCGGGCATCGCGGAGCGATTTCAATGCGGATATTTCTTGACCCTGTAATTCATTTTGCGCGGCAATCTGCTGACGCAGCGCGCTGGTCTGGCGCATGATCGCTGGCTGCAATGTCGCCATGATAGCGCGCAGGTGCATATAATCCTCCCGCTGCCCCGGCTGCATCATCAGGAAATAACTAGGCTTTCCGGCCATATGCTGAAGCGCAGCGTTGAGGCGCAGGACGGGCGCGCTTTGGGCATTCAACTGCGATTGCTGTGCCTTTTGACGGCGCGAAATAATCGCGAAGCGTGCGGCCGCTAAATCAATCTGCGCCTCGGCGGCGTCAATTTCTGCGGATAGCACTGCACGCTGCGCCAAGAAGCGGTCGGTGGCTTTATCGGCATTGCCGGCCTCTTGCCGCAATGTTTCGCTGCGTCGTTCGGCGGCAAGCGCGCCTTGTTTCGCGGCGCGGAATGCCCGTTGCTGCGCATCGTCCGAAACCGACGCCTGCGCCATTAACCCACCTGCAATGGCAAATGGTGCCAAAGTCAACGTCGCGAGGGTAAGCCAGAACCGCATGGCGCTCATCCCTCACGATGATAAGGGTGGTTGGCAATAATCGATGTCGCGCGGAACAATTGTTCGGCGAGCATCGCGCGTGCCATTAAATGCGGCCAGGTTGCCTTGCCAAAAGCGATGAGTCTGTCTGCGCTGGCACGCGCCGCATCATCAAAGCCGTCGGCTGCACCAATGAGAAAGCGCACTTCGCGCACGCCATCGTCGCGCCAGCGTTCCAACAATCCCGCCAGTTCAACCGAGCTTAGCTGCGCGCCCTTTTCATCCAAAATGATGGTTTTGTGCGGGCTGTCCGACGCCGGAAGCTCCCCGCCCCGATCAGGCAGTTCGCTATGCTTGGTGGGCCAGCTAATCCGTTTCAGATACCGGTCGACCAGTTCCGATTCGGGGGAACGGCCAATCTTGCCGCGCGCGATGATGTGCAGGCGCATCGCCATCGGCGCGGGCAATCGGTCTTATTGCGACGCGACTTCGGGCGCGTCGCCAAAGGCCCACATGCGTTCCAGATTATAGAAACTGCGGACCTCGGGGCGGAACAGATGCACAATGACATCTTCGGCATCAATCAGCACCCAGTCCGCCGATGGCAGACCTTCAATGCGGGCATGACGACCGGCCTTTTTGATACGCTCGGCAAGTTTCTGCGCCATGGACGCGACTTGGCGCGACGAACGGCCAGATGCGACGACCATATGGTCGGCAATGTTGCTTTTCCCTTCAAGCGGGATGGTGACCACCTCTTGCGCCTGATCATCGTCGAGCGATTGGAGAATCAGCGCGTGCAGCGCGTCGGGGGTCAATGTGGGTTCCTTGGACTTTGCAGTCGGCGCAGGAACGGAAGCAGTGTCGATCAAGATGGCTCCTTAAAGCACAATATTTCGGGTAACGCCGTCACGCGTTCCAAGTTCCTTATATCGGTGAAACCAATATGGGTCGGCACGCCGAAGAGCGGTGGCCGAACGCGGATCTGGACGAAAGCGCAAAAAGACAAGCGCTGGCGTACTCCATTTCGTCCAGTGATGACGCTGTTCCGGACGCCGGACAAACCGTCTGAACCAGGCCATTACGGGACCCGCAACGACGCGCTCCTTATAGCCGGGTCTGGCGATAACTGCAATCGGCATCAACCGCGCTATATCGCGCCACCGCCGCCAATGTTGAAATTGCAACAAATTGTCCGCCCCCATGATCCAGATGAACCGGGTTTTCGGATAACGTGCGACCAGTTTTGTCAGGGTTTCTGCGGTGTAGACGGTGCCAAGGTCGCGTTCGATGGCGGTGACCTTAATCGGGGTGCGGCGGGCTTGCGCCTTTGCCGATGCCATGCGCGCGGGCAATGGGGCCATGTCCGATTTGGGCTTTAACGGGTTGCCCGGGGACACCATCCAATAATATTCATCAAGGCCAAGCGAATCCATCGCGAACAGGCTGATCGCGCGATGCCCTTTATGCGCGGGATTGAACGATCCACCCATGAGGCCAACAGTTTTCAAGAGCGGGATTGTTTTCAAGGGCGAGTTTGGCCCTGCCCGCGCACGATCCATTTATACGTTGTCAGCCCCTCCAGCGCGACCGGGCCACGGGCATGCAGGCGGCCCGTAGCGATGCCAATCTCTGCGCCCAAGCCAAATTCGCCGCCATCGGCAAATTGGGTGGAGGCATTGTGCATGACAATCGCGCTGTCGACCTCTGCCAAGAAACGGGCAGCGGCGGCGGCATCTTGCGTAATGATCGCGTCGGTATGGTGCGACCCATGGCGGGCGATATGGTCCATGGCTGCATCAAGGCCGGAAACGACGCAGGCCGAAATGACTGAGTCGAGATATTCGGTATCCCAATCCTGCGCATCGGCAGAGACGGTCCGCGCATCCAGCTCCATCAGCACATCGTCCGCTCGCACTTCGCAACCTGCGTCAATGAGCGCCGCAATCAACGCGGCAGGCGCGGGATAATCCTGATCAATCAGCACCGTCTCGGTCGCACCGCAAATGCCCGTCCGCCGCATTTTGGCGTTGACCACAATCGCTTGCGCCATGTCGGGATCGGCGTCCTTATGCACATAGCTATGGCAGATGCCGTCGAGATGCGCGAGCACGGGCACGCGGGCTTCGTCCTGAACGCGCGCCACAAGCGATTTTCCGCCACGCGGGATGATCATGTCAATCGCCCCTTGTGCGCGCAGCATGTCACCGACCAACGCACGATCCTGCGTCGGAACAAGCTGAATAACATCTGCGGGCAAGCCAGCTTGCGTAATGCCCTGCACCATCGCCGCATGAATGGCGCGGTTGCTGTATACCGCCTCGCTACCGCCGCGCAGGATAACGGCATTACCCGACCGCAGCCCCAAGGCCGCCGCATCGGCGGTCACATTAGGCCGACTTTCATAAATGATGCCCAACACGCCGACCGGCACGCGGACGCGCTCCATCAGTAGGCCATTTGGACGAGCGCGGGTATCGATGATTTGCCCCACCGGGTCTGCCAGCGTTGCGACCACTTCGACCGCAGACGCCATCGACGCGACGCGGGCTTCATCCAGCTTCAGCCGGTCTAGCATCGCGGGCGAAATACCGGCCGCCACCGCAGCATCGACATCTTTGGCATTGGCGCTGAGGATATCCGCCATGCCATCACGCAATGCCTGCGCCGCGCGCGTTAACGCAGCCGTCTTCGCCGCATCATCGACGCCAGCCAAATGCCGCGCCGCAGTGCGCGCCTTGGCCGTGAGATCGGTTATCAAAATGTTGCTGCCTGTCATTGCCTGATACTATTAGAGAAAGGGTGCCAAAAGGGAAAGCGATCGTCCCCATTTCGCGTTCATCGCATGTGGAACAAATGCGAATCGACCATATATGTTTGAATTTACGTAGTTTTACACCTTTGATTTAAACAATGCGCGCCGATTCGGGCCTATCCGGAGCTGCATTTGAGGGGTTTTCCACAGCTCATCGCACGACTCAACCGACTCGTCACGGTTCAGCTTTGCGTGATTCGCCGTGGCCCATCTCCTCTGCTAGGCGGCTTGTTACAAAATAACGGGGTGGGTCGTGTCGCTAAAAATCAGAATGTCCGGTTGGAAAAACCGGATAGCTGGATGGTTTATTGACCGCGAATTTTTCATGCGGGCCAATGGCCAAGTCCGGTTTTTAAAAATATCGGCGCAATTGCAACGCCGTGCCGCGGCTACTTTCGCGTCCGTCATCGGTGTTTGGTTGTTGGTCACTTTTGGCATGGCCATCAATCAAGTGACCGTCTCCGCACAGCGCCTTGCGTTGATCGAGCAAGAGGCAAAGGTTGAATCCGCCGAAGAACGCGTGGCCAGCTATCGTGGCTCTATCGACGAAGTGACGCAGGATTTGGAACGTCGACAGGAAATGCTCGAAAGCCTGGGCGACCAATATCTCGGTGATTTACCGGAGGCTGAAGCGCAAGCACCCTCCGCCTCCGCCGACTCGCGCGAGGAAGAAAAGGCCGTGAAGACGATTAGCGCGATGGTGCCCGAAGCCGCTGGCCTTGCCCGTATCGAGGTGCGGCAAATTCGCTTCGCCGAAAAAATGACGAAAGTGGCGCAAGCGCGAACATTACAGGCAGAAACCGCAATCCGCCAATTCGGGTTGAACCCCGAAGTCTTGGCCCGCCAAGCCCGCAACGCGCAAGGTGGCCTGTTCGAACCCTTTTTCGGCAAAGGGAAAAAGGAAGCGCGCGACCCGCGTTTCTTGAATCTGGCCGCCGCGCTTGGCCGCATGGACGCGATGGAGCGCGCTCTGGCCGCAATCCCCACCGCCATGCCTGCTGCATCGATGATGATGTCGAGCGGCTTTGGCTATCGCGCCGACCCATTCACCGGCGCCGCCGCAATGCACGCCGGTCTCGATTTTAAAGGCCCCGTTGGAACCCCCATCCTTGCCGCAGCCAAAGGCAAGGTCGTGTTGGCCGGTTTTAATGGCGGTTATGGCAACAGCGTCGAAATTAGACATGCCAATGGCTTGGTTACACGCTATGCGCATTTATCGGGCGTACATGTCAGACGGGGTCAGATGGTTGAACGCGGCGTTCAAATCGGACGGATGGGCAGCACGGGTCGGTCGACCGGCAGCCATCTGCATTTCGAGGTGCGCCTAAACGGTCAGGCGATTAACCCGCGTAAGTTTTTGGAGGCAAATCCAGATGTTCTCAAGGTCCAAACAGTCGCCGAATACCGTGCCGACTCTGCCGCAAAGGAATAATGTAAGCGTGCGCAACAATTCAGGTCACACATTCTCGATCATTGCATCCGACGTCGAAATCGTCGGCAATTTGTCGGCGCGGGTCGACCTTCATATCGACGGCAAGGTGCAGGGCGACGTGACCTGCGGCAATTTGGTGCAGGGCGAAGGCAGCTTTATCGCGGGCAAAGTCACCGCCGATTCGGCCAAGCTTTCGGGCCATGTCGAAGGTTCGATTGAAGCCAATGACCTCGTCATCGAATCGTCCGCGCGTATCAAAGGCGACGTTGTCTACAGCAACCTGACCATCGCACCCGGCGGGCAAATTGAAGGCAAGTTCAGCCACAAGTCCACGGCCAAGCCAAGCATTTCAGCCGCATCGGGGCATGTCGGCACCGGTGGTGATCCCTTTATCCTAACAACCGATTCGAAGGTCGCGTAAACGGGGATTGCGCTACATGCCAACTGGTCTGTTGGAGTTACGTGAGGGCTGGAGGGGAACTTCCGGCCCCTTTCGTTTGTGTGGGGTGCGTGCTTTAGGGATGTCTCGAACCCTCTGCCGGTCGGACGGCTCAACATAAACGGGTAGGAGCGCCCGCCTTTCTCTAATTCCCGTCACCCTGAACTTGTTTCAGGGTCCATTGTGCAGCACGCCCATAGCCAGAATGGGTAAATGGACCCTGAAACAAGTTCAGGGTGACGGAGTGAAGAGTAACACCCTCCACATCCGTTCGTGTCGTGCATATTCGATATCCCGCGAACTCACACACAAAGTTTCCAACACGCGCAATATTATTTCCTACAAATTCGTCGCGCGTGTGCACGCATAGAAAAAAGGGACGGCCGACGCGGAAGCGCTGGTGCTGCTTCCGGCTGATGGCGTTGGGTGATTAAGGCTCGTTTGTTCCATCAGTCTTATTCTAGGAGCCGCCTTATCTTGGCTGGGCTGCTTTCCTTGGGATGAAGGTTCCTAAAGCCCCCAAGGCCGTCCATGACGAACGGGACGGATCGCGCCGCCACACCCAGCCGCTTGTGCGCTGTTCAGAGCTTGATGCAACAGGCCCTTTTAAAGGCTGAAGCAAGCACCCTATCGCGCCGGCCGTGCCAGCGAGTTCCCCCGCCAGCGTTCCCATCATCCCGACCCACGTTCTAGACCGCGGCCTGGCTGACGCGAATCAGATAACCCATATGGTTATTTGTAGGAAAGCGGTTTTTTGTACGACGCAGATTTTTGTGACGACACCTTGTCTCGTCTTCGCGCGACACGAACGACTTTTATCCAAGTGCATACCCTCTGCGTCCTCTGCGCCTTTGCGTGCAAAATGGACTCACGCAGAGGCGCGGAGGGCGCAGAGAGAGAAGGAAGAAAGGAAGGTAAACATTCCCCACCCACGTCACCCTCTCCCCCACGTCACCCTGAACTTGTTTCAGGGTCCATTTAGCCTTTCTAGCTCTGGGCTTGCTGCACGATAGACCCTGAAACAAGTTCAGGGTGACGTTGTGGGGGAAGGATGACGGTTATGGGGGAGGGTGACGTGGGGGAGAGGGTCACGTGGGGGACGGGGTGGAGAGGGTGACGAGGTGGGAGGATGACGGCCCGCACCTGTTCGCACCGCACAAAAAAGGCCCGGACCATCGCGGGTCCGGGCCATGAGTTGGATGTTCGCGGGAGGAACATCGGGAGGTGGCGGGGCGTAAAAGGAGAGGAGAGAACGCCCCGCCGCCAAGTCGTAAAACTCAATAGTTGTAAGCACGCTCGCCATGTTCGGTAAGGTCAAGGCCTTCACGCTCGGCGTCTTCGGTTGGACGAAGGCCGGTGGTGAATTTCAGTGCGTAGAACAAAACGGCCGAAACAACGCCCGTCCACAATACCGTCGTACCCACGGCCCAAAGCTGCGAGACGAACTGATCAGCCATAACATATTCGCCCGGAATGGCAGGGAAAACGGTGTAATTAACCCATCCTTGGCCACCAAGCGCAGGGTCGGCGACAACTGCGGTGCCCAGTGCGCCGACGATGCCGCCAACGCCGTGGACGCCAAAGACGTCAAGCGTGTCGTCATAGCCAAGTTTGTTCTTCACATAAGCGACGAAGACATAGCATAGGCCCGATGCCGCAAAGCCAAGCAGGATCGAGGTCATCGGCGCGGCAAAGCCGCTGGCAGGCGTAATGGCGACAAGGCCAGCAACCGCGCCAGTAACTGCACCAAGCAAGGAAGGCTTTCCATGGTGGAATTGTTCAATCAGGCACCATGCCACTGCGGCAGCAGCCGTCGCGACAAAGGTGTTGATGAACGCCAGAGCCGCAAGGCCATTGGCTTCCAAATTGGAGCCAGCGTTAAAGCCGAACCAGCCCACCCACAAAAGCGACGCGCCGATCATCGTCATGGTCATCGAATGTGGCGGGGTGGCTTCCTTGCCATGGCCAACGCGCTTGCCGATGATAAGACAGCCGACAAGGCCCGCGATACCCGCGTTGATGTGCACAACGGTGCCACCCGCAAAATCGAGCGCTGCCTTGCCCCATAAGAAGCCGACATCATTTGGTGCATCGACGAGGAAATCTGGCCCTGGCCAATACCAAACCATGTGCGCGATAGGGAAATAAGCGTAGGTCAGCCACAATACCGTAAAAATTATCAACGGCGTAAACTTGATCCGCTCTGCAAACGCGCCGACGATCAGTGCCGGCGTGATGCAGGCAAAGGTCATCTGGAACACCACAAAGGCATATTCGGGGATATAGACGTTGTTGCTAAAGGTCGCAGCATAAGTCGTTGTCGAAACGCCGGCCAAGAACATCTTGGAAAAGCCGCCGATGAAGGCGTTGCCGCTGGTGAAGGCCAGGCTGTAGCCATAAGTGACCCAGACAAGCGCCGCGACCGATACGATCATGAACACCTGCATCAACAGGCTCAGCATATTCTTTGTGCGGACAAGCCCACCATAGAATAATGCCAATGCCGGGATCGACATCAGCAATACCAAGGCCGAGCTAATCAGCATCCAACTTGTATCACCCTTGTCGACCATGCCGGCCATTTGTTCGACCGTTGGGGCCTTGATCGGGCCGTCGGCAACAGCGGCAGCGGCCGCAACTTCGGCTACAGCAGCGCCAGCCGCCGCTGCGCCGTCGGCTGCTTTCTCCACAGCCTCCTGCGCGAAGGCGGGCAAGGCGGCGAACACTATCGCCCCCGCCGCGCCCAAAAATTTCAGTGTCTTTGACATTATTTGGTTCCCCTAGCTTAATACTACCGCGTCAAAGCGCGGTTTCGTTGGTGTCGCCCGTGCGGATGCGTAACGCACCAGCGAGCTCGAATTCGAAAATTTTGCCATCGCCAATGGCACCGGTTTCGGCGGCGTGCTGAATGGCCTCAATGACCGCAGGGGCTTGATCGGACGCGCAAGCAATCTCGATTTTCACCTTGGGCACCATGTTGGTTGCATATTCAGCACCACGGTAGATTTCGGTTTGACCCTTTTGCCGGCCAAAGCCTTTGACCTCAGTCACAGTCATGCCCGACACGCCCAGCGCGGTCAGCGCCTCGCGCACCGGATCCAGCTTGTGCGGTTTAATCACGGCGATAATATATTTCATGCAGACCCCCCGATGGTTGTGCACTGCAATATGCAAACGCCGTGCCAGAAAGCACAAAGCACGCAAAAGCGTCGGTATTCGGATATTTGGGGCCTGACGCCATGCGACGCAGGGACAGTATATGCCTATTATTTAATCAGCCATATTTAGCTGCCTAATATTTAGGCATTAGGGTCAGGACCACTTAAATCCACCTTCGCGGTTTGAGGCCATACTGTTCAGTGCAAGGCGGCAAGCGCAGGACTTAGTGGTTCTAAGTCCAAGCTTGCCAACGTGGCAATGGACAATATGGGTCAAATCCGAAGGACGCCAAAATGGCTTTGATCTCAAAGCCATTTTGACGCCGCGATGGTGGATTTAAGTGGTCCTGACCCTAACCAATCTGCATGTTTGCCCATAAGGGCAGATGATCCGACGCCTGTTTCGACAAAGGCGAAATATGGCAATCGGCGGCGCGCACTTTCACCTCATGGCTGACGATGATGCGGTCAAGCCGGGCAACGGGGCGCGAGGTATGAAAGCTTTTGGGCGTTTGCACCAACCGGTGATGGTGAAAGGCAAGCTCGCTCAGCGCGCCTTTGTCCGACCATTGATTGAAATCTCCCATCATCACCGTGGGCATAAATCGGGGGCTTGCGTCAACGGCAGCCAACAAAGCGCGGATTTGCTTGCGCCGCCACAGGCCCGACAGATCGAGATGCACGCCAATCACGCGCAAGCTATGCCCGTTCACCGACAGCTCCGCCATCACCGCCCCGCGCGGTTCCAGCGTTGGCATGTCGATCGGCTGGGTATGGCGCACCTCAATGCCCTTGCGCACCAAAATCGCATTGCCATGCCAACCAATCGCCGCCGGATGCGCGTTTAACGGCACCGGCACATAAGGCGTCTCTGCCGCCAACATCGCCAAGGGAATCGCACTGACCCGCGCGCCAAAGCGGCGGTCCACCTCTTGCAGCGTCACAATATCGGCATCAATTTCATTCAGCACCGACAGGATGCGCGCCGGATCGCGGCGTTGATCAAGCCCCACCGCCTTGCGGATATTATAGGTCGCAACCTTGATCGCGAGGCTCATATCAGGATCATGCGGTTAGTTCGGACATAGCGCCATTCTGACCGAAATATGCGCAGATCACCCCGCCGTCCCGCCCACTGTCAGCGCGCTCACCAAAGTGGTGGGTTGCCCGACGCCCGCGGGAACACTTTGCCCCGCCTTGCCGCAGACGCCAACGCCTTCATCGAGCGCCATGTCATTGCCAAGGCCAATGATCTTGTTCAACGCGGTTGGACCATCGCCGATCAGGGTCGCACCCTTGATCGGGTCGCCAAGCTTGCCGTTCTTGACCAAATAGGCCTCGGTGCAGCTAAACACGAATTTGCCTGACACAATATCGACTTGGCCGCCGCCAAAGCTTTTGGCGAAAATGCCGTTTTTGACGCGGCTTAAAAGTTCGGCAGGGTCGTCATTACCGCTGCGCATGAAGGTGTTGGTCATGCGCGGCATCGGTGCATGGGCAAAGCTTTCGCGGCGGCCATTGCCGGTGGGCTCCACACCCATCAGGCGGGCATTCATGCGGTCCTGCATATAAGCGCGCAGTATGCCGTCTTCGATCAGGACATTTTCCTGAGTCGGCGTGCCTTCATCATCAATCGAGAGCGACCCGCGCCGGTTCTGCATCGTGCCATCGTCGACCACGGTAACGCCGGGCGCGGCAACGCGCTGCCCGATTTTGCCGGAAAAGGCGCTGCTGCCCTTGCGGTTGAAATCGCCTTCCAGGCCATGGCCAACTGCCTCATGCAACAACACGCCGGGCCAGCCGGGGCCAAGCAACACGGTCATTTCGCCAGCGGGCGCGGCGACCGAACGCAAATTGGTCAGCGCCTGCGCCAAGGCGACGTCAATCGCATGTTCCCATTCCTGTTCTGCAAATAATTTGTCGTAGAGATAGCGCCCGCCAAAACCATAGCTTCCGGTTTCGCGACGTTCGCCATCTTGCGCGACGATAGCGACATTGAGGCGGACCAAAGGCCGGACGTCGGTGGCGACAAAGCCATCGGCGCGGACGATTTCAACCACGCTCCAACTACCCGACAGGCTGACGCTGACTTGGGCAACGCGCGGATCACGCGCGCGGGCGGCGGCGTCGATTTGCTGACACAAAGCGACCTTTTGCGCGAAGGGCACCAGCTCCAACGGGTTGCCATCGGTGTATAAATGCCGGTTGTTCTGGCGCGGTGGCGGCGCGGGTTGATCCTTGGCAGGATCAAGCAGCTTCAGCGTCTCCCCCGCCCGGCGAATCGCGGTCTCGCTCATGTCATTGGCGTGGCTAAACCCGGTCATCTCGCCCGAAACACCGCGCAGGCCAAAGCCCGATCCCGTCGAATAATCCGCCATTTTCAAGCGGCCATCGTCGAAACCGAAGCTCTCGGTCGCGCTATATTGGAGATATAGTTCCCCGTCATCGCAGGCGCGCAGTGCGTCCCGCGTGATGCGTATTGCGGCGTCAGGGTCAAGAAGGCCGGGTTGGTAGAGATAGGAGCGCGGATCAGTGTAAGTCATGTTGCGTATATGGGACGGCGCGGCGGCGGTTGAAAGGATAATTTGTATATTCCTCCCGCAGCGAAGGGTGGAGGGGCTGCGCTGACAGATTCAACATCACCGCAGCCCTGAGCCTGTCGAAGGGCGTCTATCGGCAAAGCGCCTTCACTTTGGACACCCTTCGACGGTCGCAGGCGCTGCGCACCTGCTGCTTAGGGCTGCGGTTTATGAAGAGACGATGTCCCCAGTGATTGAACGTTCAGAAAAGTTGGTTTTCTCAAACGCATTACGTCCCTAAAGCCTCCACATGACCACGCGATTCCAGTTTTCCATTTCCGCCACCGATGGCAAGGCCCGCACCGGCAGCATTCACATGCTGCGCGGCGAAATTCGTACGCCCGCCTTCATGCCCGTGGGCACTGCTGCGACCGTCAAGGCCATGCGCCCTGCCGAAGTGCGGGCGACGGGTGCGGACATCATATTGGGCAATACCTATCATCTGATGCTGCGTCCCGGCGCGGAGCGGTTGGCGCGGTTGGGCGGCTTGCATCAATTTTCGGGCTGGGACCGGCCAATCCTGACCGACAGTGGCGGCTATCAGGTGATGAGCCTATCGGCTTTACGTAAAATCACCGAAGAAGGTGTGTCGTTCCAAAGCCATTTGGACGGGTCGAAACATATGCTGTCGCCCGAACGCTCGATGGAAATCCAGCGTCTATTGGGTTCCGACATTGTCATGGCGTTTGACGAATGCCCTGCCAATGGCGTGTCGCGGGACGAGGCAATCAAATCTATGGAGCTGTCGATGCGCTGGGCAAAGCGTTCACGCGACGGGTTTGACAGCGGCGGCGACCATGCGGCGCGCGCGGCTTTGTTCGGTATCCAGCAAGGGTCATTGGACGAAGAATTGCGCAAGCGGTCCGCCGATGCGTTGATCGACATTGGCTTTGACGGCTATGCCGTGGGTGGCCTTGCGGTGGGTGAAGGGCAAGAGGCGATGTTGGGTTGCCTCGATTATGCGCCTGACCAATTACCCGCCGACCGGCCACGCTATTTAATGGGCGTTGGCAAACCCGATGACCTTGTCGGCGCGGTGGAGCGGGGGATTGATATGTTCGATTGCGTTCTGCCCACACGGTCAGGCCGCAACGGCCAAGCCTTTACCCATCATGGCCCGATCAACATCCGCAATGCCAAATTTGCCGAAGACCAAGGGCCGATTGATGACCGCTGCACGTGCCCGGTATGCGCGACGTGGACGCGGGCTTATGTCCATCATTTGATCCGTTCGGGCGAAATATTGGGCGCGATGCTGATGACGCAGCACAATCTACATTATTACCAGATGCTGATGGCCAGCATGCGCGCGGCGATAAAGCAAGGGCGCTTTGCGGCCTTTGCACAAGATTTCCGGCGGGATTATCTGGGCCGGTGAGCGGGTTTTTTCTCCCATATCGTCATTCCCGCGCAGGTGGAGGCAGCGGACAGCCAAAAACCAATCTGTGGATTCGTCTCTCACACCATCGTCATTCCCGCGTAGGCGGGAATCCAACTCCTAGCCTAACCGTTGCAGCGACCAGCGCTTTAGAACCACAGGGTTTGGAGTTGGATTCCCGCCTGCGCGGGAATGACGAGGGGAAAGGTTGGAATGATGAAGAGTGTGTAGTGGAGGTTAAATCATGACCGCCATCGCAAATGCCATCGCCCGAGCGCAGGCGTATAGCCCGTTTCTCGCTGGCCTGATCGACCGCAATGCCGACCTGATGCCGCTGATCCACGCAGGCGATTTCGACGATGCGCTTGCCGCTGCCCTTGCCCGCAGTGCAGATTCGGTCGGCACCGCATTGCGTAAACAGCGCCAAGGGGTTGCTTTGGTGACCGCCATTGCGGACCTATCCGATGTCTGGGACCTGACGCGCGTCACGCGCATCCTCTCCGACTTTGCCGACCACGCGCTGGATCAAGCTATCGCCGCCGCCATCGAAGAACGCGTGCCAGGTGCGCCTAATCAGGGCTTTGCCGTCATTGCGCTGGGCAAACATGGCGGGCGGGAGTTGAATTATTCGTCCGACATTGACCCGATATTCCTGTTCGATCCCAAAACCCTGCCCCACCGCGAACGTGATGATGTGGCGGAGGCGGCGGTGCGTTATGGTAGGCGCGTCATTGAGCTTTTGTCCGCGCTCGACGGGGACGGCTATGTCTTTCGCGTCGACATGCGGTTGCGTCCGTCGCCAGAGGTCAGCCCCATCGTCCTGCCGGTCGAGGCAGCTATCGGCTATTATGAATCGTCCGCCTTGGCGTGGGAGCAAGCCGCATTCATCCGATCACGAGTGAGTTCAGGCGACCGCGCGCTGGGCGAATATTTCCTGAATGCCATTGTACCGTTCATCTGGCGCAAGTCGCTCGATTTCGGGCAGTTGAAGAATATCAGTGCGATGACCGCGCAAATCCGTGACCATTATGCCAAGGGGCAGAAAATGGGCCTTGGGTTTGATCTGAAGCGTGGCCATGGCGGCATAAGAGAATGTGAATTTTTTGCCCAAGCGCATCAACTTATCCACGGCGGCCGCGACCCGGCATTGCGCGTGCCAGACACGCGCGCAGCATTACAGGCGCTGGCGGCGGCTGGACCGATCAGCGCGCAAGAGGCGGAGACCTTATCGTCGGCTTATACGCAGTTGCGGATATTCGAACATCGCTTGCAAATGCACAGTGACCGGCAAACGCATGAGATACCCGCCAATCGAGACACTGCCGATGCTGTCGCGCGATTGCATGGCTTAACCGATGCCGACGCGTTCATTGCGGCGATTGCGCCGATCACCGCTGTGGTCGCGGCCATCTATGACCGCATGGTCGATGCAGGGGGCAGCGAAGGACCGCGATTGGCGGACGAAGGTCTGCCGCTGGAGGAACAGCTCACCGATCTTGGCTATGCCGACCCTTTTGCTGTGATGCAGCGATTGGCCCGCTGGCGTAGCGGCAAAATTCGCACGATCCGCAGCCCATCGGCGCGTGATGCATTTGAGGCAGTGTTGCCCGCGATCATGGCGGCGCTGGCGCAAGCACCCGATTCGGATCGCGCCATCGCCCGTTTCGACAATATGATTGAGGCGATGCCCAGCGCGATTAACGTCTTCCGATTGCTGGAGGCGCGTCCCGGCCTGGTGCAACTGGTCGCCGATATTTTAAGCTACGCGCCGACTTTGGCCGACGATCTGGGCCGCCAAAGCCGCTATCTCGATGCGTTGATCGATACCAGCGCCATGCATTTGCCCGGCGACGTGTCGGCATTGCAGGACGCGATGCAGCGCCGGATTGGCAACGCCGATTATCAATCCACCCTCGACATTGTGCGCGATTATGTTGGCGAAAAACGCTTTGCTTTAGGCGTTCAGTTGATTGAGGGGCGCAGCGACGCGCTCGCCATCGCGCAGGCTTATGCGCATTTGGCGGAGGCGTCACTGGAGACGCTGACGACGGCAACATTGGCCGAATTTGAAAAGGCGCACGGCAAGATTCCAGGCGGGGAGCTGATCATTTTGGCTTTGGGCAGGCTGGGTGGTGAGGCGTTGACACATGCATCGGACTTGGACATCATCCTGCTATTCTCTGGCGACCATCTGGCGGAGTCCGATGGACCGCGCAGCCTTGGCGCAACGCAATATTTTAACCGACTGGCGCAGCGGGTGATTGCGGCAATGTCCGTGGCAACGGCCTCGGGCGCTTTGTATGAAATTGACACACGACTTCGGCCATCGGGCGCGGACGGGCTATTGTGCGCGTCTGTAAAAAGCTTCGACCAATATCAGCGCGAAAATGCATGGACGTGGGAACATATGGCGCTCACACGGGCGCGGGTGCTTTTTGGATCAGTAGGCGCGCGCGGCCAAGTCGCCAAAATCATCCGCGATGTTTTGCATACAAAGCGCGATGTCGCAAAGCTGCGCCACGATATTGCGACGATGCGCAAGGACATGGCCGCGCATAAGCCGCCAAAGGGGGCATTGGATGTAAAGCTGCTGCCCGGCGGATTGGTGGATATGGAGTTCATCATTCACGCGCTTCAGTTGGAAACGCATGACGGCATGCGGCCGCAGCTTGGCCCGGCGATTGACGCGTTGGTGGCGGCGGGGCACCTGCAAGCTGATTTTGCCAAGGCCTTTGCCTTGATGGCGCGGTTGTTGGTGATGGTGCGCCTGATCGCGCCCGATTGCGCAGCCCCGCCCGAGGCGGCACAATATCTGATTGCGCACAGCTTAGGTTTTGACGGTTGGGATGGATTAACGCACGCGCTTAGGGATTATCGCGGGGTTGTCATGCACCAATGGCACAGCTTATTTGGCCCACGCGATTTTTGAAAAGGAACGAGAATATGACCGATATCAACGATACGCTACCCGACGTGACCGTCGCCGATAGCGCAGGCAATATGGTCAATCTGGCGGCGCTTTCCGGCCCGTTTGTGCTGTATTTTTACCCCAAAGCCGACACGCCCGGTTGCACCAATGAGGCGAAGGATTTTACCGAATTGGCAGCCGAATTTGCGGCGCTGAATTGCCCGGTTTACGGCATGTCGAAGGACAAGCCCGCCAAGCTCGCAAAATTTGCCGCAAAATATGCGCTTACCGTCAATTTGCTATCCGACGAAGCGAGCGATGCCACCGAGCAAATGGGCGCCTGGGTCGAAAAATCAATGTACGGCAAACTCTATATGGGCATTGACCGGTCGACCTATCTGATCGGCAAGGACGGCAAGGTGGCGCAGGTCTGGCGCAAGGTGAAGGTCAAGGCGCATGCGGCCGAGGTTTTGGCAGCAGCGAAGGCTTTATAGAGTCGTGACCCTAAAAGGCCCCTGCGTCATGCGCTGAACGCGCGTCGAATCCTGTTCATCACCTGCGGCTTTCCACCGGAACAAATCGGTGCTGACTGCGTTAAGAACATCGGTAAACCGTCATTTTGCCAGTCGCTATAGCCTCGATTCAACGACTCAACGCGTTTGAGCGGCGGCTTGTCCCGCGATTATTACACAGTTGTTGCATTCGTTTGAGCCATCGGACACCACCCTTTTCATAAGGGGTGGGCAGATCAACTGCCTTGGTCAAACTTCGGTACTGCGCCAGAAACGGTGCGGGTCGCAACAACAAGGTAATGACACACATGGTATCCAGCGCTTTGGCTTCGTGCCAATCACTGATCCTGAAAGCTGCATCCGCGATTGGCATTTTGGTCGCTGTATCAGCCGCCACACCTGCTATCGCAAATTCAGCTGCCGCTTCATCTGACACTTTCCGCATTTCACCCGAAGATTTGAAGGCCAACCAAACCGCTCTTGGCGTTTCCGACCCTGAATTTCGCGCCTTGAACGACAGCTGGGGCCGCATCAACGGCGCCGTGCATAAGGTCGAAGTTGCCGTTCCTTCCATCAACCCTGTCGAGATCATGAAATTCTCCAGCGGTTTTGGATATCGCAATGCCCCCACACGTGGCGCCAGCCGTAACCACAAGGGCCTGGACATTCCCGGTCCAGTGGGCACACCCATTTTCGCAACTGCAGACGGCACGATTGGCCGCGCCGAATGGGTTGGTGGCTATGGCAAATTTGTAGAAATCAACCACGGCAACGCGGTGCAGACACGTTATGGCCATTTGTCGGCGATGAACGTGACACCCGGCCAACGCATCCGCAAGGGCGACATTTTGGGCTATATGGGCTCAACTGGCCGCTCCACCGGAAGCCATCTGCATTATGAAGTGCGCATCGCCGGTGAAGCGATCAACCCGATTGCTTTCTTGGCCCCGCAGAAATCAGACCCAAGCGGCTCAAAATTCTTGCTTGCCTCGAAAACTGCTGATAGCAAAGCCTTTGGCGGTCCTGCTGAAGGCGAGTAAGCGGACAGGCTAACGCATCACCTTTGGGAGAGGGTGTAATCTTGGGGGCTGGCATCGGAAACTTTGCCGCCCCTTTTCTTTACTACTACTTTCCTTTGGGCCTAGCATGGCCTACATAAAATCTATGACCGAAACTGAAGTCATTTTCATGACACCTAACGCCGCGCGCCGCGTGGCCGAAATCGCGACGAAGTTGGGCAAAGACCCTGTGCTGCGTCTGTCGGTTGAAGGTGGCGGTTGTTCGGGCTTTCAATATCGCTTCGGCTTAGCCGACTCGATTGAGGCCGACGATATTCAGGCGCAGGGCGACGGCGCGGCGCTGGTCATTGACCCCATGAGCCTTGATCTTGTCCGCGGCTCTGCGGTGGACTTCGTAGAATCGCTTGGCGGCAAAAGCTTCAAGGTAACAAACCCGCAAGCGCAAGCCGGTTGCGGCTGTGGATCCAGCTTTTCGGTTTGAGGGCGCGGCTTCTTTTCTTCCCGTCTTCGTGCGAACCTTCAAACTTGGCTGGTTCGCACAAAGACACAAAGAGGCAGTTCGGTGCGACAGCGGTGCTCCAACTCTGTCACCCTTAACACGTTTGACCTGCGGTCATTTCGTTCCAAGGTCCATTTTGCCCTTCAAGCGAGGCCTATGCTGCTCGATGGATGCTGAACCAAGTTCAGCATGACGATTTTGAACTTTTCTTCGTATCTTTGTGTCTTTGTGCGAACCTTCAAACTTGGTTGGTTCGCACAAAGACACAAAGAGGCAGTTCGGTGCGACAGCGGTGCTCCAACTCTGTCACCCTTAACACGTTTGACCTGCGGTCATTTCGTTCCAAGGTCCATTTTGCCCTTCAAGCGAGGCCTATGCTGCTCGATGGATGCTGAACCAAGTTCAGCATGACGATTTTGAACTTTTCTTCGTATCTTTGTGTCTTTGTGCGAACCTTCAAACTTGGTTGGTTCGCACAAAGACACAAAGAGGCAGTTCGGTGCGACAGCGGTGCTCCAACTCTGTCACCCTTAACACGTTTGACCTGCGGTCATTTCGTTCCAAGGTCCATTTTGCCCTTCAAGCGAGGCCTATGCTGCTCGATGGATGCTGAACCAAGTTCAGCATGACGATTTTGAACTTTTCTTCATTTCTTCGTATCTTCGTGTCTTCGTGCGAACCTTCAAACTTGTTGGGTTCGCACAAAGACACGAAGACGTAAAGAAGCCAGTTAGAAACGTCCGCAGTCCCAAAAACAGGTTCGTTATTCCAGTTTTCCGGCTAAAGCCCCATCATGCGTATCACGACTTACAACATCAACGGCGTCAAGGCGCGCCTGCCCCGTCTGCTGGAATGGCTGGAGGAAACGCAGCCTGACATTGCCTGTTTGCAAGAGGTCAAATCGCAGGATGAGGGTTTCCCCGTCGCGGACTTTGAACGCGCTGGCTATGGCGCGATCTGGCATGGGCAAAAGTCATTCAATGGCGTCGCCATCCTCGCCAAGGGCGCGCAGCCGATTGAGGCGCAGCGCACTTTGCCCGGCGATCCGTTGGACGAACATGCGCGTTATTTGGAGGCCGATGTTTTCGGCATCCGCATCGCGAGCATTTATTTGCCCAATGGCAACCCGCAACCGGGACCAAAATTCGACTATAAGCTGGCGTGGATGCAACGACTATACGCCCGTGCGGCAGCGTTACTGACGGCGGAAATCCCTGCGGTGTTAGCAGGCGATTATAATGTCATTCCGCATGCCCATGATATTTGGGCTCCGGCGGCGATGTTGGATGACGCGTTGCGTCAGCCCGAAAGCATTGCTGCCTATCGCGCATTGCTTGGCCAAGGCTGGACCGACGCGCTCGCCACGCATTATCCGCAGGGCGGGGTATGGACCTTTTGGGATTTTCAAGCCGGCGCATGGCAACGCGACCATGGCTTTCGCATCGACCATTTGTTATTAAGCCCGGCCATCGCCGACCGCCTCCATAGTTGCGGCGTCGACAAGGACCATCGTGGCCGCGAAAAAGCCAGCGACCACGCGCCGACTTGGGTGGAGCTGACGGACTAAAACAATCATTGTAGCACTCGCTACATTTTGTTATGAAAATGCTCCCGTTTCAGGAGCCGAGCCATGACCTTGTTCCGCATATTTCTCGTCACAATCATTGCCGTTGTCGGCGTCTACACCGCCATTGTGATCGCGAACCATGGCATGGGGCTGTATCCGATCTTTTTCGCCGACATCGCCGATATGACATGGCGCGGGCAGTTTAATCTCGACTTTTTGTGCTTCCTTATAATGTCTGGCGTCTGGGTCGCGTGGCGACACGCATTTTCGGTGCGCGGGCTAATCTTGGGATTTGCGGCGTTCAACCTTGGCGCGCCGTTTTTGGCGGCCTATCTGCTTGTCGAAAGCGTCCGGAATAAAGGCGACAGCGCCGCCATATTGTTGGGCAAAGCACGGGCCGCAAACCGGCGTTAAAGCGCCTTGGCGTTGACGTCATCAAGGCCAATGCTTTTCAGAAACAGCATGCCTTCCATGCTGACCAGCAGGCGCGCGGCATCAACCTCCAACTGCGCCGCGCTGTCCGCCTTCAACTGCATTTTGCCCCAGTCCAGAAAACCACGGCCAATCTGTTCGCCGACGCCGCGATAATGTTCGTCACCCATCGCCGCACGCGCCGCGACCTGAAGCCAGATGCGCATATAAGGCCATAACGCATCCTCAAACAAAAGCTCTGCCAACAGGCGGCGAAGTTCCTCCAAGGGCAATGGCTCAGTTGCGGTCCGTTCGGAAATCAGCCCCATCAACCGCGCCGAAATCTGTTCCAACACCGCCGTGATAATTGCGCGTTTGTCAGCAAAATAATAAAGCAGCATCCGGTCGCTTGTCCCCGCCGCCTTGGCCAATGGACGCAGGCTCGCCGCCGAAAGCCCCTCCGCCAGAACATAATCAGTCAGTCGCTGGATGATTTCAGCACGGCGGGAGTCGGTTTTTTGCACCGAGAAGCTTTCGCACAAAAACTGATGTCTTGACAATTCATATAATTTCTGTAAAAACAGAAATAACGAAAAGGACGAATCGTTATGGGCGTTGAAAAATATCCCGAAGCACTGGAGTTCATTCTTCATTGGGGCGAAATGGGGACCCATTGGGGCGCGAACCGTTCTGTCGCGCAGGTCCATGCCTTGCTGTTCCTGAGCGACAAGCCGCTTGATGCCGAAGCGATTTGTGAAGCGCTCAATCTGGCTCGGTCCAATGTTTCTAATGCACTGAAAGAATTGCAGAGCTATGGGATTGTGAAACGCACTCATGTCGCCGGCGACCGGCGCGACCAATTTGTCGCTGAAACCGAGTTATGGGATTTGTTCATGGCCATAACCGCAGAGCGCAAACGGCGCGAGATCGACCCAACGATCGCAAAACTCGTCGAACTCAAGGACCGGATGGCCGCGAACACGGATTTACCCGCACACGTCCGTGACCGGATTGGTCGGATGCATGAATTCATATCGACGTTGACTAGTTGGTACGAACAGGTGCGCGGCCTCAAAAAATCGACGCTGATTTCACTCATGAAAATGGGCGCCAAGGTCGCCCGCTTCATCCCCGGCTACGCCAAGGACTGATCCAAAAAGGAGAAAGAAAATGCCACCCTACCGACCGTGTATCCATTAATTTCGATTTTTACTGAAAATACAAAAATTCTAACCCACGGAAAGGGACTTGATCATGACCATATTAGCTTACAGCCTTTACCTGTTCATCGCGATCAGCATGACTATCTGGGTCGCGTGGACGCTCAGCACCAACGGAAAAATATATCTGATTCGCTGTTTCGGTCACGACGCCGAACTGGCGACATCAGTGAACCATTTGCTGGTAGTCGGTTTCTACCTTGTAAACTTCGGCTTCATCGCTTTGGCGTTGAGCGCAGCCGGAACGGTCAAAACAACGGCCGAACTTATGCGCTTCCTCGGCTGGTATGTCGGAGTCGCAACATTGGTTTTGGGTGCAATGCATTTCTTCAACATGAGCGCGGTGACTCGGCATGGACGCAAGGTCGCAGACTGGATGCACGGTCAGTTACCCGCGCCTGCGGCTGCGCCTGAACGCGTGCAGGCCCATACCGTTCAACCGGCCCGGAACGACAGCCTGCTCGACTAAGTGGCATTCACAGATAAGTTGCCGCTATCTCTGGACCGATATGGACAGCGACAGCGGCAACCCCTATCGGCGGACCATGCCAGAATCCAAAATACATAGCGAACCGTCCGACTCCATCCTCATCATCGATTTCGGATCGCAGGTGACGCAACTTATTGCGCGCCGCGTGCGTGAGGCGGGGGTCTATTCCGAAATCGCCCCGTTCAACAATGCCGAGGCGGCGTTTACGCGGATGCAGCCAAAGGGCATCATCTTGTCGGGCGGCCCAGCCTCCACCACGCACGCCGATTCCCCGCGCGCGCCGCAAATTGTGTTCGACAGCGGCTTACCCATCCTTGGCATTTGCTATGGCCAGCAAACGATGATGATGCAGCTTGGCGGCGATGTCAGCGAAGGCGAAGGCGGCGAATTTGGCCGTGCCTTTATCGAGGTGAACAAACCTTGCGCGCTTTTCGATGGCCTTTGGCAGACGGGCGACAAGCATCAGGTGTGGATGAGCCATGGCGACAAGGTCACCAGCCTTGCCCCGGGCTTTGAAGTTGTCGCCACCAGCGATGGTGCGCCTTATGCCTTCATCGCCGACGAAGCGCGGCAATATTATGGCATCCAGTTTCACCCCGAAGTTGTGCATACCCCCGATGGCGCAAAGCTGATCTCCAGCTTCGTCCACACAGTCTGCGGCCTATCGGGTGATTGGACCATGGCGGAGTTTCGTGCGACCAAAATCGCCGAAATCCGCGCGCAGGTCGGCTCCGGCCGCGTCATTTGCGGGCTTTCGGGCGGCGTGGACAGCTCGGTCGCCGCGATCTTGATTCACGAAGCCATTGGCGATCAGCTTACCTGCGTGTTTGTCGACCATGGCTTGCTGCGCATGAACGAACGCGCACAGGTCGAAACCCTGTTCCGCGACCATTATAATATCCCGTTGGTCGTCGTCGATGCCGAGGAACGGTTCATGGCCGGCCTGTCCGGCGTTACGGACCCGGAGGCGAAGCGCAAGTTTATCGGCGCGGAATTCATCAACGTCTTCGACGAAGAGGCCAAGAAAGTTGGCGGCGCGGATTTCCTAGCACAAGGAACGCTCTACCCCGATGTGATCGAAAGCGTCAGCTTCACCGGCGGGCCATCGGTCACGATCAAAAGCCACCATAATGTCGGCGGCCTGCCCGCGCGGATGAACATGCAATTGGTTGAGCCTTTACGCGAATTGTTCAAGGATGAGGTCCGCGTTTTGGGCCGTGAATTGGGCCTTAACGACCAATTTGTGGGTCGCCACCCCTTCCCCGGCCCCGGCCTTGCGATCCGCATTCCGGGCGAAGTGACCAAGGAACGTTGCGACGTGCTGCGCAAGGCGGACGCGGTCTACCTCGAAGAAATCCGCAATGCGGGACTTTATGACGCAATTTGGCAGGCGTTCGCCGTCCTCCTGCCCGTCCGCACCGTGGGCGTGATGGGCGATGGCCGCACCTATGACAATGTCTGCGCCTTGCGCGCAGTGACATCCACCGACGGCATGACGGCGGATATTTATCCCTTCGAAAGCGCGTTTCTCAGCCGTGTGTCCACGCGCATCATCAACGAGGTGAAGGGCATTAACCGTGTGGTCTATGACTATACGTCGAAACCGCCAGGGACGATTGAGTGGGAGTGACAAGACACCCCATCGGGCGCAGCAGCGACCTTGACCAACCCGCTTGGTCAAGCTAAACTTTCCTTTATTATGACCATTCACGTCAACATTGGCGAAGCCAAAACACGTTTTTCCGAACTGTGCGCCGCTGCGCTGCGCGGGGAAGAGGTGATTGTGCAAAATGCCGGCGTACCGAAACTGAAACTTGTCCCGCTGCAATTGGCCATGGACGTCGACCGGGCGGAGCGTCGCAAGCGCGTTGATGCCATTTTGGCGCGGGTCGACGCGCTGCCGATCAACAGGGACATGGCCGATCCGCTGTTATGGGATGAAAACGGCCTGCCCATATGATCGCAGTCGATTCGTCGGCATTGATCGCGATCATGTTGAACGAGGCGGAGCGCGCTTCGTTTTTGGATATCCTTGATAACGCCCCTGCTATCGTGATGAGCGCGCCTTCATTGGTCGAAACTCGATTGGTTGCCTGGGCGCGGGGACAAGAATTGCTTGTTGACCAGGTCAATGCGCTGGTGGTGGCTTATGGCATTGAAATCGCGCCGCCGGGGTTGCCCGAGGCGGATTATGCCCATGCCGCCAATGTGCGTTACGGCAAAGGCAGCGGTCATCGGGCGCAGCTCAATTTTGGCGATCTCTTCGCTTATGCGCTGGCCAAATCACGCGACATACCGTTGCTGTTCAAAGGGCATGATTTTGCCCATACCGATATCATGTCGGCGGTGTGACATGACAATCTCTTACCAACCCGACCCGCGCTAGCAGGATTTGTTCGGGGTCTAAAACCGTTCAGAGCAGGGGCGTTCCGCCCACATTTGCAATATATATTGCACCGCTCACGAAATAGGGCAAAGTCAATGCATGGATGCAATAGCGGTCATCATCACGGGTGGATGGCAATGCGGCGCGGTGCGCTATCGTGCGGATACCGTGCTCGACAGCGCGCATATCTGCCATTGCCGCATGTGCCAAAAGGCCGTGGGCAATCTCTTTGCCGCCTTGATTGGCATTCCGCGCGACGCCTTTTGCTGGACACGCGGCACGCCGTCTTTGTTCCAAAGCTCTGATCCCGTCTTGCGCGGTTTCTGCGGAGATTGCGGAACCCCGCTGCTATATGATTACACCGCGAGTAAGCATCTCAATGTAACCATTGGTTCGCTTGACAATCCGGCAGCATTTCCGCCGCAGGTGCAATTTGGAAAGGAAGCGCGCATGCCCTGGTTTGACGACATTTGCCGCCTTCCAGACGAAGGCACCACCGAGGAAACGATGGCCGAACACGTCCCTGCCATCAAGTTGAGTAACCATCAGCACCCCGACCATGATACCGACCAATGGCCGCCGCAGAATTGATGCCCACAACGCTATCGCCTGCGCAAATCAGCGAGATCGTCGAAATGGCGCTGTCCGACCATGTCAGTTTCACACAGATTTCGGCGCAGCATGGGGTCTCGCCCGACGAGGTCAAAGTCATCATGCGCACCGAGTTAAAACCCGGAAGCTATCGCGCATGGCGCAAGCGCGTCCGCGATTTCGGGGACCGGCGGGCGCATTATAAATGAGGGTTAGGGTAGGATGGGCGGCGTTGACGGTGGGCGACCAGAGGCCGGAAATAGTGATATGTTTTAGAAATGGCCGGAATTTCCACACTGGCCGTCCAAATGGTACTTAGCGAGCTTCAATCAAAGCCTCACTGCGCTATCTAAATTCCAATGCTTCTATATCATGTTCGTCTGATAGCAGTTGCACCTGACTCCTGAACAACCAAGCCTCCGCGTGAAACCCTCGTGGTCCGCAGCATGTCTGCGTCACGATTTTCAACATCAAAATCGACCAAATTGATTTCGTCTGCCTGTCCGCCGAAACAGGCATGAAAAGCGGTTAGCAGTTCAACTGCATCTAAACTCTGGGCTTTTGGGTTCGGGTTATTGCGCGGTGCAGGGATAGTAGCCGGGAACAGGTAGATGCAAGGAGGTGGAAGACGATAGGGGCCGACTTCGTTCAAACGCCCTTCATTCGCTAGCACTTTAGGCCACAGACTCATTATGTCTCAACCAGATCCGGATTGATGCGAGTTGGACAGAGGCGAGATAATTATCGTCTCTTTGATCGTATCGCGTGGCAACTGCTCTGAAATGCTTGAGTTTATTAAAGAAGCGCTCGACGAGGTTGCGTTGCTTATAGAGGAAGTGACTAAATGCCGGTTTGATCACGCGTTGCGGCATGGCGCGGATATTGGCCCTGGCACCGCGCGCCTCCATTTCGGCGCGCAACGCATCGGAGTCATAAGCCCGGTCGGCGAGCAGGATATCCCCTTTGCCGACGGTATCGAACATGTCTGCTGCACTGCGACCATCGGCGGCTTGCCCTTCGGTCAGCTTGAGCATGATCGGCATGCCCATCGCATCGACCAGTGCATGTATCTTGGTGGTCAGGCCGCCACGCGAGTGACCCATGCAACGGGATCGCTGGTCTTTTTTTTACCATTGGCTCCATGTTGATGAACCCGGATCGAAGACGAGTCGATCATCTGGATATTGCCTTCGTAAGCCACGGAAACTGCATCCAATATATGCTTCCACACACCGGCTCTGCGCCAGCGGTTGAACCGGTTCACACAGGTCGTATACGGACCGTATCGCGCCGGAATATCCGCCCAAGGCGCGCCAGTGCGTAACCGCCAGAATATCCCGTTCAAAACCCGCCGATCATCAACCCGCTTCACGCCACGCACCTTGGTCGGCAACAAAGGCTGGATCACCAACCACTCGAAATCTGTCAAATCAAACCGTGCCATCAGCTTCTCCCTTCCAGAAAAAGCATTGAATCAGATATCAATCACTTTGGGAATCCAATTTATGAGTATGTGACCTAGGTGTTTAGTCCCGGCATTTGATGGTGTATTATTCAGCCATCAATGGAAGGACTCGCTATGGGACAAATTCTACACGGGAGCGCCCGCACGACAGCGGCGGTCCGTCGAGCAATACAACATAGTCAAGAGAGCCTGATTGTGCTTTCGAAGCGTTACAGCATTAACCCCAAGACGGTAGCCAAATGGAAGCGGCGCACGTCTGTCACCGATCATCCTACTGGCCCCAAGGATGCCAAGTCCACCGTCCTGACTATCGAGGAAGAAGCCATCGTCGTCGCCTTTCGTCGGCACACGCTGCTGCCGCTGGATGATTGCCTCTACGCCTTGCAGGCAACGATCCCGAACCTGACGCGCTCATCTCTGCACCGCTGTTTGCAGCGCCACGGGATCAGCCGATTGCCCGAAGTGACGGGAGACAAGGAACCGAAGAAGAAGTTCAAGACATACCCCATTGGCTACTTCCACATCGACATCGCCGAAGTGCGGACTGCCGAAGGCAAGCTGTACTTGTATGTGGGAATCGACCGCACCAGCAAGTTCGTCTTCGTCCAACTCGTCGCCAAGGCAAATAGGATGACAGCCTCAGCCTTCCTGGTCGCCCTGATCAAAGCCGTGCCCTACAAAATCCACACCGTGCTGACCGACAATGGCATCCAGTTCACCTTCCCGCCGCGATACGCCAAGGGCCCGACTGCGACCTGTATGTCGCACATGTTCGATCTGCGCTGCGATGAGAACGGGATCGAGCACCGGCTTACCAAAATCAAGCATCCCTGGACCAATGGCCAGGTCGAACGGATGAACCGGACAATCAAGGAGGCCACCGTCAAACGCTATCACTATGACAGCCATGCCCAGCTGACTACCCACCTCCAAGACTTCATTGATGCCTACAATTACGGGCGGCGACTGAAAACACTCAAGGGCCTAACACCCTTCGAATACATCTGCAAAATATGGACAAGCGAACCAGAAAGATTTAGCCTAAACCCAACCCATCAAATGCCGGGACTAAACACCTAGGGCAAGGTCGCCCAATTGTGCCGCAGACCATGTCCCAGATGATAAGCCCGTCGACACGTTGTGACCGTGAAATGATTTCGGCGCTTAGTCGGGTGTGAATTCCTGACCATGCATTGTGGCGTGGATCGGCGCCCGGGTTCGTGCAAACGCTCCAAAGCACAAACTCATTTGCGTGTGGAGGACGTTCGAAAATGTTGGTGTTGTTGCCATCAAGACAGCCTTTGAGCTCAATGGCCGCAATCTTGCCGGAGTTCAGACGGACCGAATAGTCATGCCTATTATTTTCACCAGCCGATGCCCAATCGGAAATATATCCGCCGTCCGTCATAAAATTAAGAATATGCGAAACAAATTGCCGCTTTTCGCGCATAGTAGCTGAAAACTGTCCTCGAATACGCTCAACCGCACCACGGAAAAGACCGCTGTTGTAAAACTCCGCTTCGTCCAAACCGTGATCGCCTAGCCTGTGCGCCTCAGTCTTTAGGGTTTCAGCAAAAGATTCGATTTGCTCGCGAAGTTTCGCGTTCTGTTCGCAAGGGATTATCGTCATGCCACTGCCCGTCGCCACTTTGTCGCCTGAAGAAGTGGTTCAAATAATTGTTCTGCAAGATGGCGCACAACTGGCGCGACGACCCCATCTCCCGTTAAGTGATATGCCTCATTATAATTTTCAGGCAAGCAATAGTCTTCGGGCAGGCCCATCAGACGAGCCGTTTCGCGCGTTGAAATCAAGCGCGACTTCACTGTGTTGCCGTCAACGACAAGAATAGTTTGCCTGCTAGAGCCGCCGCCAGGAGTGCGGAGGCATCCGGCAATGTCATCAAATCGCACCTCGGCGCGCTGCACTTTCTGGCCGAGCGCATCATGCCGTGTTCGTTTGTAGATAGTGCCTACCATTTTTAGGCCAGCGCGTTGGGCATAGTGCACCTTCGCCAAATTGATGGTACTCATCATTGAAAGCAACTTTTGCGTCTCAATTTCAGAATGCCACTTAACGCTAACTGGGGTTTCTTCAATCAGATCAGCAAAGCGTATGTCCGAAAGAGCAGGAGGTGCAATTCGCCACCACAGCCAAAAATCCTTGCAGGCACTGGGCAGCCTATCATATGCGGTGCGGAGTGCCTTGGGGTGCCATTGCGCCGAGGCACCATCGCCAATGAGTCCTCGTGGAATTGCAACGCCTTCCCGGACACCGACAACAAACAATCGCGGGCGCGAATGCGGCACAAAAAGAGCTGCGTCCACCACAACCGCGCCGACACGATACCCCGACTTCACGAAGGATCGGCAGATTGCCTCAAAATCTTTGCCGCCGTGCGAGGTCAGCGTCCCGCTAACATTTTCAAGAGCTAATATGTCCGGTGCACGACCGTCGGCAATCAAAGCATCCATCAATCGCCAGAATGGCCAGAACGTCCCTGAACGATCACCCCCGAGGCCTGCGCCACCCCCAGCCAAGGACAGATCCTGACAAGGGAACGAAGCCCAAACCAAATTTGCCCTACTCGGTAAGTCGAAAGTCTGTAATGCCGCGACATCGTCGCAGACCAACGTGTCACTGCCCCAGTTGCGCGCATATGACTCACATTTTTTTCGATCAAAATCATTGGCAAATAGGCAGTCCCAATTGCCATTGTCTAGCCCCGCACGCACCATGCCGCCGCCGGCAAAAAACTCGTAAAAGGTGAAACCTATTCCCGCCATCATTGACCTCTCAGCTATGGCGACGTATCGAAAGTATGAATCAATTTCAAGAACAAAATAGCAACATGATTTGTTGCTCATTATCCATAGCCAATTGGCAAACTACAAGGAAAACAATGTCAAACCTCACCCTCTACGGCATCCCAAATTGCGACACTGTCAAAAAGGCACGCAATTATCTTGAGGCGCGCGGGCTTGGCTATCATTTTCATGATTATAAAAAGGCGGGTGTGACGGCGGCGGATTTGGGGCGGTGGAGCGAGGTTGTTGGTTGGGAAAGGCTGCTCAACAAGGCGGGCACTACGTTTAAGAAGCTGCCCGATGCCGACAAGGTCGATATAGACGCAGCCAAGGCGATTGCGTTGATGGTTGCCAACCCGTCGATGATTAAACGGCCACTGGTTGAAGGCGGCGGGGCTTTGCTCGTCGGCTTTAATCCAACCGAATGGGACGCGCTTTTGTCGCAGAATTGAAACGTCGCGGGGGCAAGGAGGCATTATGAAACACCTGCACACCCTCTTGATCGCCACCCTCTTATTGTCGCCCTTCTCCATTTCGGAAAGCCAAGCCATGGAACAACCGCTTGAAGGCAAAGTGATCGTCATCGCCCATCGCGGCGCATCGGGCGAGCGGCCGGAACATACGCTGGCAAGCTACACCCTCGCGATTGAACAAGGTGCGGATTATATTGAGCCGGACCTTGTGCTGACCAAGGATGGCATTTTGGTCGCGCGGCATGAGAATGAGATTTCGGAAACCACCGACGTTGCGGACAAGGCCGAATTTACCGACCGCAAAACTACCAAGACCATCGATGGCGAGAAAATGACGGGCTGGTTTACCGAGGATTTTACGCTCGCCGAACTTAAAACCCTGCGCGCGAAAGAACGCCTGCCGCAATTGCGCAAGGCCAATATGGCCTATGACGGGCAGTTTGAAATCCCGACCTTTGACGAGATCCTCGCGCTGGCCAAGGCACAAAGCGCGGCAACGGGGCGGGCGATTGGCGTCTATCCCGAAACCAAGCACCCAAGCTATTTCACCGCGATTGGCCTGCCGCATGCGGGGCCGTTGCTGGCGGCGCTGACCAAATTTGGCCATGTCGAAAAAAGCGCGCCTGTGTTCATTCAATCGTTCGAGGTTGATTATCTGAAGGCCTTGCGGCCCAAGACGAAATTGCGCCTGATCCAGTTGATGGATGAAAAGGGAAGCCCGCCCGACCGCAGCGACCTGACCTATCCCCAAATGGCAAGCGCGCAAGGCCTGAAAATCGTTGCAACTTATGCCGATGGTATTGGCCCCAATAAGGCGCTCATCATCCCACGCACTTTGCTGGGCAATCTGGGCACTCCGACGACCCTTGTCGCGGACGCACATAAGGTCGGCCTTGCGGTCCACCCCTGGACATTCCGCCGCGAAAATTATTTCCTGCCGCTCGCGCAAAAATCCGGCATTGATCCACGCGGGCATGGTGACTTGAAAGCAGAGATAAAAGCATTCCTCGCCACCGGCATTGACGGCATTTTCAGCGACAATGTGACCGAAGCGGTGGCGGCGCGTTCGCATTAAGGCGCGCGCCTCAGTCGGCCTGCCAGCGGAATACCTCCTCCAATGGCTTGCCAAAGACATGCGCAATGCGAAACGCGACCTCCAGCGAGGGGGAATATTTGCCTTGCTCGATTGCGGCAATCGTCTGGCGCGTGACGCCCACTGTGTCGCCCAGATCGCCCTGCGTCATTTCGCCAGCGAGGAACCGAAGCGTCCTGATGTCGTTGGTGAATGGTGGGTTAGCCATGCCAGCCCCTCCGGTAACTAACCAGCATGACCACATGGCGTACGGCTTCGGCAATCACCAAAACAAATAAAGTCGCGTTTATCATTTTGGCAGCCGGTGGTTGTTCGAAGGGCATGACAACGCCAACGAGAATGACCCCGATGAGCAAAACATAATAAGCAATGCTAGCTCCCCGCCTAGAAATTGCGCGATCACGCTCGTCCGACTTTGCTTGCCCTTCTTTGCGAAAGGCCAAGGCAAGGATGATCGCACCAAAGGTAACGACAATGATTTGCGCCCCGGAAATCTTAGCGAAAAGCCACAATGTTTCGATAAGCGTTGGCCCAGCAGGATAGGCCGCCACAAGGCTGAAATATATTCCATAGGCGACCGCCATCGCCGACAATGTCAGCCACTCAATCTTTTCCTGAAATGCCATTAGCAAATCCCAATGTTATCTGATTCGCACTTAATGTTATTTATTTTTAACATTGAGTCAACTCTAAGTAACATATCGCCCGTTCTTCCTTTCGTGCAGCACGTTTAGCGGCTAGGCCCTCGCCTTATGTCCACACATTCAAAAACGCTCACCTTCGACACCTCAACCAGCCGCGCGAACCCGACGCCGTCGCCGATGAAACGCCTGACCGTGCCGCGCATCCGGCAGCAAAAGGGTAAGGAGCCGCTGGTGATGTTGACGGCATATACCGTCCGCATGGCGCAGTTGATGGACCCGCATTGCGACATGCTGTTGGTCGGTGATTCGCTGGGGCAAGTGATTTACGGCCTGCCGCACACCGTTGCCGTGACAATGGAAATGATGGCGGCGCATGGCGCGGCGGTTGTGCGCGGCAGCTATCACGCCGCAGTCATCGTCGATATGCCCTTTGGTTCCTATGAAGCGTCGCCTGAACAAGCGTTTGTCAACGCATCGCGGCTGTTGAAAGAAACCGGCGCCGCGGCGGTGAAGCTGGAAGGCGGCAAGGTGCTCGCGCCTACTGTGGAATTCCTGACCTCACGCGGCATTCCGGTCATGGCGCATGTGGGATTGACGCCGCAGGCGGTGAACATGCTTGGCGGCTATGGCGTGCGCGGCAAAAGCCCGGAAGAAGCAAAATCAATTGTCGATGATGCGGTTGCGATGTCGGACGCGGGCGCTTTTGCCATGGTGATTGAAGGCGTGCTTGAACATATCGCCATCGAAATCACGCAGAAAATCGCCTGTCCAACCATCGGCATTGGTGCGTCTGCGCAATGCGACGGCCAAGTGTTGGTCGCCGAAGACATGCTCGGCCTGTTTGACCGCGTACCGAAATTCGTCAAGAAATTCGGTGAAATGGGTGTTAGCGTCGAAGACGCCGTGCGCGCTTATGCCGCGGGCGTCCGCGACCGCAGCTTCCCGGGGCCCGACCAGCTATACCAGCCTGTATAAAGCAGGCTGGCCTATCGGGCCGAGTCGGGCTAAGGACGGCACTGACCAATTTTGACTGAACAAATTCGGAGGCCCTTTTTGGCTTTGACACCGACTGAAAAGCCCGCAGGCAAAGACCGGAGCGGCAGCGACGAGGCATTTTTGCGTGAGGTTGACGATGCCGTCCGCGCGAGCGATCTCAGCAGTTTCTGGACGCGTTATGGCCGCTGGCTTTTGGCGGCTGTCGTGGCCGGGCTTTTGGCCTTTGCGGGCTGGATAGTCTATAACAACCAGGTGCAAGCCGCCGCAGACCTGCAAAGCGAAGAATTTGTCGACGCAATGGACAAGTTGCGCGCTGGGCAGGAAAAAGAGGCGCGCGCCAAATTGGCAACGCTCGCCAAGGCCGATCAACCCGGATATCGCGCCATGGCGCAATTGGTGGAGGCAAATCTGCTCGGCGAAGATGGGGAGACCAAGAAGGCGATTGCCATTTATGCAAAGGTTGCAGGCGACGACAGCCTGCCGCAGACATTTCGCGATCTGGCCCTGATCCGCCAAATAAGCGCAGAGTTTGACTCCATCCCGCCGCAGCAAGTGATTGACCGGTTGAAACCACTGGCCACCGCTGGCCACCCCTATTTCGGCAGCGCGGGCGAATTAACGGCCTTAGCCTATATGAAAATGGGTAAGGACAATTTGGCAGGCCCCATTTTTGCGCAGATTGCGAAACAGGATGACGCGCCGCAGACCTTGCGCAGCCGTTCGCAGCAAATGGCAGGTGCGCTTGGTATTGATACCGTTCAGCTTGAGGCAAACCGCAATGCGGCATCGAAGGCTGGCGAATCCGCCGCCAAAGGAGAGTGACATTGAAGACCCTATCCAAATTGCTTTTGGCGCTCGCCGCGACAACGACGCTTGGTGGCTGCGCCGTCCTTGATGGCGTGCGCGGTGATGCTGGTAAGAAGAACAACACGCCGACCGTCGGCGCACGCGTCAGCATTTTGGGTACAGAGCGTGACACCGAGGTCGATGCGTCCTTGGCGGACGTAGCCGTCACCCTGCCGCCAGCGACAGTCAACGAAGCATGGGCACAACCCGGCGGCAATGCGTCGAAATCGCCCGGTCATGCCGCGCTTGGTCAAAACCTGACACGCATTTGGACCGCAGATGTAACTGGTGCCAACCCGCGCGCCCGCCTTGCCGCCAGCCCAGTGATGAGCGATGGCCGCCTCTATGTCGTCGACACCACGGCGCGCGTTACGGCATTTGACGCGAACACGGGCGCACAAATCTGGTCGAACGCGCTTGAGGTTGAGAGCGATGGCAAGCCGTCACGTTATGGCGGCGGCGTGAGCGCCACCAGCAGCAATGTTTTTGCCACCAATGGCGTCGGCGATGTCGCCGCGCTTGCGGCGGACACTGGCGCGCTTGTTTGGAAAAAGCGTCCAGCCGGACCATTGCGCGGTGCCCCGACATTGTCCAACGGCAACCTATATGTGATGACGCAGGACAACCAGATTTACGCGCTGCGCCAAAGCGATGGGGAGCCGCAATGGAAAGAAGCTGGCCCAGTTGCCGCGTCGGGCATATTCGGCGTTGGCGCGCCTGCTGCGGCGCAAGGCACCGTCATCGCTGGCTATTCCAGTGGTGAGCTTGCCGCCTATCGTTATGAAAATGGCCGCAGCCTTTGGAACGACACCTTGTCGCGCACCGCGATGTCGACGTCGGTTTCGACGCTGACCGATATTGATGCCGACCCGGTCATCGACCGTGGCCGCGTCTTCGCATTGGGTAAAGGCGGACGCATGGCGTCTTATGAACTCGTGACCGGCCAACGTATTTGGGAAATCAACATTGCGGGTATTTCGACACCCGTGACGGCGGGCGAATGGGTGTTCGTCATGACCGACGAAGCACGGTTGCTGAGCGTTGCGCGTTCAAGCGGCAAAATCCGCTGGATTTCAAAGCTGCAGCGTTACGATAATGAAAAGAAGAAAAAGGGCCCCATTAGCTGGTATGGCCCGATACTCGCCGGTGGCCGCTTGATCATTGCCAATTCGCGCGGTGCAATCTGGGCGGTTGCGCCGGAAGACGGCACAGCGACTGAGGTTGCCGACCTGAAAGCCGAACTGTCGCTTCCGCCGATTGTCGCCAATAACACTTTATATATTCTGGATGATTCCGGCCGCATTTCCGCTTTCCGCGGTTAGGCCTAAAAAGGAGAAGTACCGGCATGTTGCCGACGGTAGCCATTATCGGTCGGCCCAATGTCGGCAAGTCCACTTTGTTCAACAGGCTGGTTGGCAAGAAACTCGCGCTGGTCGACGACACGCCGGGCGTCACGCGTGACCGCCGTGAAGGCGAAGGTCGCTTGTTTGACCTGGAATTCACTATTGTCGATACGGCGGGTTATGAGGATGAAGATCCCGACACCCTGCCCGGCAGAATGCGGATGCAAACAGAGGCGGCGATTGCAGGTGCGCAAGTTGCCCTGTTCCTGATCGATGGCCGCGTTGGCGTAACCCCGCTTGACGAAGAAATTGCCCGCTGGCTGCGCAGCAGTGCGACGCCGGTCGTGCTTGCGGTCAATAAGGCCGAGGGCAAGCAAGGCGATAATGGCATATTGGAAAGCTATGCGCTTGGCTTTGGTGACCCCATTGCAATCAGCGGCGAACATGGCGAAGGCATGGCGGATCTGTTTCAATCTTTGCTGCCGCATATTGACGGCGGCGCGTTTGAAGTGCCTGACCCCGAAGCGCCCGATGCGATATTGAAGCTTGCGATTGTAGGGCGTCCAAATGCCGGTAAATCGACGCTGATCAACAAGTTATTGGGTGAAAACCGCCTGATTACGGGCCCTGAAGCCGGGATTACCCGCGACAGTATTTCGGTGGACTGGATCTGGACAGACCCAAGCCCGAAACAAGGCGAGCCCGATGAAGACGGCAACATCCCGCCGTTACTAACCGAGCGCCGCGTGCGCTTGATCGATACCGCCGGAATGCGCAAGCGCGCCAAGGTGCAGGACAAGTTGGAAAAGCTTTCGGTCGCTGACGCGCGCCACGCGATCGACTTTGCCGAAGTTGTCGTGCTGCTGCTCGATGCGACCAAGGGGCTTGAGGTGCAGGACCTGAAAATTGCCGATCATGTCATTCAAGAGGGCCGGGCGCTGATCATCGGGATCAACAAATGGGACGTAGCCGTGGACGGCGCTGGCCTGTTCAGAGGCATTCGTGCCGCGCTCGAAGAAGGCCTGTCGCAGTTGAAGGGTGTTCCGATGATCGCTGTATCCGGGCTTACCGGCAAGGGCCTTGACCAGATGATTTCCGCCGCGTTCGAAGCGCGTGAAGCGTGGAACAAGCGCGTACCAACGGGCATACTCAACCGCTGGTTTGAAGCCGCGATTTCGGCGAACCCGCCACCTGCCCCAGGCGGCAAGCGGATTAAGCTGCGGTACATGACTCAAGCGCGTAACCGTCCGCCGACCTTTGTCATCTTTGGCAACCGGACTGACGAGTTGCCCGCCAGCTATGCGCGCTATTTGCTCAACGGTATTCGCCGCGATCTGGATTTTGGCGCTGTGCCCGTGCGGATCAACTTCCGTTCGTCGAAGAACCCGTTCGCGGACAACGGATAACTCCGGCCCGCTTTGGATTCAAGTTGTCCTGACGCTTAGGATTGGCCAGCGCGATATCAGTCCTCGATTGGTTTTGACTGCAACTGGACGTAATTTTCCATGCCCATACGCGCGATCAGGTCGAATTGCTTTTCGAGCATATCGACATGTTCTTCTTCGCTTTCGAGGATCGATGCAAACAGGTCGCGGCTGACATAGTCGCGGACACTTTCGCTGTGCGCGATGGCGTCTTTCAACAACGGGAGCGCTTCATATTCGAGCTCAAGATCGGCTTTCAGGATTTCCTCAACGGTCTCGCCGATACGCAAGCGACCAAGCATTTGGAAATTGGGGAGGCCGTCCAGAAACAAGATTCGCTCCGACAGTTTGTCTGCATGCTTCATCTCGTCAATCGATTCATGCCGTTCAAAATGTGCCAGACGCGATACGCCCCAATTGTCGAGCATGCGGTAATGCAGCCAATATTGATTGACCGCAGTCAGTTCATTTTTGAGCGCCTCGTTCAAAAATTCTATGACTTTTGCATCACCCTTCATCACCATTTCCTTTAGGTTATTTGCAAATATATTAGCGCGTTAATTGATGGCCGTGAAGCCGGAAAATGGCAGAAAAGCTACCTTTTTCAGGGCGCTATTGCTAAGCGGTTGCAGTTGTGGTGCTGATAATGTTTCGCGCGAACGACAGGCACTGGCCGCATTTTGGCTTACGCCCAAGGCGCGCATACACGTCATTAGGACGTTCCGAGGCACAACGCACCGCAGCGCGCAGGTCTTTTTCCTTGATGGCATTACAGATGCAAACGACCATGGATCAACTCCTATGGAATCGACTTACCGTTAATGCGAACTGATTGCAATAGCATTAACGACGCATAGCTTGCACTTTTCCGCGCGCCAAGCTGCGCCACAGCCATTCCAGCGGCCCGTAATGAAATTTCATCAGCCATGGCTTTGACCACAGCAGCATCACCGCCCACGCCCCCAGCACAAACAGCCACAATCCGGCACGGCCGACATGCCCGAACAAGCCAAAGCCGTAGCCATAAAAAATCGTCGTCATGACAATGCTCGTGCCGAGATAGTTGCTGAACGCGGCCCGTCCAGCCGCAGCGACCCGCGCGAGCATCGGGTGGTTGCGATAACGGCCAATGAGCATGATCAAGAGCGCAGCATAGCCAATCGTCAGCATCATACGCGGAACTCCGCCCCAGAAGTATAGAACCGCAAGCGGGGTGATCCGGTCGAAATCAACGGCGACTATCCAAACCGCCAAGACCATGGTTAGCAGCAACCCGGCTGGCAGCATTCGCTTCACCCAGCGACGGTAATCAGCCGCGCCCCAATCACCTGTGATGAAACCGCTTTTTTGCATCGCCATGCCAACCATCATCAGCGGCAAAGTCTCACTAATTGACTGCCCCACCAAGATAAGTGGCGCGTTCCACTCGTCGATTTTGTCCATCACAATCGCGGCATAGCTGCCCCTGTGCAGGGCGACGTCCGGCGCAATGTTAAAGGCAAAGTCGGCACTCGCCATCAGCTCGCGAAACTGGCGGGCCGTGTCGGCGCTGGCGTCTGGCTGGGTTGCGAAATATTGAAAGACCTGAAGTCCGCCAAATTGCACGCCCCAGAACGCCAGGCCAACCGCGAAAATGATTAAAGCGACCTTGATTAACCGCGCTGGCGGCCAATTACGGAACAAAAAGGCGATCATCCCGATAATCGCATAGGGAAACAGGATATCACCGAACCAGATGAAGAAATAATGCGCGAGGCCAAACATCGCGAGCCACGCCATGCGGCGGTAATGAACCTGCGCTGCGCTTTCCCCCTTTGCCGTGGCGCGGTCGATGATCAGCATCATGCTCGCGCCAAACAAAAGCGAGAATAGTCCACGCATTTTGCCATCAATGAAAATGAAGGAAAATGCCCATGCAATTTGGTCAGCCAACGTGTCGGTGCCATAAGCCACAGGCGTGACATAGGCCCATTCGGGCATGGCAAAGCCAATGATGTTCATCGCCAATATGCCCATCACCGCAAAGCCGCGCATCGCGTCCAAGCTGATATGCCGTTGTTCGGTGCTCTGCATGCTTCACCCCCTGTATTATTACATTAATATAGTTCTCTTACATGCGCGTCCAGTGTGTTTAACATTTGTTATTGACACTCATGTAGGTAGTTTTTAATTGTTGCATATACATTGTTTAGGATTCGCCATGACTGAACTTTATTTTTCGCACCCTGACCGACCGCCCGCTAAAATTCGGCCGCTGAAGGCGTGGCATCATTTTCGCAAGCTGATTGCCAACAAAGAAGACACCGAGCAGGTCTTTCACATCATTGCGGCCTTAAGCGGTAGCAAGTTCGGTAAGATGGCGCAGAAATTCTGGCAAACACCAAAGGGCAGGGCGTTGCTTGAAAGCAATGAGCGCCTGATTGACATGCTCGATGATCATGACAGCATCAAGAAGCTTCCAGCGGGCACCGTTGGCCGCTTTTATGTCGAGTTCATGGAACGCGAAGGTCTAAGCGCTGCGGGTCTTGAGGCGGAATATGCCCAGTTCCAGACGACATATCCCATGTTCGGCGATGTGGTTGAACGCTATGGCAACCGCTTGCGCGATACGCATGACATGCTGCACATCCTCACCGGCTATGGCCGCGACGCGCTGGGTGAACAATGCGTGCTTGGCTTTACCTATGCGCAAAACCACAATCTTGGCGTTGGCTTCATTGCGTACGCTGGCGGATTAGAGTTGAAATACCGGGTCGCGAAATCGGCACCGATTATGAAAGCGGTCCACGAAGGCTATCGTATCGGCAAAGCGGCGAAGAACATCGTGCAGGAAGATATCGCAGCCTTGTTACGCGAACCGCTGGTCGATGCCCGCAAGCGCTTGGGGATTGCCGAACCAGTGAGCTATAAAGCGGCCCATGCCGCGATGCGGTCGGAAGGTATTGACCCGTATAATTTGCTGGCTGCGACTGCTTAACAACGCGAGACGCTCTTTCGCTGTGCCTCGACCGTGGTTGAGGGCGGGAGCAGCCGACACGAATTTCGACTTCGTTCGGCAGGGACGGGTGGAGTATACGCTTCGTTACGCTGACCCCCCAACGTCACCCTGAACTTGTTTGTGCTCTGCACGCCTTCGGCTCCAGGGTCCATCGTGCATCAAACCCAGAGCCAGAAAGAATAAATGGACCCTGAACCAAGTTCAGGGTGACAAATATGGGGGTGGTGTGCACTGGTGTGCGCCTTCCCGTTCGCCGCGGGCGAAGACGAAAATCCCCTAGCCTTCCATCCAGTCCTTGAAGAAGCTGTCATGCGCAGCGCGCAGTGTCGCAATGGGCACGTCAAACCCCGGCCCTGCGACCGATGTCCCGCCAACAGTGCCTATCCGCGTCATCGGAATGCCTGCGGCCTGAATTTGGTCAGCAGCGGCGCTGGTCACAACATAGCGCGCCTGATCTTCGCCAAACGCTGTGAAGGCGTCGCCGATTTCTTCGAGCGCACATCCCATATTACTGGCGAGCGCCATTTCGGTTAGCGCAACAAGCAAGCCGCCGTCGGCAACATCATGCACGGCGTTCACCTTAATATCTTGGATCAGTTGACGGACAAATTCCGCATGCGCGCGCTCCTTGGCGAGGTCGACGGGCGGCGGCGCGCCGTCTTCGCGGCCATGTAATTCGCGCAGCCACAAGGACTGACCCAGATGTCCATCATTGTCGCCAATGACAAAAATGCCGTCGCCGTCTGCCTTGAACGCAATGGTCGCCATCTTACTGATATCTTCAAGCACACCAACGCCGCCAATGGCGGGTGTTGGCAAGATCGCGCTGCCGCCGCCGGTTGCCTTGCTTTCATTATATAGCGACACATTGCCTGACACGATCGGGTAATCCAGCGCGCGGCAGGCGTCGCCCATGCCCTCCAGACAGCCGACAATCTGCGCCATGATTTCGGGGCGCTGCGGGTTAGCAAAGTTCAGGCAGTTGGTGATCGCCAATGGCGTTGCGCCAACCGCACTGATGTTGCGATAGGTTTCGGCCACCGCCTGCTTGCCGCCTTCATATGGGTCGGCGTAGCAATAACGCGGGGTGCAATCGGTGCTCATCGCCAGCGCGCGGTTGGTGCCGTGGATGCGGACTAATGCTGCGTCGCCGCCCGAAAGCTGCGCCGTGTCGCCGCCGACTTGGCTATCATATTGCTGCCATATCCAGGCGCGGCTGGCGAGATCAGGGCAGGCCATCAGCTTCAGCAAATCCGCGCCAAGGTCATGGCTGGCGGGCACGTCGCCCAAGGGCTGAACCTTGGCCCATGCCTTATATTCATCCTTCGACGCGGCTGGGCGGTCATACAAAGGCGCGTCCTCGGCGAGCGGACCAAGCGGGATGTCGCAGACAATTTCCCCCTTCCACGTCAGCACCATATGGCCTGTGTCGGTGACTTCGCCGATCACCGCAAAATCCAGTTCCCATTTGTCGAAAATCGCCTTGGCAAATTCCTCACGGCCGGGCTTCAAGACCATGAGCATGCGCTCCTGGCTTTCGGATAGCATCATTTCATAGGGCGTCATGCCTTCCTCGCGGCATGGCACCTTGTCCATGTCGAGGATGATACCCGCCTTGCCATTGGTCGCCATTTCGACGCTGGAGCTGGTCAAACCCGCCGCGCCCATATCCTGAATCGCGACAATTGCATCCGACGCCATCAGTTCAAGGCACGCCTCAATCAGCAGCTTTTCCGTAAACGGGTCGCCCACTTGAACCGTGGGGCGCTTCTCCTCAATATCCGCACCGAAATCCGCCGAAGCCATCGTCGCGCCATGAATACCGTCGCGGCCGGTCTTTGACCCGACATAGACGATGGGGTTACCAAGGCCAGTCGCGGCGGAATAGAAAATCTTGTCTTGGTCCGCGACGCCAACGGTCATCGCGTTCACAAGGATATTGCCATCATAGGCCCGATGGAAATTGGTCTCACCGCCAACGGTCGGCACGCCAACACAATTGCCATAGCCCCCAATGCCCGCAACGACGCCCTGCACCAGATGCTTCATCTTCGGATGGTCGGGCCGCCCGAAACGCAGCGCGTTCATATTGGCCACTGGCCGCGCGCCCATGGTGAACACATCGCGCAAGATGCCGCCTACGCCCGTTGCCGCGCCCTGATAAGGTTCGATGTACGACGGGTGATTATGCGATTCCATTTTGAAGATTGCGGCGAGCTTGGTGCCATTTGGACCTTCGCCAATGTCGATAACGCCCGCATTTTCGCCGGGACCGCAAATGACCCAAGGGGCCTGCGTCGGCAATTTCTTCAAATGGATGCGTGAGGATTTATAAGAGCAATGCTCCGACCACATCACCGAGAATATGCCAAGCTCGATGATGTTGGGTTCGCGCCCCATCGCGTGCAAGATACGCGCATATTCATCTTCATTTAGACCATGGTCGGCGACGATTTGGGGCGTGATTTCGGACATGGAACGGCCTTAGCGAGACCATCTGTATTTATCCAGCCTGTTTGGTTTTGATTAAGCGCGAATTGGGAAGGGGCAGGCACAAAATAAAATGGGCGCTGGCATCGCTACCAGCGCCCACTGCGTCTGAGTTTGGAAGTTCGTGACCACAAGGGCCATTTTTTCCTCTGTCTGACGTCCGGTTCCCCAACGTCACCCGAAGGTTTCCTTGGTTCGCCTTGGTACCGTGGGTATCCTATCCGGCGTTGCATCACTTGCGTGATGCCGCACTCGATATTCGTTTTCTTCGTACCCACCATCTTGACTGCATTTCCTGTCTTGCGACGGGTTGCCTGTCCGTTTGGCGATCCTGCATTCCTTCTATATCCGCTCTGCTTTTCCGTTTCCGGTCCGGCTTTGCTTCGTAGCGTTCCTGCCTGATGAGTTGAAGTTCTCATAACTTTCGAGTCGCTCCAAGCATGTTTTGCAGAGTTATCCACAGGGCGCGCACTTCGTGGTGGACAAAATGGAGGACAAGTTTGGAGCACAAAACGATACGGCCCCCACGCAGTGCATGGAGGCCGTAAAAATTGTCCGGGGGCGAGGGGGAGAGGAGGAGGGTGCCGCCCGGTCAATATGCGTTTCGACAATCGCTTGCCGTTAACAACCAGATAGGGGGCCGATGAATTTGCTGCAATTGCGAAAAGAATGGGGCCAGTTGCGTGTTTTGCAACTAGCCCCATTTCCGCAGGAAACGCGTTAATTTCGTTCCCAAATTATCATGAAATTAGCAGTTAAGGGGCGATTCCATTGCCCGGCAGCGACGCGTTAACGATGCCGCCGTCGCAGGCGATGGTTTCGCCCACGATATAATCGCCAGCACGCGCGGCGAGGAAGATCGCAAGGCCGGCCATATCTTCAGGCGTTCCAATTCGTGGAAACGGGATATTCTTGCCCACGGCATCGGCATGGTCGCGCGCAGCCTTGTTCATGTCCGACTGGAATGCACCCGGCGCAATGCCCGACACAAGAATATTGTCCTTAACAAGCTCCGCCGCCAGACGGCGCGTCAAATGGATGACGGCGGCTTTCGATGCCTGATAGCTATAGGTTTGCCAAGGGTTGATGCGCAGGCCATCAATCGATGCGATGTTAATGACCTTGCCGGGGCGATCAAATGTGGCGGCTGCCTTCAACTGCGGATGCAAGGCTTGCGTCAAAAAGAACAAGGATTTGACGTTCAGGTCCATCACACGGTCCCAGCCAGCTTCAGGGAACTGGCCAAAATCCGCGCCCCATGCTGCGCCCGCATTGTTCACGAGAATATCCACCTTTTCCTCACGCTCGGCAATTTGCGCAGCAAGCGACAGGCAACCGTCCACGGTCGACAAGTCGCAAGGCAGACCAATGACCTGATTACCGAATTCGGCAACGGTTTCTTCGATCTGGTCGATCTTGCGCGCGCTGATATACACGCGCGCCGCGCCAGCCTTTAAATAGCCCTCGACAATCATCTTGCCGATCCCGCGCGAACCGCCGGTGACAAGGGCAACGCGGCCATTGAGGTTGAATAAGGTTTGAATGTCCATTTGCGGTGTCCTTTTAATAACCGTTCATCGTCGCCACGCGGTCTGCGTGGTAATAAGCGTCGCCGAAAAACTCGTTCAAGCTGCGGTCACGCTTCATATACAAGCCGATGTCATATTCGTCAGTCATGCCGATACCGCCATGCATTTGAACGCCCTCCCGCACCGAAAGATTGCACGCAAGCCCGGCTTTCGCCTTGGCCGCCGCAACATAAAGTTCGGCCTTGGCATGGCCTTCATCCATTAAGGATTGCGCCTTCAGCACAATCGAACGCGCGCCTTCCATTTCGCCATAAAGATGCGCGGCGCGGTGTTGGAGCGCCTGAAATTCGCCAATGACACGGTCGAATTGCTTGCGCGTCTTGAGATATTCAAAAGTCATGTCCATCGCGCCTGTGCCAACGCCGACCATTTCGGCAGCGGCACCCACCCGTCCGGCGTCGAGCATCTTGGAAAGCACAGCCCAACCGCCATCGACATCGCCGATCACAGCGTCGGCATCCACCTGAACACCGTCAAGTTTCACATGCGCAGCAACTGCGGAATCGACAAGCCGCGCCGCCTCCATCGACAGGCCAGCTGCGTCCTTGTCCACCGCGAACAAGGTCAGGCCATCGGTTTCGCCAGCCGCACCAGCGGTGCGCGCCGCAACGATCAGCATGTCCGATGACGCGCCTTGCACAACAAATTGCTTTTGCCCCGTCAGCTTAAAGCCATTGCCGCTGCGTTCCGCAACGCAGGCGATTTTCTCCGGCCGGTGCTTGACGCCTTCTTCAATCGCAATGCCGATCACGGTTTCGCCAGCCAAGATGCCAGGGAACCAGCGGTCACGCGTCGCCTTGTCCGCCAGCTTCAACGCCGCAACCGCCGCAACTGACGTTGTCAAAAATGGCGAGGGTGACAGGTTACGGCCGATTTCTTCCAGCAGTATGCCAGCCTCAATCTGGCCCATGCCCATGCCACCATCGGCTTCGGGGATGAGGATGCCAGTAAAGCCCATTTCGGCAAATTGCTTCCACAAGCCGTGGCTGAAACCGTCTTTGCACCCCATGTCGCGGAACTTGCGGAAATGGGTGACGGGCGCTTCGCTCGCCATGAAATCCCGCGCGGTGTCGCGCAGCATATTCTGGTCATCGTTTAAGGTCATTGCCATGTTAAAGCCTCTCCAAATCTATCTCGTCATTCCGACGATTTATCTCGTCATTCCCGCGCAGGCGGGAATCCAACCCCTGCGCCGTAAATTTAGCTGTCAGGAGTTGGGCCCCCGCCTGCGCGGGGGTGACGGTTGCTGTTAACCGCCCGGCATCTCAAGGATGCGCTTCGACACGACGTTCAGCATCACTTCACTGGTGCCGCCCTCAATTGAGTTCGCCTTGGTCCGCAACCAATTGCGCGCCTTCGACCCGCCATTGGCGCGTTCGCTTTCCCACTCAAGCGCTTGAGAACCGCCAATTGACATGACCAATTCATTGCGTTTTTTGTTCAATTCGGTGCCGACATATTTCATCAGGTTGGAATAAGCCGGGTGCGCCTTACCCGTTTTCCATTCGTCCATGAAACGTTCGCCATGGGCACGGAAGGTCAGGTTATCGACATCGAACAATGCCATTTGCGCCCGCAGCACTGGTTCTTGCGACAAGGTCGCCTTCATCGCCGCGCCGATCGAGGTCACGCCGCCATCGCCGCCCATGCCCGAAATCATTTCGCGTTCATGGCCAAGCAGATATTTCGCCACATCCCAGCCGCGATTGATTTCGCCAACAATCTGGTGCTTGGGAACAACAACATTGTCGAAAAATGTCTCGCAGAAAGGCGAGTTGCCAGAGATCAGCTTGATCGGCTTGGTCGAAACACCCGGCGTTTCCATGTCGAACAACAGGAAGCTGATTCCTTGATATTTGTTCGTCTTGTCGGTGCGGACCAAACAGAAAATCCAGTCGGCCTTATCCGCATAAGAGGTCCAGATTTTCTGGCCATTGACGACCCAATGGTCTCCCTTATCCTCGCCAAAGGTCTGCATCGACACAAGGTCGCTGCCTGAGCCCGGTTCGGAATAGCCCTGACACCACCGGATTTCGCCTCGCGCGATCTGGCCCATATAATGCACTTTTTGCTCTTCCGTGCCGAACTTCAGCAGGGCTGGTCCAAGCATCCAGATGCCGAAGCTGTTGAGCGGTGAGCGGCAGCCCAGCTTTGCCATTTCCTGACGCAGGATTTTTGTTTCCTGCGGGCTAAGGCCAGCGCCGCCATATGCCTTGGGCCAATCGGGCACGGTGTAGCCTTTGGCGACGCAAGCCTCGAGCCACAATTTTTGGGCTTCGGATTGGAACACGAAATTGCGTCCGCCCCAGCAGACGTCTTCGTCGCCTTTGGCCGGTGTGCGCATTTCGGCGGGGCAGTTTTCCTCCAGCCAGGCGCGCGCCTCGGCACGGAATGTATCAAGGTCGGACATAACACTCTCCTGCTTAATTGCTTGATGAATTTTTGGGCGGTCACGCATGGAAACGCAAGCCTTTATCGGTGAGTTATGCATGCCGTAACGTCATTTGTATCGCGATTGACAGGCTGGGCAGTGCGCCTAGCATAAGGGCGGGATAGAGGAGAGAAACATCGTGCGATTCGCCGGAAAACACGCCTTTTCGCATTTTGTGATTTAATCCGATATGGCACCAGTCGTCGCGCTTCCCCGATCGTTAAAAGTCATGCACGGCCTTGGCTCTGTCGCCTATGGCGTCAAGGATAATGGCTTTTCAGTATTCCTGCTGATTTTTTATAATCAGGTGTTGGGAATTGACGCTGGCATCGTTGGTATCGTCATCATGGCCGCGCTGATATTCGATGCCTTTGCCGACCCGATTATTGGCGAGATGTCCGACCGGACACAAAGCAAATGGGGCAGACGCCTGCCCTGGCTATACGCCGCCGCCATTCCACTTGGCATCATATGGCTATTGCTGTGGCACCCGCCCGAAATGGGCCAGACGGGCACGATCATTTGGCTGTTCTGCACCGCCGTATTGGCGCGCACCTTGGTGGCGATGTGCGAAGTGCCGTCCGTTGCCCTCGTCCCTGAACTAACGGGCGATTATGACGAGCGCACGCGTTTGATGCGCTATCGTTTCCTGTTTGGCTGGGCGGGCGGCTTGCTGATGCTCATTTTCGCTTATGGCATTTTCTTCACAGGCGAAAAGGGCGTGAGCGACCCTGCGGGGTATGACGCCTATTCGGTGTGGGGCGCGCTGATGATGAGCGGTGCGGTGCTCATCTCCGCGTTTGGTCAGCATCGGCATGTGGCCAAGCAATCCCCCCCTGCCCCACGCGGAGCTGGCCTTAGCCATGCTTTTGCCGAAGTGAAGGCGACATTATCTAACCGGGCGTTTCTCTGGCTCGTCTTCGCGGCTCTGTTCGGGCTGATCAACCAAGGGATGACCTTTGCGCTCACCAATTACCAGCTCGCCTTTCTATGGCAGCTGCAACAGATGGAAATGCTTTATTATGCGCTGACCCTGTTTGCGACGGTCATCATTGCCTTCATCATTGTCCCCCCCGTCTCCGCGCGATTGGGCAAGAAGCATGCTGCGATTCTGTTTGCGATTATCTCGCTGACCTTCACGACGGCATTATATGGTAGCTGGATGCTCGACCTTGTGCCCGGGGCGCCGTCGAACCCGTCGATCCTGTTTATGTTTGCTTTAATGACTTTAGCCAATAGCGCGGCGGTGAGTATGATGATGCTGACGTCCTCGATGATGGCCGATGTGGTGGAGGCATCGCAGCAAGAAACGGGCAGGCGTTCTGAAGGGCTGTTTTTCGCGGGCTATTTCTTCATGCAAAAATGCGCCGTTGGCATTGGCACCTTTGCCGCCGGGATGATTCTGAGCTTTGCCAATTTCCCACAAAATGCCGCACCCGGCGAAGTCGATGTCGCCGTCCTCGATGGGCTGGCGCTATATTATATGGGCACGGTCTTGGTCCTCGGCATTATCGGCATCCTGATCCTGCGGCATTTCCCGATTTCGCGCGAAAGTCATAATGAACGCTTGCGCGCCTTGAACACATCGGCAGAGTCTGCCAGTTAACCGATCAATTAAAATTGAAAAGAGGAATGAGCCATGGATTTCGATCTCAACGACAAGCAAACTTACTGGCGGGACCGGATCCGCGACCATAATGAACGCTTCTTGCGTCCACGCGTCGCCGATTATTATGCCGAGCAGGCAGTGGGCGACCGTTGGAAAGTGCTTCAAGTCGTTGAAGAGGAAAAGGCGCGCGCGAAGGCCGCTGGCCTTTGGAACTTGTTCATGCCGCCAACGTCGGGCCGCGTGCATGTCGACGACAGCGTGCATTTTGATGGCCCCGGCCTCACCAACATGGAATATGCATTGTGCGCCGAAGAAATGGGCCGCATCGGTTTTGCATCTGAAGTCTATAACTGTTCGGCGCCAGACACCGGCAATATGGAAGTGTTCTTGCGCTACGGCACGGCCGCACAAAAAGAAAAATGGATGATCCCGTTGATGAACGGCGAAATCCGTTCGGCGTTTTTGATGACGGAGCCAGCCGTTGCTTCGTCCGACGCGACCAACATCGAAACCTCGATCCGCCGTGAAGGCGACGAATATGTCCTTAATGGCGTGAAATGGTGGTCATCAGGCGCAGGCGACCCGCGTTGCAAGATCGCGATTGTCATGGGCAAGACTGATTTCGAAGCCAAGCGCCATGCGCAGCAGTCGATGGTATTGATGGAACTCGATTCCCCCGGTGTGAACATTCTGCGCCATCTGCCTGTATTCGGTTATGACGACGCGCCGCATGGTCATATGGAAATCGAATTGAAGGATGTCCGCATTCCGGCATCGAACATGTTGCTGGGCGAAGGTCGCGGGTTCGAAATCGCGCAAGGACGCCTTGGACCAGGCCGCATCCACCATTGCATGCGCACCATTGGAACTGCCGAAGAGGCGCTGGAGAAAATGTGCAAGCGCCTGCAATCGCGCGTCGCCTTTGGCAAGACCGTTGCCGAGCATAGCGTGTGGGAAGAACGTATTGCCCGTGCCCGGATCGACATCGAAATGACACGTCTGCTGTGCCTGAAGGCAGCGGATATGATGGACAAGGTCGGTAACAAGGCGGCAGCGGCTGAAATCGCGATGATCAAGGTGCAGGCCCCGAATATGGCGCTGAGCATCATCGATAATGCGATTCAAGCGCATGGCGGCGGCGGTGTGTCCGACGATTTCGGTCTCGCATCTGCTTGGGCGCATCAGCGCACCTTACGTCTGGCCGATGGTCCCGATGAAGTGCATGCCCGCGCGATTGCGCGTATGGAGCTTGGCAAGCATGGCGGCCGCGGCAAAGAAGGCCTATCGAGCGGTGACATGGGAGCAACCCGGTGAGAGCAGCAGTCCTGATCGAAGCGGGTAAGCCGCTTCAGATCGAGCAGATCAACATCGCCAATCCCGGGCCGCATGAGGTGCTGATCCGCACCGCGGCCTGCGGGCTGTGCCATAGCGACCTGCACTTTATCGAAGGCACATATCCGCATCCTTTGCCCGCGATCCCCGGGCATGAGGCGGCGGGCATTGTTGAGGCTGTGGGCAGCGAAGTGCGCACGGTTAAGGTCGGCGATGCCGTTGTTACGTGCCTGAGCGCGTTCTGCGGCCATTGCGAATATTGCGTTACTGGCCGGATGTCTTTGTGCCTTGGCGGCGACACACGGCGTAAAGCAGGCGAAGCACCACGCCTGACACGCCCCGATGGCAGCATCATGAACCAGATGCTGAACCTGTCCGCTTATGCCGAAATGATGCTGGTGCATGAACATGCTTGCGTGGCCATTCACCCCGACATGCCTTTGCCGCAAGCGTCCGTTATCGGCTGCGCAGTCACCACAGGTGCTGGCACCATTTTCAACGCATGCAAAGTCACACCCGGCGAAACCGTGGCCGTTATCGGCTGTGGCGGCGTTGGACTTGCGACTATCAATGCTGCGAAAATTGCTGGCGCTGGCCGCATCATTGCTGCTGATCCAATACCGGAAAAGCGGGCGCTTGCAATGAAGCTGGGTGCGACGGATGTTATCGACCCAATGGATGCTGACGCAGCCAAGCAGATTCAGGAGTTGACCAAGGGCGGCGTCGATCATGCGATTGAGGCTGTAGGTCGTCCTGCGTCGGGTGAGCTTGCCGTCAAGTCGCTCAAGCGCGGCGGGACAGCAACCATACTTGGTATGATGCCATTACAGCATTCGGTTGGCCTGTCGGCGATGGACCTGTTGTCCGGCAAGAAACTCCAAGGCGCGATCATGGGCGGCAACCGCTTCCCTGTTGATATTCCGCGTCTTGTGGATTTCTACATGCGTGGCCTTTTGGACCTCGATACCATCATTTCGGAGACCATTCCGCTGGAGCGGATCAACGAGGGCTTTGACCAGATGAAGCGCGGCGATTCGGCGCGTTCGGTCATCGTTTTTGACCAATGAGTTCCGCCCCAACCCCGATTGACGCGCAGACGGCCTTTACCGGCACCGTTGCGCCAAGCGGAGCGGACATCCTCGATGCCGATAAATTGGCGGCATGGATGTCGGATAATGTAGAAGGATTTGAAGGTCCGGTCGAGGTTCTGAAATTCGCAGGTGGGCAGTCAAACCCGACCTACCGGTTGAACGCCAAAAGCGGTTCCTACGTCCTACGCCGCAAGCCTTTCGGCGTTCTACTGCCCAGCGCACATGCCGTTGACCGCGAATATAAGGTCATTGCGGGCTTGTACCCAACGGGCTTTCCCGTCGCCAAACCCTTTGGCCTGTGCACCGACGACAGTGTCGCGGGTTCGATGTTCTACATCATGGATATGGTCGAAGGGCGCACTATCTGGGACGGTTCCATGCCGGGATCAAACCCGCCTGAACGTCGCGCCACTTATGAGGCGATGATCGACACCTTGGCAGCGTTGCACAATGTGGATGTTGAAGGTGCCGGTCTTTCCGACTTTGGCAAACCGGGCAATTATTTCGGGCGGCAGGTCGAACGTTGGACGAAGCAATATCGGCTCGCCGAAACCGACAATATGCCCGAAATGGAACGGCTGATTGAATGGCTGCCAAAGACGCTGCCGGAGCAGACGCGCACCAGCGTCGTCCATGGCGACTATCGCATCGACAATATGATCTTCGATGCCAAAGAAGCAAAGGTCGTCGCGGTGTTGGATTGGGAATTGTCGACCTTGGGCGACCCGCTGGCTGATTTCACCTATGTCGCAATGGCATGGGTGACGCAGAATGAAGGCCGGTCGGGCGTCATGGATTTGGACCGCGCGGGCTTAGGCATTCCCGAACTCGACGCGATGGTAGAGCGTTATTGCGCTGCCACGAACCGTGACGGCGTGCCCGATATGAACTGGTATTTTGCCTATAATTTCTTCCGGCTCGCCGGGATTATTCAGGGCATCAAAAAACGCGTGATAGACGGCACCGCAAGTTCGTCACATGCGCAAGCCATGGCCGAACGCGTGTTCCCGTTGGCGGAATCCGCATGGAAATTCGCGGAAAAGGCCGGGGCGTAGAAATAAGTTCCTCCCCATCGACTTGCGATGGGGAGGGGGACCATCCGCAGGATGGTGGAGGGGAATGAAACGTCGCCGCCCCTCCGTCATCCAAAGCTGCCGCTTTGGCTGCCACCTCCCCATCGCAAGTCGATAGGGAGGAATGAGTGAGAGGAATACAAATGTCTTTATTCGATATGACCGGTAAGGTCGCCATCATCACAGGGTCGTCGCGCGGCATCGGCCAGGCAATCGCCGAAGAAATGGCGGAGCATGGCGCAAAGGTTGTGATCTCCAGCCGCAATATCGATGATTGCGAAGCGGTGGCCGCTGGCATCAATGCCAAGCATACGGGCGCGGCAATTGCGGTGGCATCAAGCCTGTCGTCCAAGGAAAGCCTGCAAAACCTGGTTGATGAAGCGCACAAGGCATTTGGTAAGGTCGATGTTTTGGTCTGCAACGCGGCGTCGAACCCGCATTATGGCCCGATGGCGACCATCACCGACGAACAACTGCGCAAGACGCTCGATCACAACATCGTCTCGCAACATTGGCTGATCCAGATGGTCGTACCCGAAATGATCGAACGCAAATCGGGCTCCATCGTAATCGTGTCGTCCATTGGCGGCCTGCGCGGGTCGCCGATCTTGGGCGCTTATGCGATTACCAAGGCGGCGGATATCCAGATGACCAAGAATCTCGCGCGCGAATATGGACCGCACAATGTGCGCATTAACTCGATCGCGCCGGGACTGGTGAAGACCGATTTTGCCAAGGCACTGTGGGAGAATCCCGAAAATCTGAAAGCCTCCACCGCGGGCGCGGCATTGGGGCGTATTGGCGAGCCGCGCGAGATTGCAGGGGCAGCGGTCTATCTGGCCTCCGATGCTTCAACATTTATGACGGGTCAAACAATCGTGGTTGATGGGGGTGTAGTCGTATGACCCTTCGGCAGGCTCAGGGTGCATTAGAGGGCAAAGTCGCCATTATCACGGGCGCGGGTTCAGGCATTGGCCGTGCATCCGCCATCCGTTTTGCGGCAGAGGGTGCGAAGGTCGTTTTGGGCGACATGGCCGCATCGGTACATGACACCGCTGCGATGATCGGTGCCGCCGCGACCGCCGTCCAAATGGACGCAGGCGACGAAAGTGATGTCGCGGCTTTGGTCGCCAAGGCCATCACGCTCCACGGCCATCTTGATGTCGCCTTTGCAAACGCGGGTATCTCCGGCGGCATGGAGGGGATTTTCGACAACACCGTGGAAAATTTCACCAGCGTCTTGCGCGTCAACCTCATTGGCCCATGGCTGATGGTTAAGCATGCGGGCAAGGTCATGGCCGATGCAGGCAATGGCGGTTCGATCATCCTGACCGCAAGCGTTGCTGGCATTCGTTCGGGCGCAGGCGGGCCGCCTTATTCGGCGTCAAAGGCTGGCGTCATCAATCTGGCACAGGTCAGTGCGCAGCAATTGTCGGGCACCAATGTCCGCTGCAACGCGATTTGCCCTGGCCTTACCGAAACCGGCATGACCAAGCCGACATTTGATTATGCCCGTGAAAAGGGCGTGACTGAAAAAATCGGCCGCCTGAACCCGTTGCGCCGCGGCGCGCAGCCGGAGGAACTGGCCAATGTCGCATTGTTCCTCGCCAGCGACCAGGCCTCTTATGTCAACGGACAAGCCATCGCTGTTGACGGCGGGCTCTCCAGCTCGCACCCCGTAACGCGCCAATTAACAGGGCAAACCGCAGTATGAGCGCCGAAGATTTAGGTTTCCTGCCCGACCGCCTCGCGCGGATTCCCGCATTTATTCAGGCCAATTATCTCGACAACGGCAAATTGCCGTTTGCGTCGGTGCTGGTTGGCCGTGGCGACGATATCGCGTTGCAATGGAGCTCGGGCGTTGCCGAAGATGCTATTTTCCGGATCGCATCAATGACCAAGCCAATTACCTCGGTCGCGTTCATGCAGTTGGTAGAACAGGGCAAAATCGCGCTGACCGATCCGGTCGCCAAATATATCCCCGAATTTGCGAAATTGGGTGTGTTTGTGGGCGGCGGCGGCAATGTGCCATTTATGACGCGCGCACCATCCACCCAAATGCGGGTGGTTGACTTGCTGCGGCATACAGCCGGTTTCACCTATAGCTTTCAGGAACAAGGCAATGTCGATGCGGCCTATCGCAAGACCGAACTGGAAAGCTGGACCAAAAATACATCGCAAAGCGTGATTGACACACTCGCGCAAATCCCGCTGGAATTCGACCCAGGCACGCAGTGGAATTATTCGGTTGCCACCGACATAGTCGGCATATTGGTTGAACGGATCAGCGGGCGGTCATTGCCTGAATATTTCCAGACGCATATTTTCGCGCCCTTGGGCATGACCGATACATTCTTCCAAGTGCCCGCCGACAAGGCAGCGCGAATCCCCGAAGGCTTTGGCTTTGACCCCGAAGCGAAAATGAAGCTGATCGACAAAGCAGGGGCCGACAGCATGTGGGCCAAGGGCTGGTCATTCAATTCCGGCGGCGGCGGCCTAGCGTCGAGCGTTGCGGATTATCATCGGTTCTGCCGGATGCTGCTGAACGGCGGCGCGCTTGACGGCGCACAAATCTTGAGCCCCAAGACGATAGAATTGATGACCGCCAATCATATCCCCGGCGGTCAAGACCTGACGCAAATGTCGAAATCTTTGTTCAGTGAGGCCGAAATGGCCGGCATTGGCTTTGGCCTTGGCTTTGCCACGACCATCGACAGTGCCGCGACACTTGCGCCTTGTTCCAACGGCGATTTTTATTGGGGCGGCATGTATTCCACCGCGTTTTTCGTCGATCCGGTTGAGGACATCATCATGATTTTCATGACGCAATTGCTGCCATCGACCACCTACCCCGTGCGCCGCGAGATCAAGACGATGATTTATTCCGCGCTGGCGGCGTAGGTAGCGCCCTTAACCAATCCCTCGTCATCCTGAACTTGTTTCAGGATAACATGGGGCGGTTCGCTATCCTGAAACAAGTTCAGGATGACGAAAGTGGGGGAGCCCCCCCCCTAAACCGTCGCAATCTCGACCTGATTGATCGGCTCCGGCTTTGCCCTTGCCGCGATCAGGCTTCCGGCCACGATCAAGGCCGTGCCCAAAAGCACCGGCCATGTCACCGGCTCGGCAAAGAACAGCCAGCCGAAAAATGCCGCCCAGACAAAGGCGGTATATTCGACCGGAATCAAAATCTGTGCCTCCGCCCGGGCATAGGCCCAGCTCATCAGCAACAGTGAAATGACCGCCAGCGCCGCGGCACCGCCGATCATGGGCGCATCGGACATGCCGATCGGCTGCAAAAACCACGGCGCGACAAGGCCAAGCGTTGCCGCGACAAACAGATTCTGGAAAAAGGCGATTTCAATGGGCCCCGCGACCTGCGCCTGTCGCCGGGCGAGGATCAGATTATACGCAAACACCACCGCCGAAAACAACACCGCCGCAGCGCCCCAGAGATGCCCGCTGGTATAGTGTCCGCTCAACCGGCCAGCCATGATGATCACCACCCCGCCAAGCCCCGCCAGCGACGCCCAGATGGCGGAACGACCTATCGTCTCCCCCAGCATAACGGCGGCCAGATAGAGCGCGATGACCGGCGCGATGAAGCTAAGTCCAATGGCCTCGGCCAGCGGCAGTTGCGTCAGTGACCAGAAAAAACTGACCGCCATGACCGACACGATTATGCTGCGCCACAAATGCATTTTCAGGATATGTACAGGCGGCCATTTCTGCCGCGTTCCAACAAACAATAGCCCCATGAAAAACGCACCAAAGCAATTGCGCCACATGACGGCATTATAGGCACCCAGCGAAAGCGCCAGATCCTTCATCGCCGCGTCCATCAACGAAAATGTGGCGATGCCCGCCGCCGCCACCATGAACGGGATGAACGGGCGCGGATGCAGTTCAGCCATATTTACAGGCTATGTATGGCAAGGGTTTGGAGCGCTGCGCCATCGACGCGGTAGACGGTCCATTCGTCCATGGGTACGGCCCCCAACGCCTTGTAGAAATCAATCGCTGGCGTGTTCCAGTCGAGCACTGACCATTCAAGCCGCGCACAATCGCGTTCGACCGCCAGCGCGGCAAGCCTGCCCAGCAACGCCTTGCCAAGCCCCGACCCGCGCGCATCGGGACGGACAAACAAATCCTCCAGATAGATTCCGGGCCGTCCTTCGAAGGTCGAAAAATTGTGGAAGAATAAAGCAAAGCCCTGCGCCACGCCGTCAATCTCGCCAATCAACACCTCGGCATAAGGGCGCGGTCCAAACAGCTTTTGCGCCAATACCACCTCGTCAAAGCGCACGGAATGCGCAAGCTTTTCATATTCCGCAAGGTCGCGGATGAATTGCCCGATCAGCGAGATGTCTTCGGCGGTGGCGGAGCGGATGGATAGGGTCACAGAGCGCATTTAACATCGGTTTGTGAAAAATCATTGCCCTTAAACAACAATGGAGCATCCAGCGACTTTGCCAGCGCGTAGGCCATGCAATCGCCAAAGTTAAGAGCGGCTTTATGCTGTCCTTTGCCGAAACGCACGAACGCCTGACCAGCAACATCGGCAAATTTGGGAGTCCAGTCCACCACATTGATGTGATGAGCAGATATTAACGCGTCCGCATCAGCGATGCCAGATTCAGATATCCTGCCTTTACTCACCATCAAAAATTCAAACTTCGTTGGTGCGCCAATTATTGCGCGGTCAGCCTCAACAATTTTTGTGAAATATTCCATCCACCCGTCTTCATTGAGAAGAATGGCGACGAGCGCTGAAGTATCGACAACAATCAATGTGGCAGGCCATTCTCGTCATACATCCACGCGTCGACATCTGCATCAGACATCAACATGGGAAGTTTTGCCACGCGTTCCTGAATCTTCCGGACCGCTTCCATAATCGCGGCCGGGTCTTTCTTCAGCGGCGGCGTAATCGCCAATTCGTTGCGGACAGCAAGATCGACCGCGGACGTTACACCCACGCCCTTGCGGCGGGCAAGCTCGCGCACCAATTGTTCGGTTACGTCATTTTTTATGCTGAGGCCCATGATATCCCCTTTCTAGAATTTTATACAATATTTCTAGAAAACACTCAAGCCGCTTTTCCGTGCAGCGTATCCATGCTCACGCTGGTTCCCGCGTCAATCTCTGCGGCTTTGGCTTCGACCAGACGCACGATGTGGCTGATCATGTCGTTATCCTCGACATGATGGTCGGTGACGCCTGACAGATAGACCATATGCTTGCCATTGCCGCCGCCAGTTATGCCGATGTCGGTCTCGCGCGCTTCGCCGGGGCCATTGACGACGCAGCCGAGGACCGAGAGCGACATGGGTGTCTTGATATGGCCAAGCGCATCCTCAAGCTTTTGCACCGTGCGGATGACGTCAAAGCCTTGGCGGGCGCAGCTTGGGCAGCTTACGACGCGCACGCCGCGTGTGCGCAGGCCCAAGGCCTTCAGAATTTCATAGCCAACGCGCACTTCTTCTTCGGGTTCGGCAGACAGGCTGACGCGGATCGTATCGCCAATCCCTGCCCACAACAAATTGCCCATGCCGATGGATGATTTGACCGTGCCGCCAATCAACCCGCCCGCTTCGGTAATGCCCAAATGCAAGGGGCAGTCGACGGCGTCGGCCAAGCCCATATAGGCGGCAACCGCGAGGAAAACGTCCGATGCCTTCACCGCGACTTTAAATTCGTGGAAGTCATGGTCCTGCAGCAGCTTGATATGGTCAAGCGCGCTTTCAATCAGCGCCTCCGGGCAAGGCTCGCCATATTTTTCGAGCAAGTCTTTTTCCAAGCTGCCTGCGTTCACGCCGATCCGGATCGCGCAGCCATTGGCTTTGGCGGCGTTGACCACCTCCTTCACACGCTCGGACGAACCGATATTGCCGGGGTTGATCCGCAAGCATGCCGCGCCAGCGTCCGCCGCCTCCAGCGCGCGTTTGTAATGAAAATGAATGTCGGCGACGATGGGTACATTGGCCGCACGGACAATCTGTTTCAGCGCCGCCGTGCTCTCCACATCGGGGCAGGATACGCGAATGATATCGACGCCTGCATCCTCACACCGGCGGATCTGGTCGATCGTGGCCGCAGCATCGCTGGTTAGCGTATTGGTCATGGTTTGCACCGAGATCGGGGCATTGCCGCCGACAGGGACTTTACCGACCATGATCTGGCGGGACGGACGGCGCGCAATGTCGCGCCAAGGACGAATAGAAGACATGGACGTGATATAGGCGGCTTGGCATTTTCCCGCAATCATCATCCTGAACTGTTTTCAGGACAATGCGATACGCTCATCAGTCTAGAACACCGTGCCACGCCACTGCTTGCGCTGCAGCAATTTTGCCTATTTCGGCAAGCACGGCCTGATCAGAATCGCGGGTCTGTTCATATTTCCCGTCCGCTTCATAAAAGGCCGTCACAATGACCGGAGGCCGTGCGGGCGGCCAGAAAATGGCGACATCATTGGTCTTGTTATTGAAATATGCGCTGTTGGCGGTTCCGGTTTTATCGCCACTTTTCCAAGAAGCGGGGAGGCCGCCTCGGATCCGCTTCATACCCGTAGCGGTATCGACCATCCATTGGATCAACATATCACGCGAACTCGGCTGCAATATTCGGTCGTCTGTCAAAAGTCGCGCCATCATCCACGCAAATGCGCGCGGCGAAGTCGTATCGCGGACCTCGCCGGGCGGGACGTTGTTCACGTCCGGCTCGTACCGGTCAAGCCGCGTGACGTCATCGCCCCAACTACGGAAAATGCCGGTAATGGCGGCCGGCCCGCCCAGATGTTTCATCAGCAGATTGGCCGCCACATTATCGCTGGTCTTTTGCGCAGCTTCAGCCAAATCGATGATGCGCATCGCACCTTTTGCCAAATTCGGCCCTGTGACGGGGGCGTGTGGGACCATATCCGCTTGCGAATAAGGCAACACCGTATCCAGTTTCAGCCTGCCTTGATCCGCCTGTTGCAAAACCGCTGCGGCGAGCGCGAGCTTGAAGGTAGAGCACATGGCAAAGGCGTCATCATAATGATGCCCCATCATACGCCCCGATGCCGTGTCGAGCACCAACGCCCCTAGCCGTCCGCCAGCGCGCACCTCTAGCGCCGCCAACGCGGCATTGGCGGAAACGGAGGGGCGCACTTGCCGCGGCCCAGCGCAGCCGGCAATCGTCAACGCCGCAGCACCTGCCATGAGCCCGCGTCTATCAATATCCATCACCCGCCCTCCAATGTTTTCGCTAGTGGCACCAAATCGCAATGCATGCGCCTACTGCTTTGATTTACGCATGGATACAAACTAAGGCGCATTTATGAAACGCTTCCTTATTTCGCTCGTCCTCTTGTTCGCACCATTGGCACCTGCCCAGGCTTATTGGGAATATGGCCATGAAACGGTGGCGCACGTCGCCCAAGCCAATATGTCGCCCAAGGCGCGCGCGCATATGCAGCGCCTGTTGCGCGCGGCACCGATGCTTGGCACACCGAAATGTGCAATGCGCAATATCGCGGACGTCAGCGTTTGGGCGGATTGCATCAAGGGCGATCGTGTGCGCTGGGGCTATACCAACAGCTGGCATTACCAAAATGTCGACATCTGCAAGCCGTTCGACCTGAAAAGCGCCTGTGCCGACGGCAATTGCGTTTCAGCGCAAATTGACCGCAACTTTGCGCTGCTATCGAACAAGGCCCTGCCCGCGCATGTCCGGTTGGAGGCGCTTGCTTTCCTGATCCATTTTGTCGGCGACATCCATCAGCCATTACATGCTGGCGACCGAGCCGATCGCGGCGGCAATGACCTGAAGACCACTTATGGTGTGATGCCCGGCTATAATCTCCATGCGGTGTGGGACGGGCTTTTGGCCGACCGCGCGCTGTCAGCCGCACCCTTTATTGTCCGCGTATTTTCGCCAACCGAAAAAGCAGCGGTCGTGCAAGGCGACGTGCGCGGCTGGAGTGAAGAGAATTGGGCCGTGTCAAAAAACATTGCCTATCCGCGCGCGATGGATGGCGACCCTTGTGGCGCAAAGCCAACCTCTCCTGTTGTCATTGACGAAGCCGATGTCGCGGCCTCGCGCGCAGCATTGCGCCAACAGGTGGAACGTGGCGGCATCCGTTTGGCGCGGTTGTTGGACGGGGCTTTGGGCTAAGCGCCAAAATCTCCGGAAATCAACAAAAAAGGGGCGACGCAGATTATCGCCTGCGCAGACCCTGTTTAATGTCATCACAGCGGCTTATTCGCCGGTTGGAAATCCGCGCTTTTTCATGATAAATTTGACGTCGGGGTCACGACCACGGAACGCGCGATAGGCCTCGATCCGGTCGGTTTCATTACCAGTCGCCATCAGCATGGAGCGGAAACGCTCTGCCGTTTCCTTGTCCCAGACATCACCCTTTTCGGTGAAGGCGGCCCAAGTGTCGGCATCCATCGTTTCGGACCAAAGATAGCTGTAATAGCCCGCCGAATAGCTGTCGCTGGAAAACAGGTGGTTAAACTGCGGCAGGCGGTGCCGCATGACCATTTCCTTTGGCATGCCGATTTCTGCAAGCGTATCGCGTTCAAAGGCGGCGGGATCAGTCACAGGCGCGCTTCGGTTATGCAATTTCATATCCAATATTGCGCTCGACAGATATTCAACCGTGGAGAATCCTTGGTTGAACGTGTCACTTGCCCGGATTTTCTCGACCAAGGCGGCTGGAATGGGCTCTCCGGTCTTATAATGCTTGGCATATGTATTGAGAATATACGGCGTCAGCAGCCAATTTTCGTTCACTTGGCTTGGATATTCTACAAAATCGCGCGGTGTCCCGCCAAGGCCCGGCCAGGTGATGTCGGAGTTTAGATAATGGATGGCATGGCCAAATTCGTGGAACAAGGTTGATGCATCATCAATGCTGATCAACGTGGGCACGCCATCGGCACCCGGTACGAAATTGTTGTTGTTCGACGCCAGCACGATATTGTTCTTACCGCCCAGTTTATGCTGGCTGCGATAGGTGGTCATCCACGCGCCCGAACGCTTTCCTGCGCGTGCGAAGTTGTCGAGATAGAATAGGCCAATAACCTTGCCATCGCGCTTTACTTCAAACGTCCGCACCTTGGGTTCAAACACCGGAACCGTGCCCGTGTTCTCGGTGAAACTCATGCCGTACAGTCTGCCTGCGGCGTCAAACATCGCGGCGACCATATTATCCAATTGGAAATATGGCTTCACCGCTTCTTGATCGAGGTCATATTTCGCCTTGCGCACTTTCTCGGCGTAGAAACGATAATCCCACGGCGCGATCGTAATATTGTCCGCATTGGCAATCGCCTGCATATCCTCGACTTCTTCACGCACGCGCGCTGCCGCGGCGGGCCAAACCTTCATCATCAGCTCCATCGCCTTATTCGGGTCCTGCGCCATGGTATCGGCCATCCGGAAATGCGCATGGGTGGCAAAACCCAAAATTTCAGCGCGCTGCTGACGCAGTTTCAGGATTTCGGCGATGGTGGCGTTCGTGTCATTGGCATTCTTATTATCGCCGCGCTTGGTGAAAGCACGCCAGACTTTTTCGCGCAAATCGCGCCGCGTTGAATTTTCAAGGAATGGCTGTACCGCTGAACGGGTGTTGACGACGGCCCACCCGCTTTGGCCCTTCGCCTTGGCCGCAGCCTGCAATGACGCGACAAAACTTTCCGGTAGGCCAGCCAAATCGGCCTCCTGCGTCATCAGAATGAAGGTTTCCTCATCGGCAAGAACCTTGTCGGAAAAAGCGGAAAACTTGCTCGACAGGTCGGTCTCAATGCGGATGACTTGCGCTTTTTGTGCCGCATCAAGCATCGCGCCATTCCGGACCAAGCCGTCATAGGTCCGCTCCAACAACCGCATCTGTTGTGCATCGAGACCCAGATTGGCGCGCTGGTCATATACATATTTTACGCGCTGGAAATAACGCGCATCCAACGACAATTCGGAGAAGAACGCACTCAACTTCGGCTCCCACTCGGCCTGAATTTTGCGCACTTCAGGGCTGGACAAGTTAGACGAATGGACGCCCCATATGGAGAATAACCGGCCAATTTTTTCACCCGACAGCTCGCTGGCAGTGATCGTATTGTCAAAGCTAATGGCCTCGGGCTTTGCAAGCATGGCTTCAAATTCAGCCTTTGATGCATCCATCGCGGCTTGGAATGCAGCCGGAAATTGCGACACTTTAACCTGATCCCATGGTGGCACACCGTCATAAGAGCCAGTCCATTCCTGCAGCAAGGCGGGTTCATTCGCAGCCTGGCCAGCATTCATTTCTTTTGCTTGTGCAACCGCTGTCATTGATACTCCTGACAATAAAAGCGCCGCTGCGCTCATTATGATGTGCTGTTTTCTCACTAATTTTGCTCCTCTGGCTCATGCCGCTTTTATTCTGGCGCTTCATTAAGATGGGGATAGCGCATCGCGCAGCGCAAGCAAACCTCCTGTTCGCCAAAACTGTTTCCTCCAATATGGAGGTAAGTTTTACATATTCGGCGTCGTTTTTTCGTGCGTTCGCAAAAGCATAATCTTATCAGGCATTTGTTCAAAAGATTATGCCAGACATCTCACCTAACCCCGCCACGGGCCAAAATGGACGCATTGCGATGATCGCCGGTGGGTCATTGGAGCGGGATGCCAAGCTTGCGCGGCTGGCAACATTGGCCGGTTATACGCCCTTGCTAATGGACGATACGCAACCCGCAGATTTTCTGCTGATCGACCTTTCCTCCGAAACGGACAGGCTCAGCGATACCGTATCGCGGATAACGCTTTATCTCCAAACACATCGCAGCACTGCATTGATTTGGTCCAAGATGGAGTCGCTGGAAGTAATTTATGCGGCGCTTCCGCACGGCCAATGTCACTTTCTGGTCGATGCAGATGACGTCGAAGCAATGCCAGTTTTGGCGGGGGCATTTGGACGGAACAGCATGGATCGACTGTATGATAGGGACCAAGAAGTAGAATTTCGATCGCTCCACCGGATCAGCGACGAACTGGCCGAATTCGCCCGAACGCTGGCGCGCATGGCCGATCCCGAACTTAAGGACACAATAAAGGATAAATCTATCTCCTTTAGAGCCGCGCCGCTTGGTGGCTTTCAAGGATTTCCGAGTGAGAATTCGGTCGCCAACGATGCCGCAGCGAAGCTAAGCCTGCGCGAAATCATAAAGCTGCGCCGGTTGCGCGAACGGTTTTTCCCGCCTGACCTATTCGCGGATCCTGCATGGGATATCCTGCTTGATCTCAAAGCAGCCGCACAAGAGGGACAGCGCGTATCGGTATCTAGCCTTTGTATCGCCGCCGCAGTTCCGCCGACAACCGCATTGCGATGGATATCCGCCATGACCGAAAGCGGTATGGTGTTGCGGCGTCAGGACCCGGCCGACGCTCGGCGTGTATTCATTGAGCTTTCCGCCGAAACATCGGCAAAAATGGATGATTATTTTGCAGCGATAAGCGCGCGCTCTTCGCCAATCATTTAAATGGCCTTGCCAAATGTGATTCACTTTGGCAAATGCCCGTCTCCCGAGAGGGGCGCTTAGCTCAGTTGGTAGAGCATCTCGTTTACACCGAGAGGGTCAGCGGTTCGAGCCCGTTAGCGCCCACCAGGTTTTTCAATGGCGCAACGGCCATTATCCGCGCAAATGGCGATGAAAATTCATTTCCAATGATCAGGCGGCAAGGCACCCACCCTCTTTTACCGCGGCAATGATTTGGCCTTGCTGCCTCGACTGCTCCTGACGGCACCGATTCGCGTACCCAGAAATTGGGCTGTGCAGGCCTCCGACGCAGCTTTGCTGTCGTCCAGGGCCTGACCCTCTCGCAACCCCAAAACCCCCCACCCGGCGCGTCGTTGACGCCGGGCGTGTTACCACAAATATCAGGCTTTGGCTTTCAAGCTCTCTGCGACCTTGACGCCATGCCGCTCAAGCGCTTCCACGATTTTGCCTGCGCCTTCCAAATCGCCCCAGAACATGGGGCCGCCGCGATAGATTGGCCAGCCATAGCCATAGATCCAGACCACATCGATGTCGGACGCGCGCTGGGCTTTGCCTTCTTCGAGGATTTTACAGCCTTCATTGACCATCGGGTAGAGCGTGCGTTCGACGATTTCCTGGTCACTAATTTCGCGCTTCGGCAGGTTTGAAGTAGCGCGAAATTCCTCAATGATCGCCAACGCCTCGCCACTTGGCGTGCCCACACGTTTTTCATCATAATCGTAAAAGCCCTTGCTGTTCTTCTGACCAAAACGGCCGGCCGCACACAGCGCATCGCGGATGGTTTCGACCCTTGACGGGTCACGGTGCCAACCAATATCCAGCCCAGCCAGATCGCTCATCTGAAACGGTCCCATGGGCATGCCGAAATCTGTGTGCACCTTGTCGATCTGTGCGGGCGTTGCCCCCTCCAACAGCAATTGCATCGCTGGCTGCTGACGCGTGGACAGCATCCGGTTACCGATAAAGCCATGGCAGACGCCTGCAACCACCGCGACCTTGCCGATTTTCTTGCCAATCGCCATGGCCGTGGCCAGCACGTCGGGCGCGGTTTTGTCGCCGCGCACGACCTCCAGCAATTTCATGACATTGGCAGGCGAGAAGAAATGCATGCCGACGACATCTTGCGGACGCGACGTGCTGGCGGCAATTTCGTCAATGTCGAGATAGGATGTATTCGACGCGAGAATCGCGCCGGGCTTGCAAATAGTGTCCAGCTTTCCAAACACCTCTTTTTTGACGTCCATGCTTTCGTACACGGCTTCGATGACAAGATCGCAGTCGGCCAGATCATCGAGTGTCAATGACGGCGTCAGCAAGGCCATCATTTCTTCAACATGCTCAGGCGAGAAGCGTCCCTTGGCGGCGCTGTTTTCATAATTTTTGCGGATGACGCCAACGCCGCGTTCCAGATTTTCCTGTACCATTTCGACGATGGTCACGGCGATGCCCTTAGACAGGAAATTCATCGAAATCCCGCCGCCCATGGTGCCAGCACCAATCACGCCGACTTTCTTGATATCACGCAACGCAATGTCTTTGGCCAACCCGTCAATCTTTGCGGCCTGGCGTTCGGCAAAGAACATGTGGCGCTGGGCCGCAGATTGCGATCCACCCATCAGCTTCACAAACTCCGCGCGTTCGAACTGCATGCCTTCGTCAAAGGGCAACCGCGTTGCCGCCTCGACACAGGCAAGATTGGCGTAAGGCGCATCAAAGCCTTTCCACTTCTTGGCATTGGCCGCCTTCAATTGTTCAATGATCCCAATATCACCACCCAGCGGACGATCACGCGTTGGCCGTGGGCCGATAGCGATCAATTCGCGTGCATAGGCAATCGCGTCTTCGGTTAGGCTGTCTTCACCAGCCAACCGGTCGACCAAGCCAATCGAAGCCGCCTTCGTCGCAGACAAAGGTTCGCCAAGCGAACACATGGTGGCGGCAGCTTCGACGCCCACGACGCGCGGCAGCCTTTGCGTCCCTCCAGCGCCCGGTAGAAGGCCAAGCTTGACCTCTGGCACCCCAAGCCGCGCGGAAGGCACAGCGATGCGGTAATGGCACACCAAGGCGGTTTCCAGACCCCCACCAAGCGCCGTGCCGTGAATAGCAGCCACAACGGGTTTGCCGGCAGCTTCAATCATATTCAACACGGCGTTGAAATCCGGACCTTGCGGGGCTTTGCCAAACTCTGTGATGTCGGCGCCTGCGATAAAGGTCGATCCTGCACAGCGCAGCACAAGGGCCTTTACATTATCATCCGAAAGTCCCTGTTCAAAACTGTCGTTCAGCCCCTGACGGACATGCCAAGACAATGCGTTCACGGGGGGATTGTCGACAATCACCACAAGGACGTCGTCAAATTTCTGCGTGGTTACTGATTGCACGGGCAACTCCTAATTTTTAAGGTTCGGCGCGTTTGCCGGTTGTCGAGTGATGAAGAAACTTACGGCAGTCCTAATATGTTTTCTGCAGGCTTTGCAATCCTGCTGCTCCAAGCATTCCAGCGACGTGCGTTTTACGCTTGGTCTTTCAGGGTTTGGATGATTGCTGAAAAATCGAGGCCACCATTTCCCGCCTTGTCAAATTGCGCATATAGTTCCGCCGCGCGTTCGCCCATCGGCACATGGGCATTTACAGATTGCGCCGCCTCCATCGCCAATTTCAAATCCTTAAGCATCAACGCCGTGGCAAAACCGCCCTGATAATCATTATCGGCAGGTGTCGTCGGCCCAACGCCCGGAACCGGACAATAGCTTGTCATCGACCAGTTTTGACCCGAAGCTTTCGACGAAATGTCGTAAAAGGTCTGCGGATCCAGCCCTAGCTTTTCGGCCATGGCAAAGGTTTCACAGGTCGCAATCATCGACGCGCCAAGCAGCATATTGTTGCAGATTTTCGCCGCCTGCCCCGCGCCGGACGCACCAGCATGAATGACCGCTTTGCCCATCGCTGATAAAATCGGTTCCGCGCGCGCAAAGGCGGTATCCGTGCCGCCCACCATGAAGGTCAAAGTGCCCCCATTGGCAGCCGCTATCCCGCCTGAAACGGGGGCATCAACCATGTCATAGCCCGCCGCGACAGCATCCGCCGTCACACTGCGCGCAGTGCCAACGTCAATCGTTGAACAATCGAGCAATATCGCGCCTTTGGGTGCGTGGCCCAAGACGTCCGTCTCAAATACGCTGGCCACGATTTTGCCGTTTGGCAGCATCGATACGACAGCGTCCACGCCATCGACCGCTTCGCGTACTGACGTAAAGGTCGCACACCCATTATCCCGCGCACGCGATAGCGCCTCGCCCGATAGGTCAAAGGCGTTAACCGCATGCCCCGCCCTGACAAGGTTTGCGGCCATGCCGCCACCCATATTGCCAAGCCCGATAAACGTCACTTTCATGTCGGTTACCCCATTGTTGGAATGACGAAGGCATTGCCGCCATCAGGCGAGCCATCTGGCCAACGCTGGGTGATTGTCTTCACCTTGGTCCAGAACTTCACGCCTTCCATGCCGTGCTGGTTGGTATCGCCAAAGGCAGACCGCTTCCAGCCGCCAAAGCTGTGATAGGCAACCGGCACGGGGATCGGCACGTTAATGCCAACCATGCCGACATTGACGCGCGCCGCAAACTCACGGGCTGCGTGGCCATTGCGCGTGAAGATCGCAACGCCATTGCCATATTGGTGCTTCGACGGAAGCGCCAAGGCTTCTTCAAAGTTTGCAGCGCGGACGATCTGCAGCACGGGGCCGAAGATTTCTTCCTTGTAGCTTTCCATGTCGGTGGTGACATGGTCAAACAAGGTTGGGCCAATAAAGTAGCCTTCTTCATGTCCCTGAAGCTTGAACCCGCGGCCATCGATGATCAGCTCGCCGCCTTCGTCAACGCAGGTCTGGATCCAGCCTTCAACCTTTGCCTTATGCTGCGCGGTGACAACCGGGCCGTAATGCGCCTCGGCATCGGTCGAGATGCCCACGCGCAATGCTTCGATTGCGGGAATGAGTTTGGCCTTAAGCCGCTCTGCTGTGTCTTCGCCAACAGGGACAACAACGGGCAGCGCCATGCAGCGTTCACCAGCCGAGCCAAAGGCCGCGCCTGCAAGGTCATTCACGACTTGGTCAAGGTCGGCATCTGGCATGACGATGCCATGGTTCTTCGCGCCGCCCATGGCCTGCACACGCTTGCCGTTGGCAACGCCGCGATTGTAGACATAATGCGCAATGTCGGACGAGCCGACAAAGCTGACCGCGCCGATGGCTGGATGGTCAAGAATGGCATCGACCATTTCCTTATCACCATGCACGACTTGGCAAATGCCCTCTGGCAAGCCAGCTTCGATAAACAGTTCCGCAAAGCGCACAGGCACGCTTGGGTCGCGTTCGCTTGGTTTGATAATGAACGCATTGCCCGTCGCTATGGCAGGACCGCACATCCACAAGGGGATCATGCCGGGAAAGTTAAACGGGGTAATGCCTGCGCCGATACCGATTGGCTGACGCATCGAATATACATCAATGCCGGGGCCAGCGCCTTGGCTATATTCACCCTTCAGCACATGCGGGATGCCGCAGCAAAATTCGATGACTTCCAACCCGCGCTGAATGTCGCCCTTTGAGTCCGCAATCACCTTGCCATGCTCAGCCGATAACATATGCGCCAGTTCATCCATATTGGCCTCAACCAAGCGTTTGAATTCGAACATCACGCGCGCACGGCGCTGTGGGTTGGTCATCGCCCAGGCTGGCTGTGCCGCCAATGCCGCTTGCACCGCGCGTTCAAGCACATCTGCATCACCCAAGGCCACGCGCGCCTGAACGCCGCCATTATTCGGGTCCATAATATCGCCAAAACGCGCCGAGCTTGTGCCCGTGCCACCGCTGATGAAATGATCGATGTGACGCATATATCTTCTCCTGATTCCGTCCGCGTGCCTTGCGCGTATCAATACATTATTGCAACCATGGCGTATTACAGTTCAAAAATAGCGGCCAGCGCATATATGGGTAAGGCAACGCTTAGGGTCAGGACCTACTAAATCCACCTTCGCGGCGTCAAAATGGCAAAGATATCGAAGTAAAATGTCCGCCGCAGGCAGTCATTCTGCCTGCAAGGGCATTTTGCTTTGAGATCGAAGCCATTTTGACGCCGCGAAGGTGGATTTAATAGGTCCTGACCCTAATATCCGTCTTCTTCACACATCAGGAACGCACATGTTTACCCTTTTGGCCCGGACCTCATGCGTGGCAATCGCCATTGGTGCACCTGCCGCTTATGCGCAAGACGCCGCCGAACCCATCATTGTCGTAACGGGTAAGGGCCTTGATCAGACCAAAAGTGATCCCGCTTATGGCTCGGTTGAAATCGACCGCGCGCGCCTGACCAGCGAGGCATCGGGACGCATCGAAAACATCCTTGCCGATGTCGCAGGTTTTCAGCAGTTCCGCCGTTCGGACAGCCGTTCCGCCAACCCTTCTGCCCAAGGCGCAACCTTGCGCGCGCTGGGCGGCAATGCCTCCAGCCGGACGCTCATATTGCTGGACGGCGTGCCCCAAGCCGACCCGTTCTTCGGCTATATCCCGTTTAGCGCGATTGCGCCCGAACGCCTGTCCTCCGTCCGCGTGACACGCGGCGGCGGCAATGGTGCCTTTGGGGCAGGCGCAGTGGCTGGCACGATTGAACTGAACAGCGCCGGGCCTGACGACTTGCCCGATGCATCGCTTTCGGCCTTTTACGGCAGCGACCATGCCAGCGAATTGTCGGCGGGCCTCACGACCGACCTTAAAGCTGGTTTTGTAAGCCTTTCGGGTCGCTGGGACCGCGGCGACGGCTTCTTCACCGCACCATCTGCGACACGACAACCAAGCGATGTGCGCGCGGCTTATGATAGCTGGTCCACTGGCGTGCGCGCGGTTGCACCCTTGGCCGATGCTGTTGAAATGCAATTTCGCGGATTGCTCTTCCAAGACAATCGGACCTTGCGCTTTGGCGGCGCGGACAGCAGTTCCGAAGGGCAAGACGCCAGCATCCGCATCGTGTCACAAGGCCGCTGGCAAATCGACGCATTGGCTTATCTACAGGCACGTAATTTCAGCAATATCGTGATCAGCGCCACGTCCTTGCGCAAGACGCTGGACCAACGCAATACGCCCTCCACGGGGCTTGGCGGCAAAATCGAAGTCCGCCCGCCCGTTGGCAACGACCACCCCTTGCGCATTGGCGCGGATATCCGCTTGGCCGAAGGCGAATTGTTTGAAGATGCCTATAGCCAAGTCACCGGATTAGTGACCGCACGCCGCAACGCGGGTGGCAATAATGCGACCTTTGGCGTGTTTGCGGAAAATGACTGGAAGCTGGGCGCATTGACGTTGACCGGTGGCTTGCGCGCCGACCGTTGGGAAATAAACAACGGCTTTTTTGCCGAGCGCAGCGCAAATGGCAATGTCATTCGCGATGACAATTTTGCCAACCGGGCAAATTGGGAAACAAGCGCGCGTGTCGGCGCGCTTTTCGCGGCGCGCGATGACTTTGCCGTGCGCGCGGCGGCCTATACCGGCTTTCGCGTGCCCACGCTGAATGAGCTTTACCGCCCCTTTACTGTGTTCCCCGTCGCCACCCGCGCCAACGCCGCATTAGACGTTGAAAAACTGCGCGGTGTTGAGGCCGGCTTTGATCTGCGTCCGGCCAATGGCATCTCCTTTGGCGCGACAATGTTTTACAACCGCCTGAACAACGCCATTGCCAATATCACCATTGGTCCCAATCTGCGTCAGCGCGGCAATGTTGATGCGGTCGTGGCCAAGGGACTTGAGCTGTCGGGTGAAGCCGTTTTTGGCGACGTCGCGCTTTCGGGCTCCTACGCATATAGCGATAGCAAAGTGCGCGCCTCTGGCAGCGCGTCCGCACTCAACGGCCTGTCCCCGGCGCAAAGCCCGCGTCATGCCGCCAACGCAAATGTGCGTTGGACGCCAAATGCAGGCGCAATATTCTCTGCAACCGCCCGCTATATCGGCGCGCAGTTTGAGGATGATCTGGAAAGCAACATCTTGTCCTCCGCGTTGACATTCGATGGCTTTGCGCAAGTCCCGATAACGCGTCAGATCGCCTTGACCGGCCGCGTCGAAAACATCTTCAACGAGGCGGTCGTAACCCGCAAGGTCGACAGTTCCATCGACCTTGGAACGCCGCGCATCTTGTGGATTGGACTGAAGTTTACGACGGAGTAAGCCGCGCCGTTTGGCGCAACACCATCCCGTCGCCCCGGCGCAGGCCGGGGCCGATGTCGTCTATCGATAAAGCGGTATTCCGGTGACAGAATTCCGGTGAGAATTCCACTAACAGGTGCGTCATCCCCGTAATGAGGGGACAAATGCGTTAATCCCAAAATTGACATTCATCGGAATTTCATTAACCCGCTCTTATCGCATGTGTTTTCGTTACAGTTGTTCGGGGGGCTTCGCATTATTTTACGCAGCAATGCAAAGGCGGCCGCAAAGCAAAGCTATTTCGGGGAAGACGCACCTGTTGGCGTAATTGCCAGAATACCACAACATCACCGTAATTGGATGATTATTTGCAATATGACACAGGAATACCAAATCGGTCATAGTCTTTCTGATTGGGTGACCACATTACAACTTTTCCTGGCCCAAAATCCTTCCTGACTTCGTCAGGAAAATCATAGGTTATTTCAATTGGAAGGCCGTTTTCTGAATAAAATTTCTCAAACGCGTCATTGGCTAAAATAAGGTTTTTTCTTGCTTTATTAGGTAATTCCATCGCATCGATCATCTCTTTGGTAAATGGCCCACCGTGTATACCGACCATCGCTTTCAGAATTACGGTGACAGTGCACTAAATTACAGAACTGGGAATTACGGTGACAGTGCACTAAATTACAGAACTGAACGCGCTTAGTCGTCGTTGGAATTGAATTGAACTCCGGTGACAGGTGCGTCATCCCTGAAATAGGTTTGCATTATGACGGATCGGGCCACACCTTCTTTGCGCCTCTGCGCCTCTGCGTGAGATTATATTGGCGCAGCGTTTCGACCGGGCATGACCGCGAGATTGCGACAACCAGCGGGTGCCCCTCCCCCATGCTTCGCATGGTCCCGCTGTTGCTCCGCAACGCCTACGGCTCCCCCGTGCCGGAATTACGGTGACAGTGCACTAAATTACAGAACTGAACGCGCTTAGTCGTCGTTGGAATTGAATTGAACTCCGGTGACAGGTGCGTCATCCCTGAAATAGGTTTGCATTATGACGGATCGGGCCACACCTTCTTTGCGCCTCTGCGCCTCTGCGTGAGATTATATTGGCGCAGCGTTTCGACCGGGCATGACCGCGAGATTGCGACAACCAGCGGGTGCCCCTCCCCCATGCTTCGCATGGTCCCGCTGTTGCTCCGCAACGCCTACGGCTCCCCCGTGCCGGGGAGGAGTTATTTCGCCTTCAATTCCGGTGACAATTGCGATAACCCCTAAACAGGTTTCGCTTGCAATGTAGGATTTGGTTTGAGATTCTGTGCTTCACGCCCGCAATTGTTGCGCGACCGGCTCTTTGAATGTGTTGAACCCCAGCTCGGCTTTCGTAGCCGGCAAGCCAACGTCGCAAAGTCGAGGTAAGTTTACAGAAATGTCGCGTTTTGCGTATATGTTTGTAAACTTAGAATGCCGGCCAATGATGTGGTGCGCGCGATTGCGGCGGCTGCTGGACCGGGGCTGACGGGCAATGCGGGCGGACGTTTTTTGCATGGGTGAAAGGCGGCGCGCGAAACAGCGCTTGGCGATAATTTTACACCGTGGCCCAAGCCTATGGACTTTCGGCAAATTTGTGCGAATAATCCGCTATGAGCTTTACTGAACATCCGCTGCGCCGCTGGGCCGTTGACGAAATGCGGTTGCGTCGTTTCGCCCCCGTTTCCGCCCATAGCGAAGTGTATCAGGTTGTCCGACTCATCGAAGCTGATGAACGCAATGCGGAGGATCGTTGGCTGATAAACGCGCGGCCCGATTTTGATGACTGGGCCCTCGCGCCGCGACATGGTTCGGGGCATACGCTCGGCGGCATTCATTTCCTGTGGGAACGCCACACCGAAGCCAGCACGTTAACGCTGATTTTTCCGCCAGAAACGCCTGAACCCGTTCGTCATAATTATATTCAATGGTTGGAAAATTGGCCGGGGGGCGTTGTGCGCGCGACGCAAATACGCATCGTACCAAGCGCAGAAAATATTGCGGCTGAATTGTCCGCAATTGGCATTTCGACCGATGAAATGGTCTGTTGCGATATCAACGCCGGCATTCGGCTTTGGTCCGATTTCAGCATTCATGGCGACGGCTATGGCCGATTGCTTATTACCGCAGGTGATGTTGGAGAGGGCGAGCGGGGCCGCATCATTCAGCGGGTTCAGGAACTGGGTAATTACCGGAATCTTGCCTTGCTTGGGTTCCCGGTGGTGCAGCAATATGGCCCCCAGCTTGACCAGTTGGAGCATCGTTTGTCGGACCATGCCCGGCGCGTTGCCTCTGCGGATGAAGATGATGAAATCTTGCTCAATGATCTTGCTGCCATTTCGTCCGAACTTGAACTCATTCGTTCGGCCACAGGTTTCCGGCTCAGTGCGACGGCAGCTTATGCCGAAGTCGCGGCGGACAGGCTTTCCGCGTTGGATGTCCAGCCAATATTGAATTTCCAAAGCCTGACCGATTTTACGGAACGACGGCTGGTCCCGGCATCGCGGACCTGTTCGGTATTCCGGAAACGCCTTAGCGATATTGCCGAGCGTATCTCTGGCGTCATGCACACGCTCGATGTGCGCATTGACAGTCGGATAAAGGCACAGAACCTCGTTCTGATGCGGTCGATGGAGCGCTCAACGCAGCTTCAGTTTCGCCTGCAAACCTTGGTGGAGGGGTTGTCGGTTATTGCGGCTGCTTATTATCTCATTGGGCTCATTGCCTATATGACAAAGGGCGTGGCCGCGACCAAAGGCGGGTCGAACAGCGAGATGTTTGTCGGCGCTGTGACCTTACCCATAGTGTTGCTGATTTACCTCTTCGTAAACCGCCTCAGGCACAAGGTGCTGATGGAAAGCGGCGCGGAAAATGCGCATATAGAAAAGCACTGATATGACTGCATCATCGCCTTTCCATGGGGGTCGTTGATGACTATACTTACCACGAAATGGCGTATGTAAGAAATCGGCTATGTGGCCAATAAAGACGCGACAGGAGAATCTATGGTCAACACAAAAGCAATAGCTTGCCTCGCTTTATCTGCAATGCTTGCCGCATGCTCGGGTGGTTCGGAAGGCGAAACGGATACATCAACGCAGGCAGATGCATCGGCCCCGGCCGCACCTGCGGGTCCCCTAGCCGCAACCGACATAAGCACGCTTGATGGCTCCAGTTTTGCCAACGTCACCGGCAATGCCGCCAACGGCAAGCTGGTATTCGCACAATGCCGCACCTGCCATGTGACCGACGCTGGCGTGAACAAAATCGGTCCATCCTTGCATAATATTATCGGACGCACGGCTGGAACAGTTCCAGGATATACTTATTCTGCGGCAAATGCGGGCGCTGGCTTTGTTTGGACCAAGGAAAAGTTGTTCCAATATTTGGAAAAGCCACAGCGCGTCATTCCGCAGACGAAGATGATCTTCGCTGGTCTGCCAGATGCGCAAAAGCGGGCGGACCTGATCGCGTATCTTGAAACGCCAAGCTAGGGTCAGGACCAATTAAATCCACTTTCGCGGTTTGCGGCCATTTTGTCTGGTGCAGTCTGCAATTTTTGGTGCCGCGCCGGTTGAACCAAGCAGCGCTTCGGGCGTTACCTTTGTCCGGTGCCACGTTGCACTGAACAAAATGGCCTCAAACCGCGAAAGTGGATTTAATTGGTCCTGACCCTAGGAGTAATATGATGATGAATATGCAAAATGGCGTCGATCCCGATCCCAAGCCTTACAGCCCGCCGAACGAAGTACCAGGCACCACACCAGACGAAGTTTCGCCAGGTGATTTGGGCGATACCGATTATCCCGGGAGCATTCCCAATGAGACTCCGGTGGAATCACCCCAGCCGGAATCAACATTGCTGAATTAGGTCCTGACCCCAAGCCGCGCAGGTTCTTTTTGTGTATTTACGGCCTAAAAAAGGGCTGTCGGCAGTGAAGCGGACAGCCCTTTTTTGCGTCAGATATTAACGACGGTGCCACCATCGGGGTGCAACATCGCGCTGACCTTCGTTCATGACGCGGTCGCGGGCGTGAAAGACGGCGGGTCGCTTGCGGGGAAGGACGCATCGGACATATCATCAACCTCGTTCCAATCATCGCCCGACGGGTCGCGCATCGAATCCTTGCCGGCGTGGCGGGTTTGGTCGAAATTCTCATGATCGGTTTCATCATCGGCAAAGGCGGCAGAAAAATCATCCTTCCATTTGTCGGCCTTTGGCATCCATTGATCGCGCGTCGCGTATAGTCCTGCGCCTATGGCAACGCCGACGCCAATGACAGAGGCCAATGCGCCGAGCCATGATGGCACGGCATATGCTGATGGGCGGCTGCGTTGTGCTTTGCGCGCTTGAGTGGGCTTTGGGCCGGGCTTTCCGGCGGGCTTTGCATTGGCGCGTGCCGATCCGTTTGAATTCTTTAGGCTTCCATTAGCCATATTTTTTTTGGGGCTTACTGACTGCGTCATGTCATTCTCACTTTCGTTATTTTTCGAAGTTTAGGGTCAGGACCACTTAAATCCACCTTCGCGGTTTGAGGCCATACTGTTCAGTGCAAGGCGGCAAGCGCAGGACTTAGCGGTTCTAAGTCCAAGCTTGCCAACGCGGCAATGGACAGTATGGGCCAAATCCGAAGGACGTCTTGACGCCGCCAAGGTGGATTTAAGTGGTCCTGACCCTAACTCTGCATAGGTAACGACAAAAGGCGCTGCGTGGTTCCTCTGAACAGCCGCCAAATTACCCAGTTGAACGGGGATTAGGCAAAATCGGAACCAAATGGCCTGAGCGATGTTTTCCTTCGCACTCTGAAAGGGAGAAATGACATGAATATTATCATCATTCTGATCGTCGGCGGCATTTTGGGCTGGCTGGCCAGCATCGTCATGCGCACCGATGGCCAACAAGGCATTTTCTTGAACGTCGTTATTGGCATTGTGGGTGCTTTTTTGGCTGGCTTTGTCATCACCCCCCTGATTGGTGGCGCACCAATCACCAGCGGCAATTTCGATATCCGCTCGTTGGTCGCGTCATTTTTGGGTGCAGTCGTTCTGTTGGCGATCGTCAATCTGTTCCGTCGCGGCAGTGTCCGCTAATCATTATAAGAGGGAAAAATTTATGAAAAAGACCATTATGATTCTAGCCGCTTCTGTGTCTTTGGCGACGTTGGGAGCCTGCGATTCCGGTGCGGAAAATGCACAAGAGCAACAGGCTGATACCGTCCGCGACAATGCCGAAGTGCAAGCTGACGTCATGGAAGTTCAGGCCGAAGCCCTGGATAACAAGACAGATGGCATGGACACGGCGGCTGAAAACGCCATGGAAGATAAAGCTGAAGCTGTCCGTGAAAAAGGCGATGCTAAGGCTGATGCCATGGAAGATAATGCAGACGCACAGGACAAAAAATAGTCCTTTCTTCGTGTCGTAATCAGGGCTCGTCGGGTAACCGGCGGGCCCTTTTTCATGCTGACCCTACGTCCTGACCCCAGGCGCTAAAGTGTCGAAGCTGCCGGCGTATTTGGCAGCGGGAAACTCAACGCGACTTTTGTCCCGTTCCCCTCGCTGCTTGATATCGACAGCTTGCCGTCTACTTGGGTGGCAAATCCGCGCATCAATTCCGTGCCCATTTGTGCGGCTTCGTCGCTGACAACATACCCTTGTCCATTGTCCGAAATGTCCAAAATGGCACTCTCGCCATCCAGATCGAAGCGAAGGATGATTGCTCCACGCATGCCCTTGGGGAATGCATGGCGAAAGGCATTGGTGACCGCTTCAACCACGAACAGAGTCAATGGTACGGCATATTCGATGGGAACCGGGACATTGCTTGCGTGGCAGATCAACTGGACTTGAGTCATTGACCGGCTCGCACCGCGCAACTGCGCGCATAGTTCAGCCAGGAGGCTATTGATCGGCACTTCGCCGCGTTCATAGCCATTATCTCTTTCGTACAAAAGCCGGTGGATTAGCGCCAAAGCATTTATCCGCGCACGGGTTTGTGCCAACACCTCCTTCGCGGGGCCTTCACGCACACGGCCCGATTGCAATGTCAGCAGGCTGTTGATGATCTGCAGGTTGTTTTTGACCCGATGGTGCACTTCACGCGTCAGCAGCGTTTTGGCCTCCAACGCTTGCGTCAGATCGGTATTACGGCGGTCGATGACGTCGGCCATGCTGTGCAAATCTGCGCTAAATGCGGCTATTTCTTGGGGCGCACTATCAAATTTGTGGCGGTCACCTGTGAAATCACCTTGGGCGAAGCGCCTCGAAACAATCCGCAATTCGCGCAACCATATCAAGGCCAAACGATTGGTTCCGACCCAGATGGCAATGGATGCAAGCAATATGGAAATCAAAGGTAACAAGATACTGGCGCGCACTTGCGACACCGCCGCTGCCATTAATGTATCTCGCGGTTCTGCATAGACGACAAACAGGTCAGAACTGTAGAGCTTATGCAGCGTGTAAATCCATAATCTACCCTTGCTATCGCGGATCTCGACGGGTTGGTTCTGGCGCGCTGTGACGTCGGGCGAAAAGGGCAGCGGCCGGTCGCCACTGGCCACATTCATGCCGTCGCGGGTCACAATCGCTAACGCCCCCGCGCCGCCGCGCGCGGCTTGGCGCAACCCGTCGCGTAGATATTTTACGTCAATGGCCGCAGTGATTGTGCCGTCCGATTGACCATCGGCGGTGCGCAACGGCAGGATAAGGAACAAGACATTCCTTTGGGCTATGGTCGCGAAAATGGGCGCCTTTGTAATGGTCATACCATTCGCACTGACCCCGCGTTGCCACCAACCTTCGTTCGCAATATTAACGGGCTTGGAAAGCGGCATGGCAGAGCAGCGCACCGTGCCATCTGCTGCTGTTCGGGCTATATTAGTAACGGGCGGATAATTGCTTAAAGATATGCGCAACGCAGAATCGCAATCATCGGTCATGCGGATGACATCACTGTTCGTTGTGTGCGCGAGCAACAGATGCTGTGCAATTACAAACGGGTCGCGTTGCCGTTCGGCAACCGCGCTTGCCGTTCCTTTCAACCGATCAAAGGCCAATTTTCGCGTATTTTCCAAAGTCGACATGCCTTGGATAAAGCTTGCAACAGCCACAGGCAGCAATGCGGCGAACACGACCAGAATAAGCCCGCGTCGCATGGTCATTGGTCGCAAAAATGCCATTTTGGTGCCTCGAAGGTGGTATTCTTGTGTCTACGGCCTAATCCCGGGCGGATGGTAACTTCACACTCAAATGCTCGGCATGGGGTCAGGGTGCTTGGGCAATGTGCTCCGAACCGGCTTTGATCTGGCGGGCTTCTTCAAGACGGCTTCGTCGGGACCGTTAATCAACGCTGCTAATGCCACGCGGCCGCGCGCTAGCCTGCTTTTGACCGTACCGATGGCGCAGCCCGTAATAACCGCTGCCTCTTCGTAGCTGGCACCGCCTGCGCCTACCAGCATCAGTATCTCGCGTTGTTCAGCGGGCAGCTTTTGTAACGCCTTTTCAACATCGCTCATGTGGATGTGGTGTTGCTGCGGCGGCGCCTCCACCAGCAGCCGTTCGGCGGCCTCGGGGTCCCAACTCGTCATCCGCGAATTTTTCCGCATCGTTGTATAAAACTGATTGCGCAATATCATGAACATCCACGCCCGGAAATTGGTTCCAGGGGTAAAGCTTGCATGCGCGGCCCATGCCCGCATCATAGCCTCTTGCGCAAGATCGTCCGCAAGTTCCCGATTGCCGCATAGTCCGCGTGCAAAAGCACGCAAAGATGGGATGAGCGCGACCATCTGCGCTCGAAAATCATCGGATGCATCGCGCTTTTCAGATATAGGACGCGATTCCACCGGCAAGGCGCTCACGATATTTTCTTGGAGGCCGATATTTTGGCATCGATTTGGTCCAGAAGGTCAAGAAAGTCGTCAGGGACAGGTTCATTGGCAATGCTGTCATGCATCTGGCGTAACGCCGCAGTGAGTGAATCAAATTCCGGGTCCATTGCTTCCCCCGCTTGCCGCTTGCCTTTATTGATAGCCAATTGACCCCCTCCGTCATTCCAAACGCCCGGCAACGTGTCGGACCCAGGCTGACCATTTTCTGTCGTTATACCCATGGCTCAATACCACAATTCGGGCAGGCGAAGATTTTTTATCATAGGCAATTAAGCAATTAAAGATGATATTGTTCCATCAAGCGGGAACAAAATTGCAGTTCGAACGTATTAGTTTCGCTAGCAAAGGGAGCAATTATGTCATTCAGACAGCAACTGGCATCACAATTGCCATATCTTAGGCGTTATGCACGGGCACTGACCGGGTCACAATCACTGGGTGACGCGGCCGTGCGCGAAACATTGGAAGCGTTATTGGAAGCTCCTGAAGAATGGGATGAAAAAGCTCCGGCCAAAACCGAGCTGTTCAAAACATTTCATCGGATCTGGAACAGCGAAATGATTGCGCCACTCGAATCGCGCGGGCGCAGCGGTGTGATCGCGCAATTCCCGGTAAAGCGCCGACAAAGCTTGCTGCTGGCCACGGTTGAAGGTTTTACTTTCGCCGATGTGGGCGTGATTTTGGGCATGAGCCAAGACGATGTGCGCCAACATGTTCAGGCGGCACGCAGTGCGATCGAAGATGCACTGTCTGCGCGCGTGCTCATCATTGAAGATGAATCGATCATCGCGCTGCACATTAAGCAGATTGTAGAAAGCCTCGGCCATGAAACAATCGCCATTGTGCGCACCCGGGCAGAAGCTGTGGCCAAGGCGCGTGACGAACGGCCAGAGCTTATACTGGCCGATATCAGCCTTGCCGATGGTTCAAGTGGCATTGATGCCGTTAAAGACATATTGTCTGAACAGACGGTGCCTGTGATCTTCATTACAGCCTTTCCCGAACGCCTGCTTACCGGCGAACGTCCCGAGCCGACCTATCTGATCACCAAGCCTTTTGAACCGGAAACTGTCATCGCCACCATTGGTCAGGCGTTGCTGATGCACCGGGATGTCGACATGAGTTCAAAGGCTGCATAATTTTTTGGGAACAATGTCTCGACACTATAGTTTGCTTTTCGAAACAATATTTCCAAGTCAACAAATGGGTAAAAGCAAATGTTGACCAGATGGCCGCCCCCCCTTCTAGGCCAGCGACCTAACACCCCGGCCTAAACGCCGGGGTGTTTCCTTTTGTTTCCCGATCCATCGATCAAGCCGCGTCAATTGGATGGCAACAATAACTTCGGATCAATCCGGGCGCTGTTCCATCTCATGCCCCAGTGCACATGCGGCCCGCTGGCTCTGCCCGTGGCGCCGACGCGGCCAATGACTTGGCCTTGGCGCACAAGGTCGCCTTCTTTGACCAATAATTCGGACGCGTGTAAAAATGCACTGTTCAACCCCATGCCATGGTCGATCATCAGCAAATGGCCCTCCAAAGTGAAGGCATCATTAGCGGCAAGGGTTACTACGCCGTCGGCTGGCGCGACGAAATCCTGGCCTTGGGCAGCGGCGATGTCCATGCCATTATGATAGCTGCCCGGCGTGCCGTTATAAATGCGCTGCGCGCCAAATAGCCCCGATATGCGGCCCGATACGGGGCGGATGAATGTTTGCCGCCAGCCTGCACTATTGCTGCGGACGGCGCGCGCTGCCGTAATCCGTGCGAGCTCCGCGCTGCGCCGGGCCTGAAATTCGGCGGAGCTTGTCGCGCCGCCGGTGATGTTTGCGGCAACATGTTCGATGCGCCAATTGCCCGGAGCGACGGCGATATTGCGCTCCATCTTGCTGCCATCGGCCAGCATCGCGACCAGCCTTGCCTCCATCGGTGCGTCACGGTCAAAACCGATCAGGAAGAACCCGTCCGGACTAAGCTCTACCGCCGCGTCGTTTAAAAATACGCTGCTTGCCCCCTTGGGCGCGCGGCCGATGACAAGGCCGCCTTGCACAGCAGTGCCGGACATCCAGAACTCGGCCGGGTTTGTTTGGGAAGGAACCTGCGGCTGCGCGGAAACTGGTGCCACCGCAAAGGCAAGACCGATCAAAGCCGGGATGGTTGCGCGCAAAACCCGGCTTATGCCCGCCAACCGTTCAGCCTTTGGTCAATGCCGCGCGGGTGGATGCCTCTGCGCTCACATACGGCTCCTGCTTAACGACGCTCCAGTAACGCAGCTCTTCCAGCGCAATGGCCTGCCCAGTCACCGCGCACACGACATGGTCGCCTGCGGTCAGTAGACGGAAGCTATTGGCCATATAATGCAGGCGGGCGACTTTGTTTTTGGAAGACATCAGCATGGCTGCATTATGGCGCATCGACGCGCAATGGGCAATGCGTCGCTTCAGCCGTCGAACAGATTGCCCTGATTAACCGTTGGTATGTTGGGTTTGGGCGTCGAGGATCGCGGCGGAGCAGAGCCGTTGACGACGCTGCGGACTTCGCCATCGACGAACCGCAGGGTCACGTCGCCCGCCTTCACCGCTGCGGCCCGCGACATAATGGTTTTGCCGTCTGCATCGGTTACGCGGGCAAAACCGCGCTTCAGCGGGGCTTCGGGATGCAGGCTACCGGCAAGCCGGGTCAGCGCATCCAGCCGTTGCTGCCCTTGTTCGACACGGCGGGTCAAAAGGCGCGGATGCAGCATCATCGCTGGCCCGGAATAGGCGATCTCCGCCTTGCCGACGCGCGTGCGCAGCGACTGGCGCAGGCGTTCGGCAAGATCATCGGTGCGTAACTGGTGCGGCGCGGCAAGGTCGGACAAACGCGGCATCAGTCGGCGTTGCGCCTCAAGCCGTTCCGCCGCCAGGTCCACCCGCTTGCGCACTATGTTCGCGATGCGCAGGCCCAATTGGCCGACGCGTTGTAACAGATCGCTGCGCACCGGCACCGCAATTTCGGCGGCAGCCGTCGGCGTTGGCGCACGCAGATCAGCCGCGAAGTCGCACAAGGTGGTATCAGTTTCATGCCCTACCGCCGAGATAATCGGTATCGTACAATTGGCGACTGCGCGGACCACGGCTTCATCGTTAAATGCCCATAGGTCCTCAATCGACCCGCCACCGCGCGCGACAATCACAAGGTCGGGGCGCGTGGCCGGGCCATCTTGCGGCATCGCGGAAAATCCGTTCACTGCCCGCGATATTTGTGCCGCCGATCCTTCGCCTTGCACCAATACGGGCCAGATGATGACATGTGTTGGGAAGCGGTCGGCCAGCCGGTGTAAGATGTCGCGGATGACTGCGCCCGTGGGCGATGTAACCACACCGATAACGCGGGGCAGTGCCGGCAGTTTCTTCTTACGTTCGGGCGCAAACAGCCCTTCTGCTGCAAGGCGCGCTTTCAGCTTTTCAAACAAAAGCATCATCGCGCCTTCGCCTGCCACCTCAAGGCTATCGACGACGATCTGATAATTGGAGCGGCCCGCATAAGTGGTGAGCTTGCCTGTGGCGACAACCTCAAGCCCATCCTCCGGCGCGAAGGGCAGCCGGGCCGCGCCGCCTTTCCACATCACCGCGTCGAGCCGTGCGTTATCATCTTTCAGGCAAAAATAGATATGCCCCGACGCCGCGCGCTTGAACCCCGAAATCTCCCCGCGCACGCGGACATGGCCGAATCGGTCCTCAACGGTGCGTTTCAGGGCAAGCGACAGTTCCGACACGCTCATCGCCTGGGCATTGTCGCCGGGCCGCTCCTCGGCTAACAGGCGAGCGACCTGTGGGTCGGCAGTTTCAAAGGGGTCATTTGCGGACATGAATATCTTGCTCATCGGTTCGGGCGGTCGCGAACATGCGCTGGCGTGGAAGCTCGCGCAATCGCCAAACTGCGATACACTCTTTGCCGCGCCGGGCAATCCCGGGATCGCGCAAGAGGCAGAACTGGTGGATATCCATATCGCTGATCACGCCGCGGTCATCGCCTTTTGCGCGGGCCATGATATCGGCCTAGTGGTGGTCGGACCCGAAGCGCCGTTGGTCAGCGGCTTGGGCGACAGCTTGCGCGATGCAGGCATTCCGGTCTTTGGCCCCAATCAAAAAGCCGCGCAATTGGAAGGGTCAAAGGGCTTCACCAAGGATATGTGCGCCGCCGCTGGCATTCCGACCGCTGGCTATGCCCGATATGACAGCAAGGCATCGGCCATGGCTGGCCTAGATGTGTTCGAAGCGCCTTATGTGATCAAAGCGGACGGCCTGGCGGCGGGCAAAGGTGTGATTATTGCCGAAACACGGGCGGAGGCGGAGGCCGCGATCGACGATATGTTCGGTGGCGGTTTTGGGGATGCTGGTGCATCTGTCGTGATCGAAGAATTTATGACGGGCGAAGAAGCGAGCTTTTTCGCACTGACCGATGGCCGTGATGTTGTCGCCTTTGGCTCCGCGCAAGACCATAAGCGCGTGGGCGATGGCGATACGGGCCCCAACACCGGCGGCATGGGTGCGTATTCGCCCGCCTTTGTGCTAACCGATGCACTGCAAGCGCACGTCATGGACCGTATCATTCGGCCGACGGTCGCCTATATGGCGGCGAACGACATGCCCTATTCGGGTGTCCTGTTTGCAGGGCTGATGCTCACCGACGAGGGGCCAAAGCTTATTGAATATAATGCCCGTTTTGGGGACCCTGAATGCCAGGTGTTGATGACCCGTTTTGAGGGCGATCTGGCCGCTTTGATGCTGGCGGTTGCGACAGGGACGCTTGCGCAAGCTGCGGCTCCGGCATTTTCGCGCCAAGCGGCGTTAACAATTGTCATGGCGGCAAATGGCTATCCGGCTTTGCCGGAAAAAGGCGGTGTCATTCACCTTGCGGATGTGAAGGATGCAAAGATATTCCATGCGGGCACGGCTGAAGTCGGCGGCCAATTGGTCGCCAGCGGTGGTCGCGTGCTCAACGTTACCGCAACCGGCGATACCGTAACGCACGCGCAAGCCGTCGCCTATGCCGCATTGGACAGCATCGATTTTCCAGGCGGTTTCTGCCGCAGAGACATTGGCTGGCGCGAAGTGGCGCGTGAAGCAGCATCCGGCACGGATTAACCTGCAATATTCATTTGGCGGCTTCATGGTTTCACGCGTCCATGTTATTGCGTAATTGAACGTCCTGTTTTTTGGGATTCCAGGGAGGAAAGCATTGTCCAACAATCTAATCATTATCATCGGTGCGGTTTTGATCGCTGCTATTTTATTGTGGTGGCTGCTTTCGCTGGGCGGCGTGAAGAAGAAAACGGACAGCGCGCCTAAAGACATATTGCCGTCTCCTGCGGCTGTTCTTGCACCGCCAGTGGCGCCAGTCGCGCCGCTTGTTCAGGCCGCTTTGCCAGCGGCGAAGACTGCCAAAGCTAAGGCTCCGGTGAAGACCGCTGCAACGAGAAAAGCAGCCGCGCCCAAAACCGCTGCGCCAAAAGCTGCGGCCAAGCCTGTTGTTGAAAAGGCAAAAGCGGAGAAAGCACCAAAAGCGAAAGCAGAGAAAGTAGAAAAAGCAAAGGCGGAGAAAGCGCCAAAGGCAAAGGCCGCAAAACTTGCTCCAACATCATCAATCCCTGACAATCTTGAGCTGATCAAGGGCTTGGGCCCCAAGGTCAACAATCTGCTCAAGGGCCTTGGCGTAACCAGCTTTGCGCAGGTCGCCAACTGGACCGCTGCTGACGTGGCGGACATAGATGCCAAGCTTGGCGCCTTTGCTGGCCGGATCACACGGGACAACTGGATCGACCAAGCCCAATTGCTTGCGGCAGGGGACATTGCCGGTTTTGAACAAAAATATGGCGCGCTGGGAAGTGGTGCCAAGGGTTGAATATATAAACCGACGGAACGGGCGCGCTGGGTAACCGGCACCGCTTGCGCGCTATCCCTATCTGCCGACGCGCTGCAACCCGGTCCCATGCATTTTGAGCCATTGGTCCGCGGCCTTGCGGTTGCCTTCGTACAACGTGTCGAGCCACGCATAAAAATCGGCGCTATGGTTCATATGGCGGATGTGCGCGACTTCATGCGCGATGACGGAGCGGCGCACATAGACGGGGGCCATGATCAGTCGCCAGCTAAGCGAAATAGTGCCATGGCTTGAGCAACTGCCCCAACGGCTCCGTGGATCACCAAGCGACAGGCGCGGGACTGGCGCATTTGCCTTGGCGCAATAAAATGCGATTTCCTTAGTAAATATGGCGCGCGCTTCGGCTTTCAACCAACGCAGGATGCGCGCTTCAACCGACGATGCCGGGCCACCAAGACGCAGTCGGCCCTCATCACACTGGACGCTGCGCGGCCATTCCTCGCGCCATTCGATGACATGGCCCTCACCTTCGACCGCAATGTCGCTGCCTGGGGCGATGGGGGCGGCCTGCGCCACGCTGTTCAACCGCGTGGCAATCCACTCCCGCTTCTTATCGACAAAATCGAGCGCGATATTGGTGGGGGTGTAATGCGGCATCGTAATCCGGATTTCGCGTTTGATGGCATCGGCACGCATGGAAATGCGCTTTGCGCGGCTGTTCCGGTGGATGCGCACGGGTAGGCGCTCGCCTTCGATTACCACAGTGGGATCAGAGAGGCTTTTCGACAATATGGTTTTCAAGCGGTCCAGCATGCAGTTCCGATATAGCCCTATTTTTCACCGACATGCCAGCATGATGTATCGTCTGGCGATCTCCGCTGACCAAATAATGCCATTTGGGTAAAGGCTTGTCTGCCGCACGGAGCACATAAGCGCATGTTGACGGCAGCCAGACATAATCATCGATTTTGTTGGGTGTGAGCCGCAGACACTCCGGCACGATGGCCCTGCGCCCGCGATAATCCGAACATTGACAGGTTTGCAGGTCAAGCAATTTGCAGGCGACATTAGTGGGATAGATGCGGCCGGTATCTTCGTCCTCCACCTTGTTGAGGCAACATTTGCCGCACCCGTCGCACAAGGCCTCCCACTGCGCGCGATCCAGGCTATCTAACGGCGCCTCCCAAAAGGGAACTTTGGTCACATCAACGGACCCATTTGGCCAGTTCCGCCTCTACGAGGGCAGGCGCGCCTTCATTGGCGGCGGTGTTCGGGACATCGGCTGGCATGATCGCTAATGGTTCACCCTTTGGCCCCATCAAATAGGGCGTCTGGCTGTGGCTTATCAGGTAATTTTCCGGCGAGCTGCCGTCGACCTTGCTGGAGTAGATGGCGAATTTCTTGGCGGCGTCGGCAATTTCTGAATCTGTGCCGGTCAGACCGATAGCGCGCGGATGAAAGGCACCGACAAACTGTTTCAGCACCGCACTCGTATCGCGCGCGGGATCAATGGTAATGAAAATCGGTTGGATCTTGGCCGCCAAATCAGGGTATTTTTTCTCAAAAGATTTCAGGCCAGCCATGAGGTTCTGCATATCGGGCGTGCAGATGTCGGGGCAATAGGTATAGCCGAAATAGACGATCCGATAGGAACCGTCGAATTCCTTAAAACTGCGCTTTTGGCCATCCTGATCGGTCAGCAGAAAATCGCCTCCGATCGTGGCCCCCGCCAGCGGTGCTTCGCTCAGCGGCAGTTGCGCGGGGCCAGAGTCACATGCGGATAAGAGCAGAAGGGCGGATGCGGCAAAAAGTGATGTTTTGTTCATAGCGAGGCCAGTCATGGTCTGCTAAGGCGGAGTATACAAGGATAATGGACATAAATATGGGACAGATTCTGTTGAAAAAGACATTTTTTCTCGCCGCAGCGGCTGGTCTCATCTTGCCAGTAACCAGCGGCGTAGTTGCGCCAGCTGCCATGGCGCAGTTTTCGGACAGCTATAATTTCCTGAAAGCGGTTAAAGACCGCAAAGGTGAGGATGCCGAAAAGTTTCTGGCAGAACCCGGCTCGGTCATCATCAATACGCGCGATATTACGTCTGGTGAAACCGCTTTGCATATCGTGATCCAGCGCCGCGATTCGACGTGGCTCGGCTATTTGCTGCAAAAGGGTGCCAATCCGAACTTGGCCGACAAAAAAGGTACGACCCCTTTAATGCTCGCCACGCAACTGGGCTATGTGGAGGGTATAGACGTGCTTACCCGCAGAAAAGCGCAGGTCGACCAAAGCAATCGAGCGGGTGAAACGGCGCTCATTCTGGCCGTCCAACTCCGTAATATAGACGCCGTGCGGGCCTTGTTAAAGGCAGGGGCCAACCCGGATAAATCCGACAGCCGTGCCGGATATTCGGCGCGCGATTATGCCAAGCAGGATGGCCGTGCGTCGGAAATTGCGGCCATCATTGAAAGTCATGGCAAAGCAGATGCCGCATCAAAGCCTGCTGAACTGGACTTTTCGGGCATTGAAGGGCCAAAATGAAGCGCTTCGCGATCCCATCCGACTGAATCAGCCGGGCACGAACGTCATGGCGGCACCGTTCATGCAATAGCGTTTGCCGGTGGGCTTAGGCCCGTCATCAAAGACATGCCCAAGATGCCCGCCACATTGCGCGCAGTGCACTTCTGTCCGTGGCAAACCAATTTTATAGTCGGTTTTTGTACCAATTCCGCCTGCCAATGGCGTGTAAAAGCTCGGCCAGCCTGTACCGCTTTCGAACTTTGTGGCCGACGAAAACAGCCGCTTATTGCAGCCAGCACAGACATAAGTGCCCTTGCGCTTTTCGTTGTTCAGCGCGCTGCTATAGGGCCGCTCGGTGTCCTCTTGGCGCAATATGCGATACGCCGCTGGCGACAGCCGTTTCTTCCACTCGGCGTCGCTGTAGCTGACGGCAAAGCGCGCCTTGGCGGTCGCACCGCGGCCACAGCCCAAGACGAACGCAGCCGCGCCTGCACTCAAGAAGGACAAAAGTTGGCGCTTGCTCAGTTGCATGACATTTTCCTTTAAAAGCCCTTGCAGTACATACGCTGCGGTCGCCCAAAAAGTTTCATATCAATAACGCGACAGCTCCACATCCATCTTGCGATAGCCATGGACAAAGCAACCGGCGACGCGTTCTGGCTCTGCAACCACGTTCGGCCGCAGGCGGCGCACGGCCATTTCCTCGAGTAGGATGCGGATTTGCAGTTCGGCAAGCCGCGCACCGACGCAGCGGTGGATGCCATAGCCGAACGCCAATTGCCGCCGGGCATTTTCGCGGTCAACGATCAACTTGTTCGGATTTTCAAACACGCTTTCGTCGCGATTGGCAGACAGATACCACATGCCGATCTTGTCGCCCGCCTTGATTGGCGCTCCGAACAGGTCATGGTCCTGCGTCGCGGTCCGCCGCATATGCGCCAGCGGCGTCTGCCAGCGGATGATTTCGCTGACGGCGTTGGTGATGAAGGCAGGGTTCTTTTCCAGTCTCTCTCGTTCATCTTGGAAGCTATGTAGGCCATAAACATAGCCCGACATGGAATTGCGTGTCGTGTCGTTACCGCCGACGATCAGCAAGATGAGGTTACCCATATATTCCAACGGGGCCATGTCCTTCATCGGCGAATGGATCATCCGGCTGATTAGGTCAGGGGCCTCACCCTTATTTTTGCGCTCGTTCCAGAGATTCTGGAAATAGGCGCCCATTTCGAACATTTTGGCGAGCCGCGCTTTGCGGGTTTCTTCGGTGCGGAACAATTCGACGTCACCAGCCCAATCGGACCATTCGGTCAGTTTGCGGCGGTCTTCCCAAGGGAAATCGAATAGCAAGGCAAGCATTTGCGTCGTCAGTTCGATCGAAACCAGATCAACCCAGTCAAATGTTTGGCCAACGGGTAACGAATCCAGTAACTCCGCCGTGCGGCGGCGGATGTCGCCGGACATGCGGTCCATTTCGCCCGGCGTAAATGCTGGCGCGATGACGCGGCGTTCCTCGGTATGCTTGGGCCGGTCCATCGCGATGAACATTGGCATGACGACTTTTTCGTCTTCCGGAATGGGTTCGGCGAGCGCGTTGTCGTCGATCAGCGTGATGCCGCCATGTTCAAATGAAGACGAGTAAATATCTGGCAATGCCTCAACATGCTGGATCGCTTTCAGCGTGGTGACATTCCAATAGCTACCGAAATCGGAGCCTTCGATTTTGTTAATCGGGGCCTTTTCCCGCATTTCCTTGAATATAGGATGCCAACGATCCTCAAGGTAAATATCGGCTTTGGTTACATCCCAACGGTGCGGTGCCTGATTGATCTCATAGGGTAGCGAATCGCTTTCAAATATCGGGGCAGTGGCCATTTTTTTCGACTCCTCTCACCAAGGAAAGTGCCACTACTTACAAAAATGTCAATCCAGTTTCGAACCGCAACTTAATTGTTATGTAGGGTGTTATCGGGAAATTTTCATCAGCCCCCAAAGCTTGCGCTTGCCGCCATCCTCGGCGCGGCCAGCGTTTCCGGACTTCATGACGTTTTTCTTGAACAGATATACGCCAAGGCGCAGCAGCAGCACCGCGAATAACAGTTGGCCGATAATCGCTACGCCATGATGCCATAATGTTGGCTCAAGCGCAGCGCGCCCGATCATCGCGAAGGGCGAACTGAACGGAAAGACGGCCGCAAATATTTCTATGGGTTCGCCAGTCTTGGTCAGCGCGTAGGCGGCGAAGAAAAAATTCACCATTTGCGCCATGGTGACTGGCGTCGAAATCGTCTGTACCTCGCGCACCGTTGACGCCATTGCGCCAATACCAAGGAATAAGGCACCAAACATCATATAAGCCATGATGAAATAGGTGAAGCATAGCGCCACAAATGTCGGCCATCCGACCGCTGGCGTCGGAATGCTCGGCACATTAGGATCAATGGCCACAAAGCCAATCAAGCCAATAATGGACCACATGGTGATGCCAACCAATGCCATGGCGAGCATGGCAACCAGCTTGCCCAGAAACACCGATTCCATCGGGATCGACGCAGCCAAAATTTCGATAATCTTGTTCGATTTTTCCTCGACCAGATTGGACAGCACCATGCCCGCCAGCAATGTTGTGAGGAAGAATATCAGCGCCTGACCGATTTGCCCGGTGATGGTTCGTAGTTGCTTGTCATTATTGGCGCTTTCGGCAACGATATCAGGCGTGGCTGTGGGCAGTTGTACACTGCCGCCGCTAGACGCGTAACCGGCAAGAAGCTCAATGTCGGCGCGTTGCCGTTCGATGCTGCTTGCGGTTCCTGTTATGATGGGTTTCGCCAGCGTCCCTGTGACCACCACGCTAAAATTATCCGCTTTTTTGCGGAGATATTCTTGGGGCCGTATCTGCTCTGCGGCTCCGTCGCCGACGATTTTCATATCGGCAAAATAACCATCGCCAAATGTTTTGGACAACGCAGCGCGCGCGGCCAAAAGCTTGTCAGCATCAGCTGTAGTAAGCGCGACAGCGACAGAGGGCCGCGACACGTCCCGCGCCATCTGCTCACCCAAATTGCCTGCCGCGAAGCCGACCAGCACCGGTAATAAGGGACCCAGCAGAAAGAAGATGAACGCCTTGGAATAGACAATCGCGATAAAATCGCGGCGGGCAATGACGAAGGCGGCGCGGAAAGTCTCGCTCATTTTGCGTCTCCCATGGCGGCCCCATCCATTTCGGCGGCCACATCTTCGCCTGCAATCGCGACGAAGGCATCGTGCAGGCCAGGCCGTTCAATGGATAGCGACCGGATGCCCGCTTTGCCCTCGACCAAGGCAGTCAGTAGGGGCTCCACGCCTGTTTCAGGCAAGGTGAAGTGCCAATGATGCCCTTCTGCCTTTGTCCGCGCTGGCAGAGCCGAGCGCCACGGGCCATCAAGTGTTTCGGTTTCCAAATGCACTTGCGGACGCAAACGGTCACGGGCCTCCGACACCAGCCCGTCAAAGCTGATCTTGCCCTTTGCAATAATCGCGATGCGTTCGCACAAGCGTTCGGCATGGGCGATGACATGGGTGGAGAAAATAACGGTAACGCCTTTGTCAGCCTGGGCACGGATCATTTTTTCGAGCTTCGCTTGATTTAGGGCATCAAGCCCGGAAAAAGGTTCATCGAGAACAATCAGCTTCGGGTCATGGACGATGGTGCCCATCAACTGCACCGTCTGCGCCATACCTTTAGACAGCTGCCGGATTTGCCGGTCTGCGGCGTAACCAAGGCCAGCTTCTTCGAGCAAGGCGCGGCCTTTTCTCGTGCCTTCCTTGAGCGAAAGGCCGCGTAGCGCCCCCATGAAAGCAATAGTGTCAACGGCGCGCATCGATTGGTAAAGCCCGCGTTCTTCGGGCAAATAGCCCACGTTACGCGACTGTAAGATGGGGCGGTCGGCGCCAAGCAAGGTCCGCGTTCCAGCGTCGGGATCAATGATGCCAAGCAAGGTCCGCAGCATGGTTGTTTTGCCCGCGCCATTTGGTCCCAAAATGCCAAAAATGCTACCTTCGGGAATTTTCAAGTCCACACCATCGACCGCGCGAAAGCCGTCGAATTGCTTTACTAGGCCTTTTGCCTCTATTGCATACATTTTGATGTGCCCTGGAGTGTGGGAGGGTGTTGAATAAGGTCGGCGCGTGGAGAGAGAAAATAGAAATTTAGATAACGCCTTGCAAGATAGAGATTTAGTTTACGCCTTGCAAGATCGTGCCAAAAACGAAGGCTTTGTCGCCTTTGGCATCGCGCCTGGCCGTCTTGCGCCGGCGGCAGGCGTGCGACTTCGACAATGGCTGCGCGAAGGCTTGCATGGCGACATGCTTTGGATGGAAAGCCGCGCCGATGAGCGCGCCAATCCGGACATCTTATGGCCCGAGGTCAAATCCGTCATCATGCTGGGGATGAGCTACGCCCCGCCGCAGGATCCCATGGTCCTTGCCGACCAAGACACGCGCGCACGCATTTCGGTCTACGCACAAGGGCGCGATTATCATGATGTTGTGAAGGGCGCGCTCAAGCGGCTGGCGGGCTGGCTGGCCCATGAAGCAGGTGCAGGCGTTAAGGTTTTTGTGGATACCGCGCCCGTGATGGAGAAAGCCTTGGCGCAATCCGCAGGGCTTGGCTGGCAGGGTAAGCATAGCAATGTCGTGAGCAGGGAACATGGCAGTTGGCTGTTTTTGGGCGCGATTTATTCCACCGCTGAGCTTGCGCCTGCCTTACCTGCCGAAGACAGTTGTGGATCATGCCGTTTGTGCCAAGACATTTGCCCGACCAATGCCTTTCCCGCGCCCTATCGCCTCGATGCCCGCCGCTGCATCTCTTATTTGACGATTGAGCATAAGGGGCCGATTGACTTGGAACTTCGGCCATTAATGGGCAATCATATCTATGGCTGCGATGACTGTCTTGCCGTTTGTCCGTGGAACAAATTTGCCGAAACGGCCGCCGCGCATAAGGCTTTCTTGCCGCGCGCGGAACTGGTTGCGCCGCAGATTGCGGATTTATTGACATTGGATGATGCCGCATTCCGCCAACTTTTTTCCGGATCGCCCATAAAACGGATCGGACGTGACCGGTTTGTTCGCAATGTCCTGATCGCGGCTGGCAATGGCACGGATGCCGGGCTTATTGCGCAGATTGAGGTGTTGCTGGCTGATCCTTCGCCTGTGGTGCGCGGCGCGGCGATTTGGGCGTTGGGGCGGCTGTCGCCTGAGGTGTTTGCGCAAAGGCGGCAGGACTTGTTTGCTACGGAGCAAGATGCGTCGGTTCTTGCCGAATGGGGGGCGTAGGATATGAACGGTCCAGTTAGGGTCAGGACCACTTAGGGTCAGGACCTATTAAATCCACCTTGGCGGCGTCAAAATGGCAAAGATATCGAAGTGAAATGTCCGCCGCAGGCAGTCATTCTGCCTGCAAGGGCATTTTGCTTTGAGATCGAAGCCATTTTGACGTCCTTCGGATTTGACCCATTTTGTCCATTGCTACGTTGGCAAAGCTAGACTTAGAACCACTAAGCCTGCGCCTTGCCGCCTTGCACTGAACAAAATGGCCTCAAACCGCGAAGGTTGATTTAATAGGTCCTGACCCTAAATCCACCTTAGCGGCGTTGCAGGGCCTCAATGCAGGCGGCGCGGTCTTCGGCCGCTCCGTCGCTTCTGCGTGCATCGACATAAGTGACGACTTCGCGCGCGCCTTTGCGTTCGGGATAGAGAAACACATCAAGGATGCAGGGCTTACCGACGAACTGCAGCTTGCGACCATTTACTTCGACAACGTCCAGCCGTGGTTCGCCGAATAAGCGTTTTATAGCATTGGCGTCTTTACCAATCACGCCTTCAAGTCCGCGCGCTACAATAACAGGACGGGGCGGGAAAGACGCCGCCGTGCGTTCGGCCGGTGCGGGCTGACGCGCTGGCGCACGTGCCTCAGGCGCCGAGACACAGCCCGCCAGCAACAGCGCGATTGCGGTGAGGGGGAGTGCATGCTTCATAAATTCGAATTTCCTGAATGGACCCAATGGACCGCCGTGGCTGTTGCCAAAATGGGCACCAGAAGGTTGACAAGCGGCACCAGCATTCCGGCAGTTCCCATTAGTCCCAGCATCAGACGGGGTAGCTTGTTCATCGCGCCCTTTGCGCCATGACGTGCGATGAGCATATCCTCCAAGTCCCGGCCCAAAAGCAACGCGTTGATCAACAGGAACGCGATGGCGGTGCCAAAGCCGGTAAACAGCAGAAGCACATAAAGCGGTAAAGCGAGGAGATTATAGCCCAGCACGCGCATTATCGACCGCATGGCCAACTGCACACCAGCGCCAAGGCTTGGCCGTTTGCCGAATGCGGCTTGCCGTGGATAATGCCGATCCTCGACGGCATCGATGATGTCATCGGCAAAAACCCATGTTATCGCAACGGCGACAACGCGGAACAGCAAGAAGCCGGACAGGACGGTAATGGCACCTGAGAGCAGGCCCGACCAAAGGCTGTCATCATTCACATTGAACCATCCGAACAACCCTTGCAGGGCGAACCAGAGGCCAACGCCCAGAATGAGGATGCTGACGATGGTGAGAAGGATTACCTTGACCAAGACAGCAAAGATACGCCTGTCGGACAGACTTTGGAACGAAAGCATCAACGCCTGGATCATGCGACCGTTCTAAAGCGCTTGCCGGAAATGTCCAATCCAACTAGGGCGCGCTTGGCTTAAATAGGAACCTTTATGACCGATACCCGCTTCGACGTCCTCGCAATTGGCAATGCCATTGTTGATATCATTGCCGATACCGATGATGCTTTCATCGCAAGCGAAGGCCTCAATAAGGGCAGCATGCAGCTTATCGACGAGGAACGCGCACAGGCGCTTTACGGGCATATGGGACCTGCCCGGGAAATTAGCGGGGGTTCGGCGGCGAACACCTTGGCTGGCCTTGCACGGCTTGGACACAAGACGGCGTTTATCGGGCAAGTTGCAACCGATCAGCTTGGTGAAGTTTTCGCGCATGACATTCGCGCGGGCGGCATTCATTTCGACATTCCTGCCCGCGACGGCGCGCCATCGACAGCGCGTTGCTACATATTGGTCACGCCCGATGCGCAGCGCACGATGAACACCTTTTTGGGTGCATCCCAATATCTGCCTGAAACGGTAATCGACAAATCGCTGATCGAAAGCGCGGCGATCTTGTATCTTGAAGGGTATTTGTGGGACCCTGAAGAACCACGTGCTGCCATGCGCACCGCCATTGATGTTGCGCGGGCGGCTGGTCGCAAGGTGGCTTTAACCTTATCAGACGCATTTGTGATTTCGCGTCATGGTCCTGATTTCCTGGCCGAAATGGACGCTGGCCGTATTGACATTTTATTCTCTAACGAAGTTGAAATCTGCGCGCTGAACAACAGCGATGATTTCGAAGCTTCGGTCGCCGCTATCGCCGCCAAGGTTCCATTGCTGGTCTGCACGCGCGGCGCACATGGCGCGATTGCCGTCGAAAATGGTGTACGGACGGAAGTCGGTGCGGAACCAGTGGCGCAGTTGGTCGATACCACAGGCGCAGGCGACCTGTTTGCGTCCGGTGTGTTTGCCGGCCTTGCGCAGGGGCGCCCAATGGCGGAATGCCTGACCATGGGTGCGGTGTGCGCAGCGGAAATCATCTCGCATTATGGCGCGCGGCCGGAAGCAGACATTGCGGATTTGGTTGCCAAGCGTTTACGTTAATCGCGTTTCTTGCGGAATAGGACCCGGTCTTCGGGGCCAAAGCCCCAGCGCCAGACGATCCAGCCATAAAGACCAAGAATTGCGGGAATACCGATTGTGAGTTCGACCCATTCAAATCGGGCGGGCACGCTGACGATAATGAATCCAAGCAGCGCAGCAGCGGCGACGGCAATAAGCAGCGGCCAGCGCCAGACACGGATATTCTGCCCAAGCAAATGCGACAGAAGCCGGGATTTGATAAGCGACCCGATCCCAAGCGAGATCGTCAGGCCGCACGCCACCGCTGCCGCCTGATATAGGCCGACATGTTCAGGCTTAATGGGTAAATCGTCGACGAGTATGATCAGGCCAACACTCACCAATGCCTGTACCATGAGCATGCCGAGCGAGATCAAAAGATTTCGGTGGCGTGCCATATACACCAAGGCGGATTCGCTCACGACGGCGGTGGCGGCGGTAACCTCTGCGGCGAGCAAAAAGGCAAGCGCCATAGCGCCGCCAACAAATTGAGGGCCCACCAGCCCCATCACGGCCTCGCCCGGGATACCAAGCGCCAATGCAATCCCCGCCTGCGCCGCTATGATCCAAAAGCCGACTTGGCCCACTTGCTTGGCGATTTCCGCATAGTTTTGCGTCTGCAAATTGCGGGTAATGACTGGCCCCAAAATTGGGTCGAAACTGGTTTTCAACTTCTGCGGCAGGCTCGCGACTTGTTGCGCGACATAATAAATTCCGACGACGGCTGGCGCGGCGAACAAGCCCAATATGGCAAGGTCAAGCCGCCGGCTGCCCCATTCGGCTGCATCAGCAGCAGCGAGCGGCAGGTTGCGCCGCGCAATGCCAAACGAGCGCGTCGGGCTTGGGCGCCAGCCGCGCGGAAGGCCATAGCTGCGCCATAAGGGCCACAGCGCAAAGACCAATGCCGCCGCTAAAGAGGCGATATAAGCCAGGATCAGGCCGTCACGGGCGGAATAGAAATAAAATACACCCGCAGCGATGCTGATCGTCCAAGGCTCGACAACTGCACGTGCGCGTACGGTGGATAGGATGTCAAATTTATAGGCAAGCGCAGACAGCGATATATCCGTCACCACAATCGCAAAAATCGCCAGCGGCAAGAACCGATCAAACCCGTTGATGCCGCTATTGGGAAACATGAATTGCGGCAACGCGATCAAAAATGCAGCGCCCAGCGCCGAAGCGACCATCGCGGCGAGTAAGCAATCCGCGATGATATGGGCATGCGGCCGATCATCCTTGGACAGCAGCTCCGCAAGACCCCGGCGCAGGCCAAGCGACCCAAGCTGGGCTGCAAATTCAACGATCAAAATCGCATAAGCAAAGCGGCCAAGTGCCTCGGGACCATACAGCCGTCCTGCGATGAACAAGAATGGGATACGCGCCGCCAGCCGCAGCACGAATCCAAAGACATTTGTACGACCGCCCTTGGCGAGCGCTTGAATGTCTTCTTCATCGGTTCTGGCTGTGGTCAAATGCGGTCCTTTGTGCGTGAACTAGCGGATTCAGGCCGAAGTTACCAGCTTTCGGACTTGAGTGGACGGGCCAATAACTCCTTCACTACAGCCTCCACGGTGGCTGTGCCAGCGAGTAACGCGCAAACGGCTGAAACGATTGGCATTTCGACAGACAGAGATGTGGCCGACTTCAAAAGCACTGGTGCGGTAAACGCGCCCTCGGCCACGGTCTTAAGGTCGGCGAGCAGGTTTTGCGCGGTTCGTCCTTGTCCAAGACCCCGGCCCAACGAGAAGTTTCGCGAGTTTTCCGAACTGCACGTCAGCACCAGATCGCCCAGCCCTGACAGCCCCGCAAGCGTTTCGGCTTTTGCACCGCGCGCGAGGCCGTAACGCTGCATTTCGGCAAAGCCGCGCGCGATTAACGCAGCGCGCGCATTCAGGCCAAGGCCAGCGCCGTCGACTACGCCACAGGCAATGGCGAGCACATTTTTAACGGCACCTCCAATTTCCGCGCCAACGACGTCATCGGACCAATAGGGACGGAAAGAGGGGGTGGCGATACTGCGCATCAGCGCCGAACCAAGCGCTGGGCTTGCGGTCGCAAGCGTCACGGCGGTTGGCTTTCCAGCCGCGACCTCATGCGCAAATGTAGGGCCGGAAAGCACAGCCAAAGCATTTTGCGGCCGCATATGCGCTGCGACGTCGGACACCAGCATTTGTGTGTCGGCCTCAATACCCTTGGCACACAGGATCATCGGCGCTTGCGTATCGGGAAGTGCGGATAAAGTCGCGCGCACATGCTGCGCCGGCGTGACGATCAGCAACGCATCGCAATTGGCCATATGGGTAAGGTCGGCTGTAGCTTCAATCTTTGGCGACAGCGGCATTCCGGGCAGGAACAGGGTGTTTTCATGTTGGACGTTCACGCTGCGTACGACATCTTCTTCGCGGGCCCACAGCAAGACACCATCATGGATTTGTGCCATGACTGCCGCAAGCGCAGTGCCCCATGCGCCGCCACCGATGATGCCGACGGGATATCTGCCCACGCTCATGCTTTGACGCCTGCGCCGCGAGCGGGTGCGGCATGGGGGTCAAGCGGCCAACGCGGCCGCGCGACAAAGTCCAGCCCGTCCGTGAGGCCCATGCCAAACCGCTCTGCACCGGCCCAAGCGATCATAACGCCATTGTCGGTACACAACCACAAGGGCGGGGCGACAAAGCGCATCCCACGTTGCACAGCGAGCTTTTCCAGCATCTCACGGATTGGCACATTGGCCGCAACACCGCCAGCCACCACCAAGGCAGCAGGCGCATCAATGCGATCCAGCGTATAGGTTATGCGGTCATAGAGGCAGTCGATGACCGCCAATTGGAACGACGCGGCAATATCCTGTATCCTATACCGGCCCGATGCATGCGCGCGAAGGACAGCGCTTTTCAAACCGGCAAAGGAGAAATGCGGTTCATCCGCGCCTTTTAGCGGCCTTGGCAGGGGCACGTTGTTGGCGTTGCCGATGGCGGCGGCGCGTTCGACCGCGGGCCCGCCAGGAAAGCCGAGACCCAAGATTTTCGCGGTCTTGTCAAACGCCTCGCCCACTGCATCATCGATGGTGGTCGCAAGACGGTTATAATCGCCAACGCCGTTGACGCGCAGCAACTGGCAATGGCCGCCCGACACAAGCAACAGCACATAGGGAAATTCCAGATCCGCATCGATAAGGCGGGGCGACAAGGCGTGGCCTTCAAGATGGTTGACGGCAATCAGCGGCTTGCCCGATGCCATCGCGAGCGCCTTTGCCGTGACTAAACCTACCATCACGCCGCCAATAAGGCCCGGGCCAGCGGTCGCGGCAATGGCATCAACGTCGTTTAGGGTAAGTCCGGCATCGGCTAATGCCGTTTCGACCAGGGGCGTCATCAACTCGGCATGCGCGCGCGCCGCGATTTCGGGAACAACGCCACCAAATGCGCGGTGATGGTCCTCTTGCCCGGCCAAGGCATGGCTTAGGATTGTGCGATCGGACCGCACGATTGCCGCTGCGGTTTCGTCACAGCTTGATTCAAGACCCAGAATGATTGCCATTGTGCTTTCCCATAGTTGGACGCGCCGCTATGAACAAGCCGCATGACATGTCCAATATTCACAGCCGAGCGCCCTTTACGCATCGGAACCCGTCGTTCTCCGCTGGCTTTGGCCCAGGCCAAGATGACCAAGGCGGCTATGAAAGCGGCGCATAATCTGCCCGATGACGCGGTGACGCTTGTTCCAATGCTGGCGACGGGCGACAAGATTCAGGACAGGCCGCTCGCCGATATTGGCGGGAAAGCGCTTTGGACCAAGGAGTTGGAACGCGCGCTGATCGATGATCAGATTGATATCGCCGTCCATTCGATGAAAGACGTCGAAACATGGCGCGCAGACATTTTTGTCATTTCTGCGATGTTGCCGCGCGCTGACGTTCATGACCGGCTGATTGGGGCTGCGTCGCTTGGTGATTTGAAGCAAGGCGCGCGTGTCGGCACGTCGAGCCCCAGGCGCGCGGCGCAGCTGCAACGGGTGCGGCCTGATTTACAGATTGTGCCACTGCGGGGCAATGTCGCGACCCGTCTTGCGCATATTGACGCAGGGGACGCCGATGCCACCCTGCTTGCTGCCGCAGGGCTTGACCGTTTGGGTATGGCCGAAGTGGGCGCTGAACTATCGCTCGACGCGTTTTTGCCGGCCGCGTCGCAAGGCGCCGTCGGTATTGATCGATTGGCAAGCCGTGAAGACCTTTTCCCCATCACACAGGCAATTAACGACGCCGATACATTTGTTGCCGTTAATGCCGAGCGCGCGTTTCTCGCCGCTGTCGGGGGCAATTGCCATTCCCCGGTTGCCGCGCTGGCGCGGGTTGAAGGGACGCAGATCCGGCTGCGTGCCGAGATTTTCACGGCAAATGGGAGCGAACTGCAATCGGGCGAATGTCTGTATGCGATTGGTAGCGATGGCCCCGCGCAGCTTGCGCAGCAATTATTGGGCAAAGCAAGCGCGGAGCTGAGAGGCATTTTCGCATCGTGAAGCTATTGATTATCCGGCCGCAGCCTGGGGCGGATGCGACTGCGCATCGCCTGCGCGCCGCGGGGCACGAGCCCATTCTCATGCCGTTGTTTTCCATCGAGCATCTGCCCGTGCAGCGCATCTCGGCAGATGGTTATGACGCGATATTGTTGACCAGCGGAAACGCCGCGCGCGCCGCATTAGAATTTCTGACCCATGACCATGCCAAGCCGGTTTATGCCGTGGGCAGCGCAACCGCCAGCGCACTGCACAGCTTGTCCGTGCCAGTTGCTAAAACCGGGTCTGAAGGCGTTGACACGCTGGTGCGGCGCGCCGTCGCCGACGGCCATCAACGCCTGTTATGGCTGGCAGGCGAAGATCATAGCCCCATTCCGCATATCCATGGTGTCAGTATCGACATTGAAATCGTTTACAGAAGCGCCACCGTCAGCACGCCAGATGACTTTGTGCGTCAAGTAACCGATAGCGATGCCGTGATCCTGCATTCGTCGCGCGCTGCCCGGCATTTTGCAGATCTGTGTGCTATCATGGGCGTGCCGCGCGCCGACGTCACGCTCGCGGCATTTTCGAACGCTATTGCCAAGGCGTCTGGGGAGAATTGGGGGGCGATGATCATAGCGGACGCGCCCAATGATGCTGCATTGTTGAAAGCGATCCAAGGACAGTTTACACCCACGCATTGCAAAGACGAACGCGGCGCGGCTATTAAGGACTGATATGAGCGATTATCCAACGGCACAGCCCGCTTCGGCTGGCGGGATGAAATTCAAGCATTTCATGTTGCTGCTTCTGGTCGCCTTTACCGGCGGCGGGGCGGCGACATGGTGGCTGGCGGATAGCTTTGGTATTCTCGCGCCTTCGGCACAGGAAACGGCGGAAGCAGAAAACATCGCTGATCCTTTGCCTTCGGGCAAAGTCACGCCCGCAATGCTGCCTGCCGCTGGCACAACGGCGCAGGTCCAAGGCCAAACGGTTCCGGTGTATGTAACGGACCCCGCGATATCGGGTGACGCGGTGCGTGGTGAAGGGCTGCTGCTGACATTTGCCGTGCGCCGGACGCTCGATAATGGCGCATCCTTGGGATATCTGGCGGAACAGCTCCGGCTTCGCTTTGGCGCAACGCAGCCGCAGGCGGTTGCAACTATTATATCTGCAGCGCAGGCACCGGTTACCATCGACAAACTGCAGACAGAGCTTAGCAGACTAGCGCCTTTATTGGTCTCTGGTAATCGCGATAGTAGCGTCTGGGAAACCGTAAAAGGCGAGCTGTCGCAGCTTTTTGTGCTGCGCCGGGATGACGGGTCGACGCGCACCCCCGAACAGCGCCTGATCCGCGCACAAGCGTTTGTTGAGGCGGGCAATCTGTCAGCGGCCATGTTGGAAGTCGCCGCGATGCCGGGTGCCTCTGCGGCTCAGTCGTGGATGATCCGCGCGAAACGCTATGCCGATGCCCGTAAGGCGCTTGATCGTTTGGAACAAATGGCCTTGATCCGCCCTGTGGTCTTGCCTGTAACCCTGCCAGCACCCGCGCAGGCGGCTGCCGTCGGGGCTTCAGCAGCGTCGTGACGCGCATCCGTTCCCTTTGCGCCCTCCTCCAGTACCGAAACAACGCCGGGTTTGATTGCTGACCTGAACCTTATCCGGCGCATCGCACAGAATATTTGGGATTAGGGTCAGGACCACTTAAATCCACCTTCGCGGCGTCAAAATGGCAAAGATATCGAAGGAAAATGTCCGCCGCAGGCAGTTATTCTGCCTGCAAGGGCATTTTATTTCGAGATCGAAGGCATTTTGGCGTCCTTCGGATTTGACCCATTTTGTCCATTGCCACGTTGGCAAGCTTGCACTTAGAACCACTAAGTCCTGCGCTTGCCGCCTGGCACTGAACAGCATGGCCTCAAACCGCGAAGGTGGATTTAAGTGGTCCTGACCCTAGAGCAATTGGCACGATGATTGCTGCCTTCGGACTATCAAATCCGAGGGAATGTTTATGCTTAGCCTATTGTTGATAATGTCCGCTGCCGCGCCAGTCCAATTTGAAGACCTAGCGCTTCTCGACAAGAATATTCAAATGCATGCCAATGCAGAGCCAGTGGACAAAAGGTTGAAGCTCGCAAAATGTTCCGATGCACCGATCATCATGCCAGCAGTTGACGGGGTTGTTGTGGTGCGGTGTCCGGCCATTGGCTGGCGGTTGCGTGTGCCAGTGCGTGCGCCCAATGCGATGGATGAAGGCGCTGCCATCATTATCCGCAAAGGCGATGTAATTGAATGTATTACAACTGGGCCGGGCTTTGCCGTATCTGCACAAATGATCGCGTTGGATGATGCCAGAATTGGCCAATCCTTGCGTGTCAAATCGCTGACATCGCCCACGCCGATGACCGCCACGGCCAAAGCGCGCGGGCTGGCCATATTTTAATATTAAAGAGAATGAACAATCTGCCGTTTTTACCTTCGTTGTTGCTGTCAGATTTCCGACAGCAAAGCGGAAAGGGATAAACATGGTTGATTCGGTCACGTCAAAACCGCCCATATTGGCTGGTGTTGGGCAAAAGATGGCTTCGGACATTCCAAAGTTACGCCCAGAGAAAATACAAAATATTCAACCCATCGCGCAAAATATTAGTCTTGCGAGCGCGCTTGCCCAAAAAGGTCCCCCATTTGATGCCGCACGGATCGCGTCGTTGAAAGAAGCGATCGCCAGCGGCAACTACCGTATTGATCTGGGCGCTATTGCAGATGGCGTCATCCGTTTCGGATCGAAAAGCCCGGGCTGATTTCATGATCGACCGCATCATTGCTCGCCAGGCCGATCTTATCGCGGCGCTGGATGCGTTTGATGCCGACGCTGTTCTTGTCGCGTCGCGCGCGTTGGCTGAGGTGCTGGCGGTGTTGCCTCAGGACGAGGATGGGGTCGATCCCGGACAGTTGGCATATGGCATGAAACAGGCAGAGGCAGCGCGTATCAGGGTCAAATATCTGACGGCATGGAACCGCCAGAAAATTGACCGATTGGCGGAATTACGGGGCCAATCATCGCCGCATACCTACACAGACCGACCGCGATAGCGCGCAAATGCATCGTTTTTTTCATTTGGCATGAGCGTTGCTGTAGTCAGGGCATGAACACAAAGACGCCCTCATGACTGGCCCCATTACCGCAACCGCGACGCAGCAGCGCGTGACGTCGGCGATCGCCAATGCATCGGCGCGTACGGGCGTTGGCTTTGAGTATCTGATGGATCAGGCACAACTTGAGAGCCGCATGCGGCCAGATGCCCGTGCCCAGACATCCAGCGCCACTGGACTGTATCAGTTTACCAACCAGACCTGGCTTGCCACGCTGAAACAGCATGGCCCTGCGCATGGGCTTGATTGGGCATCGGGCGCAATCACGCAAAACCGCAACGGTGCCTTTACGGTAGCTGACCCCGATATGCGGGCCCAGATCTTGGGCTTGCGCACGCACCCTGAAACGGCGGCGGTCATGGCCGCTGAACTGGCGTCGGATAACAATGATTATCTGCAATCGCGTATGCACGGCAACCCGGAAGCGGTTGACCTTTATCTTGCGCATTTTCTGGGGGCAAAAGGTGCAGGCGACTTTCTGGCGGCGATGCAGACCGACCCCAATCAGGCCGCTGCGTCCTTGTTTCCGTCCGCCGCAGCGGCGAACAGGTCGATATTCTATCGTCCGGACGGTGCGCAACGCAGCCTGATCGAAATCCGCGACGGTTTTTCTGCGAAGATGGCTGCGGCCCCGTCAAATGGCCAAATGTCGCCAAGCATACAGCAGCATTTTGCAACCCACGCGGTTCGCCGCGCGCCCTTGGCCATGGCCGAGATGGAAAAAATGCCCAAGGGTCTTGATCTTGATTTTGCCCGCAGGACGTATCAGCGTCTGTCTGGGGTCACGGCATGATGCGCAACCCTGTGTTCGCCGTGCCGATGGCGGTGCTGAAGGGCAACGCCCTGCCCGTGGCCATATTGTTGCTGGTCATGTTGATGATCGTTCCGGTCCCTGCGGTGTTGCTGGATGTTGGCTTCATCGTGAATATCATGATCAGCCTGGCCGTTCTGATGGTCGCGATGAACGTGGCAAAGCCGCTGGATTTTTCGTCTTTTCCAACCGTGTTGCTGCTGGCGACTATTTTTCGCCTCGCGTTGAACGTCGCTTCCACGCGCGTGGTGCTCGTCGATGGCCATAATGGTCCGGCGGCGGCAGGGCATGTGATTGAGGCGTTTGGCGCCTTCCTGATTGGCGGCGATTATATCGTTGGCCTGTTCGTGTTCGCGGTTCTTATGATTATCAATCTGGTCGTCATCACGAAAGGTGCCGGCCGCGTTTCCGAGGTTTCGGCACGCTTCACGCTCGATGCCTTGCCCGGCAAGCAGATGGCGATTGATGCGGACTTGAATGCAGGCCTGCTCACCCCAGACGAAGCGAAGGCCCGCCGTCAAGAGGTCGCAACTGAGGCCGATTTTTACGGGTCGATGGACGGCGCGTCCAAATTCGTAAAAGGCGACGCTGTTGCGGGGCTGCTCATTTTATTCGTCAACATTTTCGGCGGTCTCATCTTGGGCATGGTCAGCCATGGCCTGAGCTTTAGCGAGGCTGCGCAAACTTACATCATGCTTGCCGTTGGTGATGCGTTGGTGGCGCAGGTGCCTGCGTTATTGTTATCCATTGCAGCAGCAGCCATTGTCACACGCGTATCGTCGCCGCTTGATCTTGCAGGCCAGATATCAAGCCAATTTGGCTTCTCACGCGCTTGGGGGCCTGTTGCCGGCATCTTAATGTTGCTGGGTATGGTTCCTGCCATGCCGCAGCTCGTCGTGCTTCCTGCGGCTGCGGTGGCGGGCGCAATCTATTGGACATTACGCAAGGCGGAAAAGGCACCATTGCGTGTGGTCGAACCGATCACGGATGCGGCACCAAGCCACCTGATCGAATGGCATGAAGTCGCGGACGTCGCACCCATCACGCTTGATCTTGGCTATGGACTTGTAAGCTTGGTCGACGAACGCAAGGGCGCAGCTTTGATGGGTCGCGTGACTGCTATCCGCCGCCAATTGTCCCGCGAATTCGGCTTTGTCATGCCCATGGTCAAGGTCGCCGATGACTTGTCCTTGCCCGGCAACGCGTATCAAATTCGCATATCGGGCGTGTTGGTGGGCGAAGATCAGGCTTGGGCGAATGAATTATTGGCTCTCGATTCCGGCGACTGTCTCGAAGGCATAACTGGGCGCGCGGTCAAGGACCCAAGCTTTGGCCTGGATGCCCTTTGGATCGCAGAGCGCGACCGCACCGATGCCGTCGCGGCGGGCTACACCGTTGTGGACCCGGCCACCGTCATTGCCACGCATTTGAACCAATTGGTCAGCACGTCGGCGGCGGAGCTGTTCGGCATGGATGATGCGCAAGCGTTGATTAACAATCTCAAGGAAAGCTACCCGCAACTCGCCGCTGGTCTCACACCTATGCCTTATACGCTGGCGGCGGTTACGACCTTGTGCCGGGCGCTGCTGGCCGAGCGGGTGCCGTTGCGCGATTTCCGCCGCATTGCCGAAGCCATGGTCGACCTCGCCCCGCGCAATCTGGAGATGAACGAGTTGGTCGAGGCGGTCCGGCAAAGGCTTGGCGGATTGATTGTCCAAACGATTGTGCCTGTCAAAATGCCGCTGCCCGCGATTACCTTTGACAGCGCGTTGGAATCGCTTCTGGTGCAGTCGGTCCAATCGGCCCCGCAGGCAAGCTGGCCGTTTGAACCAGAGCTCGCACGCCGGATCATTTCGGTGATTGATGAGGCGGTGCAACCCATGCTCGTCGCCGCGCGCAGCTTTGCCATCATCACCTCACCATTGTGCCGCGCGGCCGTCGGACGATTATTGCGCGCACAATATAGCGACGTTGCGGTTCTGTCCTTCCTCGAAATCCCTGAAACCAAAAAAGTCGAAGTCATCGCCGTGGTTGGCGGCATCGGGCAACTGCCCGAACCTGATGCACCGCAAGAAATTGGAGAACCTTATGCTGATTGAAGCTCGAAATGCTTATGCCACCCCGCAAACGGTGCATCCGGCGCAACTGGTTGAGGCGCATAGCGCGTTGGTGCGCCGGATCGCGTGGCATGTGCACAGCCGCATGTCGTCGGCAATTGAGGTGGAAGATCTGATCCAGATCGGCCTCGTCGCGCTGGTTGAGGCGGCGCAGAATTTTGAAGACCGGGGCATTGCCTTTGCACCTTATGCGGCAACGCGCATTCGCGGCAATATGGTCGATGCGTTGCGCCGTGATGCGCGCATGGGCCGCGCGGGCATGGCCAACCGCCGTTATCTGGCGGGAATCCGTGCGCGGTTAGAACAAGAAAATATGCGCCCGCCAAATGATGCCGAAATGGCGGCGGCGGCGGGGCTTGATCCTGCGGCCTATCACAACATGGTCGCGTCAACGCAGCCGGTGGGGCAGGAATCGATAGAAGACAGCTATTCGGACCATGACATGTGGTTTGCCGATATGTCAGAAGCGGCGGACACAATGCTGGAAAAGGCGCAATTGCGGGCGGCGTTGGTGGAAAACCTTTCCAAACTGTCCGAGCGTGAGGCGCTTATTCTCCAACTATATTTTGTCGAGGAATTGAACCTTGATGAAATCGGTGAGACCTTGGGCGTCGGTGCGGCGCGGGTGTGCCAGATTAAGAAAGCTGCGCTCGACAAGATGAAGATGATGATGATGGATTAAGCCGTTTTTACTTGGCCTTGCGCTGTATGGGCACCGGAATATTGCAAATATCCGCGCCGCCCGCTGGCACATTAAAAAACGGGTCACGTCGGTTTGCGCGCGCATCGGCATAAGCCGCAAAACTTGCGCTATCGGTGTTCAGATATTCGAACGCTGGCACGTCCTTCACGTCATTACCCAGCCGGACGGACAGGATCGGCACGCGCTCCCCTTCCGTCTCGTAAAAGCCGAGTGCGCCGGTGCCGCGCGGCAGGCTCGACATATGTTCAATGCCCTCAATCACGCGGCCAACGAGCGCGATATTGCGGTCGAGGTGGCGCGGCGCATGGCCGATGACGGTGTAGAGTTCGGCACCGCTGCCCGTGTCGGGCGAGAGGTTGCGGCCAACGCCGACCATGCCGTAGCAGTGGGTTGGCCACATCTCTTTGTTGGCGCTTGCTAGTGGCCATCCCATCATCGGGTGGCTGGTCCCGTAAATATCTTTAAGCGTCAGGCCGAATGGTCCAGCTGCCTGCTGTTCCATCCAGTCGTTGAGCGCCGCACCGTGTCCAGCATATTCACTCTCCGGCACCACCGCTAACCCATTCGGCAAAGCCTTCTTCTCGGTCGCGTCGCCCCATTGCACGACATAATTGTCCTGCACGCGGTTGATGCTCGTGCCGTCCCAAAATTTGGCCGCCGCCAGTTTGCGGATATTGCCGACCCAGCCTTGGCTGAAGGGTTCAGGGATTAACTGGATGACCACGCGGCGCGGTCTGCCTTTCGAATCGGGCGCGAGGTCCATGATCATCAGGTCCGACGGCGCGATGGCGACCCATTCGTCCGCCTTTGCCGCAGCGACAATTTCCGACGGCGCCGGGAAGGTTTTGGCCTCCTGCGCCAAAAGCGGGAAGGACGCGCATAAAGCGGCGATGGCGACCAAAGGCAGATATCTTTTCATCAGATGCATTATGGCAAATCACTGTGCCTTGCGAAAGCGCAAAGGAGCGGCTAGGGGCGTGCGTCCCCAAGGGGAATGCGGAGACGTGGCCGAGTGGTCGAAGGCGCACGCCTGGAAAGTGTGTATAGGGGTGACTCTATCGTGGGTTCGAATCCCACCGTCTCCGCCAGTTTTTCATCACTGGCACGCAAGCGCGACGGGCCCGCTTGCGCCAGATGCTGGGCGCATAGGCGGCTTCTTCAAAAAAGTCCGCTCATGCCTGTCATCGGAGTTCTAAGTTTACAAACATATATGCAAAACGCGACATTTCTGTAAACTTACCTCGACTTTGCGACGTTGGCTTTCCGGGTACGAAAGTCTGGCTGGGGTTCAACACATTCAAAGAGCCGGTCGCCCAACAATTGCGGGCGTGACGCACAGAATCTCAAACCAAATCCTACATTGCAAGCGAAACCTGTTTCGGGGTTATGGCAATTGTCACCGGAATTCTTGTTTCAGGATCTTGATTCTGGGACGTTGAAAAGTAAGACCCTGAAACAAGTTCAGGGTGACGAGAGTGGTTTACCGCGCTTAAACCCTCGACAATCCCTACAAAAACCTCGTCGCCCCAGCGCAGGCTGGGGCCTATCACGCCTGTCGGCCCACCCATACACACGTCATAGGCACCAGCCTTCGCTGGTGCGACGGTGTTTTGTGCTGAACGGGTTATGTCGGGGGTTATGCACCTGTCACCGCAATTCAATTCCCGTAATTCCTCACCGTAATTCTGCCACGGTCAATCTGCTTTCGGCTGTTGCTCCCATTTTTGCTTAATCTGCGCGAGCAGTTTGATGGCAGGGTTATCATCGCCCCGATTATGCGGGTCATTGGCCAGCGGCAATAATGTCTGATAAGCTGTCGCATATTCTTCTTCTACGACAAGCTGCTGCGTGAGCTCCCAACGAACATTTTTGTCATATGGCGCGAGTTGCAATGCGCGCTCAAGACCCTGTGCTGCAACTTCGGTAATGTCCTTACCCGCTAATCTCATGCTACGGTAATAATAGATCAATGGAATGGGGTGATCGACCTCGACCTTATTAAGGGCAGCAACGGCCTTTCGCACGAGTGTCCACGCAGAGTCCGGTTCGTCGGAATCTTCTGCAAGGCGTGACAGCGCAAATATTTTCTGCACATGCGCATTTACGGATGCAGGGTCAGCCGCCAGCGCCTTGTCGGCAATTTGCACTGCAACTTCATGATTTCCAGCATCATGCTCCGCTTCGGCCAACGCCGCCAAAACAAATGGGTCGTTGGGATAGCCGTTCGCAATGCTTTGTGCCTGCGGTAGAAGCGTCTTGGCCGACTCTGAGTCAACCCCGCGCTTTGATTGCAAGACTACCGGCATGATCGCCGCTTCGGCATCACGCATTTTGCGTACCGAGATTGCACCTACTTTTAGCTTTTCACCCGGGATCGGGATATATTTCAGGCGCCGTTGGGCAAGATACCCGTTCATCTCCTTTTCAAGCAGATTGAGGTCGCCAAATGCGGTGTTCGCAGCGTCCGATTCAGACGCGCCATTGGCAAGCGCTACCTGATAATTGGTGAGCTGACGCGGTCGTTTCCCGCCCAGCAGCAGATAATGGTACAGCAGCCAGCTACGCCCGTAAAACTCATCATAAACGCCTTTCCTTGGCTCTTTGTAAACGCTGGCGTCTAACAAGGCCTGAATGGGAACATTCTTGGCAAGCGCCAGCTCGCCGGCGCGGTGATTTGCAGGTAATCCCAGTCCAACGCCCCCTTTCTTTTCAAATCGCGCTGTTGAGAAAAATTCGGCGAATCCCTCGCTTAGCCAACGTGGTGTCGACCATTGGTTTGTGCTGTGCATGACATGGTGGGCATATTCATGCAAAAGCACTTGCTCGCTCTGGGAAACATCCGCGCCATCACTTTCGACTCTTGCGGTAAAAGCGACGGACCCTCCTGCCCTTGGTTGATAAAAGCCAAGCACAAAACCGGATTTGTCGCGTGAGAGCTTTCGCACGTCGCTGGTGCTTCGAACAACATAGATTGTCACCCGGTTCGAGGGACTGACCTTTTGGGTTTCGCGGCCGAGAATATAGTACATGGCGGTATGAAACCGTTCCAACCGTTCTGCGAATTCCCGGGTGTCTTTTTCATTCTGGTCAGCGATCACCAGGAAATTATCGCTGCTTGCCTCATGCCATTCGGCATAAGCTTGCCCCGGAATACACAAAGCCATTATGAAGAATATGAGACCTTTCATTTTGATCATCATCACCCACCCGTTGTTTTCTATTTTCGAAGATCGCTTCACGAAACAGGATTGGTGTTTCGACACTCTACGGTGTAGTCTGCGTGCGATATCCGTCCAAGTCGGCTGCTTCGTATACGAACCGTTGGTATAGGGCCGTGGCCTAGAATTCCGGCATCTAGTCCGTCATCCCCCAAGTAGCTTTGCACTGCGTCCGCCTTTGCGTTGCTGCGTAACATGATGCGAAGTCCCCCGAACAACTGTAAAAAAACACATGCGATAAGAACAGGTTAACGAAATTCCGATGAATGTCAATTTTGGGATTTATGCATCTGTTAGCGCAATTCATCTTTAGTCGATGAGACTTGGTATAGCCCCGTCCATCAGCAGATCTCATACCGGCATGCGATTATTGTTATATCAGTCAATAAATGACCATAATATGTGAAAAATTCGTTTATTTCGCTTAGAAATATGCGATTAAATCATCGCTATTGACTAACCTTCCAGTTATATTAAACATATGGCCAACAGCAAAGGGAGGAATGCATGTCAAAAATCCAGTTTTCGTCAATCGGCGCATCTGCCTTGGCCATCGCGTGGGTTGCCTTTGCGGCACCTGCGTTCGCGCAGGCCGAAAATAATGACTCCGCCGACGATCGTGATATGATCGTAGTAACGGCACAGAAGAAAGCCGAAAATGTCCAGGACGTTCCGATCGCGATAACGGCACTGAATGCCGCGGCACTCGAAGCGGCGCGCGTAGAGGATAGCAAGGACCTTCAGTTCAACGCACCCAATGTGACGCTTTCGGCCAACCGTAACATTACCATCCGCGGCGTCGGGTCCGCCTCATACGGCGGAACGGGCGACACCAATATCGGCGTTCTCGTGAATGGCGTGTTCTTGCAGTCCGGTAGCAGTTTCGGCGAATTCTTCGACATGGAGCGGATCGAAGTTCTGCGCGGCCCGCAGGGCACCTTGTTCGGTCGGAATACAACTGGCGGCGCCATCAACTTCGTTACGCGCCGACCGACGGACAGCTTCGAAGGTTATTTAGAACTCCAGGGCGAAAGCCCGCGCGGCATTCGAACCAATGCGGCTATCAACATTCCTCTGGCTAACGGCCTCTCTCAACGCTTCGCGGCCAATTACATCAATCGGGACGGCTATACAAAGAACCTGCTTGATGGTTCCATGGTTGATGGTCGCAACCAGTTCACCTTGCGTTCTAGTACGCGCTTTGAACCATCGAGTTCCACAACGGTCGACCTTACGCTGACATATTTTAAGGAAGATTCAGACCGGCAGAACGCTGCCAAGTCGCTCTGCACGCCCGATCCGGCCTTTGGCTGTTCTCCAAATTCAGTTTCAGCAGCGTTCCCGACAACCAACTTCACCATCGACAACATTTTTCTCGCGGGGCGTGTTCGACCTAATAGTTTTGCGACAAATCCGACCAATCTGCGCGAAGTTGTGATCGACGTAAAACCGTTCCAGAAAGCCGAGGACTTCCTCGCGACTCTGGAGATTAATCAAGAGCTAGGGAGTCTTACGCTCACTGCAGTGACCGGTCTGCGTGACGGCAACAACTCAAGCGAGCGTGATTTCGATCAGGGATATCGGCCCAATGCCTTTAATCCCGGTACGTTCGGGAGCCACGTGATCCCCGATGCCGGTAATGGCAACGGCGTGATGACCTACCTGTTGTCAGGTCGTCCGGTAACCACAACGGAATACCGCACGTCGCAGACTGGCGGCGGCACGCAAAAGCAGTTCAGCCAGGAGCTACGCCTTGCTTCACGCTTGGATGGGCGCTTTAACTTTATCCTGGGCGGCTTTTATCTGAACTCGCGTGGCTCCGGTTATGTCGATACATGGACCCCGGCCAACCGATTGTCGGGCGCTGTTTCAAAGTTCAATACGCGGTTGGGGCAGGTTGAATCTTATGCCGTATTCGGCGAAGCCTATGTCGATCTTGCAGAGAATCTCAAGCTTACCGGTGGATTACGCTACACCCATGATAAAAAGCATATCGAAACCGCTTCCGGCCTTTTTGCACTAAGCCCGTTTTTCATCGGGGATGCGGACTTTGATAAGGTCACTGGACGCGCGATCCTAAACTGGAAGCCGGCGGTTTCATTTACGCAGGATACCAATATATATCTGTCGTTCTCGCGCGGGTTTAAATCCGGTGGGTTCAACCCGGGCAACAACACTATTCCGGTTTTCGAATCCGAGGTCATCGATGCCTATGAACTTGGCGCCAAGAATACGTTCATGGACGGAAAGGGCCGATTGAACCTGGCCTTGTTCAATTACGAATACTCCAACCTGATCGTTGGCAACCTTGTCGGAACCGCTGTGGCGAACACCAACATTCCAAAGTCGCGGGTAAGGGGCATAGAAGCTGAGTTGGTCTATACGCCGATAGAGCCGCTGCGTCTTGAAGCCAATCTGGGCCTGCTGGACGCAACGGTCCGCAGCGATTTCCGGTCGTCTGATCCGTCGCGCGGCAAGGCACTGTTCCAGATCCAAGGTAATCAGCTTCCGAATGCGCCGCGCCGTACGCTAAAGTTGGCTGCGGAATATACGATTGAGGCAGGAAACGACTGGGCCGTTCGCCCGCGCGTCGATTTCTATTCGCAGTCCGGCTTTCACTCGCGCGAATTCAACGTACCGGCAGACCGAGTTGGCAGCTGGAGCCAACTCGATGCTTCGGTCAAGATCGGCAACAGCAGCAAAGATTGGAGCGTAACCGCTTTTGTCAAGAATCTGACGAACCAAGACAGTATCACTTGGCTGGAAGTGAACTCCGAATTGGTTGGCAGTTTCCGTAGTGCTTTCCTACTGGATCCGCGGACCTTCGGCCTAAGCCTTCGCGTTGGCTTTCAGTAAGCAGACCAAATTGATCTACTGGCAGCCCCTCCTGCCAGGGCAGGCGAAGCTAACCCCTTCGCCTGCCGCTCCGACGAAGCAGTAACGGGACCATCTCAATCATGCCGCGACCGATCATAGCCCTTGTAACCTTAATAGCAGCGATTTCTGCTGGTACGGCGCAAGGACAAGTCCAGTCTACAAAGCCGACCGCAGGTCACTCAGCCGAAATGCCTGAACTGGCAATAGTCGGTGCTTTTGGCATCGGTACGCGCATGCATGATCTGGCTGTCGGAGATCGCACCATAAGCGTTCGCTTCTGGTATCCTGCCGTTACTACTGACTCTTCCGCCAGAGCGCTTTACAAGCACCGTCGTGCATTGCCCGGCCAGCAACCGCTGAATATTGCGGAAACTGGCATCGCCGTAGCCGACGCCAAGCCGATCGCTGGGCAAACCTTCCCGCTTGTCGTCATGTCTCACGGCTATGGCGGCTGGGCAGAACATATGAGCCGCCTTGGAGAGACGCTTGCATCACGGGGCTATGTGGTTGCCTCAATCGATCACCGTGACCAACCTTTCACGGATATGGGTTCATTTGCAGCTTCTTTCGGTGGGGTTCTAATGAACAGGACACGGGACCAACGAGCGGTTCTGAATGCTATTCTCGGCGCCAAATTGGCGCCACAGGTCGCTGAACAGGTTAATCCGAATGCCATCGGCCTCCTCGGTTTCTCCATGGGCGGCTATGGCAGCTTGACCACAGCCGGCGCGGCACTTGATCCAGCAGCCCCTGCCTTTGCCCAGTTATCGCCAGCTATGCGCGCCAAGCTTCCTATTCCGGATCCGGCCCTAGCATCGAAAATTAAGGCTGTGGTTGCGCTTGCCCCTTGGGGTGGCCAACCCGGCGCAGCGGTCTGGCAGGATGCTGCGCTTGCCAGCCTGCGTATGCCGCTGCTCCTTGTGGCGGGCGATCAAGACGATGTTGTCGATTACGAGCGCGGGGTAAAACGGCTTTTCCATGCCGCGCAAGGCACAGACCGTTACCTTCTCGTCTATCGCGAGGCCGCGCATAATATTGCCGGAAATCCTGTAACAATCGCGCCAGATGCTGACTTTCCAACGATCGAGTTCCTTACCGATCCTGTGTGGCGCAAGGAACGGATCGAAATGATAAACGCGCATTTCATCGGCGCATTCCTTGACCTTGAATTGAAGGCCGAAGAAAGTAAGCGTCTATATCTCGAAGTACCAACACCATTCGCCAACCAAGGTCAGTGGCCCAGCAGATTTGGTCAGACATGGGGCGGCATCACGGCGGGCAATGACCAGCCAGGTTACTGGCGCGGATTTCAGCGTCGTTGGGCGCGTGGGTTAGAACTTCATCACAAATCGGCAGGTAAATGAATAACATACACAATTTTTTCGATCTTAACGGCCACGTCGCCCTGGTAACAGGCGGCAATGGCGGACTTGGCCTTGCCATGGCACAAGGCCTAGTCAAGGCGGGTGCGCAAATCGCGGTGTGGGGACGGAACGAGGCCAAGAATGCTAAGGCGGTTTCTGAACTGGTTGCGATGGGTGGCCGCGCCCAGAGCTTCGAAGCTGACGTGACTGACCCGGCGTCTACCGCTGCGGCATTTGATCGCACTATTAATGCTTTCGGAAAAATCGACAGCTGTTTTGCCAACGCAGGTGGCGCGGGCGCCAGAGGTGCGTTCGTCGATTTGGATCGGCAGGCCTGGCTCGATACGAACGAGCTCAATATCCTTAGCGTGATCGACACGTTTCAGCTTGCAACGCGCCACTGGCAAGAGCGCAAAGCGGGGGGCAAGTTGATTGTCACATCTTCGGTGGCGGCGCTACTTGGGCTACCCAATTCCGCTGGTTACTGCCTGACCAAATCGGCCGTGACAGGGCTCGTCCGGTCACTTGCAATCGAACTGGGGCGCAGCGATATCCAAGTTAACGCAATCCTGCCCGGGTTCATCGAGACCGAAATGTCGCTGAACACGCCCAAAGCCTTTCAAGACGGTTGTCGCCGTCGGGCAGCGTCCGGCAAGATTGGACAATTATCGGACATGGAAGGTATCGCGGTTTACCTTGCATCCAAGCAAAGCAATTTCATGACCGGTCAAGCGCTGGTGCTTGACGGCGGCCATTCGATTTTTCCTTTATGATTGGACCCGGTATACCATCGGATTTTAAGGGAGACGATCGCGCAAACCGGTCAAGAAACGGTTTGCACAGGCAAATTTGGGAGAGGGCATAAGTGGCATCAGCATCGGGCCGTGAAGAGCAACACATAAGCTTGTGGCGAATTCTTGCCTTCGGGTCTGTGCAATTGCCCCTTGGGATGATCGGGCTACCGATCGCAATATATCTCGCTCCGCTCTATTCTGGGCAGATGCAATTGGCTCTGCAGCTCATCGGGATTTCATTAATCCTGGCACGACTATCCGATTTCATAACTGATCCGATGATCGGAATCATTTCCGATCGCTGGCGCCCCAAAATCGGGCGCAGACGGGTGTGGCTGATTTTTGGATCAGTGACGATGATGGCAGGAGTCTATCTGCTATTCAGGCCCTCGCCGGGTATTGATATCACCTATTTCCTTGCCGCGGTGGCGCTGGTTTATCTGGGCTACACGATGCTATTGCTACCCTATCATGCATGGGCGGCGGAGCTTTCAGAAGATTATCATGTTCGAACCCGAATAAGTTCGGTTTCACAGGCATTCAGCATCGCCGGCCTGATCACATCGACACTCATCCCTGCCTATGTACAAATGCAGCCTGGAATGACCAGCGCAGATGTCATGTCGGCATTAAGCGTCGTTATCATAACTTTGCTGCCGCTATGCGCCGCGCTTGCCTTCTTTTTTGTTCCAGAGCCTGAAGCTCCAATCCGCAAGGCCCCGTTCAGCATAACCAAGGCGTTGAAAATGCTTGGTTCCAACCGCGCTTTCTTGCAGGTAACTGTGTTGGTGCTGGTGGCAACGGTGGGCGAAGTTTTCCGTCAGACGATCACCGTGTTTTTTGCGCGCGATGTTGTCGGCGTTCCCAATATCGGCGTCATATACTTCCTCTATTTCCTCGCAGCGCTGCTCGTTGTGCCCGGTTGGGTGTGGCTCGCCAAGCGGATCGAAAAACACCGCGCCCTTGCCTTGGCGCTCGTCATCGTGGCGGCAACCAATGCGTTGATGTTCTTTGTGCCAAAAGGCGGGGTGTATGTCTTTACCGCCCTCTTCATCTTGAAGGGTGCATGTTATGGTGCCGTGCTCATGCTACCGCACGCGATGATCGCGGATACCGCAGATATCGACACCGCTGACACACTAGATCGGCAGCAAGGCTTGTTTTATGCAGTGACAGCTATGGTCCAGAAAATGGGCTATGCCGCCGGTTCAGGTCTGCCTTTGTTGTTACTTGGCAGTGTCGGTTATGTGTCTGCAGGTGAGAGTAGAGCCGAACCGCTGCTAGCCTTGACGATCAGCTATAGCGTTATTCCAGCGGTCTTGGTGCTGATTGCCGCGTACATGGCTTGGCATTATACTTTGACAGAGGCCCGCCATCGCGACATCCGCGCCGAAATCGATGCACGAATGGCGGACGCATCTTCTGGAGAGAGAATAGCGTGATCACAGGGCTGCATCATATCGGACTTTCTGTGCTCAATCTGGATGCCGCAATCGACTTCTATACCAGCCAACACGCCTATAATCTCTCCTACCTATTTGACGTAGAAGACAGCGCTAGCAATCGCGCAATACTGCAACTCGATAATGCCTCTGCTCGAGGCGCATTTCTGCAGGGTAGTTTGGGATGTCTGGAACTGTTCGAATATGCCTGCAGAACTGAAATAATTCCAGAAGATAAGGCGGTCTATTCGGCTGGAATCCGTCATATTTGCCTGCAAAGCGAAATTTCTGACCGGTTGTATGATGGACTGGTTGCCGCTGGCGCAACTTCGCATGCACGACCCGCGGGGTTGGGAACGGGCAACAGCTATGTCTATATCCGTGATCCCGAAGGCAATCTTCTGGAACTTGAGGGAACACCTTGGGCACCGGCGGATGTACACCGCCCCTGGTTTGCGCACGTTGCGCTGGTCACTCCAGATATCAGCAAGCTGACTGATTTTTATGCGCTGCTGACCGGTATCGAAATTCATCGCCAAGGCAGTTTTGGCCCCAGTCCTAAATTCGATCATGTGGCCGGACTTTCGGATATATGTTTCACTGGCGCTTGGTCGCGGCTCGCCAATGCCGAGCTCGAGTTCTGGTGCTATGCGCATCCGCCAACCTTGCCACGAGACAGGCGCAATCTGGCAGCGCCAGGTTGGAACCATATATGTTTTGAAAGCGACAATATCGAAGCCGATTATGCTCGGCTGATGGCCCATGGCGTCGAGTTGCACGGGCCGCCCCATGCGTTTGGAAATGCGAGACTATTTTTCGGACGCGATCCTGATGGTAATGTTTTTGAAGTGCTCCAGCCCAGCACCGACAAACAACTGACCGTCGCTGCAATGTTGCAAGAAGCCAATGGTCATAAGGTCGATGCTGCGCGAACCGCATATCGCGATGGATTGGCCGCGACGGTTACAGAGGCCTAACCTCGATGTCCTTCACCTTGGGTTCTGCTGTCGCCTCCGCTTCCCCGATGAGCCGCTATGTCGAAGCCAATGGACTGGATTTTCATTATTTGGAGCAGGGGCACGGTGAGCCAATTCTCTTCTTGCACGGCTTCCCCGACCACGCGGCCGCATGGCGCCCCCTTGCAGAACGTCTCGCACCGGAATTCAGGCTGATTGCGCCGGATCTGCGTGGCTATGGTTTGACCTCATGCCCGCCGGAGATTGAAAGCTACCGGCTTGAGCATTTGATCGAAGATGTCGCGGCCTTGATTGACGCGCTTGATTTGCCGATGGTGCATCTATGTGGACATGATTGGGGTGGCGTTCTGGCGTTCGCCTTTGCGGAAAAACATCCGCATAAAGCAGCCAGCCTTACCGTCTTTAACGCGCCGCCGCCTGCAGTGCTGCAAAGCATGATCTGGAATGACCCCAACCAGCGCCTTGCATCCCAATATATCACCATGCTGCGTTCCGCACAGGCCAATGCACTGTTCAACGAAGCCAATGTCGATGCTTTGATCGCGCGTTTCTTGGCGCAACCTTATCGCCGGGGATTGCTGAATGATGCTGACATCGCGGCCTATCGGCATGCCTGGACTCGAAAAGGTGTGTGGCAGGCGATGTTGGCTTGGTATCGTGCAGCGCCTTTTGATGTGCCGGACACCGATGCAGAATTTGGCAACGACTGTCTGAATGAATTCCACATCGAGTGCCCCGTCCAGATCATCTGGGGCGATCAGGATACCGTTTTTGTGCCAGCCATGGCGGACGCCATCGTCCATGCCTGCCCGGAGGCTATCCTCACGCGACTGCCCGCGGCTGGACATGTCCCGCACCGCGATGCCCCTGAACGTTGCGCAGCATTGATCACTAAATTCCTCGCTCAACACCCAATCCGGTCGATCTCAAAGGAAGTTACCGCATGACAGAACAAACCCTTGCAGGCCGCGTTGCCATCGTCACCGGTGCGGCCCGCGGGATAGGCCTTGCCGCCGTACATCGCCTGTGCGCCGGCGGTGCGAGCGTGGTCGCGTTTGATCGGCCAGAGGCCGATTTTAGCACTGCCTTGTCCGCTGGTCGCGTTGCCAGTCTGGCCGGTGATGTCGTGAATGCTGCCGATTGGCAACGGGCGATCGACGTTGGACTCACGCTGGGTGAGCGGGTTGATATCCTGTTCAACAACGCAGGGATATCGGGTGCGATAGCCAATGCGCTCGACTATCCAGAAGAAGAATTTGACCGGATTATGGCGGTGAACGTCAAAGGGGTCTTTCTGGGGTTAAAGTATGTCGGCCATCACATGCTGACCAATCGCCACGGTGTGATCGTCAACACATCCTCGGTGTCGGGCTTTGGCGGCAGCGGCAGCATCTTTGGGTACACTGCCAGCAAGCATGCGGTGAACGGAATGACCAAGTCCGCTGCCATTGCGCTGGCGCCGCACGGGGTGCGTGTGCTGGCGATCTGCCCCAGTCCGACGGCAACCGAAATGATGTTTCAACTCGAGCGCCGCCTTTCGCCCGACAACCCAGAGGCGGCCCGGCCGCAACTGGCACAGGGTATCCCCATGGCGCGTTATGGCACGCCAGAGGAAGTGGCCGAGGTCCTCGCGTTTCTGGTCAGCGATGCCGCTGCTTTCATGACCGGTGCTCTTGTTCCGGTCGATGGCGGCACCTTGGCCAAATAACCCGAAAAGGAGGCTGACATGGTTTCGCAGATCGAACGCGGTTTCGGGGAAAAATTCCTCAAAAGCATCGACAATTTCTACACCTACGGAATCGACTGGTTGTTCAACGAATGGTGGGAAACAGCTCCGGCTGACGTGATTGCGAAGTACGAAGCAGCGATCCTCGATCACCCGGACCATGGACCGCTGGCTCGGGAAGGATGGCTTGCACCGGATTTTCGAATTGGTTCGCTCGACAGCTATGGTCCAGGCACTTTGGGCCATGCTTACCGCGCTTTCATGGTCGACAATAAACTGGTTGAACATTTGGCGGCTGGTTACCACGCTAGGCATGAGGAATTGCTGCAAAGCGGTAAAATTGATCGCATGCCACCCGCATTAGCTTATAAGGTGTTACGTGGCTTTCAGACACATGATCTTCATCATGTCCTGACCGGCTATCCGGCTACACCACTGGGTGAGCTTGCAATTCAGGCATTCCAACTGGCCCAGATGGACTATCCTTATGCTGCCATGTGGATTGCCGTTGTGACCAGTCATATGACGTTGGTCGATCCCTACCTAATCAAGCCGGGGATGGATGCAATCACCGATGGTTGGGCCCTTGGCCGGCACGCCCGCAGCGTCCAGTTCGTGAAGTTTGAGCATCGTCTCGGTGAACCCTTGGATGACATTCGCGCCGAATTTGGGTTGCAGCGCGATGCCGTTGCGCACGCGGACACGCGGCCCGAGCGCACGCCCGAGCTGCTTAAGTAGCAGTTGAAAGCGCAGATTGACGCCGGTTACTTACGCCGGATCGGCTGGTGCCGATTTGTATGCTCACGCTTGATCTCATTTAGCGTCCCTAGGATCATGGTGACGGTTAAGTCTTCAAGCGCCTCTCGACTGAGCTTGCGTTGCAACAAATATGCACCCGCAGCGGCCGGTAAACCAAAGCTGATGTCTGTTGCTGCTCTGGCGATATCGGGAGGCAAATCGAAATGTTCGCTCACAATTTCGGCCAGATAGCTAACGGCGGTGTCTCGACCGAACTCTGTGGGGTCGTGAATAGCGGAAACTGAGGGTTCGGCTTGCAATCGTTCGATCAACATACCCCGCTCATCAATATATTTGAGGTAAACATGGGTAACCGAACGAACCAAATCCTCGAAAGTATTAGCTTTTTGCGCGGCCTCGACCTGTTGTCGCCGCAAGCGTCGCCATTCACGTTGCAGAAGAAGTCTCAGCAACTCAGTGATATTAGGAAAATAATTGTAGACCAGCGACTTGCTAATGCCCGCCTCACGTCCAATGCGATCCATCGACAAGGCCGAAACACCTTCCCGAGCCACAATCTCGGCAACATGATCAAGGATAAGGGCCTGCCGTTCGCTTGGAGCGAGACGGACCCGTTTCTGAGACTTCGGCAGAGCACTTTCTGTGGCGTCTGATATCACGTTGTAACCTTTACTCATTTTCGCGCCCGGAAAACCGGACGGTGGGAACCCATATCTTTAGGTATCTCCGCTAGATGGTTTGCCCGCCACCGGCGCGAAGAGCAAGGCTAGATATATGTCAGTTTCAACGCAATCGCTCAATCCGCCGACTATGAAGTTAGGCGTGTGTTACTATCCCGAACATTGGCTGGCAAATCTCCGGACCAAAGACGCCCACCTCATGGCTGAAACCTGCCTTTCGCAGGTGCGAATAGGACAGTTTGCGTGGAGCCGGATCGAACCCGAACCGGGCCAGTTCACCTGGGCATCGCTCGACCAAGCACGTGAAACGCTCCATGCTACCAGTCTCCAGGTCATTCTGGGCACCCCGACTGCTACGCCGACAAAGTCGCTGATAAATGCCGTGCCTGACATGGCAGCTGTTCCTATTATTTTGGAATTACGCTGGCAGGTGCGTCATCCCCGGATCAACCGTGGAGAAAACACGTTCGATCATAACGGTTTAACGAAATTCCGATGAATATCAATTTTGGGCTTAATGCACCTTCACCGGAGTTCCGACCGTAATTCGCGGTCACCTTAATTTCCGTAATTTCCAAGATTTTCTCTCAAAAAATGAACCGATTTGACGGGATCAGGTCAGAGCACGTTAAGGCAGGTTGACTCGAAGTGATTTTTATATCACAAAAGGTGAACGGTGAAGTAAATGCCGATCCTGAAGCTTTGGCCGTAAGGCCGAAGGTCAGCTGGTCGGTTATTTTTGGATCGAAGGAGCGATGCACGCTCGGACATGGGGCGTAATTTGGGGGATTGAAAATGAACGACAAAGTCATCGGAGTAACCGCTCGATCAATGATAGCTATTTTGTTTCTGCTTTCCGCAGTTGGCAAACTGACTGCCCCTGCTGTGGCGATGCGTTACATGGCCGAACACAGCATTCCGCCCTTGCTTGTATGGCCAACCATCGCGTTTGAAATCGGCGCTGCGCTTGCTTTGATAGCTGGTTTTAGGCTGCGTGAGGTCGCCTTTGCCCTTGCCGGGTTCACCCTTGTCGCCGCGGTGTTCTTTCACCGCGACTTAGCAGACAAAGTGCAGCTCACGATGATGCTCAAGAATATCGCAATTGCCGGAGGTCTGATGCTGCTCGCGCAGTCTCACTCTCGCATCGGTGCAACCGGGAAGTAAGAATCTAGGGTCACGACCTAGCAGTTAGCAAAAAAGGACCAAGCGAATGAACAGAGTTTTAAAACCCATGGCAGCGATCATCGGAGCGGCCATCTGCGTTGCGGCAGCCGCGCCGTTTGCAATAAATAATAGCGTCCGTCCACCCGAAGACGTTGCGCGCGACGCTTCCCGCAACCCATCCGCAATGGTTGCATTCGCTAAGATCAAGGCGGGCCAGACGGTCGTTGATATTCTGCCAGGTGGCGGGTATTTTACGCGCATCTTCGCTCAAGCGGTCGGACCGAACGGCAAAGTGATCGCTTTGGTTTCCGATCAAATGGCGGCACGCCGACCTGAAACCGCTGCGGTCATCCAAGCCCTCGCAAGCGAACCAGCTTACGCAAACGTCGAGCCTGCGGTTCGGAGCCTTGGAAATATTGGCGCTCCCAATAGCATCGACATGGTTTGGACTGCCCAGAATTACCACGATCTGCGCAGTGCGAAACTGCCGCCCAACACGATTACCGGCATCAACCGCGCAGTCTTTGCCGCACTCAAACCCGGCGGGACCTACGTCGTCGTGGATCACAGTGCCGCCAAGGGATCGGGTGCGCGCGACGTCGATACGCTGCACCGGATTGATGGTGCCTTGGTCATAGCAGAGGTGACTTCGGTCGGATTTGAGTTTGCCGGGGAGAGCACTGTACTTGCCAACCCAGCGGATGACCATTCGAAAATCGTTTTTGATCCCGCCATTCGCGGCAATACCGATCAGTTCATCTATCGGTTCGTCAAACCGAAAATGTAGCAGAACGCCAAGTTTGATGCTTTTGGCCATACCCTCCGGATCTTTGCGACCACAACATTGGTCCGGAACCGGGTTCTCTGCGCCAGGCGAAAGCCAACTCTCTATGTGGGCGAACGCGGGACATGCGGCATATCGCCCGTTCGGCAATTCTGCAGATGGATGTCGTCATCCAGTTGGTAACTGCCGTGAACCGCACTTGTGCAGGTACGCATCGCGCATGAATAGTTATACAGACGCGCCCTGGTTACGCAGTATCATTGTGTCCTGTCCGAAAACAAATGTCGGATCGCGCGCACCAGCTCATCGCGGACACGGTCCTCACTGATCCCGCAGGCCTCGAACTCGCCATCTACTAAAGCATCGCACAAGCGTTCGATCTGCAAAATTGCCGCCAGCAATTGGGCAGTATCGGAGTGACCCAGTCGTGTGGCTAAGGTTGCCACCTGATCGAGGCGTGCGCGCGCACGCGCTTTGCTCACCTCGGCATCGCTTATCGTCAAGGCACGCAGGGATTGCCGGAACACGCGGTGCGTCCGGTGATGGTGAACCAGCGCGGTCGCTATCGCCTCTGGCGTTCCTGCGACTGACACATCGCGAACTTCGACGGCGGCCCATTGCTGGTAGACGGCAAGAAAGATGGCGCGCTTGTCCTCGAAGTGCCGGTAAAATGTCTGTGGCGCATAGCCCGCGCGCTTGGCAATGGCATTGCTGTTGGTACCATCGTAACCATGCTCTTCAAATTCAGCCTGCGCCGCTTCGATCAGGTTTCCTCGGCCTTGTCCACGCTTTGTCATAGGTTCACATTACTCTTCCGGTCAGAAAAATCGACTCATTGACTCTTAGTGATTTGTACATCACTTAGAGTCAATGGTCACGCCATCAATCATAGCAGAATCGATGCGCAGTGCGGTGGGGGTACAGCAGCCTTTTGCACTGCATGACGCCGTAGGGACCAAAGTCGCGGTTGCGCAATACGGAGCTGGCGAGCCCATTGTCTGCCTCCACGCAACTGGCCATGGCGGCCGCGATTATGCCGCGTTCGCAGATGCAATGGCGCATAGTGGCTACTCGGTGTTCGTGGTCGACTGGCCTGGGCATGGGGCGAGCCCTCCCGATGCGACCGGCCGCCGCGTCAGTGCCGAACGATATGCCGAACTGCTTACGGAGCTGGTCCCTGCTTTGTGCGGCGACGTCCGTCCGATTTTGCTTGGCAATTCGATCGGCGGGGCGGCCGCATTGTCGTTTGCGCTGCGCCATCCGAGCCGCGTCAGAGCATTGGTCCTGTGCAATCCCGGCGGGCTGGCGCCGTTGAACGCACTGGCCAAAGCCGTGATCGCTGGGATGGTCAAGTTCTTCGCTGCGGGTGAACGCCGTGCACGCTGGTTTCCGCGAACCTTTGCCGCCTATTACCGGTTGGTGCTGCCGGGTAAACCAGCAGCGGTTCAGCGCGAGCGCATTGTTGCCGCCGGTCCCGACATGGCACCGCTGCTCAAACAGGCTTGGGACAGCTTCCGTCAGCCCGATGCCGACTTGCGCGCGCGCGCTCAGACGCTAGCCGTGCCCACGCTATTTGCCTGGGCCAAGCAGGACAAAATCGTCGCCTGGTCGCGCAGCAAAGCCGCCGTAGCTTCGATCCCAAGGTGCGAAATGCAAATGTTCTGCGGCGGTCATTCGTCGTTTCTCGAAGATCCCGAGGCGTTCAATAGGGCGTTCCTCTCTTTTGTAGGAGAGGTTACGCCGTGATACGCAGCATCAAACACGAATTCGAAATCTAATATGCGATCCACCGCAGTCCTAGCAACCGATTGATCCACGCCACGGCGCCCTGTCCCAGATCAGATTACGAGATTACGCCAACTCGTCCGTCATCCCCGAAATAGCTTTGCTTTGCGGCCACTCTTGTCTTGCTGCGTAACATGATGCGAAGCCCCCGGATCAACCGTGACGAATACACGTTCAATAATAACGGGTTAACGAAACTCCGATGAATATCAATTGTGGGCTTAATGCATTTGCCACCGCAATTCAGTCGCGATTGAAACGCGCAGAAATTGGGAAGGGCCTTCAGGGTCAGGACCACTTAAATCCGCCTTCGCGGCGTCAAAATGGCAAAGATATCGAAGGAAAATGTCCGCCGCAGGCAGTTATTCTGCCTGCAAGGGCATTTTGCTTTGAGATCGCAGCCATTTTGGCGTCCTTCGGATTTGACCCATATTGTCCATTGCCACGTTGGCAAGCTTGGACTTAGAACCACTAAGTCCTGCGCTTGCCGCCTTGCACTGAACAATATGGCCTCAAACCGCGAAGGTGGATTTAAGTGGTCCTGACCCTAGGTCACATACTCATAAATTGGATTCCCAAAGTGATTGATATCTGATTCAATGCTTTTTCTGGAAGGGAGAAGCTGATGGCACGGTTTGATTTGACAGATTTCGAGTGGTTGGTGATCCAGCCTTTGTTGCCGACCAAGGTGCGTGGCGTGAAGCGGGTTGATGATCGGCGGGTTTTGAACGGGATATTCTGGCGGTTACGCACTGGCGCGCCTTGGGCGGATATTCCGGCGCGATACGGTCCGTATACGACCTGTGTGAACCGGTTCAACCGCTGGCGCAGAGCCGGTGTGTGGAAGCATATATTGGATGCAGTTTCCGTGGCTTACGAAGGCAATATCCAGATGATCGACTCGTCTTCGATCCGGGTTCATCAACATGGAGCCAATGGTAAAAAAAAGACCAGCGATCCCGTTGCATGGGTCACTCGCGTGGCGGCCTGACCACCAAGATACATGCACTGGTCGATGCGATGGGCATGCCGATCATGCTCAAGCTGACCGAAGGGCAAGCCGCCGATGGTCGCAGTGCAGCAGACATGTTCGATACCGTCGGCAAAGGGGATATCCTGCTCGCCGACCGGGCTTATGACTCCGATGCGTTGCGCGCCGAAATGGAGGCGCGCGGTGCCAGGGCCAATATCCGCGCCATGCCGCAACGCGTGATCAAACCGGCATTTAGTCACTTCCTCTATAAGCAACGCAACCTCGTCGAGCGCTTCTTTAATAAACTCAAGCATTTCAGAGCAGTTGCCACGCGATACGATCAAAGAGACGATAATTATCTCGCCTCTGTCCAACTCGCATCAATCCGGATCTGGTTGAGACATAATGAGTCTGTGGCCTAGGTCAGTGACCAGAAGCAACGATATAGGCACAAGATAGTTGGAGGCCCGAGCCGGAATCGAACCGGCGTGCAAGGATTTGCAGTCCTCTGCGTCACCACTCCGCCATCGGGCCCCTGAACAATAACTTGCCTGATCAGCAATGCCATTATGTGGTGAAGGCGCGCGTTTAGCGGCTTGACCAATTCAATGCAACCGGCAATCTGACGCCTTGTGCCCCGTGCGCCACAAGCTGCGGAAAAAGTTGTTATTTGCATCCCGAAATAGGGTGTTTGTCTGAATCCCGCTTGGCGTAAGGGACAAGGCTGGCTAGAACCAGAATCAAAGGCTGTGTTGTGTTTGCAATACAGTTATGCCACATGGCCATTAGGTTAATGGAATTATTCCGATGGAATCAGTGAATTTTGAAGAGATGCGGCGGTCCATGGTGGATAGCCAGCTACGCACAAGTGGCGTAACCGACTTATGGGTGCTGGCCGCGATGGGTAGCATCCCGCGTGAGGATTTTGTGCCGCTCACGCATCGATCCACGGCGTATATGGACCGGTCGATTGCGCTGGATGATGGAACTGTCCTCAACCCTGCCGTCTCTACTGCGTTGCTGCTGCAGGCGGCGGATGTGCGCGCCGACGATCATGTTTTGTTGGTTGGCAAGCCTGATGGGTATGTCGCCGCGATTTTGCGCACACGCGTCAACGCTCTCTTTTCTGTAACAGCGAATAATATGTCAGCAGCCCAATCGGCGGCTCCATATTCGGTGATCATCATTGACGGCGCGGCAGAAGAGTTACCCACCGCATTGGTGCATATCGCCGCCGATGGCGCGCGATTGGTGACGGGTATCATCGAAGGCGCGGTAACGCGCTTGGCCAAGGGCTTTGTCCACAAGGGGAAAATTGCGTTGAAATCGTTTGCGGATAGCGAGATTGCTCCGTTGCCGGCCTTTGCCCGCAAACCGGAGTTCGTATTTTGATTGCGCGCCGTCTGCTCCTAGCCGCTTTGCTGGCATCTACCGGATTGGCCGCGCCTGCCAGCGCGGACACTTTGCGTGACGCCTTGGTGTCCGCTTATGAAACCAACCCCAACCTAAGCGCAGCACGTCAGGGACAGCGCGCAACCAACGAAGCCGTTCCTTTGGCCAAGGCCAATGGCCGTCCTGATATCACGGTCCAGCCAAGCTATGTCGAAAATGTCCTTCAGGAAAATGGCGGATCCGTGGCTCAGGCCCGCAGCATCAGCATCAACGGCACGATTTCAGCGCCCTTATATGCAGGCGGCGGCATTAAAAATGCGGTGCGCGCGGCGGAAAACCGGGTTGAGGCCGGCTTTGCCAATCTGCGTGGCACCGAAAGCGCCATCTTCTCGGCGGTGGTCGGCGCATATATGGATGTCATTCGCGATGAATCGATTGTCGATTTGAACCGCGCGCAGGTTGGCGTTCTGTCGGTCAATCTGGATGCCACGCGTGACCGTTTCGAAATCGGGGACTTGACCCGCACCGATGTTGCCCAGTCCGAGGCACGACTTGCGCTGGCGACCAGCAATATGGAAACTGCGCGCGCCAATCTGATCCGTTCTAAAGAGATTTATATCCAGTTGGTCGGGCGCGAACCCGGGCAGCTGCAGGCGCCGCCGCCCTTGCCCAATTTGCCATTAACGCCAGATAGCGCAGTGACCGTGGCATTGGACAGCAACCCGGATTTGATCGCGGCGCGCGAAAGCCGTGAGGCCGCCCGTTTTGACCGCCGTGCGGCAAATGCATCGCGTCTGCCCACAATAAGCGTCTTTACGTCCCAATCTTACTCCAACGCTTTGAATTCGATCTCATCGAATATTCCGGGCTTCGTGGCGGACAACAGCACGTTAAATGCACAAGCGGGCGTCCGTGCGACCTTACCCTTGTATCAAGGTGGGCAGCCCGCCGCGCAAATTCGTCAGGCGCAAGCGCGGCTTGGCCAAGCGCAGGAACTCGAAATCGCTGCCGAGCGTGAAGTGATTGCCCAGACCCGTGCCTCTTACGCGAGCTGGCGAGCAGCGCTGGATGTCATCGCCGCCTCCGAACGTGCCGTGTCGGCAAATGAATTATCGCTCGAAGGGACGCGCGCCGAAAATGGCGTTGGTAACCGCACCATATTGGACATATTGAACGCAGAGCAAGAATTGCTGAACAGCAAGGTTCAGCTCGTCACCGCACGCCGCAACGCTTATGTCGCCGGCTTCACTTTGTTGGCCGCAATGGGCAAGGCCGAAGCGCGTGATTTGGGCCTTGAAGGCGGCGCATTATACGATCCCGTCGCGGACTATCAAAAGGTTGACGGCGCGTGGAACGACTGGTCATCACAGCCGGACCCAGTGGCCAAATCAACCCGGACCGTTGACACGGCTGCGCAAAAGGCAGAGATAGAGCCAATTGTTACCGACGGAAGAAGCCGGTAATTTACGCAAGGGCTGAAAATATGGCTGATGGCCGGAACGAACCTTCGATGGATGAAATCTTATCCTCGATCAAGCGCATCATCGCTGAAGATGACAGCAACCGCCCCGCCACCAAGCGCGCAGCGAAGCCTGCCGTGCCGGATGTCGCGCACGACGAAGTCCTTGAGCTAACCGACGCAGATCAAAATGCAGGCGTTGGCGAAGTGCTGCTGGACAACAACAAGGCGCAGAGCCTGCGTCACAGCTTTTCCGCGCTGCAGACCTTGGCCGAGCCTGGCGCAGCACCGCAGATTGTTCGGTCAGGCGAAACGTCGCTTGAAGGGCTGACGCGCGATCTGCTTCGGCCCATGCTGAAAGATTGGCTCGACACCCATTTGCCACCCATCGTCGAAGCGATGGTCGAACGCGAAATCACGCGCATCACCAAAAAGGGATGAAGCGCCGGGCAGCATTGTTCGGTTGCACTGCGCTTTTTTTCGCTTCAGCCGGAAAGGCCGATATCCTGTTACCTGAATTTCCGACAATCGTTCGGGCTGGCAAGATAGTCGATGTAACTGCTGGCACGGTTCTGCATGATCAATGTATCTTTATTGACGAAGCCAAGATCAGCGAGATTGCTCCTTGCACAAGAGCTGCTTTCCTGGCGCGGATGCCGGGCAAGGCACATATCGACTGGTCCGCTTTCACCGTTCTTCCCGGCTTGATTGACCTGCACACCCATTTGGCGGACGCAGGACAGAGCGCGGACCTTGCGCTGCCCATCAAAACGTCGCCTGCGGCAACTGCCTTGATTGGCGCGCATAATGCCCGGCTGACGTTAGAGGCTGGTTTCACCACGGTCCGCGATGTCGGCACCTATCGCGGGTTAACCGATATCGCGTTGCGTGATGCGATCAACGACGGGCATGTTCCGGGGCCACGCATGTTCGTTGCCGGTGCCTATATCACCCTGCCCAAGGGTGGCGGTGAATTGAACGGTGTGGTGCCCAATGAAGAACTGCCTGCTGACATGCGGCTTGGCATTGCCAGCACGCCGCAAGAAGCCGCAACGAAGACTGCGTTCCTCATCGAACAAGGCGCTGACTTTATAAAAACCATCGCCACCGGCGCGGTGCTTGCCATCGGCACGGAACCTGGTGAGCCGGAGCTTACCGAAGCGCAACTGCGCGCGGTCGTGCAAACCGCACAGGCAAAGGGCAAATTCGTCACCGCACATGCCCATGGCGCAGTTGGCATTAAAAACGCGATCCGCGCTGGCGTCCGTTCCATCGAACATGCCAGCCTGATTGATGATGAAGCGCTGGCCATGGCGAAAGCCAGCGGCAGTTGGCTGGTGATGGATATTTATAATGGCGATTATATTGACGACATAGGGACGCGCGAGAAATGGCCTGAAGAATATCTCCGCAAAAACCGCGAGACCACCGATGTGCAGCGTATCGGCTTTACTAAGGCCGTCAAAATGGGCGTGAAGCTTGCTTATGGCACGGACAGCGGTGTCTATCCGCACGGGCAAAACGCCAAGCAATTTGCCTATATGGTCCGCTACGGCATGACCCCGATGCAGGCGATCCAAAGCGCAACAATCCGCGCGGCAGAGTTATTGGGTAAGGACGACGAACTCGGCAGCATCGCGCCGGGGCGCTTTGCCGATCTTGTGGCGGTTGCGGGCAACCCGTTGAACGATATCACGGCACTGGAAAATGTTGCGCATGTTATGAAGGGTGGAAATACCGTCCGCTAAATCCCATGCGCTTGCCGCTGTAATCTTCTTGCTTGCCCGCTGTGCGCTGACTAGCGTGCGGCGCATGAAAAAACTCTTCTTGCTTGCCGCCCTTTTGGGCACGTCTGCCATCTCGCTTGGCATCCTCTCCTCAGACGCCATGGCCCGGCCCATGACTGAAACCGATCTCGTGATGATGAAACGGCTGTCGGCTGTTACGGCATCGCCCGACGGCAATATGATCGCCTATCAATTGCGTGAGACCGATTTGGCGGCGAATAAAGGCAAGACGGATCTGTATATGCTGAAACTCGCCACCGCTGGCGCGCAGCCGGTGATGTTTGCGTCAAAGCCTGACAAAAATGAGCATGATCCCGCTTTCGCGCCCGACGGCAAAAGCATATATTATATCAGCAACCAAAGCGGGGCGGACCAAATTTGGCGCTACGACATTGCTACCACGACCACCATACAAGTGAGCAATTTCAAGGCCGATGTCAGCGGTTTCAAAATCTCCCCCGATGGGCAGACATTTGCCGTGTGGGGCGACATTGCCCGCGATTGCATGGAATTTGGCTGCGACACAGATGGCGACACGTCAAAACCTGGCCCCGGCACCGGCCGCGAATATGATCAGTTAATGGTCCGCCATTGGGACCAATGGGAAACGCCGGGCAATTATAGCCGCGTCTTTACGGTTGCGCTGGGGGCCGATGGCAAGCTGAGCACACTCGGCAAGGCAATGGACGGCGAACTTGTCGGTGACGCGCCGTCAAAGCCCTTTGGCGGCGGCGAGGAGATTAGCTGGAGCGCGGACAGCAGCGCCGTGCTATTCACCTTGCGTCTTGCCGACGCCGATGAAGCCAAATCCACCAATCTTGATATCTATCGTTCGGCGCTGCGTGCCGCCGCTCCAGTCAATCTGACCGCCGACAACGCCGGTATGGACACCACACCTGCCGCATCCCCCGATGGCAAATATCTGGCATGGACATCTATGGCGCGTGCGACCTATGAGGCTGACCGGCTGGTCGTGAAGCTGATGGATTTGAAAAGCGGCAAGGTTACCGCGCTCACCGACGCATGGGACCGTTCGGTCGGCTCGCTTGCATGGGCCGCCGACAGCAAAAGCCTTCTCGTTACCGCGCAGGATGTTTTGGAAACCCCGCTTTTCCGCGTCGACCTGAAAGGCAAAGTCACGCGCCTGACGGAGCGCGGCAACATCGCGGAGGCCGTGCCGCTCAAAAATGGTGGCGTGGTCTATGCGATCAACAGCATCGCCGGGCCGTCCGACCTTGTCCATATGGATAACAAAGGCAGAACGACCCGGTTGACAAATGTTAACGCCGATGCGCTCGCCACGCTTAATCCGGTCAATTACCAAATGTTCAATTTCGCCGGGGCCAATGGCGACCAAGTTTATGGACAGATCGTAAAGCCGCAGGGCACAACGGGCAAGCTGCCCGTCCTGTTACTTGTCCATGGCGGGCCGCAGGGGACGTTTAACAATGCTTGGTCCTACAGATGGAACCCGGCGGTCATGGCGTCACAAGGCTATGCCGTGGTCAGCATCGATTTTCACGGGAGCACAGGTTACGGTCAAAAATTCACCGACAGCATCAACAAAAACTGGGGCGGCTGGCCGCTCGAAGATTTGCAAAAGGGCATGGATGCGGTCGGCAAGATCGATATGCAGCTCGATACCGCCAACGCCTGCGCATTGGGCGGCTCTTATGGCGGCTATATGATGAACTGGATTTCGGGCAACTGGCCCGACCGTTTCAAATGCCTTGTCAACCATGCCGGTATCTTTGACCTGCGCGCTATGGCCTATGAAACCGAAGAATTATGGTTCGACCAATGGGACAATGGAGGCCCATGGACCACGCGCAGTGATGCGGAGAAATGGAACCCGGTCAACCATGTCGCCAAATGGAAGACGCCAACTTTGGTGATCCATGGCGAGAAGGATTATCGCATCCCTTATGCGCAGTCGCTGGCCGCCTTTACCGCGTTGCAGCAGCAGGGCGTGGAATCGAAATTGCTCGTATTTCCGGATGAAAATCACTGGGTGTTGAAACCAAAAAATTCAATCCAATGGCACCGGACGGTGTTTGATTGGGTCGGCAAATATTTGAAGGGTAAATAAGTCCAATTTTGTCATTCCCGCGAAAGCGGGAATCCATGGTCTGATCAGTCAGCGCAAGCGGAAGGTTCAGGCCATGGACCCCCCGATCAAGTCGGGGGTGGCAAAATTTATAGAGTACAGACGAAGTATTTGGGGGAAAAATATGACCGATATTGCGCATAATGTGGCGACCGAAATCACGGGCGGGGCGGAACTGTCGCGCAGTTTGAAGTCGCGCCATGTCTCGATGATCGCGATTGGCGGCATTATTGGTGCCGGGCTGTTCGTTGGTTCTTCTACCACGATCAGCCAGGCTGGCCCCGCCGCCGTCTTCTCTTTTGCCATTGCAGGGTTCATCATTTTGCTGGTCATGCGCATGCTGTCCGAAATGGCGATAGCCGTTGACGGGGTGCAGACCTTCCCTGACTTCGCCCGTGCTGGCCTTGGCCATTTGGCGGGATTTTTGTCCGGCTGGCTATATTGGTATTTCTGGGTTGTCGTTGTCGCGATTGAGGCGATTGCTGGCGCGCAAATTCTGCATGGATGGTTCCCTGCCGTGCCTGAGCTTGGCATCGGCATTGCACTGATGGCGATTTTGACCGCAGTAAACCTGATGTCGGCGCGGGCATATGGTGAATTTGAATTCTGGTTTTCGTCTATCAAGGTCGCCGCGATCATCGTGTTCATTCTGGTCTGCGCCGCATGGGCCTTTGGCCTAACCTCAGGCGGCGGCTCGACCTTTGGGAATTTGACGGCGCATGACGGCTTTGTCCCCAATGGCTGGGGCGTCGTGCTGGCGGCAGCAACCTCGACCATATTCAGCCTTGTTGGGGCCGAAATCGCCACCATCGCAGCGGCCGAATCCGAAGAGCCTTCGAAGGTCATTGGCCGCATGACCGTATCGGTCACTTTGCGCATCCTTATCTTTTACGTGCTCTCCATCTTCCTCATCGTGTCTGTGGTGCCATGGACCGAGATCGTGCCCAAGGTGTCGCCCTTTGCCACCACGCTTGCCTATATGGGATTGCCAGCGGGTCAGTTGATTATGGAGGCGGTGGTTTTGGTCGCAGTGCTATCGTGCTTGAACTCCGGCCTATATGTCACCTCGCGTGCGTTGTTCGGCCTGGCCAAGCATAAGGACGCGCCTTTATGGTTGGTGCAGGTCAACCACCGCAAAGTGCCCGCGCGCGCCATCCTGATCGCCAGCCTGTTCAGCTATGTCGCGCTCGCCGCCGACGCGGTGTCGCGCGATGTGGTATTCAGTTTCCTGATCAATAGCTGCGGCGTGACCATGCTTTTGCTGTACCTCATGACATCCGCCGCACAGCTAAAGCTGCGCCGTAAATATGAGGCGGAGGACCCCAGCCGACTACAAATCAAAATGTGGTTCCACCCCTATGGCACATTTGTCGCGATGGCGGCGATGTTGGTGATCTTGGTCGCAAAGGGCCTTGATCCGTCAGCGTCGAAGGAATTGTGGTTGAGCCTGCTCGTAGCGGGCGGCTTCGCGGCGGCATTTTTCGTTTTCCGGCGGCGGGTAACCTAACGCTGTAGGTGAGAATATTAGCACGCAAAGCTTCTCACACCCACAGGATAAGCCACCGACACGCCGCGAAATCCTTGCCCAATTGCCCACGCGCTGGCAAAGCCACTTTCCATGACTATCGATAAAACTTTCGACCCCGCCGCGATTGAGGCGAAATGGTATGCGCATTGGGAATCCACGGGCGCATTCCGTCCCGATCGCCCCCATGCCGAACCATACACAATCGTGAACCCGCCGCCCAATGTGACGGGCAGCCTGCACATCGGCCATGCGCTCGACAACACCCTGCAGGATATCCTCATCCGCCATGCGCGTTTGCAGGGCAAGGACGCCTTATGGGTCGTTGGCATGGACCATGCCGGCATTGCCACGCAGATGGTCGTCGAACGGCAGCTCAATGCCCAAGGGCAAAAGCGCACCGATTTCACCCGCGACGAATTTGTTGCCAAGGTTTGGGAATGGAAGGCGGAAAGCGGCGGCGAGATTACCGGCCAGTTGCGTCGTCTTGGCTGCTCAATGGATTGGGAGAATGAACGCTTCACCATGGATGAGGGCTTTTCAAAGGCCGTCATCAAGGTGTTTGTGGATCTGTATAACCAAGGGCTGCTCTACCGCGACAAGCGTCTTGTCAACTGGGACCCAGGCCTGAAAACCGCGATTTCGGATCTTGAGGTGGAAACGCGCGAGATCAATGGCAAATTCTGGCATTTCAAATATCCGTTGGAAGATGGCAGCGGTTTCATAAGCGTTGCCACAACCCGCCCGGAAACGATGCTCGCCGACATGGCGGTTGCGGTGAACCCGTCGGATGAACGTTACGCGCATCTGGTCGGTAAAAATGTCCGCCTGCCGATCACCGGCCGTTTGATCCCGATTGTCACCGACGAACATGCCGACCCCGAATTGGGTTCGGGCGCGGTGAAAATCACGCCGGGACATGATTTCAACGACTTTGAGGTCGGCAAACGCGCCGGTTTCAAGGCGAGCGAGATGTTCAACATGCTCGATGGCGAAGGCCGCGTCGTGCAGACCGCCGATGGGCTTATTCCGGCGGAATATATCGGGCAGTATCGCTTTGGCATTGAAGGCGAGCCGACCAACGCGCGCAAGATGGTGGTCGAAGCAATGGACGCCTTGGACTTGCTCGAAAAAGTCGAAGACCGCGTCATCCAAACCCCCTTTGGCGACCGGTCAGGCCAAGTGATTGAGCCATGGCTGACCGACCAATGGTATGTCGATGCGGCAACACTCGCCAAGCCCGCCATCGAAGCCGCGCGCAAAGGCAAGGCCAATGGCGGTTTCGACATTGTGCCAAAGTCTTGGGAAAAAACCTATTTCAATTGGATGGAGAATATCCAGCCTTGGTGTGTAAGCCGCCAATTATGGTGGGGGCATCAGATACCTGCGTGGTTTACCGCCGACGGCACATGTTATGTCGCCGAAACCGAAGAGGCTGCGCAAGGTCTTGCGGGCGTGGGCGTCGCGCTGACGCGCGACCCCGACGTTCTCGACACATGGTTCTCGTCTGCGCTTTGGCCGTTTGGAACTTTGGGTTGGCCGGAAGAAAATCCTCCCCCAACGGGGGAGGGGGACCATGCGAAGCATGGGGGAGGGGCACGGGCAGAGTCCCCTGACGGTGAAGGCGGGCGATCTCTGAACGTGCCCCTCCGCCAGCCTGCGGCTGGTCCCCCTCCCCGTTCCGGGGAGGAATCCTTGCTCCAACGCCATTATCCCAATGACGTGCTGATTTCCGGTTTTGACATATTGTTTTTCTGGGATGCGCGGATGGCGATGCAGGGTATTCACTTCATGAAAGAAGTGCCTTGGAAAACGCTCTATCTGCACGGCCTTGTCCGTGCGGCGGATGGCAGCAAAATGTCGAAGTCAAAGGGCAATACAGTCGATCCGCTTGGCCTGATTGACCAATATGGCGCGGATGCCTTGCGCTTCTTCATGGCCGCCATGGAAAGCCAGGGCCGCGATATTAAAATGGATGAAAGCCGCGTTGCAGGCTATCGTAACTTTGCAACCAAGCTGTGGAATGCCGCACGCTTCGCGCAATCCAACGGCATAAGCGGATCGCACAGCGTGCATGCGCCAAAGGCCGAATTGGCGGTCAACCGCTGGATCATTGGTGAGGTGGTTGAGACCGTCGACAAATTGAACAAAGCCTTCGCCGAATATCGTTTCGACGGCATGGCTGATGTGCTGTATCATTTCGTTTTTGACCAGTTTTGCGATTGGTATCTGGAACTGATCAAGCCATTGGTTCAGGTGCGCCCCGGCGAAGGCTGGGGTCCAGATGCGGTCGAGGCTGGACCCCAGCCTACGCTGGGGAACGCAGATGCGGATGAGACGCGCGAAGTCGCTGGCTGGGCGCTCGACCAAATCTTGGTGATGCTGCATCCATTTATGCCGTTCATTACCGAAGAATTATGGCATGCCTTGTCCGACTCAGAATATCCTCGTGCCTATGACATCATTCACGCCCAATGGCCGGAGCCGAATGCCACGGTAGATGCAGAGGCAGTTGCCGAGATAAATTGGGTCATCGACACGATTAGCAAAACCCGTTCGTTCAAGGCGGAGTTGAACATAGCGCCGGGCACGCGCCTGACCGCCAATATTGCCGGCCCACAGGCCGCCACGATGGCGATAATCGCGCGCCAAGGTGCGGCATTGTCACGCCTCGGTCGCATTGACGATTTTGTCTATTCACCCGTTGAAACCAACAATGTCGCGCAGATCGTTGTGGGCGACGACACTATCGTTTTCGCGCTTGACGGCGTCATCGACCTCGACGCCGAACGCAGCCGGATCACCAAGGCCATTGAAGCCGCAACCAAAGAGCGCGATGCGCTTTCCGGTCGCTTGTCCAATGCCGCCTTTGTGGAAAAGGCCAAGCCTGAGGCCGTTGAAAAGGCGCGCGCCGACCATGCCGAAAAGGCTGCGGAGGCCGAACGGTTGACTGCGGCACTAAAGCGGTTGGGGTGAACCCCCTCTCCCGTTGGGAGAGGGTTGCGAAAGCTTGGCGACTTGTCGCTTAGCTGTAGCTGGGTGAGGGGTCGTGCCTTTTCAATAGCGCACATCCCCTCACCAACTGCGCCTAGGCCTCTCGGCCAAGGCTTCTTATCCTCTCCCAACGGGAGAGGAGATTGGCCTCGACAACCTGCTTGCAAAAAAAGACCTTTGCACACCGCGCCGCCTTTGCCATGACGCCAACATGACCACCCCCGCCCATCAGCGCGACCTGACGATTGGTCCAGTGGCCAAGACCTTGTTCCTGTTCGCTCTGCCCTCGCTTGGGGTGAACATTCTCCAGTCGCTGAACCATTCGGTCAATTCGGTGTGGATCGGCAGATTCTTGGGCGAAGAGGCCCTTGCCGCATCGGCCAATGCGGGGCTCATCATGTTTTTGATGTTCTCCACTTTGTTCGGCTTCACCATGGCGACGACCATTTTGATTGGTCAGAATATGGGCCGCCGCGACGTGGAATCTGTCCGCCGCATCATGGGCACCGCATTCGGCATTTTCCTTGCGGCGGGCCTCGTGACGGCGGCGGCGGGTTGGATCTTTGCGCCCCACATGCTGCGCCTGATGGCAACGCCGGAAACGGTCTATCCGCTGGCGCTGGCATATTTGCGCGTCATCTTCCTGTCGATGCCAACCTCGTTCGTGATGGTGCTTGTTGCATCATCGCTGCGCGGTGTGGGGGATTCGGTGACGCCATTTTGGAACACGGTTTTGAACGTGGTTCTCGACATCATCTTGAACCCGATTTTTATCTTGGGCCTTGGCCCCATACCCGCGATGGGTATCGCTGGATCGGCGCTTGCGACCATCCTTGCCGGGGTCATCAGCCTCGGGCTATTGCTACGCAAGGTCTATGCGCGCGACCTGACCATCCGCCTGCGCGGGCATGAACTGAAATGGCTTCGGCCAGATGCGCGGTTCTTGAAACCGATTGCGCGTATGGGCCTGCCTATGGGCTTGTCGATGATCATCATGTCGGGCTCTGCCGTTGTGATGATTGGCCTTGTCAATCGAGAAGGCGTGAACACAACCGCGGCATTTGGCGTGATGAATCAGCTTTGGAGCTATGTGCAAATGCCCGCGGTCGCCGTGGGCAGCGCCGTCAGCGCCATGGTCGCCCAAAATATTGGCGCGAACAAATGGGACCGTATTGGCCGCATCGTGTGGTCGGGCATTGGGATCAACTTGCTGCTGGCAGGTGTGCTTATCTTACTCATGACCTTGTTCGCGACGCCACTGCTTGGCCTGTTCCTGCCAAGCGGCAGCCCAGCCATCGATATCGCGATTCACGTCAACCACGTTATTGGGTGGACCTTCGTCCTGATGGGTGTGTCGGTGGTTGTGACCTTTGCGGTGCGTGCGAATGGCGCCGTAGTTGCGCCGCTCCTAATCCTGATAATCAGCGCTGTGCTGGTGCGTTTCAGCATTGGCTTTGGCCTATACGCCCGCTTCGGGGCAGATGCCATTTGGGGATCATTTGTTGCGACCGCGATTGCATCCTGCATCCTGTCGATTGCCTATTATCTGCATGGCGGATGGAAAAGGGCAAAGGTGATGCCATCCATGGGTGCGCGCGCCGTGCCCGTGGTGCCTGAATAATCCGCTGTCCTATACATAGTGCATTGTGCCATTGAGCTTCGCATGCAACGCAACGTCACCTTGCCCCGAGAATTTAATGCGCCCAAGCATATAATTTTGCGCATGTGTCAGTTCCTGCTGGCCCTGTTTGTCGCGGCTGGCATGGCCCATGCGCAGGTGCCCACCCCTGCCGCGCCGCAATATGTCCGTGCGTCGATGGCAGCCGAAACGCGCAGCCCCGCCCCCGGTGATATCGTGACGGTCGCGATTGTCATGGACCCGAAACCCGGCTGGCATGATTATTGGGTGAACCCCGGTGATGCCGGAACGCCACTTGAGCTGGCGTGGATATTGCCCGCTGGCGCACGTGTGGGCCCCATCCGTGCGCCCGTGCCCGAAACCTTGATTGTCAGCGGTTTCATGAACCATGTTTACAAGACAAAGCATGCTTTTCTGATTGATCTCAAAATCCCGCAAAATGCGATTGTTGGGCAGAATCTGACGATCAAGGTCGACGCGCGCTGGTCGGCCTGCTCCGATCTGGTCTGCGTGCCGGAAAGCGCGACATTGTCGGTGCCCATGACCATTGGTTCTGGAACCATCGACAATGCCGACCGCAGACGTTTCGATGCGTGGCGCAGCGCATTGCCAGTGCCGCTGGACCGCAAGGCGCACTATGCCATTGATGGCAACCGCATTGATATCGCCATCCCCTATCCGCGTAGCGCCGACGCAAGCCGAGTCTGGTTTTTTGCGCAGAGCGAAAATCTGTTCCGTTACGCCGCCCCGCAAACTGCGCGGCGCAACGGCGATTGGTTGATTATCAGCAGTGAAGTGAAGGAACCATTTGCCGGAGAGATTGACGGCCTACTGCGTTTCAATGATGCACAGGGACTTGGAATACGCGCCACACCCGGCAGTATCCCAGCAGGCGGCGCGGCGGTATCCGTTTTTGGTAAAGGCGCAGCGACGCCAGCGCAAACACCGCCACTTGGCTTTGGCTGGATACTCGCCCTTTCGGTTCTTGGCGGCTTGCTCCTGAACCTCATGCCTTGCGTATTCCCGATATTGGGATTGAAGGCCTTGAGCCTTGCCAAAATGGGTGGTGATGAGGGTGCGGCCCGGCGCGATGCCGTTGCCTACACCGTTGGCATCATCCTGAGCTGCCTTGTGCTGGGTGGCATCATGTTGGCCCTGCGCGCCGCAGGCGAGGAGGTAGGCTGGGCATTCCAGTTGCAGGACCCTGCGATTGTGTTGCTGCTGCTGTTGCTCATGGTTGCGGTCACCGCAAATCTGGCTGGCCTGTTTGAAGTCGGCGGTATCGGCGCGGGCGAAACGCTGACCCGAAAGGGCGGCATGTCAGGGTCATTCTGGACGGGCGTACTGGCGGCTGTTGTCGCAACGCCGTGCACCGGCCCGTTCATGGCGGCGGCAATGGGTGCGGCCTTGCTGTTGCCCGCAAGTTTAGCACTGTTGATATTTGCAGGCCTTGGTCTTGGACTTGCTTTGCCCTTCCTTGTCATTGCCTTCATCCCACCTTTGCGCAAGCGCATGCCACGTCCTGGCGCATGGATGGTGCGTTTTCGTCAGTGGATGGCCGTGCCGATGGCGCTCACCTCATTGGCGTTGCTGTGGCTGCTTTATCAACTTTCCGGCTTTAGCGGCTTGCTCATTGGCGGCGCGGCCGCGTTGATCATATTGTCGCGGTTGTTTGAACTTGGGCGGAAACAGAAAAGCGGGGCACCGCACAAGATGGTCGTTGCGGCTATATTGGGCGTCACCGTCGCGGCTTTGCTCATCATGGACAAGGCCGCCATCGTCGCGCCTGCGCCGCAGCCGATGAAAAACGGCAGCTTGGCATTTGATGAAGAACGGCTGGCCGCACTGCGCGCAGAGGGCAAGCCTGTGTTTCTCTACTTCACCGCCGACTGGTGTGTGACATGCAAAGTGAATGAGAACGCTGCGATTGACCGCGCAGAAACCAGCACGGCCTTTGCCAAAGCAGGGATACGCACGATGGTGGGCGATTACACACGCAGAGATCCGGATATCACGCGCTTTCTGGCCAAGCACGGGCGGTCGGGCGTGCCATTATATCTATATTATCCACCGAACGCCGACGCGCGTGTGTTGCCGCAGATCTTAACGGTGAACGACCTGACGGCGCTTTCGGAATAAAACGCCGCCCCTTAAAATTGCGCAAGTTGAACCCCTCGCATGGGCTTTAGCGCCACACAGGGCAACAAAAGCAGGGGTATCGCTGCTAAAGCCTTTATCTGCGGACAAATTGGCTGTATTAGCGTTGCCGAACATCACAAGGAGTATCGACTATCGCCACCCCGCCTACCCGGCGCGCTATGACCCCACCTGTTAAAAGTGGACCGCGCTACAATAATCTAATCACCGTTGAAAAAGTACGGGTCATTGATGATGACGGCGAAAATCTGGGTGTCATGTATACCCGCGAGGCGATAGCGCAGGCTGCGGAAGTTGGGCTCGATCTGGTGGAAGTCTCCCCGAACGCTGACCCCCCCGTGTGCAAATTTCTGGACATCGGCAAGTTCAAATATGAGGCCCAGAAAAAGGCTAATTTGGCACGCAAGAGCCAGAAAACGCAGGAAATCAAAGAAATCAAGATGCGTCCGAACATCGATGACCATGACTATATGGTCAAGATGAAGAAGGTCGCCGAATTCATCGAAGAAGGTGACAAGGTCAAGATTACGCTGCGTTTCCGTGGCCGTGAATTGGCGCACCAACAATTGGGTATGATACTGCTTCAACGGGTTCAGGCCGATACGACCGAGACCGCAAAAATCGAAGCCCATCCCCGGATGGAAGGTCGCCAGATGCTGATGGTGCTGTCGCCCAAATAGGGCGCAGTTACCAGATGGCGTGCCGAATCAGTTCGGCCCCAATGATGACCATCAAACGATTGATGATGGCAGGGTCAAAGGGCTTTGGTGCGCTTTCGAAGCGCCAATATATAGATAATGGTCGCTGCGGTGGCAAAAATGAACCACTGAATGGCATATAGCAGATGGTTGTTCGGGATCTGGCTTGGGGACGGCTCGGCCAATAACTCCAAGCCAGCGACCGCATCTGTTGAAACAAGCTTTATGCGCTGCGCTCCGTAGGGTGCGATAATGCCTTGAACGCGGCCGCCGTCCCATATGGGTGATTGCGGTCGTTCGGACCAGCCAAAGGCCACTTTGGCATCGGGGCCCTCTGCTTCGCCAGTCTGGCAAGACGCGACATGGGCAAAGCCTGCTTTGCCCGCGGCATTTGAACCCGATACGGTCTCAATCTTAACAACACGCACGCATATGAGGCTGGAGCGGCGAAACAATGGCAATGCCGCAGGGTCGGGAACCGTTGGCCATGCCACGGCTGGCAATCCCACCGCCGATTCATAACGCGACAGCAATGCGTCTTTCTGTTCCTTGCGTTGCAACTGCCAGATGCCAAGGCCAATCATCGTGGCAACGGCAAGGGCAACCAATAAGGTTGGAATGACGGGCAGGCGGTTCACAGAAGATCACTCTTACCGGCTTCGCGCGCACGGTTGCGGTGCTCCGCCGCCAACAGCGCGGCTTTCGCCATGCGCAAGCTTATCACCGTAAGCGCCGCCGTAAACGGCACCCAAATGATGACATGTACCCAAAAAGGCGGGTGGAACACAGAATCAACGCCCAACGCCAGTACGATAATCAACGTGCCAATGCCCATAGTGAGCAACGCAGCCGGACCATCGCCGACATTATAGCTGCTAAAGTCTAGTCCGCAGTTTGCGCAACTGTCGGCGAACTGCCCCAGGCCAGCGAACAAGCTTTTATGCCCACATTGGGGGCAGAGACCAAAAAGGGCAGCCTTAGCAATGCTGGGCTGCCCTTCTATGGATTGTTCTGGTTTCATTTACGCGTGCACTGGTGCGCCCCAGCCACCCCAGATGTAAATGGTGATGAAGAGGAAGAGCCAGACGACATCTACAAAATGCCAGTACCACGCGGCGGCCTCAAAACCGAAATGCTGCTTAGGCGTGAAATGGCCCTTGTAGGTGCGCGCAAGGCAGACGGCCAAGAAGATGGTGCCCACAATGACGTGGAAACCATGGAAACCCGTCGCCATGTAAAAGGCCGTGCCATAATTCAATCCGCCAAAGGGAAACGGCGCGACGGCATATTCATACGCCTGAATCGCGCTGAACAGCAGACCGAGCAATATGGTGAGCCACAGGCCTTTCTTCAGACCTTCACGGTCGCCATGGATAAGCGCATGGTGCGCCCAAGTGACAGTGGTGCCCGAGCACAACAGGATCAGCGTGTTCAACAACGGAAGCTTCATCGAATCGAGAACTTCCAGACCCTTTGGCGGCCATTGCATCAACGCCGCAGCGCCCTCTTGGCCGATCAGGTTAGTGACCGTAAACGCGTGCGTTTCTGCGTCTATGACGATTTCCAGCGGGACGGGGAACAAGGAATAATCAAACCAAGCCCAGAACCAGCCAACGAAGAACATGACTTCGGACGCAATGAACATGATCATCCCGTAACGCAGGTGCAATTGCACAACGGGGGTATGGTCACCCGATTGCGCCTCATGCACCACATCGGACCACCAAGCATAGAAAGTATACAACACGCCGATCAGGCCAATGCCGAAGATCAGGCTGCCATAAGCGAACTGTTCGGGATGCATCCACATCACTAAACCAAAGAACATTGTCAGCGCCGAAAATGAACCCAGCAACGGTGTGATGCTTGGTGGCAAGATATGATAATCGTGATTTTTGGCACCCGCCATGGTCAATTCCCTGTAGTCTTATCGATTAGCAATTGCCTTAGCCACCGTTCGCCGTCTGGTCCACTATGTTTGGCTTTTCGACCGGATAGAAAGTGTAACTAAGTGTGATTTCTTCAATGTCTTTGGTTTCAGGGTCGGTCATAATCTTGGGATCGACATAGAATAAGACAGGCATGCGGACCTGTTCACCGGGTTTCAGCGTCTGTTCGGTAAAGCAGAAGCACTGAATCTTGTTGAAATACTGACCGGCAAGCGCTGGTGTCACGTTGAACGTGGCGGTGCCCGTAACGGGCTCGTTCGAGAGATTCTTCGCAAGATAGATCGACATGTCCTTCGCGCCGATGCTGACAGTGTCGGTCGGGCGCTCGGGTTTGAATTCCCAAGGCAAGTCGCCGCGATGGTTGGCATCAAAGCGCACGACGATGGTCTTGTTGGAAACTGCAACAGTAGCCGCCTGCGCGGCGTCCACGCGCATTGTGGTGCCGCCAAAGCCAGTGACCTGACAGAATAAACGATACAAAGGCACCGCAGCAAAGCCAACACCGACCATTGATACGGCAAGCGCCGCCGCCAAAAATCCGGTTTTTGCGTTAGAAATAGCCATCAGCCCCAGACTCCCACTTTCACCACAGTGATTAAGAAGAACAAGATGCACAACCCGACCAAAGCAACACCCATGACACGCGAGCGGCCCGCTTGGCGTTTGCGGATAATCGCCGTTTCTTCGGCGGTATAGGCGGAAGGCTCATTCTGGGTCATGATATCAGCATCCGGTCAAAGGCGAAAATTGCAAAAAGGAGAAACAGGTAAAGGATTGAGAAGGCAAAAAGTTGCTTCTCCGGCTTCATCGCGGCGGCGTCCGTGGCCTCGTTTTTCCAGACCCGGAAGGCCAATGCCAAAAACAGGAGGTTAAGAACAATCGCTGCTGCGCCATAGACCCACCCTGTTTCGGCCAAAACAAAAGGCAGTATCGCCGTCGCCGCCATGGGGAAGCTGTAGCCGAATATCTGGTTACGCGTGACCCGCTGACCCTTCACATTGGGGAGCATGGGAATTCCGGCAGCGCCGTAATCGGTTTTCATAAACAAGGCGAGCGCCCAGAAATGCGGCGGTGTCCAAAGGAAAATGATCGCAAAAAGGAGGACGGGCATAAGCGTAACGTCACCCGTTACCGCCGCCCATCCAATGACGGGCGGAAATGCCCCCGCTGCGCCACCGATCACGATGTTTTGCGGCGTATTGGGCTTCAACCAGATGGTGTAGACGATCGCGTAAAAGAAGATCGAGAAAGCAAGCAACCCAGCGCATAACCAATTGACCGCAACGCCCATGATGCCCACCGAAAAAGCGGCAAGGCCGATGCCAAAGTTCAGCGCGGATGCCCGGTCCATACGGCCCGCAGGCAGCGGGCGGGCCGCAGTCCGTGCCATTTTGGCGTCAATGTCCGCTTCAAAATATTGGTTGAGCGCACCACAGGCACCCGCACCCAAGGCAAGGCAGAGTATCGCGGTAAACCCAATCACCGGATGAATGCTACCCGGTGCCGCCAATAATCCGCAAAGCGCTGTGAACACGACAAGCGACATGACCCGAGGCTTGGTCAAAGCCCAGAAATCGCGCCACTCGGCTGTCAAAATGATGTCACGCGTTGCGGTTGTCATGCCTGTTCCCAAACGTTCGAGACGTTCAAAGCGGCGAACCGCCGCCGGTTACTTAATAACCGGCAGCGTTTCGAACTGGTGATATGGTGGGGGGCTTGTCAGCGTCCACTCAAGCGTGGTCGCACCTTCACCCCAATAATTGTCTTCTGCACGGCGGCCAGCGACCAACGACCCGATGACATTGACGAAGAAAATGAGCACGCCAACGCCCATTATTGCATAGCCAACGGACGCCACGCCATTCCAATAGGCAAAGGCCTCTGGATAATCAGGGTAGCGACGCGGCATGCCTGAGTTTCCAAGGAAGTGCATCGGGAAGAACAGGACGTTCACGCCAACGAAGAACACCCAAAAGTGCAAATGACCAAGGAATTCATTCAATTGACGACCCGACATTTTCCCAAACCAGTAATAGAAGCCGGCAAAGAGCGAGAATACGGCACCCAGCGACAACACATAATGGAAATGGGCCACAACATAATATGTATCGTGCAGGTTATCATCGAGACCGCCATTGGCCAGCACAACACCCGTCACGCCACCAACGGTGAACATGAAGATGAAGCCCATTGCCCATACCATAGGCGTCTTGAAGCTAACCGAACCGCCCCACATGGTTGCGATCCAGCTGAAGATCTTAATACCGGTTGGCACCGCGATCACCATCGTTGCTGCCGTAAAGTACATTTTCATGTCGACGCTCATGCCCGTGGTAAACATGTGGTGCGCCCAGACAACAAAGCCGACGACACCAATCGCGACCATGGCATAAGCCATGCCGAGATAGCCGAACACTGGCTTGCGGCTGAAGGTTGCGACGATTTGGCTGATGATGCCGAAACCGGGCAAGATCATGATATACACTTCGGGATGGCCGAAGAACCAGAAGAGATGCTGATACAATACAGGGTCACCACCGGCCGACGCATCGAAAAATGCGCCGCCAAAGTTACGGTCAACCAAAAGCATGGTGATCGCCGCCGCCAGTACCGGCAACGCGAGCAACAGCAAAAATGCCGTGACCAACACCGACCACACGAACAACGGCATTTTGTGCAAGGTCATGCCCGGCGCACGCATATTGAAAATGGTGGTGATGAAGTTGATGGCACCCAAGATCGACGCTGCACCCGCCAAGTGAAGCGAGAAAATGGCCATGTCGACAGCGGGCCCAACCGAGCCTGAAGTCGACAGCGGCGCATAGACCGTCCAGCCGGTGCCTGCGCCAAGACCCGTACCGCCCGGTACAAAGCTTGACCCAAGCAACATGATGAACGCCACAACGGTCAACCAGAAGCTGATGTTGTTCATGCGCGGGAACGCCATGTCCGGCGCGCCGATCATCAAAGGCACAAACCAGTTGCCAAAGCCGCCAATAATGGCGGGCATGACCATGAAGAACACCATAATCAAGCCGTGGGCCGTAATCAGCACGTTCCACATATGATAGGCTTCATCCAGCGACGCTTCTTTGCCGGCCATCATCGATGCCCAGCCTTGCAGATATTGAATGCCCGGAGCAGCAAGCTCCAAGCGCATCAAGCCCGAAATCGCACCGCCCACAATCCCTGCGAAAATTGCAAAGATCAGATACAATGTTCCGATGTCTTTATGGTTGGTCGACATGAACCAGCGGGCGAAAAAGCCCGGCTTGTGGTCCGCATCATGATGGTCATGCGCGTGAAGGTCGGTGCCTGTGGCAGCAATGGTTGTCATCCGTCTGGCCCTTTTACTTAGTTGGCGCCGCAGCAGGTGCAGCAGGTGTGTCTATGGGGGTCGCGGTTACAGCGGCTGGCGCAGCGGCCGCAGGTGCCGGCTTTTCTTCGCTAGGCATCGTGCCGCCCTGCGCCTTTACCCAAGCCGCAAATTGCGCTGGCGGAAGTGCCTCCACAACGATTGGCATGAACGCGTGGCGTGCCCCGCATAGTTCGGAGCATTGCCCGAAATACACGCCGGGCTTGGTGATCGTGACAGATTTTTCGTTCAGACGACCGGGAACCGCATCAAGCTTGAACCAAAGCGACGGCACCGCAAATGCGTGAATCACGTCCGCGGCAGTCGTTTGGATGCGCAAAGGTACGCCCGCAGGCACAACCATGCGATTGTCGGCCGCCAACAATTTTGGCCCGTCGTTTTCGGTACGGAAACGCTCGCCCTTGGCGGCATCGCCTTCTTCTTTCAGCATGTTTGAAACAACTTCGAACCCGCCATGGTCGGGATAAGTGTAGCCCCAATACCACTGATAACCAGTGGCCTTAATGGTAACGGCGTCTGCTGGTGCTGGCTTAAATTGCTTGGCCAACAAATCAAGCGATGGATAAGCGATACCCAAAAGGATGAGCACAGGAATCAGAGTCCATACGACTTCGATAAAAGTATTGTGCGTCGTCTTTGATGGTACTGGATTGGCGCGGCGGTTGAAACGCACGATCACCCACAGCAGAAGGCCAAGGACAAATAACGAGATGATGGTGATGATCGGCAACAGGATCGCGTTGTTGATCCATTTTGCATATTGGCCATTTTCGGTGAATTGTTCCTGAAAATCCACTTCCTTCGGCTTTGGCATGCCAACGCTATCTTCATAATTGGGGCGCATTGGCGTGTAGCCGGGTAACGAACCATCCATCGCCTTCGGCGCAGCTTCGGCTGGCGCGGCCGTGTCGGCGGCGGGTGCAGCGGTCGTTGCCGCAGCAGGCGTCGCAACAACAGGCGCGGCCACTTCTTTCGTCATTGGCGCCGGCGCGGGATTCGCTGACTGCGCCATCACCAATGACGGCATGGCCATTGCAGCGAAGACAACCAGTAATTTCTTCAACATATTCATCTACTTGGCCCCGTGTTCTTGGTGCGGCGCAGGAACTTTGCGCATGTCTTGCTCACCCCAAGGTGGCCGGACTTGCGCGACCTATAGTCGCGCTAACCTGAACCCTCAAGCGGTCGATTTATTATTTTTAGCATTTAAATGCACCACTCTTCTACCCATTTGCGTTGCAATCCGTTAAACCGGACATGCAAAAGACGACATTGGCTAACAAGGAACATTCTCCCCATCATGACCGAAGATGAAATACTGTCCGAATTCCGTAGCGTCGACGCGCTGCTTGAAGGGCATTTCCTGCTGTCGTCCGGCCGTCACAGCGCTTATTATTTGCAATGCGCTCGGCTGTTGATGAACCCAGAGCGCGCTGGACGCATTGCGCTTGCGATCAGTCAAAAAATGCCGCGCGAACTGCGGACTGAGGTTCAGGCGGTGATTTCGCCCGCCATGGGTGGCCTAATCATCGGCCACGAAATGGGTCGCGCGCTTGGCGTTGATGCCATGTTTGTGGAACGCCCCGAAGGTGTTTTTGGGTTGCGCCGGGGATTTACACTCACGCCGGGCACTAAAGTCCTCATGGTGGAAGATGTCGTGACCACCGGCCTATCTTCACGTGAAGCGATTGCCGCGATCGAAGCGGCTGGCGGCGTTGTTATCGCCGCGGCGGCTGTGGTCGATCGTTCGGCGGGGACCGCTGAGCTTGGCGTTCCCTTTTTCCCGCTGATTCAGCTGAACTTTCCGACCTACGCGCCCGACGAACTGCCGCCGGAGCTAGCCGTGACGCAAGCGGTCAAGCCCGGTAGCCGGAAGGTATGACGCAAGCGCCCGCGCCGCCCCGCTTGCGTTTGGGCGTTAACATTGACCATGTCGCGACCATTCGCAATGCGCGGGGCGGTGGTCATCCAGACCCGGTGCGTGCGGCGCAGATTGTGGCGGCGGTCGGTGGCGACGGCATCACGGCGCATCTGCGGGAGGACCGGCGTCATATTCGCGATGCCGACATCGAACGTATCATGGCCGCGACAAATTTGCCGCTGAACCTTGAAATGGCAGCGACCGAGGAGATGCTGGAGATCGCTTTGCGGCACAAGCCGCATGCCGCGTGCATCGTCCCTGAACGACGCGAGGAGCGGACGACCGAGGGCGGATTGGACGCGGCGGGGCAGCACAATCATCTTGCGCCCATGGTCACGCGGCTCACCGACGCCAATATCCGCGTCAGCCTGTTTATTGAACCCGATGCCCGTCAGATCGAAGCCGCAATCCGCTTGCGCGTGCCGATCGTAGAATTTCACACGGGCAAATATGCCCATGCGCAAGGCGAGGAACGCGAAACCGAGCTGCGCCGGATTGCCGATGCCGCCGCTCTCGCGGCGAAGAACGGGATCGAGCCCCATGCGGGCCATGGGCTTACTTTTGATAATGTTCAGCCCATTGCCGCCATTCCGCAATTTGCCGAACTCAACATCGGGCATTATCTGATCGGTGAGGCCATCTTCATCGGTTTGGAAGAAAGCGTGCGTAAAATGCGCGAACTGATGGACCTTGCCCGGTGATCATCGGGCTTGGCTCTGACCTGTGTAATATCGAACGCATCGCCAAATCGATTGCGCGATTTGGCGCGCGATTTGAAAATCGTGTTTTCACCGACGTGGAACGTGCCAAGGCAATGAAGCGACCGTTTACCAAAGCGGGCACCTATGCGAAGCGCTTTGCCGCCAAGGAAGCCTTTTCAAAGGCCGTGGGAACCGGTTTCAAACATGGCGTATTTATGAAGGATATTGGCGTCGTCAATGCACCTTCGGGTGCGCCGACCCTGTCGCTTACGGGCGGCGCAAAAGCGCGGCTCGACGCAATGATTCCTTCGGGCTATGAAGCCCATATTCATTTGACGTTGACGGATGACCACCCATGGGCACAGGCATTTGTCATTATAGAAGCGTTGAGATCGCAAAAGGCATGACCAGTTTGACCACCGACAACAATAGCGAGGCAACACCGCCCGCGCCGGCACCTGAAAAGAAGGGCTGGGCCGCAGCGGCTTGGGCCGAATTAAAAGGCATGTTCTGGCTTCTGCTCGCCGTGCTTGTATTCCACAGCTTCATTGCGAAGCCCTTTTACATTCCGTCTATTTCGATGATGCCGACCTTATTGGTGGGTGACCGGCTGTTCGTCAGCAAATATCCGTATGGATGGAGCCATGTTTCGCCGACGATACCGAATCCTGTAGCGATATTTCGCTGGCTGGTGTTGCGCGAAGAGGTAGACGCCTTGGCCGTGCCTTTGCCGGAGAGCAACACGCGCGTCTGGGGCACACTGCCCGAACGTGGCGATATCGTCATATTGACGCCAAAGGGCAAATATCAGGATTGGATCAAGCGCGTTATCGGCTTGCCCGGCGACACCATCGAACTGCGCGCAGGGCAGATTTTCCTCAACGGCAAGCCCGTGAAGCAGGAAACCCAGCCAAACCTCATCTTACCAGTCGATGCCAACAATCCTTGCAATGATTATGACTTTCCAGGCGCATTGACACGCGGTGATGACGGCGTGCTGACCTGCCATTTGCCAATCATTCGCGAAACCCTGCCCAATGGCGTGCAATATGATACGATTGACGCGCGTCAGCGCGATACCGATGACATGGCGCCAGTGAAGATCCCTGCCGGTCATGTTTTCCTGATGGGTGATAACCGCGATAACAGCTCCGACAGCCGCGTGGCGGAAGAGTTTGGCGGCCTTGGTGGTCCTGTATCATGGGATCGCATCGGCGGCCGCGCGGAAATTATCACATTCTCGGTTGATGGCAGCACCAGCCTTAATCCTGCATCATGGTTCAGTTCGCTGCGCGGTGATCGCGCTGGCGACAGCTTGCGTCCTAAAAAGGTCAGCCAAGGTGAGTGAGGCCGCGCCCCTTGCGCCACGCAAGCCGCGCCGGACGCGGAAAAAACCTGAAACACAGGTAAAGGATAGCTTTCGCGAAGAGGTCGGCCCAACCGAGCTTTACGACCCCCTCATTCGTTCAGAGATAAAGCGCGCTGCGGTATGGATTGGCATGGCCAGCCTCGTTGTTGCATTCATCTGGCTTGCGCAGCCCATTCTTCTTATCATTGGCGGCATCGTTCTTGCCGCGATGTTCGACGGCGGCGCGCGGCTTCTTGGCCGGGTGCTGCCCATCCCGCGCGGCTTCCGCCTGACCATTGTCGTGCTCGCCGTGTTTGGTTTTATCTATTGGACGTTTGTTTTCACAGGCTCTGAACTCGCCGCGCAAGCCGCAAGCCTTCAGGCCATTGTCGAAAGGCAAATTGAAACAATCGGCAATCGGATTGAAGCAGCAGGGTTCAACATTTCTGCTGAGGATGTGAAGGGCCTTGGTTCGCAGATGTTGAACTCTGTGGGCCGCGTCACGGAAGCGGTATCGTCCGTTTTGGGCACCGTCACAAACCTTGCGATGATGCTGGTTCTCGGCATATTTATCGCAGCCGAGCCCCGCTTATATGAACGCGGTGTCGCGTGGATGCTGCCCTTGGCAGAGCGCGCGCATTTTTATGGCACCGCCGAAAAAATGGGCAGCGTCCTGCGCCGTCTGATGGCGGGTCGCCTGCTTGGCATGGCGGTTGAAGGCGTGGGCACATGGGTGCTGCTCAGCCTTGGCGGCGTGCCGATGGCGGCGTTGCTGGGTGTGCTCACGGGCCTGCTGGCATTCTTGCCTAATATCGGCGCAATTGTATCTGGGGCCCTTATCATCCTCGTTGGGTTTTCTGCCGGGGTTGATGTCGGACTCTACGCCATTTTCGTGTATTTTGTCGTGCAAACGGTGGACGGTTATTTGATCGTCCCGATGGTCGCAAAGCGTGCGGTCGATTTGGCACCTGCTTTAGTGCTCGGCGCGCAGATTCTTTTCGGTGCGCTTTTCGGCATTTTGGGGCTTGCGCTGGCCGATCCAATCATCGCGATGATCAAGGTCGCGCTGGAGCGGCAATCAGAGCGCAATGAAGCGCGTGGTATCCGCGAAGGGCCGTGACCCTAACCGTCTGCTTTATATTGGGCATCGCCAATTTTTGTATGCACAAAGCGGTGGCGGAATCTGGGCACCCTTTTGTCGAAGAGACAAAGCGCTATTTCGGTCGGCATTTCGGTCCTTATGGAAGCTACGCTATTGAACTGGCTTTGCTCATCGGTGCCATGTGGTTGGCCAATGCGCAATCCTTGGTGGTAGTGCTCCTCTACGCCGCCTACACCGCCATAAACGGCGTTGCGAGTTGGCTGCTGCTGTCGAACAAGGCCTGATGGGCCTTTGTGCTTTGCGCTAAAATACCTATATGGCCCTTGTGCCACCATTAACTCCCACCAACGATACTAAGCCAGATTTCGCCGTCATGCGGCGATTCTTGCCGTATTTATGGCCGAAGAACGAAGCGGGTTTGCGCGTCCGCATTGTCTTTGCCTTACTGCTGGTGGTTGTCTCAAAACTCATCCAGCTCAGCATGGCATGGCTCTACGGCCGGGCTATCGACCGCATGGTGCCGGGCATGGAAGACAGCGTCGCCATCGCCATCGCATTGGTCGCCGCTTATGCCGGTGCGCGTTTCGGCGGGGTATTATTCGACAATTTGCGCAACATCGTCTTTGAACGCGTCGGTCAAGAAGCAACGCGGCGTCTGGCTGAAAATGTCTTCAGCCATTTGCATAATCTGTCGATGCGGTTCCACATGAACCGGCGGACAGGCGCGGTTACCAAGGTGATTGAACGCGGGACCAAGAGCATCGACATCATGCTCTATTTCCTTTTGTTCAACATCGCGCCTACCTTGCTAGAGCTGTTTTTAGTCTCCGTTTATTTCAAGATTTCATTTGGTTGGGGCATGGTCATTGCCACGCTGATCATGGTCGTCAGCTACATTGTTTACACGACCCTAATCACCAACTGGCGCAACAAATTGCGCGAGGAAATGAACGAGCTCGACACGCAGACCGTTGCCAAGTCCGTCGACAGCCTTTTGAACTACGAAACGGTCAAATATTTTAACGCAGAAAAGCGCGAGACCCGCCGTTATGCCGAGGTGGTGCAACATTATGCCAATGCCGCCGTCAAATCTGAAAACTCGCTCGCCGCGCTGAACATTGGGCAATCGCTGATCACCAACCTCATGATGGCTGGGGCCATGGGTTATGTCGTTTGGGGCTGGTCACGCGGGCAATTTACCACAGGCGACGTGGTGACGGTGAATACCTTGCTGGCGCAGCTTTTCCGGCCCTTGGACATGCTGGGCATGGTGTATCGCACAATACGCCAAGGCCTGACTGATATGGCCGCAATGTTTGCGCTTATCGATACCCAAGCCGAAATCACCGACAAACCAAACGCACCCGCATTGGTAGTCCATGGCGGCGCGCTGGTGTTTGACGATGTATATTTCGCTTATGACGCGGAGCGGCAAATATTAAACGGCGTCAGCTTCGACATAAAGCCCGGCCATACGCTCGCCGTGGTTGGCCCATCGGGTGCGGGCAAGTCGACCATCGCGCGCCTGCTCTATCGTTTTTACGATATTACCGGCGGTCGTATCACCATTGATGGGCAGGATGTGCGCGATGTTACGCAATCCAGCCTGCGCAGCGCAATCGGTATCGTTCCGCAGGATACCGTTTTGTTCAACGACACCATCGGCTATAATATCGGCTATGGCCGCGAAGGTGCCAATCAAGCCGAAATCGAAGAGGCCGCGCGCGGCGCATCGATCCACGGCTTCATCGATTCGCTGCCCGACCAATATGCCGCCAAGGTTGGCGAGCGCGGGTTAAAACTATCCGGCGGTGAAAAGCAGCGCGTGGCGATTGCCCGCACTTTGCTCAAAAATCCGCCGGTGTTGATCCTCGATGAAGCCACCAGCGCCTTGGACAGCCGGACTGAGTCGGAAATTCAAGCAACGCTCGAACGTATTTCGGAACGCCGCACCACCATCATCATCGCACACCGGCTTTCGACCGTCGTGAACGCGGATCAGATTATCGTGCTTGAGGCGGGGCGTGTGGCGGAGAAGGGAACGCATCTGCAATTGCTGCGCAAAAATGGCCTGTATGCCGACATGTGGGCGCGCCAGCAAAGCGAAGCCGAAGAAGAGGCCGTTCCCGCCGCGTAAAATCACGCACTATCCACAAGCGACTTAGAACAAATACATGTCGGCTCTGTCATTGGCACTTCGGTCACGCTAGGGCGTTCCGATGGCCTCCGTCGTTCCCTCCCCTACGCCAGCCGATGTTTTGCACCGCTTGTTCGGCTTTGCCGGCTTTCGCGGGCAACAGGAACAAGTGGTTACGCGCGTTCTGGCGGGTCAGCGCACGCTCGCGATCATGCCAACGGGCGCGGGCAAGTCGCTTTGCTATCAATTGCCCGCCGTGATCATGGATGGCACCTGTATCGTCATATCGCCGCTGATCGCGCTCATGCATGACCAAATGCGCGCGGCCGATGCCGTGGGCATTCGCGCCGCGACACTGACCTCCGCCGACGACAATCGCGCCGAAACCATAAAGCGATTCCGTGCGGGCGAGTTGGACCTATTATATGTCGCGCCGGAACGAGCATCGGGTCAGGAGTTTCGCAGCCTGCTGCGTGAAACGAAGATATCCCTCTTTGCGATTGATGAGGCGCATTGCGTGTCCGAATGGGGCCATGATTTCCGGCCCGATTATCGTTTGTTGCGGCCATTGCTTGATGACTTTGCGCATGTGCCGCGCCTCGCGCTGACCGCCACTGCCGACACCCATACACGCGACGATATTGCCGAACAATTGGGCATAGCCAAAGATGGCGTCATGGTGGCGGGTTTTGACCGCCCCAACATCCGCTACATAGCCGAAGCCGCACCGAACAGCGGCATTGCGTCATTGGTCAAGGGCTTGCAGGGCGCAGGCATTGTCTACGCCCAAACCCGCGACCGCACCGAAAAAATCGCAGCCCAGATTGCCGAGACGGGCCGCAGGGCTTTATTTTATCATGCCGGCATGGAACCACAAACGCGCGCCCGGGCACAGGCCGAATTTGTGTCCTCCGAAGACATGGTCATGGTCGCAACGGTCGCCTTCGGCATGGGTATCGACAAGCCCGATGTCCGCTTTGTCGTGCATGCTGGCCTGCCGAAATCTATTGAATCTTACTATCAGGAAAGCGGGCGGGCGGGGCGCGATGGGGACCCGGCGGTGGCGCATATGCTGTGGTCAGCAGGCGACTTCACCCGCGCGCGTGGACGCTTGAGCGAGTTACCACCTGAGCGGCGTGAAGCGGAATTGGCGCGCGTTGCCGCCTTGTCGCATTTGGTGGAAACCCCTGGCTGCCGCCGCGCGGTGTTGCTGCGCCACTTTGGCGAAAGCCCGGCCGAAACATGCGGCAATTGCGACAATTGCTTGCATGCGCCCGACGTGCACGACGCGACCGAGCTGTCCCGCAAATTGCTGTCCGCCGCCTATCGGACGGGTCAGAGATTCGGCATGGGCCATTTGGAAAAGGTCCTGCTGGGGAATATAGACGAGCGGATTACGCAATTCGGGCATGACCAGCTTTCGGTGTTTGGCATAGTGAACCGGACCGAGGCAGCTATGCTGAAGCCCTTGTCGCGTGCCTTGCAGGCGCGCGGCGCGTTGGTCGCTAACGAACATGGCGGCCTGAAACTAGGCGGCGATGCCCGCATCATCATGCGCGGCGACCAAAAGATTGAGATCGCTGTGGTAAAACCCGGCAACACACGGCGCCCGGGCCGACCCGACAACCCCATTGGCAACCCGTTATTTGAGGCCTTGCGCGCCAAACGCCGGGCATTGGCCGAAAATGTCGGCGTACCGCCTTATGTCATTTTCCATGACGCGACCTTGCGCGAAATGGCGCTGACCCGGCCAGCCGATATCCGTGCCTTGGGCCGGATCAGCGGCGTCGGTGCGCGTAAGCTAGAGGCTTATGGCGCAGAATTTCTCTCGGTAATCGCGCAATTTTAGGACCGAAGGACATCGCGGCATTGTCCTTCCTTGTTATCGATTGCGGATTAAAATATGGCGGTTTGATTGTCGTCGGCTAAGGCGATTATATGATGGGATTTTTTGAATGTTTCGCAAACTCACTGACCATATTCTGGTAGCGCCGCAAATTGACGTCGCTGATGTCATGGCCGCTGCGCAAGCGGGCGTAACGCTTATCATCAACAACCGCCCCGAAGATGAATCCGCCGATCAAACGCCCGGTGCAGAAATTGAATGCGCCGCGCGGGCCGCCGGGTTGGACTATGTCGCCATTCCAGTCACGCATGCGGGCTTTGCCGAATGGCAAGTCAGCGCAATGGCCGATGCATTGGACAAGGCCGACGGCAAAGTGCTGGCCTATTGCCGATCCGGCACGCGCTCGACCTTGTTATGGGCCTTGGCGCAGGCGTCCAAGGGCGATCATCCTGCCGTATTGGCCGAAAAGGCAGCGGATGCCGGTTATGATGTAACGCCAGTGACCGCGATGATGGATATGCTGCGCGGGCGGGCTTCGTGACAGCAGAATTGCTCAAGCTAGCGGGGTCCATCGCCGCAATTGTGTTCATCGCTTGGCTTGCGCGATTCTGGAAACTCGGCGGCGACGTCCGCATCCGCAGCGAAGAACAAGCGCGCGAGATTGCCCGTGAGTCTTTATGCGGGTTCGAACCCGTCGAAATTGCCATCGACAAGGCCGGTATCGCCGCGTTGATGCGCGATGCCGATGGTCGGCACCTTTTGGTGCGGCGGCATGGCGTGCAATGGGTAGGGCGGCTTCTCGACCACCATAATGAAGCGCGGCTTGACCACAATTTCCTCACCGTCGGCACAGGCGAAAAAACCTTTGGCTCGGTGACACTCAATCTGGGCGCGCAAGCGTCGCATTGGGCGGCTGGCCTGCGCCATTTGAATATAGGACGCCCATATGCCTGAACTGTTCAGCCCAATTGATTATGCGGTTCCGGCGTTCATCATCCTGATCGTCGCAGAGATGTTATGGGCGCGGCGCCGCGCGCCAGAGAAATATGAACCGCGCGATACGCTGACATCGCTCGCCTTGGGCACGGGCAGCACCGTTGCCGGCGCATTGTCGGGCGCGTTGGTGTTCAGCCTTGCCATGTGGATATACGAACAACGCTTTTTCGATATCGGCTGGGTCTGGTGGGCGTGGCCCTTATGCTTTGTACTCGATGATCTTGCATATTATTGGGCGCATCGTTCGGGGCACCGCGTGCGCTGGTTCTGGGCAAGCCATGTGAACCATCACAGTAGCCAGCATTATAATCTATCGACGGCTTTGCGCCAAACATGGACTGGCTTTATCGCGCTTGGCTTTATCTTTCGCATACCTTTGGCATTTTTGGGTTTTCATCCTGCGATGCTGTTGTTCGTCGGCGCGTTCAATCTCATTTATCAATTCTGGATCCACACCGAGGCAATTTACAAATTCCCGCGCTGGGTCGAATATGTCATGAACACGCCAAGCCATCACCGCGTCCACCATGCGACCAACCCGCGCTATCTGGACCGGAATTACGCAGGGACCTTCATCATCTGGGACCGCATCTTCGGCACCTTTACAGAGGAAGTCGAAGGCGAAAAGATCCGCTATGGCATCGTCAAGCAATTGGGCACGTTCAACCTGTTGTGGAGCGTGTTTCATGAATGGATCGGCATCGCCCAGGACCTATGGTCCGCACCATGGCGGCATAAATTTTCTTATATATGGCGTCCTCCGGGCTGGAGCCATGACGGCAGCCGGGACACATCGGACAGCATTCGTGCGCAATGGCTGGAGAGCCAGCAAGCCGAGGCTGAGCCGGTCGTAAACGCATAGCCGATTTACACCCTTGCCAGTAATTAATCGTCCGCTTAAACCCTCTCATTAAGAGGGAGCAGGCGATATGGACGAATTCGACATCATTGTTATCGGCGGAGGTTCCGCAGGCAGCGCAGCCGCCGGACGGCTGTCCGAAGGTGGCAAATATAAGGTCTGCTTGATTGAGGCAGGCGGCACCAACAATAATATGTTGATCAAGACGCCCGGCTTCATGCCGTTCATCCGCAATGCGTCCAATTATAAATATGAAACCGTTCCGCAAAAGGGCCTGAATGGCCGCACAGGCTATCAACCGCGCGGCAAGGGCCTTGGCGGGTCGAGCGCGATCAACGCGATGGTCTACATTCGTGGCCATAAATATGACTATGACAATTGGGCCGCCTTGGGCTGCGATGGTTGGTCCTATGACGATGTGTTGCCGTTTTTTAAACGCTGTGAAGATAATGAACGCGGCGCAGACGCATTTCACGGATCGGGCGGGCCACTTTCGGTTTCCAATCAACGCTGGCCCCAAGCGGGCAGCCTTGCCTTTGTTGAAGCCGCAGCCGAATTGCAATTGCCCGTAAATGCGGATTTCAACGGCGCGACGCAGGACGGCTTTGGCCTGTATCAAGTCACGCAAAAGGGCGGCGAACGCTGGACCGCTGCGCGCGCTTATGTTGAGCCGGCGCGTGACCGTATGGCGGTGCTGACTGGCGCACTGACCGAAAAGATCATCGTCGAAAATGGCCGCGCGACGGGCGTTGTCATCCGTCAGGGCCGCAAACGCCGGACGATCAAGGCGCGCGGGGCCGTCATATTATCGGCAGGCGCATTTGGTTCGCCGCAGATCCTGATGCTATCCGGAATGGGACCAGCCGAACATTTGCGAGAGCGTGGCATCGACGTTGTTGATGACAAGGCCGCAATTGGTTCCGACCTGCAAGACCATATCGATTATGTCTCCAGCTTTGAAACCCAATCCAAGGATGATTTCTTCGGCGATTCGCTGGCTGGCACGGCCAAGATGGTCATGGCTATCATCGAACATCGCCGCAAGCGCACGGGCGTGATGACCACCTGCTTTGCCGAGGCAGGCGGATTTTGGCGTTCGGACCCAAGCTTGCCCGCGCCCGACATCCAATATCATTTCGTGCCCGCCATGCTGGAAGACCATGGCCGTTCCAAAGTGAAAGGCCATGGCTTTAGCTGCCATGCCTGCGTTCTGCGCCCTGAAAGCCGTGGGACCGTGCGTTTGGCATCAGCGGACGCCAAAGTCGCTCCGGTTATTGACCCGGCCTTTTTAAGCGATGACCGCGACATGGCAACACTGCGCGCCGGTGTGCGCGCGATGCATCGTATATTCGAAGCGCCTGCGCTTGCCGCTTATAATGGTAAGAACCGGCATCCGGTTGATATCAATGACGACGCGGCCTTGGACGACCTGATCCGCAGCCGCGCCGACACCGTATACCACCCGGTTGGCACCTGCCGCATGGGGCCGAATGCCGATGATGTTGTTGACTCGTGCCTGAAATATCGGGGCATAGAAGGGTTATATGTGGCCGATGCCAGCATCATGCCCCGTCTTGTTTCTGGAAACACCAATGCGCCAAGCATCATGATTGGGGAAAGATGTGCCGAATTCGTCCGCGCTGACTTGCAATAATCTTGCGTAAATGCGGCGCTGCGGTTAACCGCGTGCGCGTTATGGCGATTAATAGAACAGAATATATCAGCACGCGCGGCAACGCAGACAATCTTGATTTTGCAGGCGTCACGCTGACAGGGCTGGCAAGCGACGGCGGGCTATATGTGCCCCGGCACTGGCCGCAATTTTCATCGCAAGAAATCGCCGCGATGCGCGGGCTGTCTTATGTGGATCTCGCCGCGCGTGTCATGGCACCTTTTACCGTGGGCGTATTGGACGAGGCGGAGCTGAAGGGCCTGTGCGCCAAGGCTTATGGCTCCTTTGCCCATACAGCGGTTACGCCTTTGGTGCAGTTGGATGGCCAGCATTGGTTACTTGAGCTGTTCCACGGCCCGACCTTGGCGTTCAAGGATGTGGCGCTGCAATTGCTGGGGCAGTTTTTTGTGCGCTTTCTGTCGGGTACTGACACAAAACTGACGATTGTCGGCGCAACCTCTGGTGACACCGGCTCAGCCGCGATTGATGCCGTTGCCGGACGTGCGCAGATTGAGATTTTCATGTTGCATCCGCACAACCGCGTGTCCGATGTGCAGCGGCGGCAGATGACAACCATCCTTGCGCCAAATGTCCATAACATCGCCATTGGTGGCAGCTTTGATGACGCCCAAGCGATGGTGAAGCGGATGTTCAACGACAGCGATGTCAACGGTCCGCTAACCTTATCTGCGGTCAATTCGATCAATTGGGCCCGCCTGATGGCGCAAGTGGTCTATTATTTCTACGCCGCGCTTCGCTTGGGCGGCCCCGAGCGCAAGGTCGCATTTTCGGTACCTACCGGAAATTTTGGCGATGTGTTTGCTGGCTATGTTGCCGCGCAAATGGGTCTTCCCATTGAGCGCCTGATTGTTGCCACCAACATCAACGATATTTTGCACCGCGCCTTGTCAAAAGGGGACTATTCGGTGCTTGGCGTGACCCCGACGGCATCGCCATCTATGGATATTCAGGTGTCGAGCAATTTTGAACGCTTATTGTTCGATCTGGAGGGCCGTGATGGCACCACCACGGGCGCGCGGATGAAGTGGTTCGAAAAAATGGGCAAGATGGTGCTGTCGCCCGAAATGCGTAAAAAGGCGACGTTACTCACCAGCGCACGCACCGATGCCGAACAGATGTCGGCCGCCATGCGTTGGGCCTATGGCGCGACCGATCAAATCATCGACCCGCACACCGCGATCGCTTTGCATGCTGCGCGCAATGCTGGTATTCGCCCCGAGGTGCCGGTGGTAACATTGGCGACAGCGCATCCCGCCAAATTCCCCGACGCCGTTGAAAATGCCACCGGCGTGCGCCCCGCTTTGCCTGCGCGGGTATCGCAATTATTTGACCGCGAAGAACGCTTTGATGTTCTGCCCGGTGAATATGATGCGGTGCGTGATTATGTGTTGGCGCGCGCCACGCGTTGAATATGGAACCGGATTTCGTCACCCTGATCAGCGAACCGCGCAGCGATTATACGCTGATCGATTCAGGTCATGGGCGCAAATATGAATCCTATGGCGACCGCCGCTTCATCCGGCCTGAACCGCAAGCGATGTGGGCCCCGGCATTAGACGAATGGCCCGCTGACGCCGAATTTGTTCCCGGATCAGACGATGATGGCGGCGGTCGTTGGTATAACAACAAACCCGTCCCCATGGATGGATGGCCACTGTCGTGGAATGACGAAGTGCATTTTACCGCGTCCTGCACACCGTTTCGCCATTTGGGCTTCTTCCCAGATATGGACCCGGTGTGGCGCTGGATGCGGGAGCAATTGGCGGGCGTTGCCGACCCGGTTGCTATGAACCTGTTCGGCTATACCGGCGTTGGCACGCTCGCTTTGTCTGCGGCAGGCGCGCAGATGGTGCATGTTGATGCGTCAAAGAAATCGGTTGGGCAAGCGCGGGCCAATGCCGAAATGTCGGGCATGGCAGACCGCCCCATCCGCTGGATCGTCGATGACGCCGCCAAATTCGTTGCCCGCGAAGTACGCCGCGAAAAACGCTATGACGGCATATTGTTGGACCCTCCCAAATATGGCCGTGGCCCCGAAGGCGAAGTGTGGCGGCTTGAGGAAGACTTGCCTGAACTGATCGCCAATTGCCGCAAGCTGTTGGATGCGGAATCGAAATTTTTGTTTTTAACCGTCTACGCCGTGCGCATGTCCGCGCTGGCATTGGGCGGGCTATTGGAATCGCAATTTGCGGACCTTGGTGGCAAGGTTGAATTTGGCGAGCTGGCGGTACGCGAACAAGGCAGGGGCATGCTTTTGCCCACCGCCATTTTCGCCCGCTGGTCGCGTTAAGGAGTGATATGAGCGACAGTTTAATTCTTGAAGTGCACGATCTTGTCGTCAATGTCCTGACGGGGATTTACAGCCAGGAAACGCATCTGCCGCAACCGCTGCGCATATCGATCAGCACCACGCTCGATATGGCCCCGCATTACGCGCCGGATACACCATTGTCGGCTTCCAAAAATTATATGACGTTGAAAGAAGCGGCGACAAAATTGCCTGAGGGCGTGCACTTCACGCTGATTGAGGCGGTGGCCGATCATATCATGGACACTCTGTTCGCCGACGACCCACGTATCAGCAACATCGTCGTCAAGATCGTCAAGCTGGCGATTGCCGAGGATAATGAGGCGATTGGCATCACCATGTCGCGGGGCCGCACGTGACCGCTAAGCCGCTTGCAATTGTGACAGGTGGCAAACGCAGGCTGGGCGCAGCGATTGCGGCGAAACTTGCAGGCGCAGGCTATGCGCTGGCGTTGGTTAGCCATATGGATACCCCGCCGGAGGCTGCTCTGGCAGCGGCGCTGCAGGCGAACGCGCGCGAATGGCACGCATTCACCTTCGACCTCAGCACCGGCGATCCCGCCAGACTACTGGACATGATCACCGCCCATTTTGGTCGCACGCCCGACCTATTGGTGAACAATGCGGCCATGTTCGGGCAAGACGACTGGCAGACGATGACGCTGGAAACGCTGGAGGCGCATTTTCGTTTGAACCTGTTTGCGCCATTATTGCTTGCAAAGGCCCTTGTCCAAACCTCTGGCGCACAGGCGCGCCCCGCCATCGTCAATATCCTCGATCAACGCGTGGTCAATCCACACCGTGACCAGATGAGCTACACCTTGTCTAAACAGGCGCTCGCGGCATCGGTGCGCTCCATGGCGGCATCCTTTGCTGGTCGTGCCCGTTACAATGGCGTCGCGCCTGGCTTGGTCATTGCAACCGATGATTATACCGCACAGCAAGAAACGCGGCTGGCCGATAGGATGCCCTTGGGCGCATTGCCATCGCCATCGGCTGTGGCGGACGCTGTAGTCTATCTCGCCCAAGCGCAGGATGTTACCGGGCAAGTCATTTTCGTCGACGGCGGCGCGCATCTCAAAAGTTTCGACCGCGACTTCATGCATCTTTAGCGCGCGTCTGCGACCGATTATTGCGCCGACGCACAAATAACTTGCGTTTTGACGATGGTTTCGCCATAGGCATCCCAAGCGCATGAGGCGAGCGGACAATTCCGCCGCAGTTTTGGCAGCGTGAGGGCCCAAATAACGGCTCCGCCAAACGAACAAGATGCGTAAGCTTAGAGGCTTCCCATATCACGCAGGGTTGTTTCCAACGGGTCAGCATAAGCTGCTCCCGAACACCTGCTGTTGCGCCTGTGCGGTCCTGATGAAAGGATACGCTTCGTGGGCCGCGACGACTATTTTGAAAGTATAAATATGTCTTTTTTCCAAGACCTGGGCCTTGCCCAACCTATCCTTAAGGCGCTTGAGGCGGCTGGCTATGATACGCCAACACCCATTCAGCAACAGGCCATTCCACCCTTGCTTGAAGGCCGCGATCTATGCGGTATTGCGCAGACCGGAACGGGCAAGACTGCTGCATTTGCGTTGCCGTCCCTGCACCATTTCGCCACAAAGCCAAAGGCGCGTCAGCAATATAGCTGCCGGATGCTTGTCCTGTCGCCAACGCGCGAACTCGCGGCGCAAATCGCCGACAGCTTCCGCACTTATGGCAAGTTTTTGGGCCTGAAGGTCGATTGCGTGTTCGGCGGCATGCCGATTTTCAGCCAGAAAAAGCGTCTTGCCGGTGGCGTCGATATTCTTGTCGCTACGCCGGGCCGCTTGATCGACCTGATTGAGCAACGCGCGGTCACGTTGAAGGACGTTGAAATCTTCGTCCTTGATGAAGCCGACCAGATGATGGACTTGGGCTTTATTCACGCGTTGAAGCGTATCGACCAATTATTGCCAAAACAGCGTCAGACATTGTTCTTTTCGGCGACCATGCCAAAGGCGATTGCCGAGCTTGGCAACCGTTTTCTGAACAACCCTGTGCGTGTTTCGGTTGCGCCCGCCGCGACCACAGCAGAGCGCGTTGAACAATTCGTGACCTTTGTCGAGCAGCGCGAAAAGCAGACATTGCTGACGCTCAAATTGCAAAGCGAAGAGATTGACCGGGCGTTGGTCTTCACCCGCACAAAGCATGGCGCCGACCGCGTTGTGCGTGGGCTTGCGGGAGCCGGTATCCAATCCGCCGCGATCCATGGCAACAAATCGCAGGGCCAGCGTACGGCTGCGCTGCAAGCATTCCGCGATGGCAAGATCAAAATACTCGTGGCGACCGACATTGCGGCGCGCGGCATTGACGTCCCCGGCGTCAGCCATGTGTTCAACTTCGAATTGCCCAATGTGCCAGAACAATATGTCCACCGCATTGGCCGCACCGCGCGCGCAGGCCGTGAAGGTATCGCCATGAGCTTTGTTGCGGGCGATGAGCGTGGCTATATGAAAGACATCGAGCGTTTAACTGGCATCCGCGCCATGACGCTTGGCCTTCCCGAAGGTTTCCGTGCCGCAGTCGCAGCACTGCCGCCCCCTGTTGCCGATAAGAAGCCGCAACAGGCACGTGGCGGTCGCGGTGGTGGTCAACCCGGCGGCGGACGCACCAATTATGCTGGCAAGAAGCTTGGCGGCAATAATGGCGGCACTGGCTTGAACGGCGAGAGCCGTAACCGCACGCACGCGCCGCAAGGTGGCTGGCAACCCGCCATTGGTCCACGCGACGGCAGCCGTGAAGGCAGCCGTGAAGGCAGCCGGGACGCACGTCCACGCAACGACAATGCCCCTGCCGGTGATCGTCGCCCCACCGCCGACCGCGCATTTGCCGCGCGCAGCGAAAACCGCCGCGACCCCGGCGCACCTGCCCGCAATTACGGTCCGAAAAAGGGCGAAAATGGCAACTATAAGGGCACGGTGAAGCGGGCTGGGTAAATCTAATTCCCCTCCCGTTTACGGGAGGGGTCAGGGGAGGGTCGAGCCGCAGGCTCGCTTTTCCACGCGCCGTCGCTGCCCACCCCCAGCCCCTCCCGCTTGCGGGAGGGGAGCTATCAATGCCTGAAATGCCGCATGCCGGTGAAGACCATGGCGAGGCCAGCGTCATCGGCGGCGGCAATCACTTCGTCGTCGCGCATCGACCCGCCCGGTTGAATGACCGCAGTTGCGCCAGCTTCGGCGGCGGCGAGTAAACCGTCAGCGAAGGGGAAAAACGCGTCGGAGGCAACGGCGGAACCCAAGGTGCGCGGGGCGGCCCAACCATAGGTTTCAGCGGCCTCCTTCGCCTTAAGCGCGGCGATACGCGCGCTGTCACGCCGGTTCATTTGACCGGCGCCAATGCCAGCGGTTGCGCCATCCTTGGCATAGACAATCGCATTGGACTTCACATGCTTGGCGATCGTCCATGCAAAGCGGCAATCCGCCAGTTCCTGCGCGCTCGGGCTACGTTTTGTAACGACAGTGAATGCATCATCGGCAACATGGCCATTGTCACGTGACTGCACGAGCAACCCGCCTGTAATCGGTTTGATCGACAGGCCACCGCGTTTTGGGTCGGGCAAATCGCCGGTTAGCAACAATCGCAAATTCTTCTTCTTGGCAAATACCGCCTTGGCCGCATCATCGGCGGACGGGGCAGCCACGACTTCGGTAAAAATCTCGGTAATCGCTTCTGCCGTCGCTGCATCCAGCGGGCGGTTGACGGCAACGATACCGCCAAAGGCCGAGACGCTGTCGCATTCCAGCGCTGCGCGATAGGCGTCGATCAATGTCGCCCCCGTTGCAACGCCGCATGGGTTGGCGTGCTTGACGATAACGACCGTCGGCGGGCCATCGCGAAACTCAGCGACCAGCTCAAGCGCGGCATCCGCGTCATTGTAATTGTTATAGGACAATTCCTTACCCTGCACTTGCTCGGCCTGGGCGATGCCCGCAATATGCGGCGCCACAGGCACATACAGCGCCGCACGCTGATGTGGGTTTTCGCCATAGCGCAATTCGGCCGTGCGGTTGCCATTGACGGCAAGCATGTCCGGAAACGGTTGCTGCTGGTCGGCAAAGGCAAACCACTGGCTGATCATGCTGTCATAAGCAGCGGTCGCCGAATAGGCTTTCGCCGCGCATTTGCGGCGGAAGTCATAGCTGGTTTTACCGTCGCTTTCCTCAAGCTCGGCAATCAAGTCATCATAATCGGCTGGATCGGTCAGGATCGTCACAAAGGCATGGTTTTTGGCCGCGCTGCGCACCATTGATGGTCCGCCAATATCAATATTCTCAATGATCTCGTCGCGCGTCGCGCCTTTGGCCACCGTCTGCGCAAAGGGATAGAGGTTGACCACCACAAGGTCGATTGCGCCAATATGGTGCTCGGCCATCGCGGCGGCATGTTCGGGATTATCGCGCACCGCGAGCAGGCCGCCATGCACCATCGGGTGCAACGTCTTAACGCGGCCGTCCATCATCTCGGGAAAGCCCGTCAGCTCGCTAATGTCCTTCACCATAAGGCCAGCGGCGCGCAGCGTTTTGGCCGTCCCGCCCGTCGACACCAATTCAACATGCCGCGCCGCCAGCGCATGGCCAAGCTCCACCAATCCAGCCTTGTCAGATACTGACAATAGGGCCCGTTTAATGACGACGTCGTGCATAATTTCATCCTAAATGGCGCAGTTGCCAGCTAATGTGGAGAGCGCCTTTACCCGTATCAGCGGCGATCACAAGTTGTTGGGTCGGGTGCGGCCGACCATTTTGGTCAACCCATAAGCTATCATCGACCGACAATAGGCCACCGGAGGTGATAAACGCCCAGTTGCTGCCGTCGGCCATGCGCAGCAAAGCGGTCTGCGGTTGGTCTGTGGGTGCGATCTCAATATCTGGCCCCAGATGAAAGCGGACATGCGCTGCCACATCGTCCCTCGGCTTTTCCTGCGGCAACAGCGTATCTTCGCCCCGCAATTCCATGCCGTCGGACCGCAAGATGAGCAGGCGGGCGTGATTATAGCCAAAGCTTTTCGCATAGCCATCATGGCTTGCCTCAATCCGTGTCGCCTGATCAATATCGCGGCGTTCAAGGCCGACTTCAGTCACGCCCTTGCCCAACTGACCGCCCGGCAGAATTGCCGTCGAATTGGTGTCATTCAGGCAAAGCGTTGAATGCGCCGCCGTGGTCCTCAGGCCGCGTGCAAGCGCCGCCGATATGGTCGCGCCGACAAGTGCCGCACCGCCACAATTGACGATGATCCGCTGCCCATTATGCGACAATTCGAACGCTAGGGTCGAAGCGCAGCCCGACGCCGACTGGCGCGCGAGCGGCGGCGGCCCCGCATCCAGCAAAAGCACGGATTTGCCAGCCGACACACGCTGATAGCCCCAATCAAGTGCTTGGCGATGCGGGCGGGCGCGAACTTCGCTGGCGGTAACAAGCGCGTCAATCCGGTCGGCGGTCATATGCGCCGACCCCTGCCACGCACCAAGGCCGCCATCGGAATGTGTCAGCCCCAACAAGGCAGGCACCGCACGGCCCAGCGCCTCTATGAGGAAATCCGGCACCAGCTCGCCTTGCGCAACATAGCATTGCTTCAACAGGCTCAATAAGCCGATAAGCTCCATCAACTGGATGGGCGAGCGCGACACAACGCCGCCATCGGGGAAAATTGTGGCGCGCAAGGATTCGGCCAATCCGTCTTCACCCACTGCGCGGCGGATTTTGCCTTCGGGCAATAATAACGACGCGGCAACGACGCCCGCCCAACCCATGGTCTTGGCAAAATGGCTTTGCGCCCTGGGTGCGGACTGGTCCAGGTGGCGTGCCACCCGCGCAAAATGGTTGATGACGCGCGAACGGTAAATCGGGTCCGAACTGCTCAGCAAAAACGGCGATCCAGCGGCCATGTTCAACAGCCGCCAAGCACAATTGTCGACGCGCCAAGCCGGCTCGCGCGTCTTCATGCCATTGGCCAGCAACCAGGCATCGGCGATACGCGCCGCGACAGGCGCGCCTTCCCCGCGATTGGTTGCGGCCGAAAGATCGCGCAGCCAGTCAAAACGGTGGATATAATCGGTCAGCGATGGCGATAGATCAAGCTGGTCATAATCCAGCGCATCAAACGCTTGTTGTAAGCCCTGATAATGGAATTTGCCCATTCGCAGTGCTTGGCCACGTGCAGAATCGCCCTCCAAAGGGTCCTTCGGCACCGCCAGAAGGCGCAAAGGCACCTTGCCCTTCAACCGCCCATTGTGCAGCGGCGTGCGCCATGTCAGCTTGTAGAATTCGAGAGCGAGGCGCTCGAGAATATTTTGGCCCGCGCCCTTGGGCCTGACGATTAAGGCCGTCTGCCGTTGATCCGTACCGTCCTCAAAATTACCGGTCATTCACCCCTCAGCGCCCGGATATTTGCGGCATAATGGCTCTCGCCGCCCTTGAATGTGGCAGTGCCGGCCACCAGCGTGTCCGCGCCAGCCGATATTGCGAGCGGTGCCGTGTCGGTCGTAATGCCGCCATCGACTTCAAGCCGGATATCGCGCCCCGTTTTCTCGATCATCTTGCGAATGGCTTCGATTTTGCGCAACTGGCTTGAGATAAAACTCTGCCCACCAAAGCCGGGGTTCACGCTCATCACCAAGACAAGGTCAATGTCGTCGATAAGGTAATCGAGCATCTTCGCAGGCGTATGCGGATTGAGCACGATGCCCGCCATTTTGCCAAATGACTTGATCAACTGCACCGTGCGATGCGGGTGCGGCCCAGCCTCGGGATGAAACGAGATGATATCCGCGCCAGCGTCGGCAAAATCCTGAATATATTGGTCAACCGGCGCGATCATCAAATGCACGTCGAATGGCTTATCGCTATGCGGGCGGAGCGCCTTTACGACCGCGGGGCCGATGGTGATATTGGGGACAAAATGCCCGTCCATGACATCGACATGAATCCAGTCGCATCCAGCGGCATCAATGGCGCGCACTTCTTCACCCAGCCGCGCAAAATCGGCGGACAAGATTGATGGCGCAATGCGGACGGCGTTGGACATATGACGCGCTTAGACGCTAGGCTCCGCGCGGGCAAGGCGGCGGCGGGCGTTATACACAGCTTATCGCAATAAACGCGGTTAGCGCCGATAGATAAACATGTCGCCCATGACATCATGCGATTCTGCACATTTGGTGAAACCAAGCTTGCCCGCGACATTGCGTGATGCCGTGTTGCCGGGTTCAATGATGCACCGTATTTCGCCCAGTCCTTGCCCGTCCGCCCATAATAATATCGCGGTCATGGCCTCTGTAGCATAGCCTTTGCCCCATGCGTCGGGAATAAATGCCCACCCGGCCTCTGGAAAGCCTTCCAGCTCCTCTATGCCGCGTTCAAACTGCGCCAGCCCGCCATTGCCGACAAAGCGCCCGCTGGCCCGTTCCACAAATGACCAATAGCCATAGCCAAGCAACGGCCACATGCCGATGCCCTGAAGCATTTTGCCCCAACTGACGTTGCGGCTGCGTGGTTCGCCGCCAATGAACGCGGTCATGCGCGGGTCGGCCCATGCCGCGGCATAATCCTCCCAATGATCAAGCGATATCGGCTCGATGGATAAGCGTTCGGTCGTGAGCGTGGGGGCCGTGGTTTTCATATATCCCCCCGTCGCCTCACTTTACCGTAGCCCGGCGGGCAAACCGCGCCACAAAGAACCCGTCCAAACCGCCCTGCTCAGCCAGCATTGGCGGCATAGTGCGGACATGCCCCTGAGCATTGGGGACAACTCCAGCGGGCAACTCGTCGGCGGTCACGGGCATCGTTGCATATTCGGGATGCCGCGCCAGAAATGCCTCTGCCTGCGCCTCGCCCTCATGCGGTTCGAGCGAGCAGGTGGCAAATACCAAAGTGCCGCCGGGCTTCACCCATCCCGCCGCACGGTCCAACATCGCGCTTTGAATCGCGGCCAAATTATTGATCGCTTTCATGTCGATACGCTGCAACACATCGGGGTGGCGCCGCATCGTGCCCGTGGCGCTGCAAGGTGCGTCCAATAGAATCGCATCGAACGGCTGCGATGGTTTCCAATCCATGACATCGGCGTTTACCCGCTCCGCATTCAACTGCGTGCGTTCCAAATTGGACATCAGCCGGTCCATGCGCCGCGCGCTGTTATCAAGCGCCGTGACCGCAAAACCAGCCGCCGACAGTTGCATCGTCTTACCCCCCGGCGCAGCGCATAGGTCAAGTGCGCGCTTACCCGTGCCATCGCCCAAAAGCCGTGCGGGCAGGCTGGCGGCGAGATCCTGAACCCACCAAGCGCCTGCATCATAGCCGTCCAGTTCTTCGACCGCCGTACCACGCGGCAAACGCACATGGCCGGGCATCAGGCTAACCCCATTTAGCCGCTCGGCCCACGCATTTGTCTCTGCTGGCGTGCGCAGGGCAAGGTCCAATGGCGGCGGTTCGGACAACGCCTTTTGTGCGCCCGCGATCATGTCGTCGCCCCATGCCGGGTGCCAGCGCATCATCACCGCCTCAGGCAGCGACGGCAATTCGGGCAAAGCGACTTCGGCGCGTAACAATGATCCCAGCACGCCATGCACCAGCCGCCTTGGGCCGCCATCGACCAAGGGTAATGCCGTTGCGATGGCCGCATGGGCAGGCGTGCCCAAGCGCAAAATCTGCGCCAGTGCAAGGCGCAGCACCATCCGCGCCTTGGAGTCATCTGGCAGAACTTGTTTGGTCTTGCTGTCGATGAGAGTATCCAGATCCACCGACCAGCGCAAAGTTTCTTGCGCGATGGCAATCGCCAAGGCGCGATCCGGTGGCGAAAGGCCCTTGGTCGCATTGGCGGTGGCTTGGTCCATCGGCGTGCCCATGCGCATCACGGTATCAAGCAACCGCAAGGCAGCGCGGCGAGTGGGCAAGCCAGAAATTTCTTCAGTCATAGAAAAAAGCACTAGGCGTCTGCGGCACACAAGTGAAGAGCGGTTCTGCGCGGTCCAACTTGCGACGCCAGACCTTGCAAATGCTGCGATGAAAGCCGATATTTCATACAAGCCATTTCGCTCAAGGAAATTCGAAACATGGGCACACGTCCACCACATGTCAAAGCGCCGGAATATCTTTCCAAAAGCCCGCCAATCCCGCAAGCCAAAGAGGTCGGCCGCGCGCCTGAACCCGACGCCGAACGACCAGATCCCGTCCGCTATGGCGATTGGGAATTAAAGGGCGTTGCGATTGATTTTTAGGGTTAGGGCCACTTGCTTTAATCCTTGAGGCGTCAAAAAGAACCCGTCACAATGAACTTGTTTCAGCATGATGGTATTTGCCAACATCTTCGTGTCTTCGTGCGAACCAATTCCCCGCACATCAATGGGGCCAATGCTCTCACCCCATAAACGGCGCAGAAACCTCTGGCCGGACACGGACCAGCCGCCCCGTTTTTGTATCAATCATCGCCCAGGTTGTATTCGCCCGCACGATCACCTTGCCCTTGGCATCAACAAAATCGACCCGCCGGTCAAACTGCGCACCCTGGGGTGCACTCTCAATCCACGTGCGGGCCGTAACGCTTTCACCCGCCGCAATATTACCGCGATAGTCAATCTCGTGCCGCGTCACGACCCAATGATAAGCCGCGATATGTTCAGGCGCGGCAACCGC